>NZ_CP113061.1:0-600000 GCF_026625745.1 Asticcacaulis sp. SL142 | reverse complement strand
AATATAAGGGAAATCAACCGGCACTGAGGCTTCAACCGCTTCGATGGGTTTAAGATCATCAATCGACATGGTGACAATAGATGCATGAGCCAGCCCATTCTCGATATCATAGCCGACATCGACACCGGCTATGGTCTCAATCTTATCAAAATCATCGAACAGGCGAATTTCACGGCGCAATTCCTCCTGAATTGCCCGCGCTTCACTTTCAGATTTCGGGATGTAGAAGCGATGCATGGGCAAAGCCTAAGCGATCGTCTTATAAAAAATCGATATAGCTTGAACGCTTAACGTAAGAACTTTACGCCTATTAGGGCTTGCCGGAAATTTATAGATACGGCCTGAGGCGGAAATTTCGCTCTTATTTGACGGGTGCCATTCTGAGTCAAAAGGAGACTTTCATGGCAACGAAAACTCGTGATGACCGATTAACTGACGGCGATCACAACGGCAAAGGCATAGCCAATGACCGCTACTCAAAAAGTGCGTCAGCAAGACCACAAATTAAAACACCAAACGATCCGCGTCCAACACATGAGGAGCGACCTCATGAGACCAGTGACGCGAAAAGCAGTGCGTCAAATAACACCCAAAACCCCTCAGGTGATCCGGATGGGCACTCCGATGCCGCCCGTAAGTCAAAAACCTGAACATTCAGGAACCGGGGTGAGAGGATCGTGCCCGGATAACCAGGCCCTGACATTAGCCGCGACCAGTTGAGCCATAGCCTTACGTGTGTTTGTGGTGGCTGACCCTATATGAGGCAGTAATACCACGTTTTGAAGGTCAATAAGCGTGGCCGAAACATTGGGCTCATCTTCGTAAACATCAAGTCCTGCGGCAGAAATGGTTCCTGATGTCAGGGTTTGAATTAAGGCATCCTCATCAACCAGACTACCGCGCGATACATTTATAAGTACGCCAGTCGGCCCCAGAGCTTTAAGGACCTCGGCATTGATAATATGACGGGTCAAAGGCGTTGCGGGTGCCGCCACGATCAGAATATCGCAGTCCTTCGCCATGGACAGCAGGTCAGCATAGTAATCATAATCCACATGCGCCTGCCTTTGGCGGCCATGATATGAAATGGCTATATCAAAGGCTTCGGCCCGTCTGGCTATGGCCCGGCCTATACGCCCAAGCCCGACAATCCCTATCCTGCGGCCTTGTAAAGATGCAGATAGCGGGAAGGGGCCTTTTCGCCAGCCGCCGGATCGTACAAATCTATCGGCTTGCGGCACCATCCTCACGGTACTGAGCAGTAATCCCATAGCCAAATCGGCAACATCTTCGGTCAATACATCTGGCGTATTGGTGACCATGATGCCGTTTTGCGCCGCCCATACGGCATCGATATTGTCATAGCCTACGCCATGGCTGGCAATAAATTCGAGTTTGGGAAAGCTCTGCATATATTCTGCATTGATGCTCAGTCGGGAGTTGCAATTGATAATAGCGCGAACCGAATGGGCTTTAGACTCAATAGTGCTTTGGGGAGCCTCTGAGGCCCATGGATCTATAACCTTATCCGCAAAGCCTCTGATTTCATCCTGCACGAAAATGGTAGGCGGTGATGACAACAGAATAAAAGCTTCGGACATATGGGTAACGGAGCCTCACACAAAAGAAACGCCCGGAATGTTCCGGGCGCTTAAAGCCTGATCAGTAGCGATCACGATTGCCATGCTTGCGGCGATCCCACCGTTCTTCGCGGCCGTTGTGACGTACGTAATAATTGTCGTACTGAGGGCGATCCGTAAAGTAAACCGTCCGGTAGCCATTGGGTGGCGCGGGGGGATCGTAATAGCCCCGGTCATAGATATAATAGCGGCTGTTCAGGCAATTGGCGCGAGACGTTTCTTTGTGTTCCTTGCCAATCTGATTACCGATTGCGCCACCGACAATCGCGCCTAAGATGCCGCCTTCGGTCTTGGCGCCTTTAGCGGCAACGCCTGAGCCAACGGCAGCCCCGGCAACGGCCCCGATGACTGTACCTTTGGTGCGGGCATTGCTGCTTTTTTGATAGCAATAACCGTCATAGTTTTGCGCCTGAGCGGCCAGAGGCGCGCCCATCAGCAGACCAAAGCCTAAAACGACGGCGGCCATTGATGAGGATTTGTTGTTTGAAAAATTCGATTGATTCTTGCGTGACATTGGAAACCTCACATTTTTGTTCAGAGCGTCACTGCGATCTGAAACCACGCATTCAGTTTAAAGCTTCGATGCTGAACGTCACCTGAATGAATTGTGCCAACTTATTGGTTTTTATATAAAGTTTCCATAAGGATGGTGCGACTAGGAGATAAGACTGGAGGTGATTTATGGACATGTCAGTCAGGCGGAGTTGCGCTCGTGAGCTTTTTACTTATACTCCTGCCAAATCCCAAGGCGGAGCTTCGCCGTTTACACCAAGACGGAGAGGTTCCTGTCGTGCTTAGAACTGTATTGATGACGCTCGTCGTTGCCCTAATGATCGCAGTTCCCTGCGCGGCGCAAACCAATTCTGCAGCAACCACCCAAGTCTCCATTCGAGATGCCAATGTCGCCGCACGGGCCTTCATGCGCGAGCAGATAGCTGCGAAGCATATCCCTGGGGCGCAGATCGCGGTCGTGAGGAACGGGCGTATCATCTTTTCCGAGGCTTTCGGGGTCGCGAACATCGAGCATCAGGTCGCAGTGATGCCAGATACGGTGTTTCCTATCAACTCGGCGACAAAGTCGTTTACCGGAGTCGCGGCGATGCAGTTGGTTGAGGCCGGAAAGCTCGATCTCGATGCACCCGTTTCGCGTTATATCGGCGACCTGCCGACCACATAGCGCAATGTCCGTGTCCATCAACTTCTCGCGCACACCTCCGGCCTGCCTGATATTATAGGCAGCACCGGTTTAATCGGCGGCGGGACCGAGGAGGGGGCATGGGCAGCAGTCAAAGCGTTGCCAGTGGAATCCGCGCCCGGGACACGCTTCGAGTATAACCAGACCAATTATGCGTTGCTGGCGCAGATCATTGACAAGCTAAGTGGCGTTGCCGTTTACCGACTATTTCGCGGCCTATCAGTTCAGGCCGGCCGGCATGACTCATGTTCGTTTTGGCGATGGCTATGATATTATTCCGGACGCGGCGACACGCGGCGACGCCCTATAGCTTCTATGGAGCGGGTCACGGCGGAGCCGTGACAAACCAGTTGGGCCGTTGGCGGGACGATCTGCCGCCCTTTACGCGAACCGGCGCTGGTATGAATGCATCGGCGCAAGAGATAGCGAGTTGGATAATCGCGCTTCAAGCAGGAAAGCTTCTGGCGAAGCCTGACAGTTTAAAGCGCCTCTGGACGGCCATTCTCAACAATGGAGATCGCAACGAATGGGCGATGGGCTGGCCAATCGTTCGCATTACGCCGCACAGGATAGTGGGCGGCATAGGTGGCGGGCGCGCTGCCTTCTTCATTTACCCAGATGATGATCTTGCAGTCGTGGTGTTGACCAATCTTGTTGGCAGCGACCCGCAACGGTTTATCGATAAGATTGCCTCCTTCTACGTTCCTTCGATTGGGATCGCTGCCGCACAAAACTGAACAGGCATGGAAATTCAGGTTGCGCTTTTCGGAGGACTCTTCAAATCCTATACACAAGGGATTTGTGGGTTCTGCCTGGCCCGTAGGGCCTTAAAACTAAGACAAGTCGCGCTTCCAAATAGAGTCCACCCAACGACTATCAATTTTCGCATAATAAACATTATGGGAAATTCCTTATGCGATCAGTTTGATTTTCATGCCGTCATAAGCCGGTTCTACATGTTCAGGCAGCATGGATTTCAAAGCGCTGTAATCCAGATCCTGATGCAAGTTGGTCAGGATGGCTCTTTCGGGTTTAACCCGCTCAATCCAGCCTAGCGTCTTTTCAACATGTGCGTGCGTCGGATGTGGTGCCAAACGCAAAGCGTCGACGACCCATAGCTTCAGGCCCTTTAAGTGCTCGAAATTATCATCGCTGATATCAGAGACATCACTGGAATAGGCAAACTCACCAATGCGATAGCCGACAGATTTTATCGGGCCATGCTCCTGTTCAAAAGTCAGCACCGGCAGCGCACCGCCATTTCCCATAACATTCCAGAAGGTTCCATGATCAGGAATGATATGAGCTGTGCAAATTGGCGGATAACCAAATTTTCCCGTAAAAACATACTCAAAGCGATGAAAAAGGCCGTTATAGGTTGCCTGATCCATATAGGCGTCAATGTTACGACGATTGGCAATGGCGAAAAATCTCATATCATCAATGCCATGGGACTGATCTGCGTGATCGTGGGTCCACAATATTGCATCCAGATGTTTGATTTCTGCGCGCAGCACCTGCTCCCGGAACTCTGGCGATGTATCTATGATGACCTGAGTGCGCTGATCTGGCGTTTGATCATCATAAATGGCCACCGCAGCACTGCACCGGGATCTACGGTTTCTGGGGTTTGTAGGGTCACAAGCTCCCCAGTAACCGTCAACTCTTGGGACGCCACTTGAGCATCCAGACCCAAGGACATCAATTTCAATGATTTTTGTCATGAGATTACAGGTTTGGAAATGCGATCAAACAGCTCAAAAAAAGCATCCTCAGTCAGTTTCCGGGTCTCTTCAAGGCTCCATCCACGTATTTCCGCCAGTTTGTCATAAACGTGCGTGACATAGGCCGGTTCATTGCGTCGGCCACGCCAAGGTATGGGGGCCAGATACGGGCAGTCGGTTTCGACGATAATCCGATCCGCTGGCATGTCTTTGATGATGTCGCGCACATCCTGAGCGGCCTTGAAGGTCGCAATGCCTGAGACGGAAAACCAGGCCCCAAGATCGACGGCTTTTCGCGCCAGTTCTACGCCACTTGTGTAACAATGCAGCAGAAATTTAAATTCGCCGTTGCGATGTTCGCAACTCAATATATCCCACATGACCTCATCGGCTTCACGGGTGTGAACCACCAGAGGCAATCCGCTGTCTCGGGCGGCTTCGATGTGCGCCCGAAACACCTTTGCCTGAATATCGCGTGGGCTGTAGTCGTAGTGAAAATCGAGACCGCACTCCCCTATTCCCACCACTTTGGGTAATTTGGCTAAATCGATCAGGGTGGCCGCGCTGAGTTCGGGATTTTCTCTGGCTTCGTGCGGATGTGTCCCGACCGTCGCCCAGATATCCGGATTGTCGCGGGCAATCTTATAACAGGCCTCGAAATTTGATACGCGGTCGCAGATATTGACCATAAGTCCCACACCGGCCGCACGGGCACGAAGAATGGTATCTTCGCGGTCTTCATCATATTGAGGGGCGTGAAGGTTTACATGGCTATCGATAAGCATAGTCAGGCAATCTCTCTGATATCCCGGCATAAAGCCCAGAAATATTCTCCGCGATCAAGGTTCACGGCTTCGGTTTCAGCGGTGACCGTGCTTAACCGCGCCCACAAATCCGCCCATTGTTTTGCGCGACCATAGGGATGGCTACTTAGGGCACGCTCGCGAACTTGCTCGCACAGCATATCCATAAACAGGCTGAACTTTTTGGCTCCGTCACTACGCGCTGAACTGGTTTTAAACTCGGTGGCATAACGGATCAATTCAGCACGGGGCGGCGGCGAAGATGACAGGATGCGACCCGCCAGATCATCCATATCGAGTGCCTTATCCTGCCAGAGTTTCAGAGCCCTGCCCGGAGAGCCCTTTGCCATGCTAATCAGGCGAGCTAGATCATCCCCACGAACATCAACATCGGGTTCAATGAAGGCGCGTACAGCCTCATCCTGCCACGGCGCGAAAGTTAAGCGACGGCAACGCGACCGAATGGTAGCAAGCAGCTTCCCCGGCGAATGAGATACCAGAAACAATATTCCCCGCTCAGGTGGCTCTTCAAGAATCTTCAATAAAGCATTGGCTGAATTGATGTTTAAATCATCAACGGAGTCGATTAGGGTCACACGATATGGTGACCGGGATGGTGCTTTTGAGAAAAACACACCGACCTCGCGGATCGCTTCGACGCTGATGTTCTTCTTTAGTTTGCCGCTGTCATTGGCTTCGCGCTCAATAGAAAGCATGTCAGGATGAGACTGTGCGGCAATGAGTTTGGCATCCGGATCTTGCGGTGAAACACCCATAAGCCCCAAAGACGGGTCGCAAACTTTTCCCATCAGGAATCGGGCGGCCCGATAGGCAAAGGTCGCTTTTCCCAGCCCTTGTGGGCCGCATAACAGCCAGGCATGATGCAGACGCCCGCGCCCATAGGTATCCATAAACGCCTGCTCTGCGACCTCATTCTGACGGTACTCATAAGTATTACGCGGATGAAGCGTTGCATCCTCGACCAAGGCTGGGGAGGCCATTTTTAAGCCCCTTTAAGTTCTGGAAACTGCATCACCGCTTGCGACCATATATCTGAAGATATGATCTCAATACTCTGATCAGCATCAATAATTTTATATCTGTCAGGAGCTATGGCTGCACGTTTCACAAACCCCTGCCGCAGGCGCTCATGAAAGCCGATGCCCTTGGCTTCAAACCGATCCTCATCGCCGCCGCGCCCTTTGGCACGCATAAGGCCGACCTCGACCGGCATGTCCAAAATCAATGTCAGATCAGGTTGGGTATCCCCCACCACGACCTGATCAACCTGCTCGATGAAGTCAGGCGAAATCCCTCCGCCCGCCCCCTGATAAGCGCGGGTCGAATCGGCAAACCGATCGCAGACAACCCATGCGCCGCGTTCCAGCGCCGGCCGGATGACCTTCTCCAGATGGTCAGCACGCGATGCGTACATCATCAGGGTCTCAGATACCGGTGACCAGCGCGATGCGTCGCCTTTGACCAGAAGGTCGCGCAAGGCCTCAGCGCCGGGTGATCCACCAGGCTCGCGAGTCTGCACGACCTCTAATCCCAGATCACGCAATCGCTTGACCAGAAGCTTAACCTGAGTGGACTTGCCCGCCCCCTCACCGCCTTCAAATGTAATGAATTTCCCACGCATGGCCGGAACTTAAAGTGCAATCCCCAAAGTGTGAAGCGATTTTCAGGAACCATGCACGTTTAAACGGGCTAAGCGCCAATTACTCTCTGCGCAGCACCGCATCGAAAAAGCCTTCGGATAAGGCTTTTTGCCGGGCACGCTCAGCCTTGTCCGGGCCGTCATACGGCCCCATGGAGACGACATAAAGCTCACCCTTCCGCTCTATGGAAATATCACTAAGTCTATCGCGGGCGCGATCAGCATTTTCCTTGACGGTAAAGCTGCCCAGCAGGACGCGGTAACGACCGTCGTTTGCCGCTATGGATGCCCCCTGCTGACCCCGCGCGGCGGGGCCTAAAAAGGTGACGCGCACCTTGGCTGTCCCCGCCCCTAGCACCCCCAGTTCACGAGCCGCCCCTTTTGACAGGTCAATCAGTCTGCCATCAATGAAAGGCCCGCGATCATTGACCCGCAGGACTAAAATCTTGCCATTATCCAGATTTTTGACTTCGACGATTGACGGTAAAGGCAGGGTTTTGTGGGCTGCGGAAACGGCGTTGGGGTTGAAATATTCGCCATTGGCTGTTGTCGGGTTAGGTGATTCTGCGCCGTACCATGAGGCGGTGCCCACCCAGCTATCGCCTTTGTCGGGGATGCTTGGCCTGTAGGTCTGGCCACGAATTTTGTAGGGCTTGAGGGTGCCGGAGTGGTAAGTGCCATTCCCGGCGACGGGTGGGTTGCTGTTGATTTTGTATTTCGGTCCGGCGCAGGCGCTCATCAGGGCAAAGCAGATGATTGCTAATACCCACAACAGATGGCGTGCCCCTGATTTGAGCCATTCAGAACGCCTGACTTTTCCCATATCGGAATATATCGTCATGCCGTACCCTACGCATTACACATTGCTGCGCCCCATCAGTTGATGAGGCTTGTGCATAATTTATTGAAAATGAGAAAAATCTTAGTTAACGGCTTGGAATTGCGGAAAAGTCGGGTTATGACCCAAAACCTTGCTCGTGCGGACAGATGGCCGAGTGGTTTAAGGCAGCGGTCTTGAAAACCGCCGTAGGTGGAAGCCTACCGTGAGTTCGAATCTCACTCTGTCCGCCACTCCCGCGCATAAGTATTTATTTTTGCTCGTCATTTTTTAACGCTGCAATCAAAACCCCAGGATTGACCCCAGCGTTTTTTATGGTTTCAGATGGACTTTTCCGGATGCTTTTGGACACCGCGTGCCATTAATGCAACGGATTCATTGCACTGTTCTCATCAAAAACACACTCTCTCGTGGTACATGCGGGTATTTTTCAGATGTATTTCGATATCAACAGCGATGAGTCGTTATCGACCAACCCTTTAGTCGCCTTCTCCGCGATGCCAGGATCAAAGACTTGTCCGTACGTCTTCCGAGGCAGTCCTATTGTCCAATCTGCACCGCTATATCGTGGGCTGCTGAGGTGCAAGGCGTTCCCTGCAAATCGTCTTGACCGTATCCCGAAGCACGGCAATTCGTTCGTTCAGCCAATTTAGCTCCTCGATGGATACGGTGTATTCCGCTGAATAGCGGGCCTCGATATAGGCCCTCCGGAGGCGATCAAAGGCTTGCCTGTGCAGTTTGGTCTCACTGGGCCAGATAACCTTCAAGCGGTCGTCCAGAGCCTCTGCTTGAGACCTTAGCATAGTGATGCGGTGGCTCTTGGGGCTATACAGCGTGAGGACAAGTAGGGCGCAGTGGTAAAGTGACTCAGTCGCCTGGTGGAAATTGAATGCAGACATGCTTCGCCAGTCGCGGTCCAATTGGTCTTGAGCTGTGAACAGAAATTGCTCTGCTCGTATAAACCACTGTTCAAAATAACCCTGCGCTTCGGCTTTGATCTCATCATCCGTCAGGGGCTTTGACTTAGCCAAGGGATGGCCCGGTGCCTCATATAACATGATGCCATCGCGGGCGATGTCCGAGAAGAAGGGCCTGCCTTTGGCCAACTGATCATTGACGTCTTCAAGACTGTGAACGATGAAGTTCACGGGTGTCTTGATATGCTGGGTGACGGTTAGTTCTCGTATGAAATGCCCGTCAGCCTTGGCCCAATATTCATGCAGGTCGGTGAACTGGTGACTGTTGACGACGATCAGAAGATCGTAGTCGGAGCGGTAACCCGACAGTCGGTCTTCAACCCAGTCGCCACGGGCATAAGAGCCGAACAATATGACCTTGAGGATGCGGCCCAGTTTCTTCTTATCAGATAGCTTTGACTTGATGGCGTCCTCGAACTCGTCGAACAGCACCTGCACCACACGTTCAAGTTCGCGGCGTTTAGTGTCTGGCAAGTGAGAAAGCTGATCCGTCAGCATGGAGAATCCCGAAGCGTTGATACCAGAGTCTAACACCTGAGCCGGGTGTGGGCTACCGCTTTCAAATAGTACGACCTGGCCAAGACTTAGTCATGAGGCTATGTGGCCCTATCTACGGGGCTTGAGGGGCAATTCTAACTGCGCTGGTCGTCGAATGGCCGTCGACCCGATTCTAGCCTCTAGAACCACTACCGAGGGGGCTTGCGCTGACGGCTTTGGTTCGCCTCCCTGATTGAGGAAATCGACCAGGTCATTGCGCAGGATCAGACGTCGGCCACCAACTTTGACAGACCGTAGTTTGCCCTCGGCCATTTTCTCATACAAGAACGAGCGACCAAGGCCCGATGCCTTCACGGCTTCATCAATACGATATGCGATTTTGTCTGTGGCGTTGAAAGGCATGTCGGCTCCTTGGTCGGGAGCCAAGATACCGTTGCTTCGGAGATTAGCAGATACTCGTTACACCCCCGGAACCCGCCGTTTGACCGCAGGTGGAGCGCTCGCCCGGCCCCCAAAAAGGCCAGGGCGAGCGCCCAGCGCGAGGGCACTCTGGAGAGGCTTTCTGCACCATTGCGGCTAGGAGGCTTAAAATCACTCGAAATTTCAAGCGCTTAAAGCGATATCGCCTCTTGGCACTCTTCCGAGTCTCCATAAAAAGCGATGTGCAGACAATGACTTAGCCGATCAAGGAGGCACTGCTTTTATCTGGCCTTCCCTCCCTCCTTCGCCAATTTACTCAATTTTCCAATCTAGGCCCGTGAGCGCCCGGAGCGGCCATTTTGTCGGCGCGTGAGAAGTGTTCCCTAAAGCGGAAGTTACGGCCTAGGTCAGTACCTCATCCCCAACCCCATGAAAACGGGCCGCCAGCAAGGATTCCGTGATCAGCGCCGAAAGCGGCTTTGATCATTACACTGCGACATAGCTTGGTGGCCGAGGCGCGACCCTAACCATCCGAACAGACCTTCGCGCCCGCAAAAACCAGCCCTCTGAAGGACCTGAAATCCGTCGCGGGCACTGACCGCGCAGCAGGAGAACTCGCATCGGCCAGGGTCAGATCGAAGACTTTCAAAGTAAGATCAGCGCGCGTGTGTATCGAAGTCTATTGTGCAGGCACATATGCAGCCTCTGATAACCGCGCCCTCAACCATGCGTGCGCCTGATCCTGATGCATTCTTTCGTGCCAAGCTGCAATTTTGGAAAATCCTTCGATCGACAGAGGCGGTTCGCGAACAACGATGTCGTCACTTCCATAGGTCAGACGACTGGGGATAAGAGCAATTGTATCGGAAACACGCACAAGGTTAATAACCACTAAAAAACTCGGAAGCGTAGCGACAACCCGACGACTATACCCCATCCGGTCAAGGGCAGTATCCGTCGCCCCTCTGAACTGAGTTCCATCGTGCGACATGATGGCATGATTCAAGGCACAGAAAGCCTCAAGATCAAGGTCATCGGCGTTGGGATGGCCTTTGCGCAGAACGCATACATAGTTTTCGTCGAAAAGCTTTCGCGTCCGAAGGGTGTCTGGCGACATTTCGGGGGTCACCAGTGCAATATCCAGCCTACCCTCTGCCAGGCTTTCAGCGAAACGGTTATCCACCGGGATGACCGATAGCCTGATCCCCGGTGCTTGCCGTTCCAACACGTTCAGAAGCGGCAGTACTATCGCCGTTTGTGCATAGTCAGTGGCGGCTATCCGAAAAGTGACCTGCGCTTCGGACGGCACGAACGCATGTGGCTGCACCAGTGCCTGAACCTCTGTCAACATTTTTCGGAGTGGCTCTGCGATCTCCAGTGCACGCGGTGTCGGCAGAAGACCGCGCTGAGCTCGGACGAAGAGCGGATCGCCAAAGACATCGCGTAGCCTCGCAAGGGCTCCACTCACAGCAGGCTGACTTAGCCCCAATCGTGAAGCGGCCTGGGTTACCGATCGAGTCTCGATCAGAGCATCCAAAGCCTTGAGCAAATTGAGGTCAAGCGAGTTGATATTTGCCACGTCAATATCAGAAATACATTTTTAAAATTCGACTTATGACAGAACGCTTTGTAGTTTTCCAGCACTTTATTAATGGCTTTCCAAAGCTTTTCACCATTGGAGTAACCACCTTGACAGACATACTTTGGCCTGCGGGCTATGTTCCCGGCTTCACCGACAATTACGTATCGAACGAAGTGATCGTTGCCGGCCTTACTGCAGCAGACATTTGGCCGTATCTTATCCAGCCTGCGCTCTGGCCGACCTATTATTCGAACGCATCAGATGTGCATATTGAAGATGGCAGAGGTCCCGAGCTTACCATGGGAGATAGCTTTTTCTTCCGCACGTTCGGCTTTCCCGTTCCCGCGCGCGTCGTCGAATGCGTGCCGCCGGTTCAAGGCCAACCTGCCCGCATCGCCTGGCATGGTTGGGCAGGTGAAGAGGGCGCAGCGGACAGGCTGGACGTTCACCATGCGTGGCTGATTGAGGATCTGTCACACGGTCGTGTGCGCATTCTGACGCAAGAGACCCAAAATGGCGCGCCCGCACGTGAGTTGGCGCTGGCCAAGCCCAATCCTATGATTAATGGTCACCAAGACTGGCTAAACGGCCTTGTTGCAGCCGCAGCGTGCGAGCAAGGGCCGCATCTAGCAGGGTATTGAAGAAGTCGCCCACGGGATGGGGAGTATGGTTCGACGCCGGGAGCGGGAGCCGTCCACCCCATCACCTGACACCTCAGTTACCCTCAACCGTGTTGCTGGGGTGCGCTAGCGTTTTTACTCGGTCCAAGTTGCTTCTCGATACAGGTATTTACGCACCAGAAGATAGCATAACTGAGGTGGTCCCCGTTTCACGGACAGGTTTGCGGCTGAATTAAGCTTGTGTCTGTGGTGTGATTATGCCGCTTTCCTCGTCATTCCCGATCCCAGATAAATCTCGTTGGGTGTCTGTCCTGCGAGTGTCGAGTGGGGCCGGTGATGATTGTAATATTCGATCCATCTTCCGATGCCAAGCCGGGCCTCCGATCCGGTCTCGAAGGCATGGAGATAGATGCACTCGTATTTCAGCGAGCGCCACAGCCGTTCGATAAAGACATTGTCGAGCCAGCGTCCGCGTCCGTCCATGGACAGGCGGACGTTGGCGTCCCGGAAAAGCTCTGTGAACCTCGGACTGGTGAACTGGCTACCCTGGTCAGTGTTGAAGATGTCCGGCCGGCCGTGCTTCGCCATCGCTTCCACCAAGGCGGCGATGCAGAACTCGACATCCATTGTGTTCGACAGCCGCCAGGCCAAGACTTTGCGGCTGAACCAGTCCATGATGGCGACGAGATACAGGAAGCCGCGACGCATGGGTATGGAGGTTATGTCGGCGCACCAGAACTGATTGGGTTGGTCGATGACCAATCCCCGAAGCAGATATGGGTAGGTGCGATGCTCCGGCTGGCGTACCGTCTTTTGCACTTCTGGTAGATCGCCTGCAAGCCCATCCTGGCCATCAGGCGCCTTACACGCTTGCGGCCGACGTCGTAGCCTTGGCGTTTGAGATGCCGGGCCATCTGACGACTGCCGTAAAACGGTGTCTCCATGAACTGCTTGTCGATCCGCCTCATCAGAGCGAGGTTCAACGGACTTTCGCCCTGCCTGCCACCGTAGAAACACGACCGGCTTATTGAGACCAACTGGCACTGGCGTTTCACCGACAAGGTCGTATGTTTGGGATCGATCATCTCTCGCCTCCGCTCAGCACTCATCGACCGGAGGCTTTGCGCAAAAAATCCCGCTCCACCAGCAACTGGCCGATCTTGGCGTGAAGCTTCTCGACCTCCGCTTCCCGGCTGGCATCTGCCTGTTCGGCCTTGCCCGAAAAAGCCGTCGCCATGTTTTCGATGGCCTGGCGCTTCCGGCTATTGATCAGCGTCTGGTGAACGCCGTGTTTGGCCGCCAGTTGAGCCAAGGTCATCTCGCCCTTGATCGCTTCCAGCGCCACTTTCGCTTTGAAATCACCCGAATACTGCGTACGTTTGCCTGTCATATGTCTCGCCCTTCGTAGAGAACGACACAAGCTTAGAACCGTGTCCGATTTTCGGGGACCACCTCATAACTTTCAAATTGCGGCCATCGCTCACAACGCTGTGGATAGCAGAATAAGATATATGATCATCAGATTTAAAGAATGATCTTATTTTCAGCAAGTTGTTTCACATGATTATAGAATTCATCCGGAACCGTCGGAAGCATATCCATTATATATGACTTATGCTCTAGAAGAACTTCTCCAGCACCGGAGAGAATTTAAAAAAAGGCGACTCAGTAGCAACCGCGCTGGCGTCAAATTTTGTTGTTTCAGTCATAGGAATTCTCCTGTCAATTTTGTAACCGCATTCGACTCATTGTTCAGGAGCCTGATCTCAGCAGCTCGTTCTCTAATCCATATAAATAGTTCAAATTGAACCACAAATTTACCAGCGGAAGACTGATCCATTCGTCATTGACGATCCGAACGCGAGACTTGATGAGATGCAGCGAATTCTCACTCAATGGCTTTATTAGGTTAGCAGCGAGCAAATCGCCCAAGACGAATGGGAGCGACGTGCATTGGCCGCAATTGACAGCATCACCCTAATCGCGCAATAATTATATTATAAATCAGAATATCTGAGGGTAGAGATGTCGGAACCAACACGCCGGAATGTTATCGCGGGCACGTCGGCACTGTTTATGCTGCCAGGGCTAGCCCAAGCCGCCGCGAAATCCGCACATGAGGACGCCAAGACCCTGCGCTTTGATCAACCGGCGGCGCGCTGGATCGAAGCCCTGCCCGTTGGCAATGGCCGTCTGGGGGCTATGGTGTTCGGCGGGGTGCGCGAAGAGCGCTTGCAGCTTAACCACATCGAAATCTGGTCAGGCCGGACGGTCGAAGACAATCCGGTGACTACACGCGATGCCTTGCCGGAAGTGCGCCGGCTGTTGTTTAACGGTGATCGCATAAATGCCAATAAACTCGCTCAGGCGCGCATGATGCAGCCGATGAACGGTGACGATTTTGGCTCCTATCAGATGCTGGGCGACCTTCACCTGCGCTTCGAGCACGCTGAAAACGTCGAAGATTATCGCCGCGAACTGGATATGAAAGCGGCCCAGGCCCGAGTCAGCTACCGCATCGGCAAAGCCGTCTATAAACGCACCGTTCTGGCCTCCTATCCTGATAAGGTTCTGCTGGTGCGGCTGGAAACCACCGCTCCCGAAGGCCTGAGCGTTACAATCAAGCTGACACGCCGTCAGGACGCCACGATCTCTGCCCAAAATGGGCAGATTGTTCTGACCGGCCAACCCAAGCCTTACGGCACCCGCTTCGCGTCCGTTTTAAGCTGGGAGACGGAGGGCGGGAAGGCTGAAATGACAGCGGACGGTGTGCGCGTTACCGGCGCAAAGGGGGTCTTGCTTAGTCTGACCGCGGCGACCGACCTGTTTGGTGCCGATCCCTTATCCACCGCACAGGCCGCTCTGGCCGAAACAAAGGGTAAATCGTGGAAGCGCCTCGCCGCAACTCAAGCTCGCGACCATGCCGCCCTGTTTAATGCCGTTGACCTGTCGCTGGGCATTACTGACGATACGCGGCTCACACCGTCTCAGATCGCGGCCGCAAAAGATGCCGCCCCCTCACCGGCTCTGGTCGAGAGTTATTTCAATTTCGGTCGCTACCTGCTGATCAGTTCATCCCGCCCGGGCTCCCTGCCGCCAAATCTGCAAGGACTATGGGCCGACGGTTTTTCGCCGCCGTGGAGTGCGGACTACCATATCAATATCAACATCAACATGAACTTCTGGCCCGCAGAGGTCTGCGGCATTGGCCATCTTCACCATAGCCTGTTTGATTTTGCTGAGCGCCTCTTGCCCTATGGCGAGGCTACGGCGCGTATCGCCTATGGCTGTGAAGGGGCTGTAGCTCACTATACTACCAATCCCTGGGGGCATACCGCACTTGATGGAAGAATTCAGTATGGCCTTTGGCCAGACGGCTTGGCGTGGCTGTGCCTCCACTACTGGGAGCACTATCTCTACACACTGGATAAGGCCTTCCTGCAAACGCGCGCCTTGCCCTTTTTCACGGCGTGCGCCCGCTTCACCCTGTCTTATCTGGTAGAGGACCCGCGCACGGGGAAGCTAGTGTCGGGCCCGGCCAGTTCGCCGGAAAACAGCTACGTTCAGAGTGATGGCACGCCCGGCTATGTCGACATGGGCTGCGCTATGGCGCAGTCTCTGGCGCGCACAGTCCTGTTTTGCACCTCACAAGCCGCCCATTTGTGCGGCGTTGACCCGGAGCTGGCGCAGTCGTGTGAGACCGCGCTTGAGCGGCTGGCCCCCCTACGGATCGGGGCTGACGGACGCGTCATGGAATGGAGCGAGCCGCTGATTGAGCATGAGCCCGGCCACCGGCACATCTCGCAATTGTTCGGACTTTATCCCGGACTGGAGATGGATGTCCGCCGCACCCCTGACCTTGCCGAGGCGGCGCGCAAGACCATTGCCGAGCGGTTGAAGCACGGCGGCGGCCATACCGGCTGGAGCAGCGCGTGGCTGGCCATGTTCTATGCCCGTCTGGCGCAGGGCGATGATGCCTTTGGCATGTTGCATAAACTCCTGGCCCATTCGACCAGCGAAAGCCTGCTTGACCTGTACAGTCCGTCGGACAATCCGATTTTTCAGATCGACGGCAATCTGGGTGCGACCGCCGCCATCGCGGAAATGTTGCTTCAAAGCCATGACGGTGAGTTGCGCCTGCTGCCCGCCCTGCCGACGAACTGGAAGGACGGCCACATCAAAGGCATCCGCGCCAGAGGCGGACTGACCGTCGATATGGCCTGGCGCAACCATAAGGTCACGGGGCTCTCGCTCAAGTCCAAAAACACGGTCACCTTGCGTATTGTCCCGCCCAAGGATCAGCCTTTGAGTGAATTCTATAACTTATCAAAGGCAATTGACAGCTCAGGTCAAATCACTCTGACTGCGGGCAAGGTCTTTTCGTTTACATCATACGCACTTCTGATCAGTTAATCGCAAGATGTCCGCTTTGCTGGAATTGATAAACTTTCATCGCTTCCTCTAAGGGCCACAACCGGCCGATTGCCATTCATCAATGTCCACGCATTTCCATAAGTGTGTTTTCGGTTTGAATGGCCCGCAATTGTCATGCGATAAAGTCTGACCACGCATCCATAAGCTTCCGTCGTTTTTCAAGAGCGTCTCCACGCCGGTAGGCACGCTCTGTCATGTCTCCGACGGTATGCGCCAGCGCGGCCTCGGCAATCTCACGTGCGAAATCAGTTTCTTCACCACACCAGTCACGGAACGCCGACCGAAAACCATGGGGCGTGAAATGGCCTTTTTCCATACGGCGCATTTGCATGGTGAGAGACATTACCGACAAAGGCCCCATTTTTAATCCGCGGAAAACGAAGCCTGTCGCTTGCGTCTGTCCCTTATCGGAAAGACTTAGTGACAGTGGGCGGACGGAGTTTAGTACGGCCACGGCTCTATCCGTTAGAGGAACCCTATGTTCCCGCCCAGCCTTCATGCGATTGGCGGGCACAGTCCAGACTTTTGCGACAACGTCCACTTCTTCCCAGGTCATCCCTAAAACCTCACCTGAACGAGCCGCACACAGAATGAGGAACTCCAGAGCCAGCGCTGACATATTATCGCGCTGGCGTAACTCCGTGACAAACTTAGGCACCTGATCGTACGGCATAGCGGAATGGTGGCCGCGTGTAAGCTTATGTCGCTTCGGCAACAGGTGATCGAGGTGGCCTTTCCAACGGGCGGGGTTTGCACCGGCACGCAGTCCCTGTGCGGCAGCGGCGTCAAGAACCCTCTCGACCCTTCCTCTCACACGCGAAGCTGTCTCCGGTATGGTCTGCCAGATTGGTTTTAACACCCGGAGGATATCCTGCGTATCGATGTCATTGACAGGCATATCCCATATGGGTTTGCCATATTCGCGCAGGCTAAAGCGCCATTGCGCCCGGTGCTTTGGGTTCCGCCATTGCAGCTCAATGTCGGAAAGCATCTGTTCGGCAAATACACCGAAGGCTGGTTTCTCACGTCGGGCGTCTTGTTCTGCCCGGCGCACCGCTAATGGGTCCTGCGGATTGTTCCTGTCTTTGAGCAATTTGAGTGCATCCCGCGCCGCTTCGCGGGCGTCGGCCAGACCGATAGCGGGATAGGGCCCCAACCCCATTTCTTTTTGCAATTTGTTCCAGCGGTAAATAAATAGCCACGACTTTGAACCGCTCTTCGTGACCTGAAGATATAGGTTGCTCCCGTCCGAATACCTGCCAGGCGCATTGTGCGTGTCTACTCGTTTTGCTGTCAGTGTGGCCATTTGCTGTTTCCCGAACCTGACCCCAGCAGTGACCCCAGCGGCAACGCCAGATGGGTGGGAACTGGGGTGAACCAATTCGGATAAATTGAATCATTTTTCTCAAATAAATCAACAGGCTCTCGTACGCCTACGGGCACCTTTGGACGCACTTTAAGGGGTCACTCTGCCCGCCATAACTTTCATTTTCTCCATTCCTTTCAAATGGTTGTTATGTGGATTGGCAAACCTTTATGCGGGGTTTGCCAATGAATGTTCTTCAAACGTCCTTATTTTATTGTCATTTTGTCCATTGCTGAACGGGCCAACTGTTTCTGTTCAGCCGCCACCATGTATCGCTCAATTTCCCTAAGCGTGGTGTGTCCTGTAACTGAGGCGATTTGTTTCGTCGTGCAACCGGCTTCAGCTAATCGGCGGGCTGCCGCTTTGCGGAGACCGTGCGCCGCGCATTGTTTAGGCAATCCAGCTTCTTGGCAGATTTTACGAAACCAGTTTCCAAAGCCAGACGCGGTAAATCCTTGGCCCTGCGCAGTCATCACGAATGTAAGGTTATCAAGCTTCGTACCATCCAGTGTGGCCTTAAGCTGCGGATGAATTGGGATCGAAAGGGATGTTCCGGTCTTTTGTTGCGTTACGGCGATGAGCCCATCAGAAACGTGTTGTCGGCCCCATACGAATTACTTCTGACCTCCGTTGCCCTGTATATAATAGCAGATCAAAGGCTAATCTGGCGCGCGAGCTAATTGGGTAAAACGATTGAAAATTGCGTAATTTCTTTTTCAGTCCAAGTATGAAATCCGTCCGTTCTATTTTTTAAGGGCCGAACCCCAAAAGTAGGGTCGTCGGTACGCCAGTTATCGTCAACAGCGTGCTTCATTATAGACCGAAGAACCTTAAGTAGGTTGTTTGCGGCCGCAGGTGTATCAGATTTCTTAGCAAGAATTTTGCGGACGTGATGAGGCTGTAACTGCGCTACCGGTTTGTCACCATGTTCGTTGCGAAAATTCTCAGCAATACCTCGATAGGTCTTTTTTGTTTGTTCTCGAAACCCTTTAAAATCACAGGATTGATACCAGCTAATTATCAACTTGCCGATTGAGCCACGGGGTTCGCCCTGCTCCCACAACAATAGTTGGGACAACACCGCCCAATGCCGACTGGTAGGCAGTCATGAACTCCGCCGATCCAGGGAGGCCAGGAAGAGAAATTTGCTTGAACCCAGGACGCCGAAAATAGTGGCGCATCTTACCGTGCCGGTCGCAAAACCGATGCACATAGGCCAACGTAATTTTGGTCATTAGATGTTATCCCACAGATTTTCAGCGTCTGTCGATTCAGCATCAAGGCCATCAAACGCTAAATCTAAAGCGCGGACATCCCAAATTTTACGAGTGCTAATCCGTTTTGGTATCGGCATCTTGCCTTCAGCTACCAATTTGTCAAATGTCGAAGGGGAAACACCGATATAGCCCGCCGCTTCCTCTCGCGATAAGCCGCGCCGTGTGGGCGTTGCAACGGCGCGAATAGAAGGGGCTGAGGCTACCATATGCTTAGACTACCGGCACCAATCGGACGTTGACGGTCGCAGATGGATTTGACGCAGCCGTAACCGCATAGCCCAACTTTTTATTGGAGACAGCCGTTTTGGTCACTAGCTTGGGGGCAGCATCCCAATAAACCAGGTCACCGACATCGATTGCCAGTGCGGCAACTTTGGAGAGGCTGAACACGCCCGTTACATCGACATCAACCGGCGAACCTGAAGCTGCATCGCCATTGGCTACGCCGATTATCTGGCCGGCTACTACGACGGCACCAGAGAGAACGGCGGCCGGCGCCGGAATTGTCAGCGTGTCACCTTTCTGAACATGGTTTTTCATCATTAGACTCCTTTGAAAGTCCTAAAAAGAATTGTGTTGGGGGTGGGACGGGCTGCGGCAGCGATCGCAGCTTCAGCGGCCGACAAAGCACGGGCTAATTCTGAATCGGACTTGTATTCGATTTCATCGCCGCTCTGGTCCCGAACACGCCGGACGCCCGACAATCGGGCTTCCAGAAGCTGATCACGCCACTTGGTAAGGTCGGTCAGGCTTGCCATGATCAGCCGCCCTTATATGCGCCGCGCCAATCAACGGCGCCCGCACCAAAGTCGAGAACGACGCGGAACTCCATTCCCAAGGTATCCCAACCTTCGCGGCTGGCTATTTGCGGCCCTTGCGCGCTTGACAGGTAGGCGTATTCCAGGATCGGCAGCGCAGCCGGATCAGCGAAGATGTACCAGCTACCCGTCGGCAGGCGCGGATCGACCAACACCGATAGATTACGCAACAGTACCGGCGCAAAATCGACCGTAGCATCATGCAAGATCGACATGATGTCGTCCGCATTAGTTTCCAGATCAGGAGAGATCAGCAGGAACCGCGGCATGGCGTTGATCGGCGTAATCCCGTCGAGTCCTTTACGAGTGCGAAGCGCAAAGCGGCATTGCGACCGATGCTTTGGGTTTCGCCATTGCAGTTCAATGTCGGAAATCATCTGTTCGGCAAAAAACACCAAAGGCCGGTTTTTCATGTCGGGCTCTTGTTCTAACCGGCGTACCGCGAGTGGGTCTTGCGGATTATTCCTGTCCTTCAGCAATTTGAGGGAAGCTCGCGCAGCTTCGCGGGCGGCGGCCAGGCCGATAGCGGGATAGGCCCCCAACCCCATTTCTTTTGCAACTTGTTCCAGCGGTAAATAAATATCTACGACAGCCCCTTACTTTTTGTCTTCGCCAGCAACCAGTTCCTCTTCGCTCAACGGCACAGCTTCATTCACACCTTCAATTGACAAGGGGCTGGCCGAGAGTTCAAATCCACCTGGGGGTGCCTGAACCATCATGGCTTTGGGGTTAGCACTCACTTGGTTATCGTTAATGGGCGAAGCCTCATTCGGCACCAAACTGGGTGCACGCTCCCACCCCGGTCCCATGATAATAGCTGCCGCCAACATGAGGGCCGCTGCGGCAAAAGCGATAGATGAAAGTAACGCTGATTTTAGCGACACTGGCTTTTGGGGCTGCGGGGATAAGAGTTTACGCGCCCGTTTCAGTCTGGCGTCCGCCACATTATCTGTCAGTGTCATATTGTCAGTCATGAGACATCCGAATCAAAGTCAATTCCTGACATTTAAACATGAAATGACTGAACTGTATCGGTTATCACTTGGCGCAATCGACCTTAAGCCCTATGTAGATGACAACAGTTTGCCCGGAGCCTTATGAATGATCCTGGTTATCGATAATTACGACAGCTTTACCTATAACCTTGTTCACTATCTGGCTGAACTTGGGGCAGAAACCAAAGTGTTTCGCAATGATGCTTTGAGCGTTCAGGATGCTTTGGCTATGGGGCCTAAGGCCATATTGCTCTCGCCCGGCCCCTGTGCACCGGATCAAGCGGGTATATGCCTGCCGCTTCTAAGGGCGGCCCCCGAAGACTTACCTATACTGGGCGTTTGCCTCGGCCATCAGGCGATCGGTCAGGCATTCGGCGGCGATGTCATTCGCGCCAAAGCTCTGATGCATGGCAAAACCAGTCAAATACATCACAAAAATATAGGTCTTTTCAAAGACCTGCCCAATCCTTTCACAGCGACACGTTACCATTCGCTCGCGGTAAAGCGTGAAACCTTGCCCACGGAACTCGAAGTTACCGCCTGGACCGAAGATGGGGAAATTATGGGCGTTCAACATAAGACGCGCCCCATTCACGGTGTTCAGTTTCACCCGGAATCCATAGCCACCGAAGGCGGCCATCAGATTTTGGCCAACTTCCTCGATATGGCGGGCATCCCCAGCAGCAATCTCTATGTCTGATAGCTTTAAACCTTTATTGTCAAAATTGGCCGATGGCGCGACCTTATCAGAAGATGACGCTGAGACCTTCTTTTCAGCCTGTCTGCGCGGAGAACCGACCCCGGCCCAAATCGCCGCGGCCGTTACCGCGATACGCTTGCGCGGCGAAACCGTTGGAGAGATTGCCGCCTGTGCCCGCGCCATGCGCGCCGCAGCCAAACGGTTAGAGCACGACTACGACGTCATCGATGTTTGCGGCACGGGCGGCGATGGCCTCCATACACTTAATATATCGACCGCGACCGGTTTTGTGGCCGCGGGTGGTGGCCTCAAGGTTGCCAAGCATGGCAATCGTGCCGTGACTTCCAAATCCGGCACCGCAGACGTTTTAGCAGCGCTTGGTGTCAATATTGACGCATCGATTGAGCAGCAGAAACAGGCCCTCGACGAAGCCGGAATATGCTTCCTGTTTGCGCCCGCCCATCACGGTGCCATGAAACATGTTGCCCCGGTAAGGCAGCAACTTGGTTTTCGCACTATTTTCAACTTGCTCGGCCCATTGACCAACCCGGCAGGGGCCAAACGTCAGGTTGTAGGCGTTCCAGCACCTCGATTCGTTGAGCCCATTGCCAAAGCGCTGGGTATGCTGGGCGCCGAAAAAGCTTGGTCTGTGCATGGAGAGGGCCTTGATGAACTGACGACAACCGGTGAAACCGAAGTCGCTGAATGGCGCGACGGTCAGGTGCGGCTGTTCACCATCACACCAGAAGCCGTCGGTCTACCGCGCGCTTCTTTGGCGGATATCACAGGCGGTACGCCGGACGTGAATGCGGCGGCCCTGTCTGATCTCCTGAACGGGGCTAAAGGCCCTTATCGCGATATAGTGTGTCTCAATGCCGCAGCGGCGTTTCTGGTCGCCGACAAGGTTGAAACCCTAAGGGATGGTGTCGATCTTGCCGCGTCAGTTCTCGATTCCGGCAAAGCCAAAACCGCTTTGCAGCGGTTAATTCAAATTACGAATAATCAAGCTTAATATGACTGATATTCTTGCCAAAATTGCTGACTATAAACGCGAAGAGGTAGCACGCCGCCGCCGGGATATGTCTTTAGATGACATCGAAACCCTTATTCAAGGCGCAGGCGCGCCCCGCGAGTTTGCGACCGCCTTAATGGCTGATAAACGTCCCGGTAGTTTAAGTCTTATTGCGGAAATCAAGAAAGCCAGCCCGTCAAAAGGCTTGATCCGTGAAGATTTCAATCCGCCTGAATTGGCACGCGCCTATGCTGCAGGTGGCGCGTCCTGCTTATCGATTTTGACGGATGCCCCCAGCTTTATGGGTGACGAATCGCATTTTATTGCTGCCAGAGCGGCTGTAACCCTGCCCTGTATACGCAAAGAATTTCTCGTCGATGCCTGGCAGGTCGCCGAATCCCGCAGTTACGGGGCCGACGCTATTTTAGTCATCATGGCGATGGTGGATGACGCTCTGGCGGCCGATCTGATAGCGGCGGCACATCACTATAAAATGGATGCCTTGGTTGAGGTTCATGACGCCCATGAGATGAGCCGTGCCCTTAAACTTAAGTCTAATCTTATCGGTGTAAATAATAGAAATTTAAGAAATTTTGAAGTTGATATATCAACCACTGAGGTTTTATCCCGAATGGTGTCACCGGAGCATATACTGGTGGCCGAAAGCGGTATATTTACGGTCGATGATGTCACACGCCTTGAAGCCACAGGTGCCTTCGCCATGTTGGTCGGGGAAAGCCTCATGCGTCAAACCGATGTAACACTGGCCGCAAAAAAACTTTTATCGTTAGCTTGACATTAACCTGGAACACTTACAGAACATCTGTTATAAGTTCATGACTTGTTCACGCCGATGCCATTGCGGTCTGGGTGAACACAGAACCCACAGGTGGTATATGCTGACGACCAAACAACGCGAACTTTTAATGTTCATTCATGAACGCATTAAGGAAAGTGGTGTTTCGCCTTCTTTTGATGAAATGAAAGAAGCGTTGGACTTGGCGTCCAAGTCAGGCATCCACCGCCTGATCACAGCGCTTGAAGAACGCGGCTTCATTCGCAGGTTGGCGCATCGGGCCAGAGCCCTTGAGGTCATTAAACTTCCCGATCAGGCGACAACCGCCGCACCACCTAAAGGACGCCAGAATTTTGTCCCGCAGGTGGTCGAGGGCTCAAAACCTCAAGCCGCAGCGAAACCTGTTCTGGAAGACGGTCGTGAACTGCCATTGCTCGGTAAAATTGCCGCCGGTGTGCCTATCGAAGCTATGGGGCAAGAGCGTGACCGTTTACGCATACCGGAAGCGATGCTGGGGGCCGGTGAGCATTATATTCTGGAGATCGAAGGCGACTCCATGATCAATGCCGGTATTTTAAACGGTGACTATGTCATCATCAAAAAGACCGATACAGCGCAATCTGGCGAAATTGTCGTGGCACTTGTTGACGGCGATACCGCGACTTTAAAGCGTCTAAGGAAAAAGGGCGCTTCGATTGCGCTGGAGGCCGCAAATCCCGCCTATAAAACCCGCATATATAATACCGATGAGGTAGCGGTTCAGGGACGTTTGGTCGGCCTGTTGCGCAAGTACCATTAACGCACCCACGGTCGATCTCCACGCCTCATTTCGCTGCCGTTTATTCTCCACTGATTGCCTTGCCGAGTAAGTTCCAGCGCCCCAAGCGTCGCAAGATCATCCCTATCAATGCGGTTGATTTTAGCACAGGCTTGAGGCCACTCAGCGATGGCCGCACGGGAGATAATCAGGTCACTGGATTGACACAAACGCATCAGAGCTTCGGATTTAGGAGGTTTATTTCCAAACCAAAAGCCAATTTTATGAACAGCCTGGGGTTTGGGCACGCACAACAATCCCTTGCAGTCATAGTTGCCCGATAATCCACGATCCCGATCATCAACCAGCCCGTAATGCCGTAGCCAGTGTTCGTAGCCATATTGTTTAACTTTTGGCCGTAAAACGTAAGCTGTCGTTCCGCTCCGTATGGCCGCATTGGCACCTTGAGGATCAACCCATACATCCGGCGGGTATGTTCGCGGCCACACGATTATACTGATAGCGCCAATCAACCCAATCCAGCGGACACGTCCTCGCATCAGGCAAAGCCACAGTATGCCCGCGAATGAAATCAACAGCACATAATCAGGGGCACTGGGCATAACTCTGACGGCGCCTTCCAAAGAAGCGGTCCAGGCCGATATCTTATCGGTCAACATCAGCCCGAAGCCCGCTATGTACATGAACGGCGCACTAAACGGCGTGGTCTGCAAAACCGTCCATAACGCTAAGGCAGGCATTAATATAAAGCTCGATATGGGCGATGACAGCAGGTTTGATATCATCCCGTAAACACTGATGCGGTTGAAATAATGCAGGGAAAACGGCGTCGTGGCTGCACCCGCCACCAGTGACGCCATCAGTGACAGCCAAATAGCACGCCCTAAGTTCTGAAGTGCTTTGACACCCCATGGCACACTGATTTCCTTGACTATCGGTTTCTGGGCTTCTGCCAGTGCCAGAAGGGCGGCTGTAGCGGCAAATGACATCTGAAATCCGGGCTCAATAACCGCTTCAGGCATCAACAACAGTACAATTACCGCAGCGATTGCCAATGACCGTAAACTCAAAGCGCGGCGATCAACCAGGATGGCTATAAAAACGATGATAGCCACTACGGCCGCACGTATGGCTGGTGCCGGTGCGCCCGATATGGCTAAGTACGCCAGCACCCCAAAAACCGCGAACCCCGCCGCCCATTTTTTAATCGGGAAATTCAGGGCCAGCACTGGTATCATGGCCATAAAAGCCCGACTGGCGAAAAATATAAAACCGCCGACGATTGCCATATGCAAACCTGATATTGACAGTATGTGCGCTAATCCGGAATCACGCATGTCCTGCACCATACGCGGTGACAAATACGCCTGATGTCCCGTCACCAAGGCCGCCGCAAAACCACCTAACGCCTGCCCGTCTGGAAATTTACCTGTTAAATCATTGACCAGGTTTTGCGTAATCGTCCAGCGAAGGCTATTGAGCCCCATCAACAGCGATAACCTGAATGGCGGTTGAGTTTGGTCTGCGATATGCAGTTTACCGGGCACAAACCCCACCGCGCCCAAACCATCAAACCACGCCGCGCGGGCAAAATCATATCCCCCCGGCATAAAGGGGCGGGAGGGTTGATTAAGAATCATAAAACCGCGGATCGCCTGCCCCGGCTTAATTGCAATATCGGATGGCCATTCACGCAGAGTTACCCTGATCCGAAAAGGTGTATCGCGGGCGGCGACACCTTCAATTCGCGTGGGCGCCAGCAGCAGCCTTGGGGCCTCACTATCGGATGAAACCACGTCAACAACATAGGCGCTCACACTGTACTGGGTTTTCGCGCTATCTATAACGGGGGCAGAAACATTCTCCGCCCTCAATTTACACAGAATTATACCGGCACAGAAAACCAGCAAAACCAAAACGAAATTAGATAGATACGAATGTTTATTCAGAGCTTTTAACCACAAAAAAGCAGCATATGCAGCGCCCGTTATCCCCCAGAGCATCCACCATGAGGGTTCAAATTTCAGATTAAGATAAACCGCACACCCTGCCCCCAAGGCTACGGGTAACCATAAGAAAAACCGCCCTTTTTGTAAGGCCCACGCCCTGGCCCAAAAAGTTTGCACCTTTTCAGAAATATCCGACGGCACCCACGACCATGGTTGTTTCGAATAGGCTGTCATTATAACGGCTGCAGCTCTCAAAAAGACTGGTGGTGGTTCATAAGGTCGCTATAAGGACGCATACCCTTTCGTTAAGTACAAGTCCAAGATCATGCCCGATACGTCATTCCCTCAAGTTGTGACCCGTTTCGCCCCCTCTCCGACAGGATATTTGCACATTGGCGGTGCGCGCACGGCCCTGTTCAACTGGCTTTACGCAAAAGCCAAAGGGGGACGCTTTCTGATAAGAATCGAAGACACCGACCGCGAACGCTCAACGCCTGAAGCGGTAGAGGCCATTTTCGAGGGCTTGAACTGGCTAGGGCTCAATACAGACGAAGAGATTGTTTTTCAGTCCTCTCGCGAACAGCGCCATAAGGACGTCGTTCAGTTGCTGTATCAATCCGGTCATGCCTATGCCTGCTTCATGACGCCTGAAGAAACCGAAGCCGCGCGTGAAACCGCACGCGACTCAGGCCATGCCTTGAGATCCCCGTGGCGCGATCAGGTTCCCACGTCAGAACAGTTGAGTACGCCACACGTTATCCGCTTCAAGGGGCCGCTTGATGAGCCGCTTATTATCAACGATGCCGTGCAGGGTCAGGTCAGCTTTAATACCAAAGACATGGACGACCTGATCCTGCTCAGATCCGATGGAACGCCGACCTACAATCTGGCGGTTGTGGTAGATGATCATGATATGGGGATCACCCATATTATCAGGGGCGATGACCACCTGAACAATGCGGCGCGTCAAACCCTTATCTACAAAGCCGCTGGCTGGGATGTACCGACCTTTGCCCATATCCCGCTTATTCACGGCCCTGATGGTGCCAAACTCAGTAAACGCCATGGTGCGCAGGCCGTTGGCGACTATCAAAGCCTGGGGTATCTACCTGAAGCCATGCGCAACTATCTGGCGCGGCTCGGATGGTCGCATGGCGATGATGAGATTTTTGATGACCAGCAGATGATCGAATGGTTCGATATCCAAGATATCAACAGGGCCCCTGCCCGGCTGGATTTCGATAAACTTAATCACGTAAATGCGCACTGGATCAGACAGTGCGCGCCTGAGCGCCTTACATCGCTTGTTGAGGACGATCTTAAGCGTCGTGAGATGGCTGTTGATGCCACTCAGGCGGAAATGATTGAACGTACCCTGCCCCTGATCGTGGAGCGCGCGCTTAAAATTACTGATTTTGCCGATCTTCTGACCTTCGCTTTAGCGAAGCGCCCGCTTCAGATAGATGAAAAAACGAAAAAACTTTTGACTGAAGAGACAATTGGCCGCCTCTGCCGTCTTCACGAAAATTTGTTGTCATTAAGTGACTGGTCGACCAGTTCACTGGATGTAACCTTGAAAAATTTCGTTGAAAATGAAGGGGTTGGCTTTGGAAAAATTGGTCCGGCGCTTCGGGGCATACTCTCTGGCGGACATCCGGCACCTGACATTTCACGCGTTTTAGCGGCTCTTGGCAAAAGCGAGAGCCTTGATCGCCTAAAGGATGGTCTTTCCAAATAGATCGCTTGTTTATATATGAGGACACCGCATTTGGTTGCGATGCACATAAACAATAAGAGGTGAAGCAATTCATGACCCAAACTACCAATCCCGCTAAAATTACCGTCGGCGATAAGGTCATAGATTTGCCGGTACAAAAGGGTACTTTGGGCCCTGATGTGATCGACATTCGTAAACTGTACGCTGAATCTGACGCCTTTACCTACGATCCGGGCTTTACCTCCACAGCATCCTGCGAGTCCAAGATCACCTTTATCGATGGCGATAAGGGTGTTTTGCTGCACCGTGGTTATCCGATCGACCAACTGGCGGAAAAATCGAATTTCATGGAAACCTGCTATCTGTTGCTGCACGGCGAACTGCCCTCGGCCTCGGCGTTTGAAGCGTTCGAGACGACCATCACCCGTCATACCATGTTGCATGAGCAGTTCGACCGCTTCTTCTCCGGCTTCCGCAGAGATGCTCACCCGATGGCGATTATGACCGGTGCCGTTGGTGCGCTGTCGGCATTTTACCACGACAGCCTTGATATTCAGGACGAGAAGCAGCGCGAAATTTCGGCGCACCGCCTGATCGCGAAAATGCCGACTATCGCGGCGCGTGCCTATAAGTACAGCGTCGGTCAGCCGTTTGTGTACCCAAAGAACGACCTGTCCTATTCAGAAAACTTCCTGCGCATGTGCTTTGCCGTGCCTGCCGAAGATTATGTTGTAAATCCGATTCTGGCTAAGGCCATGGATCGTATCTTTATTCTACACGCTGACCACGAGCAGAACGCATCGACCTCGACGGTGCGACTGGCGGGATCTTCTGGTGCCAATCCGTTTGCCTGTATCGCCGCTGGCATTGCCTGTCTGTGGGGTCCGTCGCATGGCGGGGCTAACGAAGAAGCGCTCAACATGCTCAAGGAAATCGGCACGGTCGATAAGATCCCTGAGTTCATCCAGGGCGTTAAAGACCGTAAGTATAAGCTGATGGGCTTTGGCCACCGCGTCTATAAGAACTACGACCCACGCGCTAAGGTCATGCAGACGACCTGCCATGAGGTTCTGAGCGCCGTTGGTGACCCGAACGATCCGCTGCTTCAGGTTGCCCGCGAGTTGGAGCGCATCGCGCTGTCGGATGAATATTTCGTGTCGCGTAAGCTTTACCCGAATATCGACTTCTATTCCGGCATCACCTTGTCGGCCATGGGCTTCCCGACCACCATGTTCACCGTGCTGTTTGCTCTGGCCCGTACCGTGGGCTGGATCGCGCAATGGAAAGAAATGATCGAGGATCCATCGCAAAAGATCGGCCGTCCGCGTCAGCTCTATACCGGATCGGCGCAGCGCGACTTTGTACCCCTGTCGCAACGCGCTTAATCAAACCATTTTTCAACACGAAGAAAGCGCTCTGTAAGTACAGAGCGCTTTTTCACTGCGTAAAATCGTTTAATATTCCGTAAATAAACCTAAGATTTACCTATACGTTTCAAGCTATTTATGGAGTGTTGATTGTTCAGAAAATTGCCACCAACTTAGTTCGAGTTCACTATTTCATTCTTATACAGTGTGCGCATGATCACAGACACTTTCCGATTGATGAAAAATGGTAACGCCTATGCCTTAGACCCCGATCTCTTAGTACTTATCATCGATTTCATAGATCTTGTGCCGTCTCCGCTGGCAGAGCATCTCAATGCCGAAACCTAAATCCTTGGTGTCTTCAATCCCGGTTTGCTCAGACCGCCTGGTGTTAAGATGCTCAATCACCATCGAAGGCACATCGTTCACGGTTACTCTGTCAAGGATTGCCCTTTAGCTTGAAAGGACTTGCATATGACCGCCCTCAAGGGAAAATACGGCACGCATGTGGATAAATCGTAAGATAAAGATGGCGGGCCCTGCGTTGGCCCGCCATCTTTATGACTAGGCCGCCCTTACGGTCGCCAGGAAGCTATCCATTTCAGTGCGTAGCTTTTCGGCCTGTTCTGCAAGTTCGCCAGAAGAACTGAGCACCTGAGAGGCCGCCGCTCCCGTTTGCTCCGCGGCCTGAGCCACACCTGTAATGTTGGACGTGACCTCGGTCGTCCCCATGGAGGCCTGATTAACGGCCTGAACGATTTCCTGGGTTGCCGCATTTTGCTGTTCGACCGCCGAGGCGATAACCGTTGAGGCGTTGTTGATTTCCTGGATCGTGGCCGTGATGTTTTGAATCACGCTTACGGCCCGGGTGGTTGCTTCCTGTATCTGCTCAATCTTGGCAGAAATCTCGGTTGTGGCCTTGGCCGTTTGTCCGGCCAGTTGCTTGACCTCCGAAGCCACGACGGCAAAGCCCTTACCGGCTTCTCCCGCTCGCGCTGACTCGATCGTCGCATTCAACGCAAGAAGATTGGTCTGACTGGCCAGACCTGAGATCATATCCACGACACCATTGATGCTGCCAGCGACTTCGTTAAGCTCCTCAACCACTTGCATGGCCTGACGTGCCTCAGTGACTGCCGTGGCGGAGATATGCGCCGACGTCTGAACCTGACGCCCGATTTCGGATACCGAAGCCCCCAGTTCTTCCGCAGAACCGGCGACAGATGTCACATTGGTTCCGGCTTCTTCTGCGGCCGCCGACACCGCTATCGATTGGGCCGAAGTTTCCTGTGCTGTTGAGGTAAGTTGCGCCGCGGCCGCCTGCATTTCCGTCGCCGCAGAGGACACCAGAGTGACAATTCCACCAACCGATCGCTCAAACTGGTCGGCCAGGTTCAGCATAGCGGCTTTGCGCTGCGCTTCGGCTTGCTCACGCTGTTCCGCGGTTTCATGGCGAAGCCGCTCGGCCTCAGCCAGCCCATCCTTAAAGACGCCCAATGTCTTGGCCATGATGCCGATTTCATCACCCCGTGACTGACCATCGATCACCTGATCCAATCTTCCGTTCGCTATAGCTTGCATCTGGCTGGTCAGACGGCCCAGCATCTTGGCGATATCGCCAAAGGCCAGCAGGGCCGCCAAAGCGGTGATTGCCGCCGTCACCAGAACCGAGATAATCAAACTATTGCGGGCTTGGACGTTGATATCAGCCTTCAGTTTTTCAGCGATACCAGAGTGTAACTTTTGCTTCTCATCAACCTTGGCGCCGATGTCGGTAGAGAGAGATTCAATTGATGTATCCTGTTCCAACAACAAAGCGCGTAGTGCGTCCTGTTCATTATTGAGACCGGCCGGTATAGCCTTGTTAATGGCCGTATCGGCTATCTTATCAAAACGCGCCTTTAGCGGACCGAAATCGGTTTCGTATTCCGGCACAGCGTCGATAACCCCTTGGTAGCGTTCACCAAAACGCTGAACTGACGTCTGCCCTAACTTAGAGAAATTATCGCAGGTCGCACTGGGGCAGTTACTAAACGCAAGTCCATAGGTTGCCCCCTGCAAGGCATAAAGGTTTTGGCGCATACGTGCCCCTGACAATAGGGCAACATCCAGATGATCGACGATATGCTCGTAGCTTTTCTGGGCTTTTTCCATCGTTGCGTTCTGCCACAACGTCATGCCTACACTAGACGCGCCGAAGACGGCGATTATTGCAAGTATCTTGTATCCGATTTTTATATCCGAAAGCTTCATAATCCTGCCCTTGTAAGTTACCGGTATTAATTAACCGCTTTTATTCACATTAACTAAACTCAAACTGATGATATGAATCACCATCAGAACTTAACAATCAGAATTGATTAACGTGGTTAATATTTATTTACTTACAATCGCGTTCAAATTCTATAATCATAGAAATGCTATAAATTTCACAAACTTAAACGCAAGCAAATGCCAAGATAAACATTGCCAAACAGATGGCCAATTCATTTCAAAACTGAGAATAAAAATTGTTAGCGATTTGGAGATTGTATCTTGGATTTTTAATTTATAAAAACTAGCTGACAATTACTACGCATCACGCCCGTTTGGGTACGCTCCATTGCGCCTATACAGCTAAAGTATCGGTGCGTACGTACAGACCCTAAATCCAAACTTTTAAGGCCGCACGCTTCTAAAGGCGCGATAGTACCCACACTCTAAAGTCAAGACTCAATCACCAACAAACCCAAAAGTGGGTGAAAAAGATTAACGAACCATTGCACCCTTAGCGCGAGTTCCTGATGCTTGTAACGAGTGGCGCTCTAAAAAAAGCACCATACCATCAAATAACAGCTATTCCCTACCCGCTAGGCGAAATTTAAAATATTGAATTATATGAATTAAATTTCCAATGATGGAATTTTCAAACCTACAGGCAAATAATAACCCAACATCAAATACCGAACGTCAAACCATGGCCATGAAATTATTTATGCCTTAACGGTTTGGCCCTAATTTTATCTACGGTACTGAAGCCAAAATAAATAATCTTAGGGAAACCAAATCTACCAATCGGCGACAGCCTTAACGTCCCAAATATACACGCGCTGGGTTTACCTTAATTTAGCTATTTCCCATTAAGCTGCTCAAACACGCATGATAAGGGTGAGACATGAAGTCAATACTTCTACTTGAAGATAGCCGTACACAGGCAATCATCATCACCAAGATGTTTCAGAAGCTTGGTTATGAAGTCGTGGGCGTCGCGTCTGCAGAGACAGCCTATCAGGCACTGGCAAAAGAGAGCTTCTTTCTGCTGGTTCTAGATGTGTTTATCGAAGGCAGCAACAGCCTAGACGAACTGCATGTCTTTCGCCGGTTAGCGCCGTCTGTACCCATAGCCGTCATGACGGCGGGCCAGGTGAATAATCCTGAAGCCAGCGCGGATGCCCTCAACAAAGCCCGACGTGCACGCGTTGATTTTCTGCTGCCTAAGCCGTTCTATTTTGACGATCTGAAACAGGTTTGTGAAGATGTCGAACTGTACTGGCGCAAATCGGATGGATCGGTTCAATCTGAGCCCCTAAGTGGCGAACGGCGCATTGCTTAACTGTAAGCATTCATCCGAATTTATTATTCATTAGAGGCGGCCTTAGAGTTTCCATAATAAGCTGTTGTGGTCACGCAGCGGTAATATTCGCCATAGCTTTTACCTTCTCGGCATCGCTATCGGTACCAAAATAACAGGTTTAGCACTAAACTCTGTAACGCTAGCATCTCTCGCTCTGTGTAGTTCGCGGGGAATTTGGCCCGAACTTTGAACCCCAAGGAAAGTTATTAAGAACCCTACCATACACAACAAAACGCCCCAACCGTCTCTGGTCCATATTGGGTTCAATCAATAAAAAAAGCGGCGGAAGGAGAACCTTCCGCCGCCATTTGGTTATGTTTCGAGATTTAGAACCTCGCTTTGAAGCCCATATAGATAGAGCGCCCAAAGATATCATAGTAAGCCGGAACGGTATCAAGTGCCTGCGTACCCGACTGGCTTGTCGGGAAGAACGGCGGATCCTGATCGGTCAGGTTGCTGATGCCGAGGTAGATTTCGGTGTTTTCCAACAAGGCATAACGAACCTGAGCATCATGATAGACATGAGCGTCGATCGTGACTGGGTTGGTCGCATAGGGAGAGCTTTTGGCTTCGCCAACGTAACGAACCGTCCAGTTTGCTTTAAACTTACCCAACGACCAGTTTACGCGGGTCGAACCGTTCTTTTCGATCCAGCCTTGATCGGACGTGGTGCCGCCCGCAAAACCCAGAAGGTCGGTAAACTCTGTTCCCGGAAGGCTTTGCTTTTCCGCCTTGTCGTAGATCGTCCAAGTGGACGTAATCGCGACACGACCGAAGTCACGAGGCATGTCGAACGCGTAATAGGCTTCGACATCGTAACCCGCAATGTTCAGAGCCGCCAGATTTAGAAGCTGATCGTTCACATCCGTTAGAACATAGTTAGCACCCGCAACGGCTGGATCTGTCCCACGTGTGACCTGAGAGCAGTAAAGGTCACGTGCGGCGCCATTTGGGGTGTCATAGCACAGGTTGACGATTTCCTGGCGGCCAACACCCGCGATCAAACCTTCGGTATCGATCTTAAACCGGTCTACCGTCAAGGTAAGAGACGATACCCAGCTAGGTAATACGTCAAAACGAGCGGCCGTAAACACGACCCCTACGGTTTCGGTATCGGCTTCTTCAGGCTTCAGATTGGCATTACCGCCGACGAAACCTGAAGTACCTTGGCGAACGGTTAGAGGCGGATCGTATGTCGTCGGAATTCCTTCAGCAGCGCAGTTAGCCACGCGGGTAGGATTATCATTATAGTTTTCGGTGAAACAGGGATCGTCAACCACACCAAAAGTTTGGCTGATACCTGTCGTTTCGCTTAGGTTTGGCGCACGGGCTGACTTAGCCTTGGTTGCCCGGAACGTCAGGCCGCTGACTGGAGTCCAAGACCCGCCCATATTCCAAGTTTCATACTCACCAAAGGCCGCGCTATCTGACTTACGATAAGAACCATCGAAGCTTAAGTCCTGAGCGAAGGTCATATCCCGAAGAATAGGCACACGAACTTCGGTGTAGTACTCGTTGGTCAGGTAAGAACGCTCTTCGTTGTCACCGATCTGGTTGCCTGTGGTGATACCATTGTTGATATCCGAGGCATAATCCAGGTAGCTGGTGACACGGCGGGATTCGACACCGAAGACAACATCCAGAGGGCCGGCCGGCAATTCAAATAAAGAACCGGCGATAAAGGCGTTGAAGTCTTCGAGGTCATATTGGCCACGCGTACCGGCCGATACCAGCAGGTAAGCCTGTTCCTGAGCATTGTAACCGTCAAACGGGTTCAAAGCCAAGCACCCTGAAGCCCGGGCGACGGGGTCAGCACACTGATAACCACCGGCACCGTCAGACTCGACACGCAAGCTGGCGTAAAGGTTGGCACGAGACACCAAACCGTTGGTTAGGCTGTCAAGCTTAGAACGACCGAGGAGATAGGAAACATCATAGTTCCAGTCCGATCCGATACCAAAGATCGAATCGAAGTCACCCTCAATACCGGCAACCAAGCGCAGGTTAGTGCGGCTGTTGGTCGCACCCCGATCTTCAAGGCCTTCGAAACGCTGGAACCAAGTGATTTCCGTGTCACCATTGGCGACAGCCAGATCGCGCAAAGCGGTCGGAAGGAAGGGATTGTCAACCGGTATAGATGGTTCAAGTACACCAGCTACTAGATCAGCGCTGGATTGAAAGGGGTGGGCCTCAAATGGCGCTACAGTGTCAGTGGTCGAATAGTTAAACTCGACATAAGCTCTATGACCTTCAAAAATTTCATACTTGCCTTGGCCAGCCAGTAGGAAACGTTCGGTCGGAATAGCTAAGGTGCGTTGCGCATTACGGTTGTAACCATATGCCGCGGTCGAAAACGGTACCATAGCGCCATTATCGAAAGTATAGCTGCCTGCAGCGCCGTCAACAAAGAAGCGCCCGTTTAAAGGGACGCCAGAACGCGCAGATGGCGAACGGTTTGGCTCCCCGGGAGGTGTCCACGCAAAGTCTTCCGCACAGAGGTAACGATCCGCACAGCTTACCAAGCCTTGGTAGTCATATTGCAGGGTAAGATTTGCATAGCCTTTATCGAAGACCTTACCCAGGCGGATGTAAGCGTTGGGGTTAATGTTGTCTTCTTTTTTAAGAGCATAACCATAGCTGCCGCCAACTTCGACACCATCAAGCTTGGTGTCGGTAATGATGTTGATAACACCCGCCACGGCATCTGCGCCATAAACAGCGCCCGCACCACCCGTAAGGACGTCGACGCGAGCAATGTTCGCAGACGGGATCATATTGAAGTCAACCGCGTCCGAATCAATCGTGCCCGATGGGAAACGCTTACCGTTAACCAGGGTCAAGGTGCGAATGCCACCAAGATTACGCAGGTTGACCAAGTTCAAACCCGAAGACGTCGCCCCCGAAAAGGTCGATTGCGTACGGGACGTACCGAACGATGCAGCAAACTGTGGCTGCTGAGTTAAGGCGTCGGCAACGTTTTCAAACCCTTGGGATTCCATTTTCTCAAGGGTAATCGTAGCAACCGGTGACGTGGCTGTCAGGTTCGGGCGCAGAATCCGCGATCCGGTAACGACAACTTCGGTAACACTGCTATCTTCAGCAGGCACATCTTGCGCTGTTGCTGCCGACGAAAGCGTCAGCATCGACAACACGGTCGAGCAAATGGTCGTTGTAACCATAAGCCCTGATTTGATAGATTTGTTTTTCACTCTTAGTCTCCGGATTATTTTATAGGGTACTTTTATACCCACCGCAGTTTCCAACATTAACTGTTGTTAATTCCAGTAAGACACTCGCGTCACAAATCCGTCAATCGTCTGACACCACTTTGCCAATTTCAAATGAAACCTGTTCCAATAAAGTCACACCGGAAACTGATGGGGCTTATTGGCCACATTTATCTACCCTGTCCGCACAGGCAAAACATACGAACGTCATTAATTTTAATATATTTTTCAGTTAGATAATGACGAAAATAAAATAAGTTATAACCGGAAAATCAGCCGTACGCGCGCTCAACTTTAGTGGCGTATACCCTTGATCGATATAGTTTCAATGAAAATAAATTGTGGATAATGCCACACAGGTCGCCCGCTTCGCCGTATTTCCACACCTAAATGCTGGAAACTTTCGAGGCGTGAGTCTCTGCGTGACTATCTCTCAATAACCGCACGAACCGCATAAGGCATAACGGGTTCAGGCGTGCAACTTACGGCAACGATCTGTGCCAGAGTAAGCAGCATAAAGGCTGCGGCCATGCGCTGGGCTCGTTTTGATACAAATATCGCTATGCTTACAGCCATGTCGGCACCCTTAATAATATCTTAAGGGCAAACAGCAATTTCCGAACCAGAAACGGTCACATGGCTTTCAAAAGTTCAACCACGCGCATTACTCGTGCACAATTCCCGCCCAGATCAGATAATTCGTACCGGCTCACCGACCGCACATCGGCCTCATCCGGATCGATGCGCACCACTATATCTGACTTAAAGCCATAGACCGGATCGCGGTAAATGGCTTCGACGCGCCAGGGCGCGCGACCGAAAATCATGTAACCCACCTGCTTCAAACTTAAGGCTACCTTATCGGCGGTAATATTCGGGTTTCTGACGGATTGCGCACCTGGACAGGTCGCCGCATTCACATCTGAGACCGGTTTCATATCCCATTCAAATGAACTGCCTTTTACGACACGCGGATTGTCTTCGATAGGATGGGCATCAGGGCCACGCTCCTTGATCAGCTTTTCCGAAAACGTGACCGGACGTTCCCAATCGGTCGCCACATCATAAACAGGCGGCGCGGCTTTCAGTTTACGCTCATAAACATAGAATCCGCCCAGCACACCGCACGATATAATAACCGCAGCCAAAGCATAAGGCCCGGTTCGCTTTGGGGCCATAAACAGTGACACCAGCAAGGCAATCAGGGCAAAAACCAGACTGACCGTCGCCAGCTTTGGCGCCCAGTTTAAGGTCAGCAGGGTAAAGCTGGTATCGTAGTCAAAATAGTCGACCTGACTGCCGAATATGGCCGCTCCCAGAACGAGGGGCGCCGACAAACTCACCAGAAAAGCTACCAAAGCCAGACTGAGACCACGTTTGCGCGTTTGCGAATTGGCTTCCACGATTGTGCATCCTAATCTTCAATAGTACCGCGTTCTATAAGCGTCCCTGAACCTTACGAGGCGGTTCAGTGGCGTCATGACCATACATCGTGATGGCGAATCTGATGACGCACATACAAATACATTTTCACCTGAAAAGCATTTTAACGCTTTGAACCAAAATAGAAATTGAACTTTCTGTGTCTGATGGCTCCATATTAACCGACATCGACACGCATCCATTTCGATGACACATCAGTCACCTCATCCTGAGAATCAGCGACCTCGGCCGTCGCATCAGACGCATCATTTGATCGGCCGGCCACCCGCTGCACCCGCTCATCACGCGGCAGATCAAGCCAGACACCTGTAAAGACGACCCCCGCGTTCTGCGCCAAGACCTCGGTAGCATTTCTCATCGCCTGATCCCTGAAGGTCGCATCAACAATCACGGACTGTCCCGCCGCCAGCACGATCTGCGCTAACACGAATATGCGGTTATAAACCCTGTCAGTTTCCTCATGCGTGTAAGCCTCAGCGGGCAAGCGTTCAAAGGACGGCCAGTTCCACAGCCGCTTGCGGATTTCGTCACTGCGTAAAATGACCGCACCGGGCGACCGCCCCTTACAGTCCGCGATACGGCGGGCATAGGTTGTTTTTCCCGAACCCGATAAGCCACCAACAGCCATTAAACCGGCCTTATCCATTTCCAGAAACGCAATCGCCGCATCCAGATAGACCGAAGCCTGCTCAAGATCGCCGTAATGCGCATTGACATGACAGCGCACCCCTGCCCGCACTGACATGTAGAGCGGCAATAGCTTTAAACCGCTATACAGGCGGCCATCATCTGCTTCATTTCGCGCGGCCTTATCCATGTAGGCATTCATGACGCGGTTCGCGGCCTGTTTATGGTCCCTCACCCACAGATCCATCAGCAGAAATGCCAGATCGTACAGTACATCAATCTGGCTCAACCGCTCATTAAATTCGATGCAGTCAAACAGAACAGGCCGGCCCGCTTCGACGAATATGTTGCCCAGATGCAGATCACCGTGGCAGCGACGCACAAACCCCTGATCGAAACGATCCTGCACCACCGATTTTACCTGCTCATAGGCTTGCGATATCCGCTGATCGTAATCATCAACCCGCGCCGCGTCTAAATACTGGCGAAACACATCGATATTGCTGCGGTTCGAATCGATCACATATTTGATATTGGCCGCGTGAGACGGGTCACGGCAGACCTCAGAACCCGCATGGAAGTCGGCAATGACCTCACCAAGCGTCTGCATCAGACCGATATCGGGCGACCAGTCAGGGTCGCTCAGGCTTTGCTCAGCCAGCACCATAGACTGATCAAAGCGGCGCATGACCAAAACGGCCTCGCCGTCCACCTCAATCACCTCACGATAAACATCCGCGGCTGTGCGCTGATTAAACTTAAGCTCCCGCTCCAAAGCTTCACGGCGACGCGGCTGTGAGGTGAAATTCAAAAAACCATAGTCTACGGATTTTTTGATTTTAAACGCCTGATTGCCTTTTAAAATCACAACGGCACAGGATGTCGCTATAACCTTGTCAGCTCCGGCAGACAGCTTGGCGATCACGGCGTCCGGTGAGGAATTGGCATCTGTCATATCTTTTTACCCACAGCCGAATTGACCCAGAGCAGGCCTGAATACATATAGAGAGCATGCATAAAGCGCTTCAGTTTCACCCCGACGCCGGGATCAAAGCCCTGATTTTTGATTGTGACGGTACTTTGGCCGACACCTTCCCCGCCCATTACCGCGCTTTTAAAGAGGCGCTCGAGATTTACAATATAAATTTTGAAACTGGTTTTTATGGCGCAAGACTAGGCTTATCCAGGTATCAACTCGTGACTGAATTAGAGGCTCATTACAAAATGCGTCTGAATGATATTTATATCGCCAGTCGCACCGCAGAATTGTTCCTGACACATATTGGCTCCGTCCGCCCGATTACGGTTACAACCGAACTCGTCCACCGCTTTCACGGCATATATCCGCTGGGTGTCGCATCTGGTGGTCAAAGGACCATGGTGACAGCCTCCCTGAACGCCATAGGACTGTTAGACCGATTTGAGACCGTCGTCACCATAGAGGATACAGGCAAGGGTAAACCTCATCCTGATCTATACCTCGCCGCCGCCGAAAATCTTAAAATCCTCCCGGAACATATTCAGGCCTTCGAAGATACTGACGAAGGCATAGAGGCCGCCCGAAGCGCCACAATGAAGGTCATAGATATCAGACCCCACTACACGCCCGACCCCACAACCTGGTGATCAGGGGAAAAGCCGCGCCTTATCCCAACTATCTGAGACTGACTGACGATTAAACTGAACACGTTCATGCAGACGAAAGGGCTTATCGCGCCAGAACTCCATGCTCAAAGGCGCCACACGGTATCCGGTCCAGTGCGGCGGCCGCGGTATAGGCCCGACACCAAACTTCAGCGTCAGTTCCGCCACCCGTTTTTCGAGCGCAAACCGATCCGGCATAGGGCGGGATTGATCCGACGCCCAGGCACCCAATCTGAGACGCCCGCGCCCGGCTATGGAAATAGGCGTCAGCTTCGGCATCCGACACACGGCTGACCAGCCCGCGAATTCGCACCTGCCGACGTAGGGATTTCCAATGAAACAGCAAGGCCGCCTTGCCCGCCTGATCAAGCTGCTGCCCCTTGGCGCTATGGGTATTGGTGTAGAAAACAAAACCTTGGGCGTCAAAATCTTTGAGCAGCACCATGCGCACGTCCGGTAAGCCGTCTTCATCAACGGTTGCCACGCCCACGGCGTTCGGATCGTTCGGTTCCTTTTTACCCGCCTCTTTGAGCCACTCGGCAAACAGATCAAAGGGCTCGGCCACATTGAGATCGATCTCAACCGCATTAGCTTCGTGGGCCGCACGGTATTCGTCTTCCGTAGGGCTATGCGGAATCAGTTCCGATGCCATGACCATCTCCATTATATATAGCTAACGGTGCATTAACCGCATTTTGACGCTTTTGGTGTGTCTTAGACCGGTTGCCTAAAACTGGCTAATCCAATTTAGTGGCTCTTTTCAGAATGAACAGAACCGACGCGCTCAAAATTCTGGGGCTTTGCGATCCGATTGATGAGGCCCGCATCAAAGCGGCGTTTCGCAGCCGTGTAAAAGATGTTCACCCGGACATCAACCCGACATCGGATGCTCTGCTGCGCCTGCTGATCGTCGCCCGCGACCTACTGCTTGAGCCTTCCTTGCCCGCACCAGTCGCCCACCACAGCCCCGCCGTGACAGATTTAGTTATCACACCCCATCAAGCTATCCATGGTGGTGAGAGCGTTTGCGAAATTCCGGTCACCTTTGACATTATCGAACAGGATCAGACCGTTCAGTCCCTAAGCCACCTGCGCCGCGTATCCTTATGCCTTCCCAAAGGCCTGCGACACGATGAGGTTTTAGAACTTAAGGATGGCCAATTGTGTCCGGCTCAGGGGCAGCCCGCCCACACACATAACTTTCAAATTAAAATCATTCTGGATGAGCGTATTACTATCGCCGGCAATGACATTTGGATGACGGTTGATGTCACGCCTGATATTCTGAAAAATGGCGGCCAGACTATGGTTGAAACGCCGAGCGGTACGCGGTCCATCACCCTTCAAGGCCCCGTTAAGAGCGGCTCCAGTCTAAAACTGCCAGGTGCCGGACTTCCCGCCAGAGCGGGCTTCAAAGCCGGAGACCTGCACCTACGCCTCATGGCAAAAGCGGTTACGGGCTATAATGCGGCCAACCTTTTGACCCGTTTCAATGCGCGCTGGGGTTAACCCTCCCGATTAAAATTTGCACGTCAAATCAATCTGGTTTAAGCGAAACCCACCTTTATCGTGCCACCTTTACAGTGAACACCAGATACCATGTCGCACAATAGCTTTGGCCACCTTTACCGTGTCACTACCTGGGGCGAAAGCCATGGCCCGGCCTTGGGCTGTGTCATCGACGGCTGCCCTCCCGGCGTCTCACTCACCGAAGCTGACCTGCAATGGGCGCTGGATCGGCGCAAACCCGGCGGATCGCGCTTTGTGACCCAGCGCCGTGAAGCCGACGAAGCCAAAATTCTGTCCGGCGTTTTCGAGGGCAAGACCACAGGCACCCCGATTTCGATCATGATCGAAAACACCGATCAGCGCTCAAAAGACTATGGCGACATCGCTAAGCAGTTCCGGCCGGGACACGCTGATTATACCTATTTCGCCAAATACGGCATCCGCGACTACCGCGGCGGCGGCCGGTCCTCAGCTCGTGAAACCGCCGCCCGCGTGGCCGCTGGTGCGGTTGCCCTTAAGGTCTTGCAAACGCAATTTTCGGACATAAAAATCCGCGCCGCTCTGGTGCAGTTAGGCGTTCATAAGATCAACCGCGACCAGTGGGACTGGGCTCAGGTTGATCAGAACCCGTTCTTTTCGCCCGATGCTTCAACGGTCAAAGCGTTCGAGGATTACCTCGATGACATTCGCAAAGCGGGCTCCAGTATTGGCGCGGTCGTAGAGGTTCAGGCCGAAGGCGTACCTGCGGGTTGGGGCGCACCTATTTACGGCAAACTCGATTCCGATCTGGCGGCCAATCTGATGTCAATCAACGCCGTTAAGGGCGTTGAGATTGGCGAAGGCTTTAACGCCGCCACGCTTTCGGGCGAAGACAATGCTGATGAGATGCGCATCCATGACGGGCAGCCGGAGTTTCTGTCCAACAATGCGGGCGGCATACTGGGCGGCATATCTTCGGGCCAGACAATCATTGCCCGTATCGCGCTTAAGCCGACCTCTTCGATCCTGACCGAACGCAAATCGATCGATATAGACGGGCATGAGGTCGATATCCGCACCAAGGGCCGCCACGACCCCTGCGTCGGCATCCGTGCCGTGCCGGTGGCCGAAGCCATGATGGCCTGCACGCTGCTGGACGCCTGGTTGCGGCACCGCGGGCAAACCGGCGGCAGTGTATTCAAGTTGGGATAGAGCATTTTCCCATCAATGAAATCATTTGATGGATCAGAAAGAGCGACCATATAAAAATAGAGTTGCATATTTTGCAACACAGCATGCGCAATCCCATGGCTTTTAGGGACGAACGATATCGCTATATTGGTGACAACTTCAATCGATGAAGGGCTCCAAAGCCCTTAAGGAGATTACCATGATACAGCATCGCCCCTTTGAAAAACTCTTCCATGAAAACCACGGCTGGCTCGATACGCGCCATCACTTTTCATTCGCAAGCTATCATGATCCGAACAATATGGGTTGGGGGTCAATCCGTGTCTGGAATGATGATGTCATTGATTCCAAATCAGGTTTCCCGCCTCATCCCCATAGTGATATGGAAATCATCACCTATGTCCGCAAGGGCGCCATCACCCATCAGGACAACCTCGGCAACACCGGCCGCACCGAAGCTGGCGATGTGCAAGTAATGTCGGCCGGCACGGGTATTCGTCATGCGGAGTACAATCTGGAGCCGGAAACCACTGAGATTTTCCAGATCTGGGTTATGCCGGATAAGCGCGGCATTGCCCCGCGCTGGGGTGCCAAGCCGTTCCCCAAAGGCGACCGGTCGGGTAAGTTCGTAACCCTGGCGTCTGGTTTTGAAACCGATACCGATACGTTGAAAATTCAAACCCCGGCCCGCTTGCTGGGGGCCACCCTGCTCAAAGGTCAAACCGAAACCTACGCGACCGAAGCTGGTCGACATATCTATCTGGTATTGGCGCAAGGACGTGTTAAGTTAAATGGACTCGAACTTGGCCCGCGTGACGGCGCTGCAATCAAGGATGAAGCTGTCCTGACGATTGAGGCGCTGGAGGATGCGGAAATCCTTTTGATGGACGCTCAATGATAGAACTTGGGATTAAACCAGTCCTGAAACCTGCGGGTTTCATTCTCTTAGTTGGCACAGCCCTGTTGCTTCAGGGCTGTGTCGCCGTTGCGGTAACCGGTGCCGTCGTCGGCACGGCGGTAGGGGTTACGGGCGCTGCCGTCAAAACCACCGGCGCGGTCGTAGGAGCCGTTATCCCGGATGGCGACGACGAGAAAAAAGACAAAAAGAAAAAAGACAAAGACGAGGATTAGGCCATGCGACATATGGGTTACTTAGCCATCGCTCTCATATGTTTGACCGCCTGCTCACCCGCCAGTACCGACACCGCGCCTGCGGAAGACAATTCTGAACCGGCATCAGCGCCCGCTAAGGTCAGCGCGCTACCGGCCCACAGCCTAAATGGCGTCGACCTTGACCAGCCCTTGACCCTTCTGGGCACCGAACCGTTTTGGAGCGTCACGGCCTCCCCTTCGGGTATTGTTTTCAAACGTCCGGATGAAGCCGAAATCACTCTATCCGCCGCCCCCTTCACAGTCATGGCGGATACGGCTGAACTGCGCCATGATGAACTGACGATGACCTTGACCGCAGCAACTTGCTCGGACGGCATGAGCGACCGCGCCTACCCCTTGACCGCTCAGGTCACCTATAAGGGTAAGGTCATGCAGGGCTGTGCCGCCCCAACGGCAGATTTGCAACTCAATCGCCCTTAAAGGTTATCGGATACCCGTCATTTTATGGGTTTGAAGGCTAAGCCGCCACTTAGGATGCTTCAGGCAATAGGCGATCACAGCCTGCGTATTAGCCATTTGCTCAGCCTTGTCGGCCCCCAAATTATCTTTGGGTTGCAGGTAAAAGCGCTCAAAATCTAACCCCGAAAAATCTTCCGGATCGACGCCCGCCTGCGGGTAAACCAGTTTCAGTTCCTGCCCTGACATTTGTTTCAGGGCATTTTGCGCCTTAGGACTTATGCACAACCAGTCGATGCCGTTGGGTGCGACGATCGTACCGTTAGATTCCACCGCAATAAAATATCCCGCGGCTTTGACTGCGGAAACTAAGGCCGCATCCAGTTGCAGCAGTGGCTCTCCGCCCGTAAACACCACGGACTTCTCCGACCGTGGCAAATCCCCCCAAAACCGGTCCAGCGCCTCGACGACATCAGCCGCGGTCGTAAATTTACCGCCGCCCTCGCCGCCAGTCCCTATGAAATCTGTATCGCAAAAATTACACAGCGCTTTGTGGCGATCCTCTTCACGACCGCTCCACAGGTTGCAGCCGGCAAAGCGCGCAAACACCGCCACCCGCCCGGCCTGACCGCCCTCGCCCTGTAGCGTCAGGAATATTTCCTTGAAGCTATACATGGCCGGATCGCCATTGCTCAAAGCCCGTCGCTCGCAGTTCGCACGCCGGACAGGTGCCGCAGCCATAGCCCCAGGCGTGGCGCTCACCACGCTCCCCCAGATAGCAGGTATGGGTTTCTTCCAGCACCAGATCGACAAGCACATCACCGCCCAGATCGTGCGTCATGGCCCAGGTCTGCGCCTTGGTGAGATACATCAGCGGCGTATCGATGCGGTAGGGCCGTTCAATACCCAGATTGAGCACGTTTTCCATCGCCTCCAGCGTATTTTTGCGGCAGTCAGGATAACCGGAGAAATCCGTCTCACACATACCCCCGACCAGATGGTCAATCCCGCGTCGGTCCGCCACCGCCGCAGCATAAACAAAGAACACCAGATTACGCCCCGGTACGAAGGAATTGGGCAGTCCGCGCGCTGACATTTTGATTTCCTGTACCCGCGTCAGCGACGATTCGGCCACGGCCCCAAAGCCCTTAAGATCAACCACATGGTCTTCACCCAAACGACTGGCCGCCGGAAAAACATCACGGATTTTATTAAGAACATTCAGCCGCGTGGTCATTTCGATATCATGACGCTGCCCGTAATCGAAGCCAACGGTCTCAACGCGGGCAAAATGCGTCAAGGCCCACGCCAGACAGGCTGTTGAGTCCTGACCGCCGGAAAACAGGACTAAGGCCGATTGATCGGCGGCGATGCTTTCCAGTTCCTGAGACATACCCTTTTTACCTTCATGGATACATATGACACGATCGGCCTTTAACAGCCGCCAGATTGGGTTTGGCAAGTCTTTTTATCAAATCAAGCGCGCTTATGTTTGACCTTAACGTCAACATCGCTCAGAATTCATATAAACGCCTATTGGCTCATTCCAGGTCAGCTCATGCCCCCACAGGAAGATCAACCCTCATCTTTTTCAGATATGTTCGCCAGCATAGTGGACAGCACGCCCTATATGCGCGCTTTGGGGGCCTATTATGCGGGTAAATCGTCAGACGGGGTCAGTATGGGCCTGCCCTATCGTGCTGATCTCATCGGCGACCCCGAATCGGGCGTTCTGGCCGGTGGCGCCTTAACGGCCATGCTGGATCATGGCTGCGGCATGGCCGTCTGGGACAGTCTCAATGAATTTAAACCCATAGCCACGCTGGATCTGCGCATCGACTACATGCGTGCAGCCAAACCGGGTAAAGATATGATCGTAACCGCGAAATGCTACAAACTGACGCGCACCATGGGGTTCGTGCGCGCCTTTGCCTATGATGAGACCATAGATGATCCGGTAGCCGCCGCTCAGGCTGCCTTTGTCATCACGTCTAACTCCCCTAAAGGGCAGAGATCATGAGCCATCGCGATCTGCCTGAAAACATACTGGAGCAGATACCTTTCGCCCGATTTTTAGGCGTTAAGATGGAACTGGCCGGAAACGAGCTGACGCTAAAACTGCCCTATGAAGATCGGCTTATTGGCAACCCTGTTTTGCCAGCCCTGCACGGCGGTGTAATTGGTGCCTTCATGGAAATGACGGCCATGGCGCAACTGGCGTTCAGTGAAAATTTCACGCACATGCCTAAGCCCATCAATGTCACCGTGCAGTATCTGCGCAGTGGCAAGGCTACGGATACATTTGCCCGTGCGCGACTGAACCGGGTTGGCCGCACGATAGCCAATGTCGACGTCATTGCCTGGCAGGACAATAAAGAGATGCCTATCGCCACTCTGCAAAGTCATTTTTTATTAAAGGGGTAAATCACACCTGAATATGGCGCTTATGCCCAGAATCAGGATGAACTTAGCCATTCGTGAAGGGGGACACGATGCCTGAAACTTTTTCAGCACGTTTAGGAACGATTATCATCTTGGCGGTATGCTGTCTGGCGATTGGGTTTGGCTCGAACAAAGAGCGAACCGGAGGCGCCATATATCTTCCGGCTTGCGGTCTGGTTCTGGTCACACAGCAGTTTTTTCCTGCGGGATTAAGTTACACGCTCATCACACTGGACGTTATATGTCTGATAGCCTTTATAATGTTGTCCTGGAAATCTGCGCACCCCTGGCCCGTCTGGGCCTGCTTTTGCCAGGCCATCATCGTGACCCTGCATATCGCCTACGCCAACCCATCGCCACCAGCCAATTCCGCGGCCAGTCAATGGGCTTATTACACCGTCAGGGCCGCTTCGGGGTACGGTGTGCTTACGGCCTTACTGATAGGAACTTTGTCCGCCATTCGCATCAAAATCGCGATTAAGAGACAAAATTCCCATATTTAGGTTGACATTCCTAACCTCAAAACTAAAATCGGCATATTGAGGTTACCGATGTCATTGTCACACGCACATATCTGGGCGGCCATTGACGCCCTCGCCGAAAGGATGATGACGACGCCCTCTGGCCTTGCGCGTATGGCAGGTCTTGACCCCACCAGCTTCAATAAATCCAAACGCCTGTCGACCGAGCAACCCCCGAGACCGCGCTGGCCATCTACCGAGAGCCTGTCGAAACTCCTGAGCGCCACAGGTATAAAGTTTTCAGAATTTGCGCTGCTGGCCGAAGGGCGCTCCAAAGGTCAGGGTATCCCACTCATTGGGATGGCGCAGGCCGGAAGCGACGGCCTGTTTGATGATCTGGGCTACCCCTTGGGTCAGGGCTGGGACGAAATCAACTTCCCCGAAGACCATACCGGCCTTTATGCGCTCGAAATCTCAGGCGATTCCATGCTGCCACTTTACCGCGATGGAGACCGGATTCTGGTCGATCCGCATGCCGGTTCATCCTTGCGGCGCGGCGACCGGGTGGTCGTGAAAACCACTGAGGGCGAAGTCATGGCCAAGGAACTAGTACGGGAAACCAGCCTGTCCGTGGAACTCCGCTCCTTAAACCCAAGCTTTCCCAACCGGACAATTGAGCGATCCCAAATCGTCTGGATCGCCCGCATCGTCTGGGCCAGTCAGTAAGGGGGGAGCTCAAATAGCAAAGCGGTAGCGCAAAAATATGCCCTAACCCGGAGCCTGCGGACGCGACGCAAACACACTACCTCTATACCAACTCGCCGTTAATGCCCTGATCCAGCAAGGCGATGGTGCGCTCTAACCCGAAAATAGCGACAAACGACCCAAAGCGCGGCCCCTGGGATTGCCCTAGCAGAACTTCATACAGCGCCTGAAACCATGCCCGTAACGGCTCAAATTCGTGCGCTTTTCCAACCTCAAAGACAAGCCCCTGAATGATCTCGGCATCGCGCGTTTCTGGATCTAGAGCCACAAAACGCGCCCGCAAATCTTTAAGCGCCGCCAGCTCTTTTTCATCCGCCAAACGGAAGGTTTTAGCAGGCTTTACGAAGTCCTCAAAATAGTTGAGTGCATAGCCGGCCAGACGATCAAGCAGCGGCTCAGTCTCCGGCGTAGCCCCTGGGATATAGGCGCGCAGGAAACCCCACAGTGTCTCTTTGTCTGACGCATTGGCGGCCGACACCAAATTAAGCATCAGTCCAAAGGTGATCGGCATAGCCTTTTGCGGCACCGCGCGACGGTGAACGTACCAGACCGGGTTTTCAATCTGCTTTTCAGCTTCCTGCTTCGGGTAAGCCTCGAGCTGTTGCAGATACTCATCCGTCGCGCGCGGTATGACGTCAAAATAAAGCTTCTTGGCCGACTTGGGCGACTGGAACATGTAATAGGCCAAGGATTCCGGCGCGCCATAGCGCAGCCAGTCTTCCATAGTCAGACCGTTGCCTTTGGACTTCGAAATCTTCTGACCGGCTTCATCGAGAAACAGCTCGTAATTGAACCCTTCGGGCGGCACACCGTCCAGGACCTTGCATATCTGGGAGGAGACCTTAACCGAATCGATCAGGTCCTTACCGGCCATTTCGTAGTCAACCCCAAGGGCCGCCCATCGCATCGCCCAATCAGGCTTCCATTGCATCTTGACATGACCGCCGGTAACCGGGATTTCAAAACGCTCACCATCTTCTTCAAACACAATCGTGCCCTTAGTCACATTGCGCTCTAATGTCGGCACCTGAAGCACGTTTCCGGTCTTAGGCGACACAGGCAGAAAGCAGCTATAGGTCGCCCGGCGATCCGGCCCGAGCGTCGGCAGCATGACCGCCTGAATCCGGTCAAACCGTTCCAGCGCCAGCAGCAGCTTTTCGTCGAACATCCCACCTTTGTAGCACTCGGTTGAGGACATGAATTCGTACTCAAAACCGAAGCCGTCAAGGAAAGCGCGCAAACGGGCATTATTATGCGCCCCAAAGCTCGGGTGCGTGCCGAACGGATCGCGCACCACGGTCAAGGGCTTATTGAGGTCTTCGCGCAAAATCTCAGAATTCGGGATACCGTCCGGCACCTTACGCAAGCCGTCCATGTCGTCCGAAAACGCAATCAGCCGCGTGCGCCATGCGCCATCGGTCAGGGCCTCAAAGGCCTGACGCACCATGGTCGTGCGCGCCACTTCGCCAAAGGTGCCGATATGCGGCAACCCCGACGGCCCATAGCCGGTTTCAAATATGACCGCACGACCCAAGCCCTCAAAGGTTTTGAGCGCTTCATCGGTTTTGCCCGCCTGAATGAGTTCCAGCGCCCGTTTCTGATCCCCGGCATCCATCAGACACATCTTAAGAACACGCATCAGGGTCGCCCTGGCCTGTTCAAAGGGCCATGCACGGCCCGCGTGTGCGAGGATCGATAACGGTTGGGACATAATCTTAGTATATTCCATAAACAAAAACGGGTCTTGAAACAAAAACGGGTCTTGGCTTTAAGCCGCCCACACACAGGCGTCAAATACTAATGACGTAATCCCGTTTACCCCCTACTGACCACGCGTCAACAAAGCTTTGAGATCATCTTGACGGCTCCCAAAAATGGGCATACATCTTGACGTTAACGTCAATGTAAACAAAAGATCGATGGAAACGCTGCATACGCTTGATAATGGTGAAAAACCACGCACCTATTCCATTCGCCAGTTGTCGAAGGAATTCGACGTCACCGCCCGCGCCCTTAGATTTTATGAGGATAAGGGCCTGATATCGCCTGAGCGCAAGGGACAGACTCGCATCTATTCCGCCCGCGACCGGGCGCGCCTTCAGCTCATCCTGCGTGGCAAGAGGCTGGGCTTTTCTCTTGTGGAAATTCATGAAATTCTGGATCTCTACACGCCCAAAGACCGCGGCGCTCAGCAAATAAAGGCGACCTTAGCCAAGTACCGCGTTCAGATTGAAACACTCAAGCGTCAGCGTGAGGATCTGGAAGGTGCCATTCACGATATGCAAAACGGTTGCGCGTGGATGGAAGACGAATTGAAAAAACTCGAAAATAAATAACCCCGCGGCCGACATTAAGGACCGCGCTATCTACAGGCAGATGATCATGGCTTACACGGCACCCGTACGCGACTATCAGTTTCTGTTCGATAAGGTTTTCAAGATAGATGGCCTTACTAATCTGGCTGGATTTGGGGACGCCAGTCTCGATACCGTCATGCAAATACTGGATGAAGCGGCTAAGTTCGCGCAGGATGTGGTCGCGCCGCTCAACGCCCCCGGCGATAAACAAGGCTGCGTCCTCAATGCCGACCATAGCGTCACAGCCCCCGATGGTTATAAAGAGGCTTATCAGGCCCTGATCGAAGCGGGTTGGACATCGCTTTCCGGGTCGCCAGAATACGGTGGTCAGGGGTTGCCGCACTTCGTCAACATGGCTTTTTCTGAGTTTCTAACCGGCGCCAGTTCGGCCTTTGCCATGTATCCCGGCCTGACCGAAGGCGCGATTGCCGCCCTCACCGCCGGCGGCACGGACGCACAGAAAGCCCTTTACCTGCCCAAGCTGATCTCCGGGGAATGGTCCGGCACCATGAACCTGACTGAACCCCATTGCGGGACCGATCTGGGCCTTTTGCGCACCAAGGCCAAGGACAAGGGCGACGGCACCTACGCCATCATCGGCCAGAAAATCTGGATCAGCGCCGGTGAACATGATTTCACGGGTAATATCTGCCATCTGGTGCTGGCCCGCGCCGAAGGTGCTCCCGAAGGCGTCAAGGGCATCTCGCTGTTTCTGGTGCCCAAGTTTATCCCCGATGCGGACGGCAATCCGGGTGAGCGCAACAGCCTGCACTGCGCCGGTCTTGAACATAAGATGGGCATTCACGGCAATTCGACCTGCGTGATGGTCTATGAAGAGGCGACCGGTTGGCTGCTCGGCAACCTGCATGAGGGTCTGAAAATCATGTTTTACATGATGAACAATGCCCGCTTAGGCGTGGGCCTGCAAGGGCTGGCGATCGGTCATGCATCTTACGTCGCCGCCGCTGAATTTGCCAAGGATCGTCTGCAAGGCCGCGCTCTCACCGGGCCAAAGTCACCGGATAAACCTGCCGACAGCATATTGGTGCACCCCGATGTGCGCCGGATGCTGCTGGAGAGCCGCAGCATTCTTGAATCTGGCCGCGCCTTCATCGCCTGGGTAGCGCTGCAAGCCGATCTCGCCCATGCGGCCGAGGATGAAAAAACCCGTGAAAAAGCCAGCGACTATATGGCACTCCTCACACCCGTGGTTAAGGGCTATCTGACCGAAAAAGGCCTGAAGGTTACGCAAGATTCCATGCAGGTGCATGGCGGATCCGGCTTTACCGAGCACTTCCCGGCATCGCAATATATGCGCGATGTCCGCATCACCCTCATCTACGAAGGCACAAACGGTATTCAGGCGCTTGATCTGGTCGGACGCAAGCTGCCGTCCAAAGGTGGTCGCTCTATCATGAGCTTCTTTGCTGAAATCGACGCCTATGTTGCCGAACATGAAACCGGCCCAAAAACCAGTAAGACGCCTGAATTTGTCGCGGCCCTGAAAGCCACCAAGGCCAAGCTCCAGGATGCCACCATGTGGCTGATGCAAAACGGCATGACCAATCCTGATAATGCCGCGGCGGCCTCTATGGATTATCTGTGCCTGTTCGGTCTGACCTGCCTGAATTACATGTGGGCCATGATGGCTGAGGCGGCCCAAACTGAGATCGATGCAGGCTCTGATGATCCCTATTATGACGCCAAACTTAAGGTTGGGCGCGTCTTCCTTGAGCGCGTCTTGCCGGAAGCCGATTCGCATCTATTGAAACTGAAGAGCGGTTCAGAAGCCCTGATGGCTCTGTCTGATGATCAATTTTAGCCGATTTAGGGACATTTACGCATCACAAACCCGTAAACCGGGTATCGCTACCTGAAAAAAGGGTTAACAAACCCGAACACCCTGCGTTAACTATCGCAACGCACGAAATAGCCATGTGTTTAGCGGCAGCTATGGGGTGTTTTTCAGGAGGGCAATATGAAGTTACCGGTTATAACCGGCATTGGTGTGTGTGCGGCTTTAAGTCTATGGGCATCAACGCACGCGCTGGCTCAGACCGCAGCCGATGCTCGTCAATTTCTGGCGTCGCCTGAATACCGGTTGCATAATAACCCTTCGATCACCTACGACGATGTTCTGGTCAAAAAAGCGCGTACCTTGATCAGTCAGCGCCAGTATAAGGCTGCGCTGAAGATCGTTGATGAACTCGATACTTTTGATGGCTTTGATACGGCCCGCATCAACTATGTGCCTGATATCGCGATCCTGGCTTTAGCGTCTGATAATGTCGATCAGTATAGTTTTTTCCGCATTCTGGCATTGGATGCGGCCCGAGTCTCCACCAGCAAAACGGTATGTAAGCAGGATCCGTACTACCATCTGCAATCGGAAAGTGACGTCGCGTTTGAACGTCCCGAAGACATCACGACGCGCATCTGCTCCAGCAGCCTGACCGCCAATAAGATTGTCTCTCTGACGCCTGAGTTTGAAGCCAAGATGGCCTTTATAACGCAAACGCCGTCAGGTCCGCGCCCCTATATCGCCGAAGCCTCACTGGCATCTGGGACGGCACCTACCGAAGCCGCCGGGCCGCAAATCATGGTGATGTCCGTCACCGCCTTGGAGCCCGCGCCACAGCAAGCTCAGAAAGCTACGGCTGAGGCGTCCAATAGCCCTGAAGTGGTTGCCCTGCCTGCAGCGCCACAGCCCTACTCCGTGCTTTATACAGCACCAGCCCCGGATACGACACCGACTAGCGAAGCCAACCCCAAACGTAAAACGCAGTGGGTTATCCCGGCTAAAGACGGTGAAGCCGAAAAACCCTATCGGCCACGATAATATTACCCGGAAACAGTAAAAGGCCGCTCTTGATAGAGCGGCCTTTTAAAATGGTCGGAGCGACAGGATTCGAACCTGCGACCCCTTGACCCCCAGTCAAGTGCGCTACCAGGCTGCGCCACGCTCCGAAGACTGCGGCTTATAGAGAGACAAACCCGATACCGCAATCCCTTTAATAACAATTTCTGTGGGTGCGGAATTATTTCCCCAGCACAGCGCCAAGCCCCGCCTTCGCCGCCTCAAGGCCCGCCAAAACCCGGCTTAGTTCAGCGCGCGACGCCTCGGTCAGCAGGCCTTCTGCATGTACTACGTCTCCGGCTGAGGCTACCGACGAAATCGCACTTAACTCAGATTCAGAGTGATCCACCGGATAATCCGCGAAATCGTCACCAGCCGCGGCCAGAATCGCTTTTTGTCCTTGATCCTTATAGAGCTTTTGCACCCCGCGAATGGTGTAGCCCCGATCATGCAGCAGCGCCTTAATGCCTTGAAGCAGCACTATATCCTGAGGTCGATAGAACCGACGGCCACCCGCACGCTTAGTTGGGCGCACAAAGGTGAACTTCGTCTCCCAAAACCGCAGAACATGCTGCTGAACCCCAAGGGCGTCAGCCGTCTCAGAAATGGTGCGAAATGCGTGAGGGCCTTTAGTCGTCGACACTGTGGCTTATTTCCCCGACAGGGCTTTCGCAGCCCCGGCGTCCACACGCGCTTTCATGATTTGCGATGCCCGAAAGCTGATCACCCGGCGCGGATCGATAGGTGCCGATTTGCCAGTCTTTGGGTTACGCCCAACGCGCGCGTTTTTGTCGCGAACCTGAAACACGCCAAAGCCGGACAATTTAACGGTTTCGCCCTTTTCAAGAGACTCAATCACCAGATCGAGTGTGCGCTCAACGATCGAAGCACATTCCTGACGCGGAAGGCCAAGTTCGTTATGTACGTCTTCAAAAAGTTCTGCGCGTGTCAGAGTTTGATTTTTCATGCGTTTTAATCCCGCCAGAGGTGAGCAGAGAACGATACCAGAATGTCAATCGGTAACCATAAGGGCCCAAGCCTCTACATTACGCAAATTCCGCATGCCGTCAAAGACTTATAAAGGACGGATGATCAAAAACATGAGAGATACACGATTTTACCGGCCTCAGAGCCGGATCGCGGCGGCCGCCCACGTCAATCCACCGCCCAAGGCCTCGATCAGCACCAGATCACCGGGCTTCACGCGACCGTCACGCACCCCTTCCCACCACGCCAGAGGAATAGACGCGGCTGAGGTATTGGCATGGGTCGCCACTGTCGAAATCACCTTATGCTCATCAAGGCCAAGCCGGTCAGCCACGCCCTTGAGGATGCGCTGATTGGCCTGATGGGGGATGAACCAGTCAATATCGGCTATGGAGATGTTCGATTTTTGAACCGCAGATTCTACGGCCTGAGAGATTTTATGGACCGCATGCTTAAAGACCTGATTGCCCTGCATACGGATCTTGCCCGCCCGGAAATCAGAATCGAATAAGCCACCATCGACATATAACAAATCCGTTTTCGTACCGTCGCATTGCAAATCGAAGCCCAAAATTCCGCGATCCTGCGGCGTCCCCTCGCCTTCGACCGGCTCAAGGATCACCGCGCCAGCCCCATCCCCGAACAGAATACAGGTGCCGCGGTCAGTATAGTCAATAATACGGCTCATGACTTCGGCACCAATAACCAGCGCACATTTGGAAAGCCCACGCGCCACAAAACCGTCAGCAACGCTTAAGGCATAGACAAATCCGGAGCACACGGCCTGCACATCAAACGCCGCCCCCGCAGGTACACCCAGTTTGCGCTGAACCACCGATGCCGTTGACGGAAAGGTCATGTCGGGAGTCGTGGTCGCAACGATGATCAGATCAATCTGATCCGCAGACTTCCCCGCCGCCTCCAACGCGACCTTAGCCGCTTCGACGGCCAGATCGCTGGTAACCTGATTGTCGGCAGCCTTATGGCGCTGAGCAATGCCGGTACGCTCACGTATCCACGCATCGGACGTATCGACCATGCGGGTGAAATCATCATTAGTGAGGATATGTTCCGGCAGATAGCCGCCAACGCCGGTGACGGCCGTTCTCAAAATACGCATATTCACGAAACTTTTGTCCCTTCAACCGCCAGACCGGCTTCCGGCGCGACGACCTTATGTTTGCCGGATGCCACCGCTTTGTCGGCATCTCCTGATGGCATGGCTTCAGACAGATGAGCCAAAGCCGTCCTGATATCATCCTCATAGGATGACGCCGCCAGCGATATGGCCACACTCACCGCATTTGAAAACGCCCAGGCTTCTGCTCCGCCATGGCTTTTGATCACGATCCCTTTCAGGCCCAGCAGCGGCCCGCCGTTGGATGCGCCCGGATCGACGCGCGTGGCCATGACCTTAAGCGCGGATGATGCCAACAACGCCCCAAACATGGCAAAGGGCGATGATTTAAACGCATCGCGCAATAGGCTTTTGATAAAACGGGCGGCCCCTTCGGCGGTTTTAAGAGCAATATTGCCGGTAAAACCATCGGTCACGACCACATCGACTTTACCGCTAAACAGGTCATCGCCTTCAACAAAGCCATAATAGTTCAGACCAAAACCGCCTTCACGCAAAAGGCGGTGGGCTTCGCGCACCTCTTCGTGGCCTTTTACATCTTCTGAGCCGACATTGAGAATACCGATTTTAGGGTTTTGCACGCCGCGTACCGCCCGGTGGAAGGCTGCGCCCATAATGGCGAACTCAATCAATTGGTGCGCGTCAGACGTTACATTGGCGCCGACATCCAAAACCGTGCCCATGCCACCGGTATTGGGCCAGCCGCAGGCAATGGCGGGACGCTCCAGATCCTCAGCCATCATTTTCAGAATCATACGCGACATGGCCATCAGGGCACCGGTATTCCCGGCCGAGACTATGGCGCGCGCCTCTTTGGTCTTGACCGACGTTATCGCGTTGAAAAGGCTCGTGCCCTTACGGCGGATAGCCTGAGCGGGCTTTTCATCCATGGCAATGGATTGATCTGTGTGAACGATGGTGGCCATGGCCTTAAGCTCAGGGTGGCGCTCCAGCTCAGGTCGGATTTGCGCTTCATCGCCGTGCAGCAGGAAGTGGAGATTGTGCGTTCCAGCTTCGCGTTTCAGGGCTTGCGCCGCCCCCGGAACCGTCACACGCGGGCCATGATCCCCCCCCATCGCGTCAATGGCTATGACCAATTTCCCGTTTGAGGTGGCCGCGACTGTGTCAGACTTGCTTGTCAAAGGACCAAAGACCCCGTCAGTATGGTGCGAACACGTATATGCGTGTTCAAAAATCGGTGCAAACTAGCGTGCATACAAAACTATGCAAGCGCAACTTCACTCATCAGATTCGCTTAATCGAACTTCAGGCGCGATAAGGCCGCAAAGGGCGAAGGTTCCGGCTCCGCAGCGGGCTCTTCAAAGATCGCACCAGGCTTGCGGGCAAACGGATCATAAGCTTCCCCCAGCGCCTCGATGATATAAAGCCCCAGATCGATACGGCCATTTTCGATAAGATCAGGCTCATCCAGATCATTGGCAGACAATTCCTGTTCACCGGTTGCCTGCGCAGACTTGGAATAGGTTTCAGCCTTGACGCAATCGACCTCAAGCCTGGAGGAAATTTCATGAGTAAAGGGCTCGAGCGTCGCCCCACACTCCTGCGTCACTTCACCGGATAACTCGACCCGTATGTGTACAGTCTCAGTGTGATCATGAGATGGCTTACCGTGCGTATGGACAGTGACCTTAAGGCTGATCAGATCAATCATTCCAAAAGCCGCCTGCACACGGGCACGCCGGGCCTCATCAGCTTCGAGACTGAGGTCCAACCCTTTGAAAGCGTTATCAAAGGCAACCGGATGGCTCCACAAAAGATCGTCATTTTCGGGATGGGCATCTGCCATGTTCATACTCCACGCACCTGGCTTATTAGAATCACACCCAGGGGTTTTACAGGTTCGTTATTAGCCCTAGTTTAAGGGCGGCCACGCACTTTTACCATGCAACAGGTCTGATAACGACAGGGATTTTAAAGCCTTGTCGACATATTCGGCAAAATCTTTAGCTTTATCAGTATGAACTGCTCCCGCGGGCACCTCATCGTCCGCATAGACTGTCCGTAAAATATAATCCGTCATCTGCTCCAAAGACGCACCCGACGTCAGCAGATCATCCCAGCCTTTGATACGGGCATAAACAACCTTGCCCAAAGCCTTCATTTTTTTAGCCACGCTAAGGTCCCCGACGCCCTGCTCGCGCATGGTATCGTCAAGCCCGCGCAGCAGAGAGTCAAACAACGACTGAGCCGTTTCTTTAGCCTGTTCATGGTGGGGATCAGTCACCGGTCGTTTCAGTACCTGCAAAGCCAGAATCACATGCAGACACAATAACTCAAACCGGGCGCCGATTTCGTCCTTAACGCCGTACTCAACATAAAAAGGCACCTGCCTTGATTGCGACACACACTGCCCATAAAGACTCTGACCGACGACAACGGCAGGCCGTGGCTTGAAATTTGCGAACATCGCCAAAAGTTTTTGCAACATGAGTATGGTTTGCCGTAAGATTTCGATATAAGGACAGGTGAAAGCCCCTGTGTGGGCGAAAGACCTAAACTTTAAGCGCCACAAGGTCAAACAGGTTCAACACGGGTATCCATGATTACGTTCAAACGCCTCATTCCTTTTGTTGCCCTTGCCGGAATTATGGCAGGCACATTGACGGCCTGCGCGCCTACCATATCCCGTCAGGGCTATCTGGTGTCAGATGTTGATCCCTCCAAGGACATCAAGGTTGGCGAAGACACCCAAACTTCCGTGCGCACCAAACTGGGGTCACCATCTCTGACGGCATCGTTTGAACCCGGAATCTGGTACTATATCGACCAGACCTCGCGCAAAATGACCTACAAAAAGTCGGAAGTGACCAACCGCAAAGTAACGGTTATTGAATTCGACAAATCCTCACAGGTCGTCAAGGACGTAAAAACCCTGACCCTGGCTGATGGACGCGCCGTTGATTTCAATCAGGCCAAGACCCCTACCCGTGGCCGCGAACTGACAGCGCTTGAACAAATCCTTGGCAACGTCGGTCGTCAGACCATTACGAACGAGGAAGATTCCAACCCCGGCGGTCAGCGTCGTCGCGAATAGGTCGCGTTTCCGCCTGAAACGGGTCTGCTTCGGGCGAACAGGCAATAAAAACAACTTACAAGCAATCCAGCTTTACGGCCTCCACGTATAAGCTCATATCTGTGCGCCTTGTTTGTTGCGTACCGAGTAGGAGGCCGCATAAATGGCGCGATTGAGTGAGATGCCGGAAACCCACGATTGTGTGGCAATGCGAGACCTGCTTGACAGACTGGGCGACCGCTGGAGCCTCTATATAATCCTGACACTCAAAGATCGTCCCAAACGCTTCAGCGAGCTTAAGCGCGAAGTCGAGGGGATATCCCAGCGGATGCTGTCATTAGTGCTGCGCGCCCTGGAACGCGACGGCTTTGTCGTTCACAACAGTCACCGCCATGGCTTTGCCGATTATGAACTTACGCCATTAGGCCTGTCGCTGATCCAGCCCGTGAATACGTTATGGGCTTGGGCTATCAATACGCGCAACGAAGTCCTGAACGCGCGCAGGCGTTTCGATAAGGCTCCCGAAGACCGCCCCCCCGAAGAACGTCCCATCGAATCAGCAAAGTAAAAAGGCTCCGCCTTGAGCGGAGCCTTTTCTCGTTTAACCTGCGTGCGCCAAAACCGCCAGCATGAGCAAGGCCACGATATTGGTGATCTTGATCATCGGGTTAATGGCCGGGCCGGATGTATCCTTATAGGGGTCGCCGACCGTATCCCCGGTCACCGAGGCCTTATGAGCCTCGGAGCCTTTAAGATGCTTGACGCCGTCCTTATCGACAAAGCCGTCCTCGAACGATTTCTTGGCATTGTCCCAGGCACCGCCGCCTGACGTCATCGAAATGGCCACGAATAGACCCGTAACGATGACACCGAGCAGCATGGCCCCTAATGCCTCAAAGGCCGGGACCGCCCCACCGATTTGGTAGACCACGAAAAACAGCACAATTGGCGACAATACCGGCAACAATGACGGCACGACCATTTCACGGATTGCCGCCTTGGTCAGCATATCCACAGCCCGACCATAGTCAGGCTTGACCGTGCCCTGCATGATGCCCGGATTTTCCCGGAACTGACGACGCACTTCTTCAACCACACTTTGCGCCGCACGACCGACTGCCGTCATGCCCATGCCCGCAAACAGGTACGGCAAAAGCCCACCAATCAGCAACCCAATCACGACCCAGGGACTGGATAGAGAGAATGTCAGTTCGCCTAAGCCCTCAAAGAAGGATCCCGGCGCCGCATTGGCGCTGAAATATTGCAGATCGGACGTATAGGCCGCAAACAGAACCAGCGCCCCCAACCCGGCCGAACCAATCGCATAGCCCTTGGTAACAGCCTTAGTGGTGTTGCCGACCGCATCCAGAGCATCGGTGGTATGGCGCACGTCTTTATCGAGGCCCGCCATCTCCGCAATCCCGCCCGCATTATCAGTCACTGGGCCGAACGCATCAAGCGCGACGATCATGCCCGCCAAGGCCAGCATCGTGGTCGTGGCAATGGCAATACCGAATAATCCGGCCAGCAGGTAACAACTGATAATCCCGAAGACAATGATGAGCGCCGGTATCGCGGTTGATTCCATCGATACCGCCAGCCCTTGAATAACATTGGTGCCGTGCCCGGTGACCGAAGCCTGAGCAATGGAAACCACAGGCCGCTTACCGGTGCCGGTATAATATTCCGTCACCACAATGAAGCCCGCCGTAACCGCAAGCCCGACAAGCCCACAATAAAACAGCGTCGTGCCGGTAAAAGCCTGAGGCGCACCGGCATAATTAATAGGCGTATCAAAGCCGATAAAATAATGCACAACCGCAGCCAGTGCCGCCACCGATAGCACGCCGGTCACAATCAAGCCCTTATAGAGGGCATTCATAATGTGATTATCCTTGCCCAGCTTGACGAAAAACGTGCCCGCAATTGAGGTCAGGATACAGGCCCCGCAGATCACCAGCGGAAGTACCATCATGCGATCAACCCACGGTGTGCCGGCAAAGAATATAGCCGCCAGCACCATCGTTGCCACCACGGTCACGGCATAGGTTTCAAACAGATCCGCCGCCATGCCTGCGCAGTCGCCGACATTATCGCCGACATTATCGGCAATAGTCGCCGGGTTACGGGGGTCATCTTCGGGGATGCCCGCCTCAACCTTACCGACCATATCCCCCCCGACATCAGCGCCTTTGGTGAAGATGCCACCGCCCAGCCGCGCAAAGATCGAAATCAGCGAAGCGCCAAATCCAAGGGCGACCAGAGCATCGATGACGTCCCGGCTGGTGCCGTCAAGACCGATACCGACGGTCAGCACAGCATAGTATCCAGTCACCGCCAAAAGGGCACCGCCCGCCACGAACAGTCCCGTAATAGCCCCGGCACTGAAGGCCAGATCGAGACCCTTTTGCAGGCTTTGCGACGCGGCCTGAGCGGTGCGGACATTGGCGCGCACCGATATCAGCATACCGGCAAAGCCTGCCGCACCAGACAGAACCGCACCGACCAGAAATCCGATCGCCGCCAGATTGCTTAAAAACACCCACGCCAAAACAAAAATGACCACGCCGACTAAGGCAATGGTCGTATATTGACGCTTGAGATAGGCCTCGGCCCCTTCCTGAATGGCGGCGGCGATCGCCCTCATCGCGGGCGATCCCTGATCGGCTTTCATTAGCCCAAAGGTCTGCACCACACCGAACAGCAACGCCACAACACCTGTTGCCAGCACCAGACCAATGGTGGCACCTATATCCGGCCCAGCCACGCTTACCAACTCTGTTGTCATTGATAACCCCTGTATTGCACTTGTTTTAATTATGAGCGGCAAACGGATCGGGATTCGCTTGCCTTTATTGGCATTTGATAGTGTTCAGATAACGTGAAACGCCCCCAACACCTTTCAAAGTGTGCCAAAACTTAACAATACATGCAAGATCAAGGGATTAATTATGCCATTTAAGTGATATGACACCTGATCACTCAGATGAATATTGTGCGACGCAACCATGATTGAGGCTATCACAGGACCATAAAAAACCGATCACAAGAATCGGCTTTTAGCGCTCTAGCGGCGGCGGCGTTTCGGATTTTGATCTAAAATTTCAATGCTCTGGATCATACCTGCGCCCGACACCTGACTGAATTCGCCGATCATGACCTTTTTGAAGCGCGCCTCATCCAGAGTATCGCTTTTATCTGGCAGTGCAAAAGAGGTCTTATAGGCCGCCTGCATAAGCTGGTTACGGAAATAAGGTTCTTTCTCGCGCAACTTGTTGACATCAGCCTTGGCGGTGAGGTTCAGCCGCACCGTCAGAAAGATATAGTTCACCACCGCCTGATTTTCAAAAACCGGTATGGCCACCGGCGCCAGACGCACATAAGGATCACCAGCCTCGGCGTCCTCTTTTTTAGGCGCACCCGCAGCATAAGACTCACCCGCCGAAAGCGATATGGCCGTAATAAAAGCTATAAACGTAAATTTATGAAAAGCTGACATGACGGACATTACATCCGATAATCATTGAAATTTGGTGATCAGCTATGCACCCAGCCGGTGTTTTCCATCTCAACAGGTTTACCGTCTGACAGTACGGTGACCTGCCCCTGACTTCTGGCCGGGTAACATTCGCCGATATCGACAAAACCCGCTTCACAGAGGGCTTTGGCGCGCTCCCCCGACGCTGTGCATAAAATCTGATAGTCATCGCCACCACTGATCAGATCCAGCACACTGGCACCTAATGCCATGGCTGCCCGCGCCGCTCGTGACGTCGGCACCCGATTGAGATCGATATGAATATCGACCCGCGATGCCTGAGCGATATGAGCCGCATCAGCCACCAAACCATCCGAAACATCCATTGAGGCGTGTGCATTGCCCCTTACCACGTCCGCCATATCAAGACGCGGCTGAGGCAATTGATAAGCATCAACCAATTCAGATTTAAATTCCGCCGCAAGCTGCGGATATTCCCCCATCAAGACTTTCAGGCCCAGATAGCCCTGACCGATGGGGCCGCTAACCAGCAGTCGATCACCGGCTTTCACGCCGGCGCGCGCCACAGTCTGCCCCTTCGCTATGTGGCCAAACAGCGTTACACTGACCATCAACGGCCCCGGCGTCGAAACCGTATCACCGCCGAAAAGCGCTACATTGAACTGCGCCTGATCAGCCTTAAGGCCTTTGGCAAAGGTTTGCTTAGCTTCAAACGGCAAACTGCGTGGCCACGCTGTCAATAATTGATAACCGTAAGGCTTTGCACCCTTGGCTGCCAGATCAGACAGGTTTACCCGTAACAGTTTTTGCGCGACCTTATCCAGCGGATCCGTGCTTAAAAAATGCACCCCCTCGACCATAGCGTCGGTGGTAACCACCAGATCGTGTGTATTGTCGGAGGGCAAAACCGCCACATCATCCCGTAATCCGCGTGCCTCAGACGTCAGGCCCGCAAGGGGCCTGAACAATCTATCGATCACGCTGAATTCGGAATTGTCCGTCATCTGACGTCGCGCGCTATGCCATCAAGCGCGCCATTGACGAATTTCGCTTCGGTTTCACCGAAAAATGCCTTGGCGATTTCGACATATTCGTTGATGACGACTTCCTTACCGATGTCTTTGCGGAAACCAAGCTCCCACGCCCCGGAGCGCAGAATGGCCCGCAGAGTCGTGTCGATACGATCCAGCCGCCACCCCGCCGCCAGACGCTCCGCGATATTACGATCAATAGTTGATTGCTCTTTGACAACAGTGCGAAGGCCATCGGAAAAGAAATCGATGTCGCCCTCACCCAGAGGCTCGCCTTCCAGATCACCATCGAACCTGAAATCAGAGAACTCCCGAACTATGGTCTCAACGCCCTGCCCGGTCAGCTCCATCTGGTAGAGCGCCTGCACTAGAACCAGTCGCGCCACAGTACGCGCCTGCTTGTCGCGGGCACTTAGGGTTTTGCCCTTAACTTCGGGTGTGTTGAGGTGCTCCATGACCTCCTTAAGACTTTGCGGCTTAGGGGACTCAGTCATGAACACCACCACCCAGCAAGGATTTGCGCAGCGAAATCATATCAAGACAAACCTTGGCCACCGTGCCGCCCTTATCGCCTTCGGAACGCCGTGCCCGCACCCAGGCCTGATCTTCGTCTTCGACCGTCAGAATACCGTAACCAATCGCCAGACGCTGGTTCATCGACAGATCCATCAGGCCACGGGCCGATTCCGTGCAGACATAATCATAGTGGGTGGTGTCCCCGCGAATGACGCAGCCCAGAGCCACATAACCATCGTAATAACGGCCCGTTGGACGATGCGCGGCATCTTCGGCCATGGCGATCGCCGCCGGCACCTCAAACGCCCCCGGCACCGTCACCACATCGTACTCAGCCCCATAGGCTTCGAGCGCGGATTTGGCTCCGGCTAGAAGCTCATCAGAAATATCATCATAAAACCGGCTTTCGACGATCAGGATGCGCAAGGGTTGTTCTTGTGACAATAGATATTCCTCAAACTAAATTTCAAAGGCGAGCGATTAGAAAATCAAGCCAGATTTTGCCAGTCAACGATTGACAAGCCGTAACCTTCCAGAGCTGCCGGTTTGGGTTTTGACGATGACAAGGCAATCATATCACGAACGCCAAGATCCAAAAGAATTTGCGCACCCACGCCGTAATCACGCAGGCCACGCGCACCGAGCCCTACCGGGTCCTCAGAGGCAAACCGTGATGACAGAACCTTGGGGTCCGGATCGCGCAGCATGACCATCACAGACGGGCCATCAAACTCGGACAACGCCTTAATGGCCGCTTCGATCAGGTTTGCCCGGGAGGCACCACCGATCCCACCCAATACGTCTGAGGCGACATCAAGCTGATGCATACGCACCAAGGTGGCCTGATGTGGCACCGGCTGGTGCTTAACCAAGGCGATATGTTCGGACTGATCAATCCGATTGCGATAGACAAACAGGCGGAAATTACCGCCCCACTGGCTCTGGAATGGCTTTTCGAGCACACGCTCAACGAAACGCTCAGTGCGGCGACGATAAGCGATCAGATCGGCGATCGTACCGATTTTCAGGCCATGAAGCTGGGCGAATGTCACCAGATCCGGCAAGCGCGCCATCGTGCCGTCATCGTTCATGACCTCACAGATGACACCAGCCGGGTTAAGTCCGGCCATGCGTGAAATATCGACCGCTGCTTCGGTATGACCCGCGCGCACCAGAACGCCGCCATCACGCGCCACCAGTGGGAATACGTGGCCGGGGCTGACGATATCATGGGAATCCTTGGTCGGATCGACAGCCACCGCGATGGTGCGGGCGCGATCATGGGCCGAAATGCCGGTTGTGACCCCCTCCTTGGCCTCGATAGCCACGGTAAAGGCTGTGCCGTTGCGCGCGCCATTATCATGGGCCATCGGCGGCAGGCGTAATTGTCTGGCCCGCTCAGGCGTAATGGCGAGGCAAATAAGACCGCGCGCGTGCCGAGCCATGAAGTTGACCATATCAGGGGTGGCCATCTGGGCCGGTATGATCACATCGCCTTCGTTTTCACGATCTTCGGCATCGACTAGAATATAGGGCCTGCCGTTACGCGCATCCTCAAGGATATCCTCGATCGGCGAGATGGGGCTTTCGTGATCTATATTCGTCAGATCCGTTTGCGCACTGTGCAGGGTCATAATTTCAAAGTCCTTCTACGCAAAACCGTTACACAGTCTCACGCCATCTGGCGGCATAACGCGCCATGAGATCAATCTCAAGGTTTAGTTTACCCCCCTCACCGATTTGCGACAATGTCGTGTAGGTCCAGGTATGGGGAATGATATTGACGCCAAAGACATCATCTTCGACTTCGTTGACCGTCAGCGATATTCCGTCCAGTGCGATTGAGCCTTTCGGCGCAATATAACGATGCAGGGGGCGTGGCACACGAATTTTCAGGCGATAGCTGTCGCCATCTGATTTGACGCTAACTAACTCCCCCACGCCGTCGACATGACCGGCGACAATGTGGCCGCCCAGTTCATCACCGACCTTAAGTGCCCGCTCAAGATTGATTTTTTGCCCCAGTTCCCATTGGCTCAAAGTCGTCAGGGATAGGGTTTCATTCGACACATCAACTGTAAAACGGTCATCCGTTTTACTCACCACGGTCAGGCAACATCCGGAATGCGAAATCGACGCCCCCAGATCAACACCGCCTAGATCATAGGCCGTTCTGATTTCAAAGCGGGCACCACCATCATGGCGATCCACGCCGACGACTTCGCCCATATCGGTGATAATACCCGTAAACATAAACTCTTGCCTTAGCTTAACTCGTAACTTTCCCAGAGATCATCGCCAACGGCCTGAACCCCAAGACGATTAAACCGGATCATGCCATTGATATCATCAATGTTGAGAAAACCGATAACTGACCGCGCGTCCCCGCCTAAGATGGTAGCGGAGCGAAACCATTCAAGGCGGTCAACCAGTCCCGCCTTAATGAAAGCGGTGGCAATCAATCCGCCACCTTCGATAAACAGCCGCTCAATACCCGCGCGGGATAGAGCCTCCATAGCCTGAAGAATATCGACGCGCTGATGAAAAGAGGCGACCTTAACAGCCTTTACGCCAGCCGCCTGAATTTCAGGATTTAGGTCGTGGGTCGTCACCACCCACGTCGGGATCACGCGCGCCGTCTGAACCAGTTTGGAATGTAGCGGGATGCGGCCTTTGGAATCAAACACGATGCGCGTCGGCTGAAAACCTTCATAGCCTTGCAGGCGCACCGTCAATTCCGGATCATCCTTGATAACGGTTTCTATGCCCACAAGCACAGCGTCATGCCCTGCCCTCAGTTCATGGACACACCGGCGCGCCTCTTCACCCGTAATCCAGCGGCTTTGGCCAGATGCCGTCGCAATGCGGCCATCCAGAGTCGTCGCCAGCTTAAGTGTGATAAAGGGGCGATCCATCAGGCATCATCAGTTGGCGACAGGTCCTGCTCACCCAGACCCCGCTTAATTTCAACCGGGTCTTTCAGGGTCGGATTTCCCGCCGGGCTTACGGTCGGCACACTAACTTCAAAACCATCGTGATCAAGCCCCTCGTCGCCCAAGAATCTTGCAAAATCAGAGGTTTCCTTGAAGTCGCGATAGACCGACGCGTAGCGTACATAGGCCACGACATCGAGCGACCTCAGGGCTTTCATGACCAGTTCACCGACCACTTCAGAGCCGATATCGGTTTCACCCATGCTTTCAAGCTGGCGCACAATGCCGGATACCATGCGATCCAGCCGCTCCTGATCCACAGGTCGCTTGCGAAGCGCGAGTGAAATTGAGCGTTCCAGCTTAGCCCGGTCAAACGGTGTGCGCCGACCAGAACGCTTAACAATCATCAGGTCGCGCAGTTGCACCCGCTCAAAGGTCGTAAAGCGACCGCCACATTCATTACATGACCGGCGGCGGCGGATGGCTGCCCCATCCTCACTGGGACGGGAATCTTTGACCTGGGTTTCGGGATTACCGCAGAAGGGGCAGCGCATGACTAGCCTTTATTCATAAATAGGAAAGCGAGCCGTCAGGGCCTTAACTTTTTCGAGCACGACCGACTGAACTGCCGGATCGGGCTGGCCATCATTGGCGGCCATACCGTCAACGACATCGGCAATCAGGTGACCGATTTCACGGAACTCAGCCTCACGGAAACCGCGGGTGGTGCCGGCAGGCGTCCCGAGGCGCACGCCCGAGGTGATGGTGAACGGTTGCGGATCGAACGGGATGCCGTTCTTGTTGCAGGTAATGCCTGCGGCTTCGAGTGCGGCCTCGGTCGCCTTACCCGTCTGGCCTTTGGGGCGCAGATCGACCGACATGACATGGCTGTCGGTGCCGCCGGACACAATGGCCAGACCACGTTCAACCAGAACTTCGGCCAACACACGGGCATTGGCGACGACCTGGGCGGCATAGGCTTTAAATTCCGGCTGCAGCGCCTCACCGAAGGCGACCGCCTTACCGGCAATAACGTGCATCAGAGGCCCGCCTTGCAGGCCGGGGAACACCGCCGAATTGATCTTTTTGCCCAGAGCTTCGTCATTGGACAAAATCATGCCGCCGCGCGGGCCGCGCAGGGTTTTGTGCGTCGTCGTCGTGACCACATGGGCGTGCGGCAAAGGATCAGGATACTGGCCACCCGCCACCAAACCGGCATAATGCGCCATATCTACAAATAGATAAGCACCAATGCTGTCGGCGATCTCACGGAAACGCTTAAAGTCGATATGACGGCTATAGTTTGAAGCCCCGGCAATGATCAGCTTGGGCTTATGTTCCTTGGCCAGCGCTTCGACCTGATCCATATCAATCAGGTGATCATCCTCACGCACACCGTAAGGGATTACCTTAAACCACTTACCCGACTGGTTGGCCGGAGAGCCGTGAGTCAGGTGTCCACCGCAAGCCAGATCCATACCCATATAGGTGTCACCCGGTTGAAGCAGGGTAAAGAACACCGCCTGATTAGCATTGGCACCCGAATGGGGCTGCACATTGGCATAGGCACAGTTGAACAACTTCTTGGCACGCTCAATGGCCAGCTTTTCAACCTCATCGACATACTCACAGCCGCCATAATATCTGCGACCGGGGTAGCCTTCGGCATATTTGTTGGTCAGAACCGACCCTTGCGCCTCTAGTACCGCCTTTGAGACGATGTTTTCCGACGCAATCAGTTCAATCTCATGCTGCTGACGGTGAAGCTCACCCTTGATCGCCTCAAGAACCGCCGTATCCGACTGTTCGAGCGAATGGTTGAAGTATCCTTGCGGGATAAACGATGCGGCCTGGGCGGGAGCGTTCACGGGCATGATCCTGTCATCTGAAGCCGCCGTATGTCAGTTGTGCGACATACGGCCTGAAACCAAGCGTGTGTTAAACCTTAAACTTGGTGATTCCAAGACAAAAAACCACCTATGTGGCGTTGCAGCACAAAGCTTTAAATGAATTTTCCGGGCTTGGCGGGCGGGGCTTGGCGAAGGGCGGCCAGTTTGTTCTGCAATTTCGTAATCGCCAGACTTTTGACCGCCGCTGGATTACTGGCAGGCCCCATGGCGCTAACTTCCTCACCCGTCGCCGGATCGACAGCCGTGACCTTGAGATAGGCGCCGTTGCGATGATATTCTAGCAGCACTTCGGGCATGGGCGAACTCTGATTCAGCGTAGACCGTTACTTAAAAGCGAATTAGGCCCAGATTCAAGCCCTACGCCACGGCCGGCATACGTGCCACATTGCAGTGGCTCCACAGCTTATCCATAGCCGATACCAGTTCATCCATCATTTTATCGTCGTGATCCGGAGACGGCGTAAAGCGCAGACGCTCCGTACCCTTAGGCACGGTCGGGTAATTGATCGGCTGCACATAGATTGAGAAATCATTGAGCAGCATATCCGAAATCATCTTACAGTGATGGGCATGGCCGACAAGAACCGGTACAATATGACTGACTGACGGCAGAACCGGAATCCCGGCTTCACGGAAACGGCGCATCAGAGTTTGTGCGCGCTCCTGATGCGCTTCGCGGCGCTCATTGTGTTCTTTGAGCCAGCGTACCGAAGCCGTGGCTCCGGCCATGACCGCGGGCGGCAAAGAGGTCGTGAAAATAAAGCCCGACGCCCACAGACGGATAGCATCCACCATAGCTGCAGACCCGGCGATATAGCCTCCCATCATGCCAAAGGCCTTACCCAGAGTACCTTCGATGATATCGATCTGATCCATGATCCCGTCGCGCTCGGCCACACCGGCACCGCGCTGACCATAAAGACCGACCGCATGAACTTCATCGATATAGGTTAGCGCGCCATATTTTTGGGCCAGAGCGACCGTGCCGTGGATATCGGCAATATCGCCGTCCATTGAATAGACCGACTCAAAGGCGATGAGTTTCGGCGCATTGACAGGTGCCGCTTTCAGCAGCGCTTCCAGATGCTCAAGATCATTGTGACGGAAGACATGCCGCTCACCGCCGCCGTTACGAATACCGGCGATCATCGACGCATGATTAAGCGCGTCGGAAAAGATGATCAGACCCGGCAAAATTTTATAAAGGGTCGTCAGCGTGGCTTCGTTCGCGACATAGCCGGACGTAAACACCAACGCCGCCTGCTTTTGATGCAGATCAGCCAACTCGGCTTCCAGCGCATTGTGATACCAGGTCGTGCCGGAAATATTACGTGTCCCGCCCGAACCAGACCCCGCTTCATCTATGGCTTTATGCATGGCCTCAAGCACAACCGGGTTTTGGCCCATGCCAAGATAATCGTTGGAACACCAAACCGTTACGTCCTGATGCGTGCCATCAGGACGCTCCCAGGTCGCGCGCGGAAACTGACCATTATGACGCTTGAGGTTAGCGAACACGCGGTAGCGACCTTCCGAACGGACGGTTTCGACAGCGGCCTCAAAAGCGGCATTATAGTCCATTATATCAATCTCCGGCGCTGCACACAGCGCTTACGCCTTGTATTTGTGGCGCGCATATAAGGGTATAATCCGCGCCTGACCAGCCCCAGAACTAAGCATGGGGCTGAAACATTTCTCTTTGACCATAATATTAGGTTAAATTCCACGATTTATGTAGGGCTAAATGCCGCACCCCTTAAAATAAACCCCTCATTTTATTGAACTTGAGAACCATTATCATGCAGACCTTCGTCATTCTTTTTCGAGGCATTAATGTCGGTGGCCACAAAAAAATACCAATGAAAACGCTAAAAACAGCCCTCGAATCTCTTGGCTATACAGACGTCGAAACCTACATTCAAAGCGGCAACGTGGTTCTCAAAAGCCCCGACAGCCTCTCTAAAATTGAAACAGATGTTGCGGATGTGGTTAAAGACACTTTCGGGTTTGAATGCGGCATTCACGTTTTAAATCGTGATGATTTCAGCGCGATCATAGCCGCCAATCCGTTTAAAAAGGCTACGCAGATACCGAAATCACTCCACGTTTATTACCTCAAAAGCCCCTCCATTAACCCTGATCACGAAGTTTTGGGTGAGCTAAAAAAAGAAGACGAAGCCTATGTGCTTACGGATTTGGCCCTTTATTTACACACACCATCGGGCTTGGGCACGTCAAAACTTGCTGAAAAGATTGAGAAAGCCCTGAGAGTCACAGCGACCGCGCGCAATTGGAACACCGTTATGGCCCTATCACGATTAAGCTTAAAATAAGGGTGCGATGCATCACGGTTTGCATTTTCATCAATTATTTGCCATGATGCCCGCTTATTCCTGCGTGTCGTGGAAGGAAATCAAGAATGATAACCGATCACCATCGTCCAGAAGCCTCAGGCATTTTGACGCATCTCGGTATTCAGTCCACGTTGGGGGGCCGCATCAGCGCGTCGCCAAAGGCGACATCTGCGGCCGATGAACGCAACCTGGCATTTCTGGTGTATGGGCTATTATTTGTAAGCCCGTTTTCGCTTGGCCTTACCGCGCTTATCGCCGCCGTTATCGCCTATATGCGAAAATCGCAGATCAAGAATTATATTACCAGCCATTACGCCTATCAAATTCGCAACTTCTGGGTCGTGTTCGTCCTTTGGTCCATGGCCACCTTCATCGCTCTGATTTGCACGGTGTTTCTGACCTTCACCATCATCCAAATTTTCATGACCCAATATGATGTAACGGACTGGCGAACCTTAGATATAAATCTCAACGACCTTGATACCTCCAAAATTCCCGTTGTTTCCATTATTACCGCCGCTTCCGGCTTTATTGTTTCCGCCTTTTTTACCCTGATTGCGACCCTGTGGATTTTGACCACCTCGACGGTCGGTTTTCTTCGCCTCATCAAGCACAAATGTATTGGCAAGGACATTTTTCAGGCCTATGCCGACTGCAAAACCGGCAACTGATCTTCCAATTTTGAGTTTTTAGAATGACCTTCGTTCCTGTTACGGGAGCCTACCCGTTTGCACGTCCCCGTCGCCTACGTCAAAATGGCTGGATCAGGGACCTGGTTCAGGAACACACGCTCTTAGCCTCCGATCTTATCTGGCCCATATTCGTTCACGACCGCGACATCGCCCGCGATCCAATTGGCTCACTTAAGGGCATTGATCGCCTGAGCCTTGATGAGGCCGTACGTGAAGCCAAGGCCGCCCGCGATCTTGGCATAAAAGCGCTGGCGCTATTTCCTCACATTGATGAACGCAAGCGCTTCAGCGACGGACGCGCCGCCCTTGACCCACAAGGCATAATTCCACTGGTCTGCCGCGCCATTAAGTCCGCCGTTCCCGATATCGGGCTGATTGTCGATGTCGCCCTTGATCCCTATACCGACCACGGTCACGACGGTCTTCTGATCAACGATAAGATCGACAATGATGCGACGATTGAAGCTCTGATTGAGCAAACCGTCGTCCAATATGAAGCCGGTGCTGATATTGTTGCCCCCTCAGACATGATGGATGGCCGCATCGGCGCGATCCGTCAGGCTCTGGAGACCCGCGGGCATAAGGACGCGCTGATCATGTCCTATGCCGCCAAATATGCCTCAGCATTTTACGGCCCTTATCGTGACGCCATCGGCGTCAAAGCCTTGAAAGGCGATAAGAAAACCTATCAGATGAATTCCGCCAATACTGATGAAGCCCTGCGGGAAGTCGCGCTCGATATCCAGGAAGGTGCTGACATGGTCATGGTCAAGCCGGGCCTGCCCTACCTCGATATCGTCTGGCGTGTGGCCGATACATTTAAGGTGCCAACCTTCGCCTATCAGGTGTCCGGCGAATATGCGATGATCAAGGCTGCATCCGATCAGGGCTTACTCGATCACGACCGCGCCGTGCTGGAAAGCCTGACGGCCTTCAAGCGCGCCGGTGCGTCAGGTGTTCTGACTTACTTTGCCAAGGAAGTGGCTGAGAAACTAAACAGGTAAAGGTCTTGGGGCCAACCCGGAAATCAAAGCTTTTTGCGACGATCTTCTAACCGCGCATGAAGCGATGAGGTGTCCCAGCGCTTGCCACCCATGGCTTGCACTTCCGAATAGAACTGATCAACCAGAGCGGCGACCGACAGATGTGCGCCATTTGAGCGCGCCTCATCCAGCGCAATACCTAAATCCTTGCGCATCCAATCGACCGCAAACCCGAAATCATACTTATCCGTCGCCATGGTCGCCCAGCGGTTTTCCATCTGCCAAGACCCCGCCGCCCCCTTGGAAATCGTGTCAAACACCAACGCCGGATCAAGACCGGCCGATTTGGTAAAATGAAGCGCTTCGGCCACCCCTTGCACCGCACCGGCAATAGCGATTTGGTTGGCCATCTTGGCCAATTGTCCAGACCCCGCCTCGCCAATATGGGTAACACTTTTGGCATAGGGCGCGAAAACAATCTGTGCGCGTTCTACGGCGTTAGCACTACCGCCCACCATAATTGATAACTGGCCATTGACGGCCCCCGCCTGACCGCCAGAGACAGGGGCATCAACAAATTCTATGCCTTTTGATGCACATACATCAAAAAGTTCCCGCGCCAGTTTAGCCGACGTCGTCGTATGATCGATGATCAGGCTGCCCGATGGCATGACTTCTTCCGCGCGCATTACCAAGCCGCGCACATCAGTGTCATTACCGACACACAAAACCAGAATGTCCGCAGTGCTGACCGCACGCTCAAAGTCCGCATCAACCGGCGCACCGTGCGTTTCAGCCCAAATCTGCGCCTTATCATTGCTGCGATTATAGCCCGTGACCGATAGTCCGGCTTTGAGCAAATGACCGGCCATGGGAGCGCCCATGACACCCAGACCTGCGAATACTATTTTCATAAGGCTACCTTAACCGAACATATGGGTTTGACCGTAACGGCCACGAAAAAACGTCAACCCCTCACCCGCCCCGTAGTCATAGGCTTCAACCTTGCCCACAATGAGCAGGTGGTCACCGACAACTCGCGTTTCATGCGTTACGCACGATAGCCAGCCAATGACCTTCTTGAGGCGCAAAGGGTGATCCAGCGTCAACAGGCCCTCATGATCCCCGATAACCGCATCGCCGCGCGCAAACCGGTCAGACAAAGGACTTTGTTCACTGCTGAGGATATTGATGTCAAATGCGTCCGCCTTAGCGAAGATATCATACCGCTCACAGCGATTATCCAGACACCAAAGCACCAGCGGCGGGTCAAGGGATACCGACGTAAACGAATTGGCCGTTAGTCCAATAATATGCCCATTAGCCTGAGCCGTAATAACGCACACCCCGGTGGCAAATGCCCCAAGCACATGGCGCAACGGCGGTTTTTGAGTCACGGGAATCTCCGGTTCACGGTTTAAATCATGTATACCCTCTATGGACTGAGACGGGGCATAAGGTCAAACCAAAGCTTGAAGGCCACGCCCCTCAACTACCTGTTAACTATAACAGCGTTAAACATCATGAAACCCTTTGCCTGCAAGGATTCTTCATGGCCAGCCGCGACGCCCCCGTCGTCATCAAAAAAGTCAAAAAAGTGGTCGGTGGTGGCCACCATGGCGGCGCGTGGAAAGTCGCCTATGCTGACTTCGTGACCGCGATGATGGCTTTCTTTTTGTTGATGTGGCTGATAAATACCACCAGCCCCGAACAAAAGCGCGGCGTTGCCGACTATTTCGCACCCGCCAGCGTGTCTTCGTCATCCAGTGGCTCCGGCGGGATTCTGGGTGGAACGGCCGTCGGCGACGAAGGTGCGCAAAGTGCCGGCGCCATGGCATTTATTGAGCAACTGGCCCCCGAAGCGCCCAATATGCAGGACCGTGACGGCCAGTCGACCACCTCCGGAGACCTGTCAAAATCCAGTGAGGACGAACTGCGCGAAGAACTTCTAAAGCGCGAGGAAGAATCATTCCGAAGTGCCGCCGAATCCTTGCGTCAGGCCTTACAGGACATGCCTGAACTGGCGGAACTATCTAAAAACATTCTGATCGACCAAACTCCTGAAGGCCTGCGCGTCCAATTGATTGATCAGGAAGGCCGATCCATGTTTGATGCCGGTTCCGCACGTCCCAATGAGCGGGCACGAACCCTGTTGCGGGCTATAGCCAAGATTATCAATCAATTGCCGAACCGCATTTCAATCACCGGACATACCTCAGCCAGCACGGCAGGCGGTGCCGAAAAAGACTGGGCGCTGTCGGCGCAACGTGCAGATGCGTCGCGATCGATTTTGCAAGGCGCGGGTGTTGATCAGGATCGAATCGCTCAGGTTTCCGGCAAGGCCGCTAAGGAGCCGCTGTATCCGGATGATCCCACCCTTGCCGGAAATCGCCGCATCGCTATAATTTTGCTGCGTGAAGCGCCTGTTTTGCCAGATAACCCTTCACTTTAAGGCGTTTTTGGGGTCTGATAGGGTTCCAGATATTTTAATTCAGGCCGTCAGTAACGCGCTATGAGCGAGCATTTTCCGGGACGAAAACTCAGGTATTATCTGACCATACCCGGTCCCTGCCCCTATTTGCCTAATCTGGAAGAGCGTAAGGTGTTTGTGCACCTGCCGCCTCTGGAAGCCATAAGCGTCAACGACCAGCTATCGGCCATAGGGTTCCGGCGCTCTCAGAACATCGCCTACCGTCCCGCCTGCCATAACTGTAATGCCTGCCAATCGGTGCGCATCCCGGTGAATGAATATGTTCTGTCCAAAAGTGACCGGCGGATTTTTAAGCGCAACAGCGACCTTACGAAATCCTTTGTCGAAGCCGAAGCCAGCCGGGAACAATACGAATTACTGCAACGCTATCTCCGGTCGCGTCACCCGGACGGCGGTATGATGGACATGACCTGGCCTGACCTTGTGGCCATGATCGAAGACACGCTGGTGCGCACACACATCATTGAATATAGGCTTGATGGTCGCCTGATTGGTTGTGTTCTGGTCGATGCGCTCAATGACGGATTGTCACTGGTCTACAGCTTTTATGATCCGGATCTGATGAGCCGGTCTCTGGGCCGATATGTTATCCTTGACCACATCGCTCAGGCTCAAAAAGTTGGCTATCCGTATGTCTATCTGGGCTATTGGGTGAAGGGCAGCCCCAAGATGGACTACAAGTCCCGCTACCGCCCCCTCGAAGGCCTAACCGATGGCGGCTGGCAGCGCATCAGGCCTTAAGAAATCAGGGATGACAAGCCTTGCCCAGCACTCAGGGCGGCATAGGCCAGAACGCCAAAGTAGACCAGAGTAGCTATCACAAAGCTGTAGCCCGCAACCACCAAAGCGCCGTCACGCTGAACCATGCCTATCGACATCAATAAAATGGCGACGCCAGGCAGGGTGTTGGAGAAGGGAATGAAGCCCAAAGGCAGCATCAGCAGCAGTGCCGAAAACATCAGCACGGCCCCGTTGAACCTGTTGATGACAGCGCCTGTTGAAAACATCAGAAGGCGCGGCTGCACATAGGGATCAATGCGGGAGACAATCTTCACGCCTCTTTCCAGCACCGGAACCAGCTTGTCCGCCTCAAGTTCGCGGTCAAGAATCTGGCTGGGTAGCCAAGGCAAACGATTGAGCGTAATCGCCAGACTGATCAGCAATATGGCCACCCCAAACACTGTGCTGACACCGGGAATTGATACGGGCAACAGAAACGGCAGGGTCAGAAGCGCGCACAACAGCAGGAAACCTTGCTCCCCGATACGCCCGATAAGATCGCGTAGGGTGACCGACTTACCGTCGATCAGGGTAATCGTATGTGTCAGCATATCGCTGATTTTTTCAGACGTGTCGTTGATACTGGCTAAGTCGCGCATAAAGTACCCCATATTGATGATGCACTGCAACATGAAACAGATGCGCCATCAATATGCAATTTACTTGCCGCATGCGGTGAGTGGCCAAAGAGTGATTTAGGCCACACTATCCGCTTGGCCGCAGCTTTCTCAAGCCGCGCGGCGCGATGCGTCCGACCGATGCCCGCCTGCCGACATAGTCCTTGAAATCCTTGAAATCACGCGCTTTTCTCGATCCATCGTACCAAACCACGGGCTGCGTTGAATCGAACAGAGTGATGTCCCTGACGCCGCCGTCCTTATAGCCCTGAAGCTTGACGCCCTTGCCGCGTGCCATTTCGGGCAGTTCTGACACGGGATAGATCAGGAGTTTATTGTTTTCACCCAGGATCATGACCTGGTCACCGGTCACGGGCAAGGTCGCGAACGCTTCGGTGCCATCGACGTTAAGCACCTGCTTACCCGCCTTTTTGTTGGCCAGAGCGTCTTCTTCGTTCATGATAAAGCCATAACCATTCTTTGAGACCATCAGGCGCTTTTGACCGGGCGTGAAGGTAAAGATGGTCATGATCTTAGCCGACTCTTCGATATCCAGCATCAACCGCAATGGCTCACCATGGCCCCGCGCCGATGGCAGTTTGTCACAGCCCAGCGTCAGGAAGCGACCATCGGATGTCATGATCAGCAGCTTATCGGTCGTAAACGCCGGGATCAGGAAGGCGTGCTGATCGCCTTCTTTAAACTTTAGTTCGGACGGATCTTCAATACGTCCCTTAGCCGCCCGAATCCAGCCACGCTCTGACAGGATGACGGTAATCGGCTCTTTTGGCAGGTAGGATTCGATTGAGGCCACTTCAATGCCCTGCGGAGCTTCGGCATAGGTCGTGCGGCGCTGCGACAAAAGCTGTTTGCGGACTTCGCTTAACTGCTCATCAATCCGCTTCCACTGCTTCTTTTCGGACCCCAGCAGGGCCAGCAGCCCATCACGTTCTTTGGCCAGTTTGTCATGCTCGCTCTGGATCGCCATTTCCTCAAGCCGCGCCAACTGACGCAAACGCGTATCAAGGATGTAATCGACCTGGGGTTCACTGAGAGAAAAACGCGCCATCAAAGTATCGCGCGGCTTTTCATCCTCACGGATGATACGAATGACCTCATCCAGATTAAGGAACGCGATCATCAAGCCATCAAGGACGTGCAGACGCTTTTCGATCCGCTCCAGACGCCAGTTCGACTGGCGTACCAAAACTATCCGGCGGTGATCAAGGAAAGCCACCAGACATGGCTTAAGTCCCATAACCCGCGGCGCACCGGAAGCATCCAGCACGTTGATATTGATCGCAAAACGTGTTTCCAGATCAGAAACCTTGAACAGGCTTTCCATCAGGACTTCGGGTTCGATATTACGCGTCTTAGGCTCAAGAATCAGACGGATTTCTTCGTCTGATTCGTCACGGACATCACCCAGAAGCGGGGCTTTTTTGGCTTCGATCAGATCGGCCAGTTGTTCGATCAGGCGCGACTTTTGCACCATGTAAGGTATTTCAGTGACCTTGATGCGCCAGTTGCCGCGCCCCAGATCCTCAACCTCATACCGTGCCCGCGTCCGCAGGGAACCACGTCCGGTTTCATAAGCTTCCTGAATGGTCTCCGGGCGTTCAACACATATCCCGCCAGTGGGAAAATCTGGCCCCTGCACGAACTGCATCAGGGCCGCCGTATCCGAATGAGGGCTCTCAATCAGCAGCTTACAGGCGTCGATCAACTCGGAAACATTGTGGGGCGGAATCGAGGTCGCCATACCCACCGCAATACCGGTCGCGCCATTGGCCAACAGGTTTGGGAACCCCGCTGGCAAGATAACCGGTTCTTCGTCCTGATTGTCATAGGTCGGGCGAAAATCGACGGCGTTTTCATCAATGCCGTCCAGCAACAGCATAGCTGCCGCCGTCATCTTGCACTCAGTGTAACGCATGGCGGCGGCGGAATCGCCGTCGATATTACCGAAATTACCCTGACCATCGACCATGGGGTAGCGCTGCGCGAACCACTGCGCCATCCGCACCAGCGCGTCATAGATCGACTGGTCACCGTGCGGGTGGAAGTTACCCATGACTTCCCCGACGACCTTAGCGCACTTACGTGCGGCCGATTGAGGGTTCAGACGCATATTGTGCATGGCATAGAGCACGCGCCTGTGCACAGGCTTCAGACCATCGCGCACGTCCGGCAGGGCCCGGTGCATAATGGTAGACAAGGCATAGGCCAGATAGCGCCGCGACAGGGCTTCGCCCAAGTCTTCGTTCAGTATCCGCCCACCGGCGTTTTCGGGAATCACTACATCACTCATAACGACGCAGATTAAAGCGCTGCGCCCTTATAAGCAAAGGTATCCCGTTAATTTATGGGGATTGTGGACCTAAAACAGTGCGTCAACCGCACTCTGGGCGTCGGTTTCAGAAGGCTTGACCCGGCCATGGATATGCGAATCCATCTCGCTGACCAGTTCCTTCATCTCCGCCAGACGGGTTTCAAGTTCTTCGTGGGCCACAGGCGTTTCAAGCGACGACAGCAATATCTGGATAGACGACTCAAACGTATCCAATGCCATGTCACAGCACTCATCAAAGGCGGCACGAACCTCGACCGGTGCGGTTTCATAGGCACGCACCACCACGTCTTTTTGTTCAAAGCCTGAGTTTTCAAAATGGCTGACATAGTCCCGGCGCTGCCAGTCCATCAGTTCCTCAGCCATGTCGGGCATGTCCATGCCCATTTCAAACAGCATAATGGCTTCGTTGAACAGGTTGAGGTAATCCGTGGCCAATCCGGTCGCCGGGTTGACATTGGCCTCAAGCAATTGCTGTTCGCTATAGATCATGAAAGGGCAAATCCGCCGCTGAGTTTATTTAACATAACTATGACATGTGAGTGGTTACCAAAGGGTGGATTTCACAAAGCAACCAACCTCTGGCTAATGGAACGCTTACATATAGCCTGCATCACTCAAGGTTTGCATAAGGCGCACGCGCACCTCCGGCAAGGGTTTATTGAGGGTATGAAAGACGTTTCGCTCAAGAAAGTGCCCGGTAAGCTCAAGCCCAAGACCTATATCGCCGGTTTGCACACCGCCTTGGGATGACAGCATAAACATAGGCAATTTCAATAATTTATCTTTATAGGCTTCACCGGCACTTCGGCTTACAGCCCGGCCAGAGCGGGGGCTGACATAGATAAGATCATCGCGCTCCCCCGTGACCGCGCAGGCTGATAAATCCAGACCAAACCCTAGCGCCTCAAGCAGACCGGCCTCGAATCGCACATAAACCGCAGGCCAGATCTCAGGGTGCGGCAGAATCATCATTAGTGCCGACAAGCCATGATAGGCGCCGACATGCACCTCACGCTCCGGCAAGCAATACTGGGTCATAAGGCAGGCGGTTTGAAGCCCTGTAAGCGCCAGAGGATCATCGAGCAAATCAGACGCCCCCTCGCCTAATGGCTCAATCGTAGCGCTGCCTAGCTGGTCGGCACTGCGCGCCCGATAGCTGACTTCAACATGCGCCCCCGCCTGAAGATACGGCTTCATGCGTCGCGAGGCGCCCCCTGCGATATGGGCGGCGATATGGCCATGTTCATGGGTAAGCACATGGACAATCGCGCCGGTCTCTCCGTGACCGCGCGCGCTTAACACAATGGCTTCATCCACAAATTGCACAGACACGGATATTAGGACTCAAACTCCAGACCGAACTGGGTGTAAAGCGCACGGTCATCGGTCCAGCGCTCATTGACCTTGACATGCAGGAACAGATGCACCGGACGATCGAGCAGTTTCGACAGTTCCTCGCGCGATTTCTGGCCAATCCATTTCAGGGTCTGGCCGTTTTTACCCAGCACAATAGCGCGCTGACCATCACGCTCGACAAAAATGACCTGCTCGATCCGCGCCGAACCATCAGGCAGATCCTTAAACTCGGTCGTCGATACCGCTGCCGAATAAGGCAGTTCTTCGTGAACCCGCAGGAACAGCTTTTCGCGCGTAATTTCCGCCGCCAGAATCCGCGCAGGCGCATCGGCGGCCTGATCTTCCGGATAAAGCCAATGCCCTAGCGGCATCTTATTGGCCAGCGACTCTTTCAGATCCGCAACGCCAAGGCCTTTTTCCGCGGAGATCATAAAGACCTCATCGAAAATATCGGCCTTATAAAGCGTGTCGACCAGCGCCAGCAGGTTATCGCGCTTGAGCATATCGATCTTATTGACCACCAGCGTGGCGCGGGTGTTCGATTGTTTAAGGCCCTCGATAATCGCCGCCACATCTTCGACGGCGCGGTGATCAGCAGCCGTGGCTTTGGGCGTATCGGCAGACGGATGCTCGACCGCGATCTGGGCCGGGGCATCGATCAGCAACACGACATGATCGGCGTCTTCCGCCCCACCCCAGGCCGACTTGACCATGGCGCGGTCCAACCTACGGCGCGGTTTAAAGATACCTGGCGTGTCAACCAGCACGATCTGAGCCTCGCCGTGCATGGCAATGCCGCGCACCGGAAAGCGCGTCGTCTGAACCTTTTGGGTGACGATCGATACTTTTGAGCCCACCAGTTGATTGACCAGGGTTGATTTGCCTGCATTGGGCGCACCGATAATGGCCACGAAGCCAGCACGATGAGAGGGGTTATGTTCGGTCACGCTAAGCCTTCACGTTCGATAAAGCCAAGGGCGGCGGATTTTTCAGCTTCCTGCCGCGATCGCCCGGTGGCGGATTGAGAGGGGTGCCCGTCGACAGTCACTTCGATGGTAAAAACCGGAGCGTGGTCGGGGCCGGATCGGTTAATTATAGAATATTTAGGCAGGGCCTTTTGCTTTGAGGCGGCCCATTCCTGTAGGTAAGATTTCGGGTTGATGCGCACGCTGTTGCCGGACGCCTGCATCCGCTCAGTCCACAACGGCTTGAACAAACGCACCACACCCTCGAACCCGGCTTCGATATAGATGGCGGCAATCAGGGCTTCGCACGCATCGCCAAGGATGGTGAGGTTTTCGCGCCCGCCGCTTTTGGTCTCCCCCGCCGCCAACCGTAGCGCCGGGCCGACACCCAAGTTTTTGGCGACATCGGCGCAGGTTTCGCGACTGACCAGACTGTGGAATCGCCGCGACAACTCCCCTTCACTGGCGTCAGGAAAGGCCTCCATCAGGGCTTCGGACACCATCAATGCCAAAACCCGATCGCCCAAAAACTCAAGGCGTTCATTGTCAGCGATCTTGCGCGCGCCCTCAGCTACGCTGGCGTGGGTCAACGCCAGATCGAGCAAGGTCTTGTCCTTAAATTCGTAACCCAGTTGCGCCTCAAGGGCGCTGAGGGCGGATCGTCTCAGGTTCATAGGGCGTCAGATACACCAATCCCGCGCCAAAGAAAACAAAACCCGCAATTTACTTAAGGGATTTAAACAGGCGATCCCAACGCAGGTTCAACCAGGTCCACGGTTTCCAGATCGAGGAACCTTCGTTCCATGACACCAGTACCATGGTCGCGCGCCCTTCGAGGTTTTCGGCCGGCACAAAATCAACACCCGGCTGGATCGGATCGTCCATAGCGTAGCGGCTGTCGATCGAATTATCGCGGTTGTCGCCCATCATGAAATAATGATCAGCCGGAACAATATATTCAGGCGTGTCATCCGCCGGGCCATCGGTACGCAGGTCCTGCATAAAGTGGGTAGAACCCTCCGGCAGGCTTTCCTCATACTTGGTGGCGTACTGGCTGTCGTAGCTAATCTGCGGCGTCACAGCCCCAAGGTTTTTGGCAGCCACCGGGATATCATTGATATACAGCTGATTATGGCGCATCTGTATCCGGTCACCCGGCACACCGACGACGCGCTTAATGTAATCAACCTTGGGATTACGCGGCAGCTTGAAGACGACAATATCGCCACGCTTGGCCGCTTTGTCCATAATCCGGCCCTTAATGAACGGCAGCGGCCACTGGAACGAATATTTGGAATAGCCGTAATCCCACTTGGAAACCACGATGTAGTCGCCTTCGTAAAGGTTAGGCTCCATTGACGCTGACGGAATTGTAAAAGGCTGGAAAAACAGAGTGCGAAACACGAGCGTGATCAGCAGCGCATAGATGACCGTCTTGATGATCTCACTGGTTTCTTCTTTGGCGCCGCCGGTGGCACTGCTCCCCTTGCTCGTTGCCATATCGTCCTCGACCACCTTGTCTTCCGCGCTCATAGTATTGCCCCGTTACCTTGCGCCTCACCTAACCACAGATTATGGCAAGGGCAAGGCTTCAATCACCGCATAGGCGCTGGCATAGGGCCATTCGTCGCTCAATGACAGGTGGATGTGATAATTATGATCGGGCTTGACCAGCGCTTTCATCCGCTCCAGCGCCCTCCGATGCAAAATGATTTCGGGCTTTCCCGCGCCATTATTAAAGACTTCGATATCGATAAATCGAAACCCGCTAATGCCGGTGCCGAGCGCCTTAGCCACGGCCTCCTTGGCCGCAAAGCGTTTGGCGTAAGATAAGACTGGTTTGGCATGCGCCTGCGCGCGGGCCTGTTCGTCAGCCGTGAATATTCGGTTGAGAAATTTTTCCCCGAAATTTTCAATCGACTGCTCAATCCGGCGCGCATCAACCAGGTCATTGCCGATACCGACGATCATCTGGAAGTCAAACCTCTGGCCGCATCCATTAGCAAGCGCATCTTGTGGATCGAAGTCTCAAGGCCGGTAAAAATCGCCTCCCCGATCAGGAAGTGACCGATGTTCAGTTCCTTTACCTGCGGAATTTGCGCGATAGCCGTCACCGTATCATAATCAATGCCGTGGCCCGCATGAACCTCGATACCAGCCTTATGCGCCATCTCAGCCGCCCGCCTTAAGGCTTTCAATTCATTTTCATAAAGCGCCATATCACCTTCGCGGAACGCGTCGCATAAAGCGCCGGTATGGAACTCGACGACAGGCGCCTTAATGGTCTCCGCCGCCGAAACCTGAGCCGGATCGGTGGCGATAAACAGCGACGACCTGACCCCCGCCTTGGTCAAGCGCGCTACGGCCGCACCGATCTCATCCATGCGTCCGGCGACATCCAGACCGCCTTCGGTCGTACGCTCCTGCCTGCGTTCCGGCACCAGACAGGCCGCGTGGGGCCGCAGATTTTCGGCCAGAGACAGCATCTCTTCGGTCACCGCCATCTCAAAATTTAGCGGTGTATTCAGTTCATTACACAGATTAGCTAAGGCCGTAATGTCGCCGTCGCGCACATGGCGACGATCCTCCCGCAGGTGAGCCGTGATCCCGTCTACGCCTGCCGCAATCGCCAGACGTGCGCCCCGAACAGGATCAGGACTATGGCCACCACGGGCATTCCGCACCGTCGCGATATGGTCGATATTTAACCCTAAGCGAATACGCTGCGACATGGCTCAGGCTTTCGCCAGACGACGGCTGCCGGGGTCTTCGACGGGGATAGCGGCAAGGTCCGCGGGCAATTGATCGGCCGGATAGGCCGGAACCTTAAGGCTGGCCAGCGAGATCAATGGCACGCCGACATCGGCTTCACCGCCAGAACGATCAACGATGCAGGCTGCCGCCACCACTTCACCGCCCAGATCCTGAATGGCCTTAATACACTCGCGCGATGACAGGCCCGTCGTGACAATATCTTCGACCATGACAATTTTAGCACCCGGCTCAAAATGAAAGCCGCGGCGCAGTTTAAACGCCCCACCTTCACGTTCAACATACATCGAGTTGACCTTCAGATGGCGCGCCGTCTCATAGCCCGGAATGATACCCCCGACCGCAGGTGAAATCGCCAGATCGACCGGCCCGACCGTAGCGATGATTTTTTCAGCCAGCGCCTTACACAACCGCTCACAGCGGGCCGCATCCATGAACACCAGATTTTTTTGCAAAAACATCGGGCTATGCAGGCCGGACGACAGCACAAAGTGGCCTTCGCGCAAGGCATTCGCGGCGCGGAATTCATTGATAACGTCTTCGGAAGTCATAAACAGGCCCGTACTCTTGAAAAGTTAGGCGTTGCCCCGAATCCGCTCCACACTCTCGACCGAGGGGCAGGTGCGCAGGGCCGCGCTGATGTTGGTCAGGTGTTTAGCATCAATGACTTCGATTTCAAATTCCACGTCAAGAAAATCGACCTGATTATTCGTCAAATGCATATTGATAATGTTGCCCTTGGCTTCACCGATTAATGTGCAGGTAATACCCAGTACGCCAGGTTTATTTTGCATATTGGCACGGATGCGCGCGACGCTGATGGTGTTTTTCTCGGCATTTAGCGTCCACTGCAGGTCAACCCAGACATCTTTGTTGTCTTCAAACTGCTCCAGAGTATCACATTCGATTGAGTGGACGTGGACATCGACATCCTCAACAATGCCGACGATTCGCTCCCCCGGCACCGGACAGCAGCAGCGCGAAAAACGAATACGGTGATGCTCACGCAAAGCCGAGCCCCGAACAAACGCCCGTGCGCCCTCACCATCTTTGATTCGCGTCAGGCCATCGGTCGCCATTAGTGCGGGTATAGTAAGACCTGGGAACACGGCCTCAAGAATCTTGACCGGCGTAATTTTGCCGCGTCCGCACAGTTCGTAAAGTTCGTCCTGATTCGGCACCTGAAAGCGCTCAAACGCCGTGCGCCAGCTTATGTCATTAAGCGATTTATCAACCTGAGCCGCCGCCCGCTCAATCGCCGCCCGCCCCAGCTTGATGAAGTCTTCGCGCTCGGTCTGGCGAATATTACGCCGAATGGCTGAGCGTGCGCGCCCCGTAATGGTCAAAGATTGCCAGTCGGGATTGATGCGCGATTCGACACCGGTCAGAATATCAACCTGATCGCCGTTTTGCAGAACCGTACGCAGCGGACGATGTTCGCCGTTAATGAGCGCACCGATGGCGGTTTCGCCAACCTCGGTGTGCACAGCAAAGGCGAAATCAAGCGGCATAGCCCCGCGTGGCAAGGTAATCAGGCGGCCCTTGGGGGTGAAGCAGAACACCTGATCGAGGAACATTTCCATCTTGGCATGTTCAACCCAGTCTTCAGAATCGCCACCATTTTCAACGATCTGGACGATATTTCTTAAGCTGTTTATCGGGTTGCGGCCGCCGCGTTTGGTCGCCGCCTCTTCGTCAAAGCCATAGGCGTGGTTTTTATAGTTCCAGTGGGCCGCCACACCTTCTTCGGCGACGCGGTCCATTTCTTCGGTGCGAATCTGAAGCTCGATCCGCGTGCCCTTATGCCCCACCACCGTCGTGTGCAGGGACTGGTAGTTGTTGCTTTTAGGGGTTGAGATAAAATCCTTGAAGCGATCGCCCACACAACTCCATGTGCGATGGATCAGGCCCAAAGCGCGGTAGCAGTCATCTTCTGAATCAACAATAACGCGGAAGGCAAAGATGTCCGACAGTTGCGAAAAGCCGATCGATTTGCGCTGAAGCTTGCGCCAGATCGAATAAGGCGATTTTTCACGACCGTAGACTTCGGCCTTGATGCCATATTTGTAAAGCCGCTCCTTAACGTCCTTGGCGATCTGGGAAACCACGGCGCCCTTCTTGGCGCGCATGTCCTCAAGCCGGCGACCAATGGCGGCCTTAGCGGTCGGATTGATGTAGGTGAAGGCCAGATCCTCCAACTCCGTCGCAAACCGATTGCAGCCGATGGAGCGCGCCAAAGGCGCGTAGACCTCAAGCGTTTCCCGCGAAATACGTTCCCGTTTGGATTCAGGCACATATTGCAGGGTGCGCATGTTGTGGGTGCGGTCAGCCAGCTTGATCAGCAGCACCCGGATATCACGCGATATGGCCAGAATGAACTTGCGCAGGTTTTCCGACTGCTTGGTATATTCCGACTGGAGTTCAAGGCGGGTGAGCTTGGTCACCCCTTCGACCAATTGCGCCACATCTTCTGAAAACTTGGCGGCGATTTCTTCGCGCGTCGCGGGCGTATCTTCGATCGTATCGTGCAGCAGTGCGGCGGCAATCGCTGAGCCATCAAGCTTATAATCGGTCAGAATGCCCGCCACTTCGATGGGGTGGGCAAAATAAGGATCGCCCGACGCCCGCAACTGCGCCCCGTGCATACGCATGGCGTAGACATAGGCGCGGTTGAGCATGGCCTCATCCACGGTCGGATCATAGGCGGCTACGCGCTCAATCAGTTCAACCTGACGCAGGAATTTGGGCCGCACCTGAACGGGCGGTGGCAGTTCAGTCGGCGGGGACACCGGCGGCTTTTCAACCGGCGGATCAAGAGGTGGTGTCTCTGGCGGTGGATCAAGCGGCGGCGTTTCCGGTGGCCGGTCAGCCGGAAATCCCGGCGGGACATTGGGTTCAGGCACATCCGAAGCCACGGAAGATTTTCCCGCTGCGCTTCGCTCAAAAACCTGATGACCTTCTGCCGACATAGTCTGTATCAAACCCTTATGGTACATAAGAAATCCTTAATGTTTAAGGACCTCAACCCCCATATAATAACCATACGCCCGCTTTTTCAGCTTATCCAGAAAAAATATAGTCAAAACAGAGACACACAGGATACCCACGCACGAAAAAGCCGCCCCCTTTCGGGTGCGGCTATGTTCGTCTGAAAAGGACGCAAATAGTTAGTAGCGTTCTTCCTGACCACCGTCGCGATCAGATTGAAGGGCGCGGATCAGTTCGCTTTCCGACATTTGCATGTGCTGCGGATCAGCCAGCAGCGCCAGAGTCTCGGCCTCTTCCTCAGCCTCAGTGCGCTCATCGACGCGTTGCAGGCTGGCGATCAGGCTCTCGGTCAGGGTTTCCGGCGGCAGAACCTCTTCGGCGATTTCGCGTAAGGCCACAACCGGGTTCTTATCATTGTCACGATCCAGCAGGATTGCCGAACCCGACGAAATGGCACGGGCACGATGGGCGGCCAGAAGAACCAGATTGAAGCGGTTATCGACCTTTTCGATGCAATCTTCGACAGTGACGCGAGCCATGAAATCCTCAAATTCTATATGCGCTTATAAGGGCAGACCTGCCGCAATAGCGTATATGTACCGGTTGAACCGCGCTGTTTAGCGCTGTTGGTTCAAAAACACAACCGGGTGCGTATAAATTCTTTGGAGGCCGCAAGCCATGTTGCATTAGAAACCATACCCCTGTATAGCCGCCGCCATGATTACGCACCTTGCCTATCGCCTGAACACCCTTGCGCCCACGACGCCACGCCCGGTCGCTGTTGATGCACGCCGGGACCGCAAGACCGTCGAGAAAACTGAAAAGCCGCTCTGGGCGCTTAAGCTTGCGCGCCGCGCGCGTCGCTTCAAAACAGGCGCCTGAGTTACCGGCACCTTACGTCATCAGGGTGCTGCCTATTTACATGATATCAGGGCCCGCAGTATCAGGCCCTCACCATGTCAGAGACGATCCCCACCGACAGTTCAGAAAAACCAAATCCGCTCATGACATGGGGCGGTTACGGACTGGCGCTGCTGGGCTCATTTCTGTTTGCCACCAAGGGCATCTATATCAAGCTGGCCTATGTCTATGATGTCGATGCCACGACCCTGTTAGCCCTGCGCCTGCTGATGGCCACACCCTTTTTCCTGCTGGTGGGACTGATCACCTGGTGGAAGCATCGGGCCACGATCGATATTCCGCGTCAAACCTATGTACAAGCTATTGCCGTCGGTGTTCTGGGCTATTGGTTTGCCAGCTATACGGATTTTGAAGGATTGGTACATCTGACGCCACAGTTTGAGCGGTTGATCCTGTTCACCTACCCTTTGTTTGTCATTTTGCTGGGCGCCTTGTTCTTCGGCCACAAGATTAAACCGTGGGCGTTATCGGCCTTCGCCATTTCCTATGCCGGCCTGGGTCTGGTGTTCATAACCGATATGCATACCAAAGGCGGCAATATCACCGCCGGGGCCTTATGGGTTACCGCCTCATCGGTCGCGTTTGCGCTTTACCTGTTGCTGGCCAAACCGGTGATCAAAAAAATGGGCCCTTCTCTGTTCACGTCATGGGCGATGACCGGAGCGGCGATAGCCTCCTTTATTCACTTCGGAGTGACCCATAAGGTATCGGACATTGCTTTATCCGCGCCCCTGTTGTGGCTCTGTTTGGGCCTGGCCATCGGGGCCACCGTCCTGCCGAGTTACCTGATCAATTTCGCTCTGTCACGTATCTCGTCTCAGGCCAACGCTGTGATTGGCTTCATCAACCCGGTCATCACCCTTATCTTGAGCGGGCTGATCCTGCGCGAAGTCATAACCGCTTCTGACATTGCGGGCACGGCCTTGGTATTGTTAGGCGTTGGCCTCTATAGTTGGCTAGACCAGCGTAAGCCTCATGCGTCAATTGGATAGGCATCTAAACCGACTGTAACCTTGGCGGCCAGTTCGCGAGCGGTCTGCTTAAGTACCGGATGCATCCAGTCTGGATCAATCTCGGCCAGCGGCCCCATAACAAATCCCCGCTCATGAGCCCGCGGATGCGGCAAAATCATGTTACTGTCGTCAACCACCAGGTTTCGGAAGGCGATAAGATCAAGATCAAGTACACGCGGCGAATTTTTAAGCTCGCCAAGTTCAGCGCTGCGAATACGACCTGCTTCGACTTCAAGACCGTGCAAAAGCTGTAATAAATCATAGGGTAAATAATCGGTCGATACTCGAAAAACGGCGTTATGAAATGGTGGGTCATCAGGGTTGGGCCAGGCTTTTGATCGCCAAAGCTTGGAAGCCTGCTCAACATTGACGCTTAATGCGCGCAATCTCTTGACAACATGGGCTAAATCCTGCGAAGGATTCCCGTGACGGCCGGGTAGATTAGCCCCATATGCAATATAGATTTTACCGTCCTCCATTACCGACTGCCCTATTTTTAGAAAGCCATTGCCATGAGTTTTTATCCCACCGACAAAATCGCTCTGTTTATCGACGGCGCCAATCTGTATTCGGCCGCCAAGGCTTTAAACTTCGACATCGATTACCGCAAGCTACTGGATGAATTCCGTAAGCGCGGCATACTGATCCGCGCCTATTATTATACCGCCCTGGTCGAAGGCGATGACTATTCACCGATCCGTCCGCTGGTGGACTGGCTCGACTACAACGGCTTCGCGCTGATTACCAAAACGGCCAAGGAGTATACCGACTCGCAGGGGCGTAAGCGCTGGCGCGGGGATATGGATATCGAAATCGCCTGCGACATGATGGAAATGGCTGAACATGCCGACCATCTGGTGCTATTTTCGGGCGATGGCGACTTCCGCCGTCTGATCGAAAGCGTTCAGCGCAAAGGCTGCCGCGTGACGGTGGTGTCAACCGTCAAGTCTCAACCGCCGATGACCTCGGATGAGCTGCGCCGTCAGGCCGATACGTTTGTAGATTTGGCTGATCTGGCCAGCGTTGTGGGCCGTCCGCGTCAGGCTCAGCAGAATGCGCCGAAATTCGCCGATCAATTCGATGACGAAGACCTGTAATCTGGTCTAATCAGCCCCGATCGCGCATTAGCCGCGCCTTATCGCGCTGCCAGTCACGCTCGGCCACAGCTTCGCGCTTATCGTGATTTTTCTTACCCTTGGCGAGCGCGATCTGCAGCTTGGCAAAGCCCTTTTCGTTGAAATAGAGCTTAACCGGCACGATGGTCAGGCCTTCACGCTGCACGGCCCCCATCAGCCGGTCGATCTGCTTACGATGCAGCAACAGTTTGCGGATACGGCGCGGCTCATGATTAAAGCGATTGGCCTGCGCATAGGGCGGGATATCGGCATTGATCAGGGCGATATCCGCCCCTTCGACACCGGCGTAAGATTCCGTGATATTGGCCCGACCATTGCGCAGCGATTTGACCTCTGTGCCGGTCAGCACGATGCCAGCCTCAAAGGTTTCTTCAAGGAAATAATCAAACCGAGCGCGGCGATTTTCCGCAATGACTTTGTAGTTGGTGGGTTCGGCCATAAATTCAGGATGTCTTATTTTTTTGCCAACTGCCAGGCCTTAAACCAAATATGGTTTGACCCAATTTTTGAATATTTATGTCATCTATATTTCTGGCCCTATCAATTGCTAGCCGAATATCTCGTTCAGATTCACCGAGTTCCAGAGCCATAACAGAAACTTTCAAATCACTGGCTTTTAACAGCTTTAAGCACATTTAATTTTACTGGCTCTATTCTGCTTTCTTTAGGCAAATTCGCCTCCTATTCCAGCTAATCTCATGGCCTCATCGACTTTAGGACGCACATCCTGAGAACAAGCTGTAATCGGCAGCCGCACCTCGTCCGTGCATTGCCCCAAGCGGCTTAAGGCATACTTGGTCGGTGACGGTGAGGCGTCGTAAAACAGCGCCTTATGCAGATTGATCAGCTTATCCTGAATGGACCGCGCGGTCGCAAAATCACCGGCGGCTGCCGCGTTATAAAGCTCAACCATTTGGACGGGCGCGACGTTGGAGGTCACCGAAATCACACCATGACCGCCATGGGCCATGTAACCCAAAAGGGTCGGATCATCGCCGGAAATCATAGCGAAATCGTCCGGTACCTCAAGGCGCATCATGCTGGCGCGTGCCAGGTCACCGGTTGCGTCCTTAATGCCGACAATGTTGGGCAACTGGGCCAAGCGTGCCACCGTGGCGTTCGACAAAATCCACCACCGTGCGACCGGGCACATTATACATCATCACCGGAATCTGCACATTGTCGTTCAGGTGCTTATAGTGCTGGTACATGCCTTCCTGAGACGGCTTGTTGTAATAGGGTGCGACCACAAGGGCGGCATCCGCTCCCACCGCCTTGGCATGCTGAGTAAGCTCCAGCGCTTCCGCCGTCGAGTTTGAGCCCGCGCCTGCGATCACTTTCACGCGACCGGCTGCGGTTTTGACACAAAGTTCGACGATAGCTTTATGCTCAGCCATACTCAGCGTTGAGGTTTCCCCCGTCGTCCCCACCGGCACCAGACCATGAACACCTGACTTAATTTGAAGTTCAACCAAGGCTTCGAAGGCCGCATAATCCACCTCACCGTCTTTGAACGGCGTAATCAGGGCTGTAATCACACCATGAAAAAGCGGAACGGAACTGCGGGTCATCGACATAAAATCCTGAGTAAAAGCTGTGCGCAATTCCTTAAGACCACAAAGCGCAGGCCGCAATGATTAGTTGGGAATTTGTTTAAAGAATTCCATGTTTCCATATGGAAAAATATGGGCCATGATGGCGCTCAGCGCTTCGATAGCCACCCTGTTAACAGACTTTGAGAGCGAAACACCATGACGATACGCCCCCTGAAAACTGTCCTTAAAACCGGCATGTCCAGGTGGTTAGCCGGTGTGGCCGGGGTGCTGGCTGTCGGGGCCGGGGCCGCGTTTGCGATCGAAGCCACCCAGAACACACCCGCGCCAACCGAATCAACCTCAACCGCCCGCCCCTATCAGGCCGCCGCCTTACCGCAGACTGAAATGGAAACGCTGCAATCGGCGCTTCGGGCCGTAAAATCCGGTAATTTTGCTCTGGCCGAATCCCTGCGCGGCAGCCTGAACGATCCGGTAGCGCGTAAGATCGTGTTGTGGAACATCCTCGATAACGAAGGGGCGTCAATTTACGGCTTTGCCACGTTAGATGCGGCGCGTCGTGATCTTATCGGCTGGCCCCGCGAAACACGCCGGGTTCTGGCCGCTGAGAAACTGATTGCCACATCAGGCTTAAGCCCTCAGCAGGTCATCGACTGGTTCAATGGCGCACCGCCGCTCAGTGTCGACGGTGCTATTGCGCTGATCCTGGCCTATGATCAGCTTGGAAAGACCGAGGACGCCCGCGCCACGGCCCGTTTCTGGTGGCGGGACCAAAGTTTCGAGGCCTTGGATCAGCAGCGCTTTTACGGCCTGTTTGGTAAATATCTGACACAGGAAGATCATGTCGCCCGTCTGAACAGCCTGCTTCTGGGGCCGCAGGGTCCGGCGTCACGCGCCATGCTGGATTATGTCGGTGACCACGACCGGGCGGTGGCTCAAGCCGCGTTTGCCCTGCGGGCGGGTACTGCCGATGCCACCCAGAAATGGGAAGCGGCCTTAACGCTTTCGCCCAACAACGCTGTTCTGGCTTATGAGCGGGCGCGATTCCTGCGCAAAAAAGATTTGGAGCCGCTCGGTTTTCCGCTACTGACGCAATTTCCGGCAGCGCCTCAAAATGATGCCGCCATCAACAATTTGTGGGTTGAGCGCCTGAGCTATTTCCGCGAGGCACTTAAAGCTAAAGATTATCGGGCGGCCTACAATGCTATGAATAATGGCGGTTTTCCAAATGGTGAGAAAAAGGCTGAGGCCGAGTTTTTTGCCGGCTGGATGGCCCTGACCAAGCTTAATGACCCCGCCCGCGCCATCGCCCATTTCCAATCGCTCGAAGGGGCTGGCACGTCGCCCATTACTCAGGGACGTGCCCACTACTGGCTGGGCCGCGCCTATGAGGCGGCAGGTGATGCCGCCAATGCCCAACTGAACTATCAGGAGGGTGGCCAGTACATCTATAGTTTCTATGGCCAGTTAGCCGCCGAAAAAGCCGGTCTTGCCCAGATCGTGCTGACTAAGGATCCCGTACCAACAGTGGCCGACCGCGACCGCTTTAGTAACCGGGACATGACCAAGGCCGCGCGCATTCTGGGCAGCATGGGTGAACGCGACCTATTCCGGGGCATGGTGCTGGCGTTGGATGACGTCCTACCCAATGCCGAAGAGCAGGCCCTGCTGGTTGATCTTGCCAGCACTTACGACACTCAGGACACGGCTATGCGGATAGCCCGCGTGTCAATGCAGCGCGGGTTCTATCTGCCGGAACGCGCCTATCCATTGCGGGCCGTGCCCAATGTCAAGGCACCCGAAAATGCCTTTGTGTTGGCTATTACCCGTCAGGAAAGCGGTTTCGACCCGATGGTGCGCTCCCATGCCAATGCCCGCGGCATGATGCAGCTTATTCCGCCAACCGCCCGCGCCGTCGCGCGGCGCATGTCACTCAGCTATTCTGACGCTAAGCTTTATGAGCCGGAATTTAATATGACACTCGGCGCCTATCATCTGGGCGAACTGGTGGACCGTTTTGGCGGGTCATACGTCATGGCTGCCGCCGGTTATAATGCCGGTCCAAACCGCCCGCCGCGCTGGATCATGGAATGTGCTGATCCTCGAGGGGACGGCGGCGATCCGATCATGTTTATCGAGTGCGCTCAGTTCACCGAAACCCGTAACTACATGATGCGAGTCATGGAAAACATGCAGGTTTATCGCGCCCGCCTCAATGGCGGTCAGGCGGTTTTGCGGCCAATGGACGACCTGAAACGCGGCATGATTATCGCCTATACACCATCATCAGATGACGATCTGTCCGGTGAAACCCCGACAGGGCCGATCAACTATCTTGATCTGAAAAAACAGAGCGGCAATTAGGTACTGTGTTCCGGCAGGGCCTGCGGGTCAATCCGCAAGGTTCGCCCTTCCGCGAAGGTGCCGGTAATATTGAAAACCTGCCGCAGCACCTTATCGGACAGAGCCGCTTCAGGTTCGCCGTGCGCCACTAATCGTCCCTGATCAAGCACCCACAGGTCATCAGCAAACTGTGCCGCCAATCCGATATCGTGCAAGCTCACAATGATAGTGCGTCCTTGCGCCGCGCGAGCCCTAAGCACTTCCAAAACCCGCCTTTGCCAGGCCGGATCAAGCGCCGTCAGTGGCTCATCAAGGCAATATATTTTGGCCTCCGTGGCCAATAACCGCGCCAGAAGCACCCGCGCGCGCTGCCCGCCCGACAGATTAAAGACACTGGTTTGCGCCTTATTCGACAACCCCATGACCTCAAGCTGCTGTTGCGCGTGCTTAAGGCTATCTTCTGCGGACATGCCCAAACAGCCAAGCGTCACAATATCTATGGCCTTGAGATCCCAGGCAATGGCACGCTCCTGCGGCAGATAGGCCATAAGCCGCGCCCGCTCGCGCAAACTAAGCGCAGTCAGGTCGTGCCCATCAAGCCTGATGGCACCGGCAGCGCTGGGCAAAAGCCCACAAACCGCCTTAAGCAGACTGGTTTTACCCGCACCATTAGGGCCAATGATCGCATGTAATCGGCCGGTCTCAAAGCGAGCCGTAAACTCATTCACGACCCTTGAGTGACCCATATCAATATCAAGATTATGTATATCGATCATATTGTTACGCCCATGACTTCGCACTTTTGTACGCTATGAGCGCAAACAAGGGCGCCCCGATCAGGGATGTCAAAACCCCTAAGCGAATATCGCCACTAGCCGGCATAACCCGAATAAGACCATCCGCCATCAGAACCATCACCCCACCCGCCAGACCCGAAGGCCAAATTACACCGTAAGGATCACGCAACCCCAGGGCCCTGACAAAATGCGGGGCAGCCAATCCGACGAACCCAATAATACCGGCCACTGCGACCGAAAGACCAGCCAGCACAGACGCAGTGATAACCCCAATCAGCGTGATATGCCGGATATTTACCCCCATGCTCTGGGCCGTTTCCTCACCTAATGTCAGCAGCCTTAAGCCCGCCCGTAATCGCGGCACAAGCCCCACCGCAACGGCCAAGCCTGCCACGCACAAAGCCGCATCCTGCCAGCTACGGTTTTCGACAGACCCCATCAGCCAGCCCAGAATTTCAGTCGTCGTCACCGGTGATGGCGACAGATTAAACACCAGCGCCATCAAGGCTCCGCACAGGCTCGATATGCCAACCCCTAACAAGATAAGCGCCTGCCGATCCGGAAACCGGGCCACAAACGCCATCAACACCGCCGACATCATCAGGGACACCAGCAAAGCACTGGCTTCAACCGCAAACGGGATCAGCCCCACCCCCAGCACTATAGCCACAGATGCCCCCAGTCCTGCGCCAGAAGACACCCCCAATATACCGGGTTCAGCCAATGGATTGCGCAGCAGCCCCTGCATCACCGCACCAGCTATCCCCAGCATAGCCCCAACGCCCCAGGCGCATAGATTGCGCGGCAATCTTATGCCCCACACAATCTCCCCGTTTAGCGACTGAGGATGGATGACAGCTTCAATGTAATCGACGCCACTTAGAGGGACATCCCCCACAATCAGCAGCGCGCCCATCAACACCAGACCGCTAATCAAAAGCCCCGCCGCAAGGGATAAAGACTTAACTCTCATAATCCCATACCTTCCTGCATGGCCTGAGCGCTATACCACGCATTACAGGCAATGGCCGGGCTTGGCAGCACGATCGTTTCTTGTCCGGCTATTTTTTTGCGCACCAGCGGATGGCGACCAGCAACCCGACGCATGGCGTATTTATCCTCATAAAAACCAAGCGCATAAACATCCGGCGTCAAACTCAGGAACGCTTCGGGCGACAGATAGTCATAGTAATCCTGCTCCGCCTGCACCTTATAATTCATAGTTTTCAGCAATTCCCCTACCCAGGTTTTCGGCCCCGCCGTATAGCCGGAAGGTGTGTAATAGAGCACGCCTCGTCCTCGTCCCTGCTTTGAAATCGCCTTAAGCGACTCATCCATACGGCGCGCTTCGTGCAACGCTCGTTGAGGCTGCCTCAGCAGAGTCCCCATACGCAAAAGCTCTGCGCGTGCCGCCGGAATGTCAGCCGGATCGCTGATTTGAATGATCTCAATCCCATGTGCCTTGAGGCCAGATAATAAGCGCGCATCGCCGCCCCAGGTTCTGAGCACCGCACGCGGTTTAAGTGCCAGCACAGCCTCAAGGCTGGCGCGGCGGCGGGGCAAGCCCTCAGAGCGCCGACGGTAAAACGAGTCCGGATGCTGCGCCCGCAAGGACAAACCGGCTATCTCATTCTGGGGCAGCAAGGCCAGAGCGTACTGATCGGCACACATATCCAGCGACACAATACCCTGGCGCGTTCCGGCATTAGCCAAAGGCGCAAAAACCAGAATCGGCCCCAATAGCAACCATAAATTGAATCCCTTAAGACGCGATACCACCTTCGATAAGTTGCCCATAGGTTGAATTTACCGTTTATTAATCATGTTGCGCAGCGCAAAATGCCAGCGTCGGGGGTATAACATGGTGGGGGCGGAAGCTTTCAAGCAAAAATGGCTCAAAGGCTATATGCCTGTGCGTGAAACCTTACCGGTCATACGGCGCATACCAAGGCGCAGGCCGGAACCAACACCCATGGCGGCACTGCCGGAGGCGTTTTCTGCCCGCAGTGGGCCGTCCCCGGTGCAAATCTTTCTGATACTGCTGGCGGTCATCGGCCTCGTCTGGGTCGCCAGCCATGCCATGTCAGGTCTAATGGCCGGTATATACTGGTTTTTCTGGCTGAGCTTTTCAACCGGCGCGGGCTTGCGCTTTCTGGCCACACTGACGCCAAAGCGCGAAGCTGTGTCCGATACATTTCTGGAAGCGTCTAACGAAAACCTGCCGCGTTACAGCGTTATTGTGGCGCTTTACCGCGAGGCCACCATTACATCACAGTTAGTTAACGCCCTGAGCCAACTCGATTATCCACGCGAAAACCTTGAAGTTCTTTATGCGCTCGAAGCCGATGATTTTGAGACCATTGCGACCTTTAAGGCGCAGAACTTACCCGATTATATGCACATCGTTCTGGTGCCACCGGGCACACCCCGCACGAAACCGAGAGCGCTGAATTACGCTCTGGCAAGGGCTCAGGGCGATCTGGTCGTTATCTATGATGCCGAAGACAGGCCCGCTCCGGATCAACTGATCGAAGCCGCCCGCACCTTTGCCAGGGCGCAACAGACCGGCGACATGTCGTTGGCTTGTCTTCAGGCGCCTTTGCGCCCCCTTGGTGGCGATGGGTTTATTGCGCGGCAGTTCGCCGCCGAATATGCGGTGCAGTTTGATGTCTTACTGCCCGCATTCTGTCGTCTCAAACTGCCGTTTCCGCTGGGGGGCACCAGCAATCATTTCCGCAATAAGGTACTGAAATCGATCGGCGCGTGGGATGCTTATAATGTCACCGAAGATGCCGATCTGGGCTTAAGGCTGGCGCAATTTGGCTATACCAGCGCCATGCTTAAGGCACCGACCATCGAGACGCCGCCATCGAATATCTATACCTGGATACCGCAGCGCACCCGCTGGATCAAAGGCTATATGCAAACCCTGATCGTCCATAGCCGCCTGACCACGGCTCTGCGTCTTAAGGTCTGGATCAGCATGATTTTAGGGGTGGGGTTAAGTACACTGGCGGCATTTTGTTATGCGCCGTTTACCTGCTTTGTGCTGTCAGGTCTGATGCTGCAAGCCTTATCGGGTCAATTCACCCCCATGGCCTACAGGGACGCCGGATTGCTGTTGTTTGGCACACTAAGCGGTATGCTGGCGCTATATCAGGGCGCGCGCAGAGCCGGTGTGCCATTTGGCCTCAAGGATGTGCTCTCAGCCCCCGCCTACTGGAGCCTGCAATCAATCAGCGCCGCCCATGCGATTTATCAGCTTATCGTCAAGCCTTTTCACTGGGACAAAACTGATCATAAACCTGCGGCCATCAGTTAGCTAACCTCTGGTGCAACGGCGCCTAATGCGCTAATCAGCGGCCATGATGATTGCTGATCACCCCATTCAACTGCGCACGCTGGCCTGGTCCGACTACGCCCTTATCGACTCGGGTAATGGTAAAAAGCTGGAACGCTACGGCGACTATCTGGTTATCCGTCCGGAGCCTCAGTGCTGGTGGACACCTAAATACCCGGCATTGTGGGACAAGGCCGACGCCATTTTCGACCCTACGGACGAGGATGATGATGGCCGCTGGCAATTCAGCCGTAAACCTGCCGATCAATGGGCGCTGGGTTGGAATCAGGTCAAGTTTTATGGCCGCTTCACCTCGTTCCGCCATCTGGCGTTTTTCCCGGAGCAGGCCGCCAACTGGACGTGGCAAACCGAGTGCATTGAACGGCGTGTCGCCGCGGGGCAGCCACCGCGCGTCCTGAACCTGTTCGGTTATACCGGCGTCGCTTCGCTGGCCTGTGCGGCGGCGGGTGCCAAGGTCACCCACGTTGATGCGTCAAAGAAATCCGTAGGTTGGGCACGGGAGAACGCAACCCTGTCGGGCATGGAACAGGCCCCCATTCGCTGGATCTGCGAAGATGCCCGCAAATATGTGCAGCGCGAGGTCAAGCGCGGCTCAAAATACGAAGGCATTATCCTAGATCCCCCCAAATACGGCCGTGGCCCGACCGGTGATGTCTGGCGATTGTTTGAAGACCTGCCGGAACTGATTAATCTGTGCACGCAGCTTTTGTCGGATGACGCCGCCTTTCTGCTGCTCAATGCCTATGCCGCACGGGTGTCAGGGCCGGCGCTGGCGCATCTACTGGCCGAAGCGGTCGGGCCTGAAAAGGGGGGGCAAATTGACTATGGCGAACTCACTCTGGTTGAGCAGGATAAGGCTCCCAAAGGCATGGCTTTGAGCCCTGTGCCCCCACGCGAAATCGGACTCTCCTTTTTTGCGCGTTGGATGAAGGATAAGGCGTAAGACCATGATAAAAGAGATTACTTCGCTTACCAACCAAACCATAAAAGATATCCGAGCCCTGCATATGCGCAAGACGCGCGAGGAAACGCAGCAGTTCCTTGCCGAAGGTCTGAAGATCATTATTGACGCGCTCGATCAGGGTTTCTCACCGCAAATTCTGGTCTACGGTAAGGATGCTGACCGCCATCCGCTGCTGACCCGCGCCATTGATCAGACGCTTAAAGCTCGTGGTCAGGTTCTTGAAGTAACCCGCGAAATATTAGAAAAAATATCCCGCAAAGATAACCCTCAGATGGTGATCGCGGTATTTGCCCAGCACATCAAAACGCTCAGCGATATCAACCTCAGGGACAATGATGTTTGGGTGGCGCTTGAACAGGTTCGTGATCCCGGCAATCTCGGGACCATCATCCGCACAGCCGATGCCGCCGGGATCGGCGGTGTAATTCTCATAGGTGATTGTGTTGACCCGTTTTCAGTCGAAACGGTGCGCGCCACCATGGGTTCAATCTTTTCCCTGCCGATCGTTAAATGCACCCAAGCCGAATTTATAGCGGATCGTGCGCGCTGGACAGGATCGATCGTAGGTACCCTGCTGACCGCCACCCACGATCATCGCTCCGCCCCTTACCAGCGGCCAACCCTGATCCTCATGGGCACCGAACAGTCCGGTCTGAGCACTGAGGTTGCGGCGATCTGCGATACTCACGTCAAGATCCCAATGCGGGGCCGTGCCGATAGCCTGAACCTTTCGATTGCTACCGGCATCATGATTTATGCGGCAACCGAGTAACGTCCCTTTTAAGATGAAGTATTTGTAATTCATGCTGCATTCAGTTTCGAGGCAGTATGGTAAATACATAAGCCGTGGGGGCTTATCCGTAACGCACGGGTTCATCAGGGGATCATTATGACATCCACTATTTTAAAACTGACCGCTATTGCGATCATGGCGTCCACCCTATCGGGCTGCATTATCTATGTCGAAGACAAGGTCGACACAAAAGTCACCCATTCGCCAGCACCAGCCGAAGATACATCCAAGAAAACCAGCTTCTGATTAAGGGGACAAATCATGCGTCAATCAATCCTAAAACTGGCGGCTATGGCCGCAATCGCGGTCTCATTGTCCGGCTGCATCATCATTGCCAAGGACAGCGATCCAAATCTTACGCCCGCACCATCTGCCGCCCGCTAGCCCTAGGTACCGCGCGGCTTGGCCCGTGCCGTCGCCTGAGCCGATTTGGGGTCTTCGGGCCAGACGTGACGGGGGTAGCGTCCCTTCATTTCGGTGCGCACCTCCGGCCAGGAACCGTCCCAAAAACCGACTATATCCTTGGTAATCTGGATAGGGCGATGGGCTGGCGACAACAGGGCCAGTGTCAGGGGCGTTTTGTTGACGCCCACTGTCGGGTGACGGGCCGTGCCATAAAATTCCGTCACCCGCGCCTCAACTCGCGGCCCGCCTTCGGCTCCGTAATCGATGCGCGCACCGTTGCCTGTCGGCAGGCGCAGGTTTTCGGGTGCCAGCGCATCGAGGTTTCGCTGCTGTTCGTAACTAAGCAAATTGGTTAGAGCTTGGGTGACGTCATGCGCGGTAAGATTAAGCAGCGGAAGCCCGCCAGCATAGGGTCCAAGCCAGTCTTCAAGGGTTTGCAGCAAGGCCGCATCCGACATATCCGGCCATGTGGGGGCATCATTTCGCAAAAACTGCACGCGCTGACGCAAACTCTCCGCATGATCCGAAAATTTCAGCGCTTTCAGCCCTTTAGATTTTATCTCCTCAGCCTGCACTTTCACTAACAGTTCTGCGGGTACGCGTTCCATAGGTTTGGAGGACAGCACGACCTGCCCCAACCGCACCTGCTCAAAAGCCCGGAAATTACCGCCTGCGCTTTTTTCAACCACCGCCGCGGTCTCTAACCGGTCTGCGAACAGGCGCATAATCTCATCGGCGGTCAGTGGCGCCGCCAGCAATATCCGATCACGCACACTGCCCCCGCCCAGATCACCGACGGCGAGATAAGACGATCTGGCTAAAGGATCGGTGTCATCGACATAGGCGCCACGGCCATTGGCCATGACGAATTCACCGGCCTTACCCCGCGCCTTGGCGATGCGTTCCGGAAAGGCTTCAGCTAACAGATAGGCTGAGTTTTTACATGCATCCGTTTGTTTAATTTCTTTTTTAATCAAACTATCTGCCAGACGTGTCCAGTTCTGCGCCAGACTACGCGCCTGAGCCGCCTTGGGCGTCTTGTCACGGCTTAAGCTCTCAAGCCGGGTTTCCAGATCGGTCGATTTCCCACCCAATCCATTTTCCGACAGCAGAGCGGCCAGGGCTGCACCGACTGCGGCCTGCCCCTGTTTGGCCGCATGGAGTAGCATATTGGCCAGACGCGGCGACATTGGTAACTGCGACATCAAACGCCCATGGGTCGTCAGATCGCCCTTGTCATCCAGCGCGCCTAAGGCCTGCAACAGCCGTGTTGCCTCTGCCATAGCGCCTTCGGGCGGATGGTCGAGCAGGCTCAAACCCTCGGTCGAGCGTGCGCCCCACATGCGCAGATCCAGCACCAGCCGCGACAGATCGGTTTCCAGAATTTCCGGTCGCGCAAACGGGATGAGCGATAAATCCTGCTCTTTATCCCACAGCCGGTAACACTCCCCGGCCTGTGTCCGGCCCGCACGGCCACGTCGCTGATCGGCAGAGGCCTTAGTTACGCGCTCGGTCACAAACCGTATCGTCCCCCTCGCCGGATCGTAACGCCCAAGCCGTGACACACCACTGTCGATCACCATAGTCACCCGGTCCAGCGTCAGCGAGGTTTCAGCAATGGCGGTCGCCAGCACGATTTTCGGTCGCCCTGCTGCATTTTTGCGCAAAACGGCAGACTGATCGCGGATATCCATCGCGCCATAGAGTTTGCATAGCTCGATATGACTATGCAGTCCGCCCTCTTCCAACCGGCTGGCCACGCGGTGAATCTCACCCTGACCTGGCAGAAAAACCAGCAACGTTTCAGCCTGTTCGGGCGTCAACTTAGATTGTAACCTTAGGATATGGCGGGCGATATCATCTTCCAGCCTCTGGCCCTGAGCCCGCCCCAGATAGTGGGTCGTGACGGGATAGGCGCGGCCTTCGGAGTGAAAGGTTTGGGCATCAGACAGCACCTCAGATACCCGCTGCCCATCCAGGGTTGCCGACATGACCAGAAGCCTGAGATCATCCCGCAATAGGGTCTGGCTATCGCGCGCAAAGGCCAGCCCCAGATCGGCATCCAGACTGCGTTCATGAAACTCATCGAAGATGACGCCGCCCACACCGTCAAGTGCCGGGTCATCGACGATGCGGCGCGAAAATATGCCTTCGGTGACGACTTCAATGCGGGTCTTAGGGCCAATCCGGCTTTCACCGCGCACCCGAAAGCCCACCGTTTCACCAACAGATTCGCCCAGGGTCTCCGCCATACGCGCCGCCGCCGCCCGCGCCGCCAGACGCCGCGGCTCCAGCAGAATCAGGGTCTGGCCCTTAAGCCACGCTTCATCCAGCAAGGCCAGAGGAATCCCCGTCGTCTTGCCCGCCCCCGGCGGCGCGATAATCAGGGCCGTGGTTCGGGCTTGCAGATACGCCTTAAGCGGCGAATATATCTCTTCGACAGGCAACATAATTCGCCTCCCTAGCAGAATTTTCCGCCAAATGTCACGCTCAGGCTAAATTTCTCATTAAACTTGGCTGTTAGCTGGTGAAATCTTCCCGCAAATAGCTGTTGCTTAGTTGAAAATGTGACATTAACGTCATCCCTTTAGCGTTTTATGCCGCGAGTGAAAATGGCGGCACCATGCGAGGGGTCTCATGTCCAACAACCTTGGTCGGCTGTTCCAGAAAAAGTCGATTGCCAATATTCAAAAAGAAGCGGCCAAAAGTCCGCTCAAGCGCACGCTTGGGCCGATTAATCTGATGTCGCTCGGTGTCGGCGCTATTATCGGCGCCGGCATTTTCGTTCTTACCGGTCAGGTGGCGTCAGCCAATGCCGGTCCGGCGATCATGCTGTCCTTTGTGGTGGCCGGAATCGCCTGTGCGCTGGCCGGCCTCTGTTATGCCGAACTGGCGTCAACCATGCCGGTGTCGGGATCGGCCTATACCTATGCCTACGGGACACTGGGCGAAGTCTTCGCCTGGATCATGGGCTGGCTGCTGGTGCTGGAATACGGAATTGCCGCTTCTACAGTGGCGGTGGGCTGGTCAGGCTATGTTGTCAGCTTACTTGGCGATTTCGGGGTACACCTACCGGTGCTCGCGGGGGGGACTGACCACCCGGCGACCATGTGGGCAACCCCATTGGTGCGCGCCGTAACAGATGACGGTGGTCACACCACCATGATGCTGTCGGGCACTTTTAACCTGATCGCCGCTATCGGCATTGCCGCTGTGACCTGCCTGCTGGTTCTGGGCGTCAGCGAATCGGCCAACGTCAATAACTTCATCGTGGTATTGAAAATCATAGTGCTGCTGACCTTTATTGCGGTCGGCGTCACCTACATCAATCCTGACAACTGGCATCCGTTCATTCCACCCGCAACCGGCAATCCCGGTGAGTTTGGCGTCGGGGGCATTTTCCGCGGTGCCGCCATCATCTTCTTTGCCTATGTTGGCTTCGAAGCCGTCTCAACCGCTGCGGCCGAAGCCAAGAACCCAAGCCGCGATGTCCCCGTCGGCATTCTGGGCGCCCTAGTAATCTGTACGGTTATCTACATGGCTGTCGCCGCCGTCATGACCGGCGTTGTCCCTTATCTGGAACTGGCAAGCCCCGCCCCCATCGCGGTGGCTATCGACCGCATGGCGCTGACCTGGGCCAACTTCCCGTGGCCGTTCGTTGAAAGCGGCCAGATGAACGCCATCAGCCTGCTGATCAAGGTCGGTGCGGTTGCAGGTCTCTCATCCGTTATGCTGGTGCTGTGCTTTGGCCAGACCCGCATCTTTTACACCATGTCGCGTGACGGCCTGTTGCCCGCCGTATTCTCGAAAATCCACGATAAGTTCCGTACCCCCTGGCTCGGCACCATTCTGCTGGGGATCATGGTTGCGGTGGCAGCCTCGTTCCTGCCGATCAGCCTGCTGGGTGATCTGGTCTCGCTGGGGACTGCGGTCGCCTTCTCAATCGTGTGTTTGTCGGTAATCTACCTGCGCATCAAGCACCCCGAAATGGAGCGCCCCTTCCGCGTACCTGGCGGGATATTTACGGCGGTCTTAGGCATCCTGTCCTGTCTGTTCCTGGCCTGGCAAAACTTCTCGCCCATGATTGACCATGCCATGAAGGGCAACACTCTGCCGCTGACCATTCTGGTGTGCTACGCCATTGTCGGCGCGATAATCTATGCCGGTTACGGCTTCTGGCACTCGAAGCTGTCCAAGGGCATCGACATCACCGAAGACACCGATCTGTCGTCTCCGGCCGATGCGTTCCGCGGCAATATCGACGATAAGAAATAGGATGTAATCTCCTGTAGAGTTCAAAGCCCCTATGTTTTAAGACATAGGGGCTTTTCTTATGGAGTTCCCGCCGTGTCCGATGCCCCTATCCGCCTGTTTGTCGCGCCCGTCACCCCGCTACAGCAAAACTGCACGGTCGTCTGGTGCACCAAGACTAACAAGGCTGCTGTCATTGATCCGGGTGGTGATCTTGACGCCGTGCTGGGGGAAATCAAGCGGCGCGGCCTGAGCGTCGATAAGATATGGATCACCCACGGCCATGCCGATCACGCAGGCGGGGCTGCGGAATTGAAAGAACGCACAGGGGCCATGATCGAAGGCCCGCATCGTGACGATCAGTTCTGGATCGACCGCATCCCCGAAGCCGGTCAGCGCTACGGCGTCGAAGGCATGCGGGTGTTTGAAACCGACCGCTGGCTGGAAAACGGCGATACGGTCACACTCGGCGAAACTGAATGGGAGATTTATCACTGCCCCGGCCATACGCCCGGCCATGTGGTTTTCTTCCACCGTCCGTCGAACTTCGCGCAGGTCGGTGATGTCCTGTTTAAAGGCTCAATTGGCAGAACGGACTTCCCGCGCGGCAATCACGCTGATCTGATCAACGCGATCACCACGCGGTTGTGGCCGCTGGGGGACGTCCAGTTCGTGCCTGGACACGGCCCGATGTCGAGCTTTCATGCGGAGCGTCAGTCAAACCCCTATGTGGCGGATCGGGTGATTGCTCATTCTAAAGCCAATACGTCGGGGCCGGGCTAAATCAGCCTTTCAACAGCGGCGCTAATTTCTGCGCGACACTCATGTCGCCAAGGATCTTCATCTTGCCCTGCATAAAAGCCATCATCGGATCAAGCTGGCCCTTAGCCATAGCCACCAGATCATCCAGACCGATGATGACTGTGGTATCAGCCGCGCCATCGTCATTGCTGACCACATTGGGCACCTGAGCGGCGTTGATAAGGATTTTACCAGCATCACCGAAGTCGAGCTTGACGATTTTCCCCAAGCCGGAGTCCTCTCCGACCGAAGATTTGATTTTTTCTGTGATGGTGACCAAATCGGACATGGTATCCTCCTGAACAGGCTTATATAGGTGGCTGCGACCTTACGCCGGATTTTCGGCAGAACAAGTATGACGTTGCGTAAGCCAAAGCATTTTAGACGAAGTGGCTGCCGGTTCGTCGTAAAAATGCGACTAAACAAAATTAACGCAATTTTTTTGAGATTTCATGTCCTCTTCCCCAAAATACTATGATGCTGCCATTATTGGTGCCGGTGCCGCAGGCCTTATGTGCGCAATCGAAGCTGCGAAACGTGGAAAAAAAGTCGTCGTGCTGGAACAGGCTGACGCCCCGGCCGAGAAGATTCGCATCTCCGGCGGTGGGCGCTGTAACTTCACCCACCTGCGCGCCCATTCGCATAACTACCTGTCCCAAAACCCGCGTTTTTGCATTTCGGCTTTAAAGCGCTACACACCGCGCGATTTCGTAGGCTTGGTTGAGCGCCATAAAATTCCTTATCACGAAAAAACCGAAGGCCAGTTGTTCTGCGATGAGTCCGCCATGGACATCATCGACATGCTGCTCAATGAATTGCGCGATAATGGCGGCGAACTGTGGCTGCAAACGGCCATCACCGCGATTACTAAAAACGACGCCGGTTTTGATATCACCACGACCAATGAAACCGTCAAAGCCAAAAAGGTGGTCATTGCCACCGGCGGCTTGTCGATCCCGAAACTGGGGTCGCCCTTTGCCTATGAGACCGCAAAGCAGTTCGGCCATGTGATCACCCCCATGCGCGCAGGCCTGGTGCCCCTGACGCTTAGCCCCGATAAGCTTCAGGCTCTGGATCTGGCCGGTGTTTCTATGCAGGCGCGCGTTAAAGTCGGCAAAACCAAGTTTGAAGACGGCTTTTTGTTCACCCACCGCGGCCTGTCCGGCCCGGCTATACTGCAAATTTCCAACTACTGGCAGATGGGCCAAACGCTTGAGATCGACCTTCGGCCTGATATGGATCTGATGGAATGGTTCCGGGCCAAGCGCAAAACCCGTCAATCTTTGCACACGGCCCTGTTTGAAATCCTGCCGCGCCGTCTGGCAGAGAAAATCATGGCCGCTCAGGGTCTTAGTGCTGAAACGAACGAGACCAAGATCGCGGATATGTCCGATGTGAAGATCAAGGGCATATTATCGCACATTCAGCCGTGGAGCCTGATCCCGGACGGCACCGAAGGCTACCGCACCGCTGAAGTCACGCTCGGCGGCATCGACACCAAGGATATCTCTTCGCAGACCTTTGAAAGCCACTTGTGCGCGGGACTATATTTCGTTGGCGAAGCGCTCGATGTCACCGGCTGGCTGGGCGGCTATAATTTCCAATGGGCGTGGTCATCGGGTTGGGCGGTCGGTCAGGCTATATAGACATCCGTGAAAAAGTCCTTCGGCTCAGCTTCGCTTTCGTCTCAGGGAACTTTTTCACGATTAAAATGTAGGGGTCACGACTGCCCCACAGTTAATATATAAAAACCCCTGAGTGCGGACACTCAGGGGTTTTTATATGACTTACCCGATGGCGTTCAACGCGCCAAGTTCCGGGTTAAGGGGGCTTGCCCCCTTATTATTCGCCGGCCGGGGCTTCGAGCAGGATTTCCGCCGGTAGCGGCTCCATCGTCTCTTCGCGGGTCTGGGCCAGTTGTTCATCACGCTTGAGCGCGATGCGCTGGAGCGAGCGCAGGTAAGCGCCCGTACCGGCCGGGATCAGACGACCGACGATGACGTTTTCTTTCAAGCCGTCCAGAGTATCGACCTTGCCGTTGACCGAAGCTTCGGTCAGGACGCGGGTCGTTTCCTGGAACGAAGCGGCCGAAATGAACGACTTCGTTTGCAGAGACGCCTTGGTGATACCGAGCAGGATCGGCTGGGTTACCGCCAAACGGCCACCGCGCTTTTCAGTCTTGGCATTATCAAGATCAACCTCGGTCTTATCCAGATGATCACCCTTGATGAGGCCGGTATCGCCCGGCTCAAGGATTTCCACCTTTTGCAGCATCTGACGCACGATGACTTCGATGTGCTTGTCGTTGATCGGCACGCCTTGCAGACGGTAAACGTCCTGAACTTCGTTGACCAGATACTCAGCCAGGGATTCAACGCCCTGAATACGCAGCAGATCATGCGGATCGGGGTTGCCGTCGATGATGTAGTCACCCTTCTGGATGAAGTCACCATCGTGAACCGAGATATGCTTGCCTTTCGGGATCAGGAACTCGACGGCTTCTGAACCATCTTCCGGCGTGATCTTGATGCGGCGCTTGTTCTTGTAGTCGCGGCCAAATTCTACGCGGCCATCCATTTCGGCGATGACAGCACAGTCTTTCGGACGGCGCGCTTCGAACAGTTCGGCGACGCGCGGCAGACCACCGGTGATGTCGCGGGTCTTGGCACCTTCGGTTGGGATACGCGCCAGGATTTCACCCGGACGAACCTCGTCACCGTTACCTACCGAGAGAATAGCCCCGACCGGCAGGAGGTAACGCGACTCAGTGCCGTTGGCCAGACGCTTATAAGCGCCCGCATCATCGACAATGCCCATGCCCGGACGCAGGTCAGACCCACGCGGAGAGGCACGCCAGTCAGCGACCACGCGGTTGGTGATGCCGGTAGCTTCGTCGGTTTCTTCACGCACCGACATACCGTCCGTGAGGTCTTCAAACCGGATTTTACCGCCCACTTCGGTGATGATCGGGGTGGTATAGGGATCCCACTCCGCCAGACGCTGACCTTTTTTGACCTCGGAACCGTCCACGATACGCAGACGCGCACCGTAAGGCACCTTATAGGTTTCACGGTCTTTACCATCATGGTGAACCGTGATCATGACGTTACGGCTCATGGCGATCAGGTCACCGTGGGTACCCTTAACCGTGTTGCCGCCCGTCAGCTTGATCACACCGTCTGCTGTCGTTTCATAGAACGACTGCTCGGCCACCTGAGCGGTACCGCCGATGTGGAAGGTCCGCATGGTAAGCTGCGTGCCGGGTTCACCGATCGATTGCGCCGCAATAACGCCGACCGCTTCGCCCATATTGACGCGGGTACCGCGGGCCAGATCGCGACCGTAGCAGGCCGCACAGGCACCGAGTTCCGCTTCACAGGTCAGGACCGAGCGCACCTTAACCGACTGAACGCCCGAAGCTTCGATAAGCTCGACCACTTCTTCGTCGACATAGGTATCGGCTTCGACCACAACTTCCTGCGTCGCCACGTCCTTGATGTCCTCAGCCGTGGTGCGGCCCAGAACGCGTGCGCCCAGCGATACCAGCACGTCACCGCCTTCGACCACGGCGCGGAGCGTAATGCCCTTCGTCGTGCCGCAATCCGGCTCCATGATGATACAGTCTTGAGCGACGTCAACCAGACGACGGGTCAGATAACCGGAGTTCGCCGTCTTCAGCGCGGTATCGGCCAGACCTTTACGGGCGCCGTGGGTGGAGTTGAAGTACTCCATAACCGACAGGCCTTCTTTAAAGTTCGAAATGATCGGCGTTTCAATGATTTCGCCCGATGGCTTGGCCATAAGGCCGCGCATACCACCAAGCTGCTTCATCTGGGCCTGAGAACCACGGGCACCAGAGTTGGCCATCATGTAGATCGAGTTGATCTCTTTTTCAGTCCCATCAGCATTGAGGTGCTTACGGCTGATTTCCTTCATCATTTCGTCAGACACGCGGTCAGTCGCTTTCGACCAGGCGTCAACGACCTTGTTGTACTTTTCGCCCTTGGTGATCAGACCGTCAGCATATTGCTGCTCGTATTCTTCAACCAGATTACGGGTTTCTTCGACGATACCCTTCTTGGAATCGGGAATAACGATGTCGTCCTTACCGAAGGAAATACCGGCACGGGCCGCTTCTTTGAAGCCCAGCGCCATCATCTGGTCAGCGAAGATCACGGTCGCCTTCTGGCCGCAGTGGCGATACACCACGTCGATCAGGTTGCCGATTTCCTTCTTGGTCAGGTTCTTTTCCAGAACCCGGATACCGATCGAGGCGTGACGCGGCAGCAGAGCGGCGATCTTCATGCGGCCCGGCGTCGTGTCGATGACACGGGTACGGGTTTCGCCGTCAGGATCGACTTCGGTGAAGCGGCACTTGACCTTAGCGTGCATGGAGACAACACCGGCATCGAGCGCGGCCTGAATTTCATTCAGGTCGGCAAAGATCATGCCCTCGCCCTGCTCTTTTTCCTTCACGAGCGACAGATAATAGAGACCCAGCACGATATCCTGCGACGGGACGATGATTGGCTTACCGTTGGCCGGCGACAGGATGTTGTTGGTCGACATCATCAGGACGCGGGCTTCGAGTTGCGCCTCAAGCGACAGCGGGACGTGAACGGCCATCTGGTCACCGTCGAAGTCGGCGTTAAAGGCCGAACAGACGAGCGGATGCAAACGGATCGCCTTACCTTCGATCAGCTTGGGCTCAAACGCCTGAATCCCAAGACGGTGAAGGGTCGGGGCGCGGTTCAACATGACCGGATGTTCACGGATAACCTCTTCGAGGATATCCCAAACCTGCGGCTGCTCACGCTCGACCATACGCTTGGATTGCTTAACGGTGCCGGACAGGCCCTTGGCATCCAGACGCGCATAGATGAACGGCTTGAAAAGTTCCAGCGCCATCTTCTTAGGTAGACCACACTCATGCAGTTTCAGTTCCGGGCCCACGGTGATAACCGAACGACCTGAATAGTCGACGCGCTTGCCAAGAAGGTTCTGACGGAAGCGGCCTTGCTTACCCTTAAGCATATCAGCCAGGGATTTCAGCGGACGCTTGTTGGCGCCGGTGATGACACGACCACGGCGGCCGTTATCAAACAGGGCGTCAACCGATTCCTGCAACATACGCTTTTCGTTGCGGATGATGATGTCAGGCGCGCGCAGTTCCATCAGGCGCTTCAAACGGTTGTTCCGGTTGATCACGCGGCGATAGAGGTCGTTCAGGTCGGAGGTCGCGAAACGGCCACCATCCAGCGGCACCAGCGGGCGCAACTCAGGCGGAATAACCGGCACAACCGTCAGGATCATCCATTCAGGCTTGTTGCCCGATTCCATGAACGCTTCGATCAGCTTAAGGCGCTTGGAGGCCTTTTTGGCCTTCATTTCCGAAGGATTATCAGCCAGATCCGAACGCAGCTTATCGGCAATCTCGCTGAGGTTCATCGACATCAGCATATTGCGGATAGCTTCGGCACCGATTTCAGCCGTAAAGCTGTCGTCGCCGAATTCTTCCTGACAGCGATAATATTCGTCTTCGGTCAGAAGCTGGTTCAGCTTAAGCGCGGTCAGACCCGGTTCCGTGACGATGTAGTTTTCAAAGTACAGAACCCGCTCAACGTCCTTAAGCGCCATGTCAAGGAACATGGAAATACGCGACGGCAGTGACTTCAGGAACCAGATGTGGGCAACCGGCGAGGCCAGTTCGATATGGCCCATGCGCTCACGGCGAACGCGTGACAGAGTGACTTCCACGCCGCACTTTTCGCAGATAATGCCCTTGTACTTCATGCGCTTATACTTACCGCACAAGCATTCATAGTCTTTGGTCGGGCCAAAGATACGCGCACAGAACAGGCCGTCACGCTCAGGCTTGAACGTACGGTAGTTGATGGTTTCCGGCTTCTTGATCTCACCGAACGACCACGAAAGGATCTTTTCAGGCGATGCCAGAGTGATGCGGATCTGGTCGAAGGTCGGGGCGACCTGTACCGGATTGAAAATATTGAGGACTTCCTGGTTCATCCAGTTGCTCCATGTGGGTGCCTCGGGCACCCCTAAAATTAAAGGTCGATCAGGTGATGGCGAGGCAGGTTCCCCTGCCCCTTTTAAGGATTACCCTTTTGAGGGTTAGCCCTGACCATTCTCCAACTCGACATTCAGACCCAAAGATCGCATTTCCTTGATCAGGACGTTGAAGCTTTCCGGGATACCGGCCTCGAAGCTGTCATCGCCACGGACGATGGCTTCATAGACCTTGGTACGACCGGCGACGTCATCGGACTTCACGGTCAGCATTTCCTGCAGGGTATAGGCGGCACCATAAGCTTCCAGAGCCCAGACCTCCATTTCCCCGAAGCGCTGACCGCCGAACTGCGCCTTACCACCCAGCGGCTGCTGAGTGACGAGCGAGTATGGCCCAATAGAACGGGCGTGGATCTTGTCATCGACCAGGTGGTGCAGCTTCAGCATGTAGATGATGCCAACCGTGACCGGACGCTTGAACTGCTCACCCGTCAGACCGTCGAACAGGATCGACTGACCGGAACGATCAAGACCGGCAAACTCCAGCATATCTTCAATGTCGTCAATGTGAGCGCCATCAAAGACCGGGGTTGCAATCGGCACACCGCGCGACAGGTTCTTAGCCAGTTCAATCAGACCTTCTTCCGTATCCGGAAGCTCCTGCTCCTGACCATAGACACCACGCAGGTGATCGATCAACGCCTGCTTCTGGCCGCCATTCTGCCAGTCTTCCAGCAGGTTAGCGATTTGCTTGCCGACGTTAGCACAGGCCCAACCAAGGTGGGTTTCAAAGATCTGACCGACGTTCATACGCGACGGCACGCCCAGCGGGTTCAGCACGATATCAACATGCTCACCATCGGCGAGGAACGGCATGTCTTCGACCGGGAGAATCTTGGAGATAACCCCCTTGTTGCCGTGACGGCCGGCCATCTTATCGCCCGGTTGCAGCTTGCGCTTCACAGCCACGAAGACCTTGACCATCTTCATGACGCCCGGCGGCAGTTCGTCACCGCGTTGCAGCTTTTCAACCTTGTCCTCAAAGCGACGATCCAGACGCTTACGCGCCTCTGTGAATTGACGGTTCATGGCCTCAAGCTCGCCCATGATCTTTTCGTCTTCGAGGGCGATTTGCCACCACAGGCCTTTGGAGACTTCGGACAACTTCTCTTCGGTGATTTCACCGCGCCCCATGCCCTTCGGCCCGGAAATGGCGACCTTACCGAGGACGATGTCCTTCAGACGGCCATAGATGTTGCGCTCAAGGATCGACAGTTCGTCGTCGCGGTCCTTGCCCAGACGCTCGATTTCGTGACGTTCAATCGCCAGAGCGCGTTCGTCTTTTTCAACACCGTGACGGTTGAAGACACGCACTTCGACGATGGTACCGGCAACACCCGGCGGCAGACGAAGCGACGTATCGCGCACGTCAGAAGCCTTTTCACCAAAGATAGCGCGCAGAAGCTTTTCTTCCGGCGTCATGGGTGACTCGCCCTTTGGCGTCACCTTACCAACCAGAATATCGCCCGGCTGAACTTCCGCGCCGATAGCCACAATACCGGCCTCGTCGAGGTTACGCAGGGCTTCTTCACCGACGTTTGGAATGTCGCGAGTGATTTCTTCCGGCCCAAGCTTGGTATCGCGGGCCATGACTTCAAACTCTTCCAGATGGATAGAGGTGAAGATGTCATCACGCACGATGCGCTCACTGATCAGGATCGAGTCTTCGAAGTTGTAACCGTTCCACGGCATGAAGGCCACGAGGACGTTACGCCCCAGAGCCAGATCACCGAGATCGGTCGACGGACCGTCAGCGATGATGTCATGAGCAGCAACCTTATCGCCGACCTTAACGATAGGGCGCTGGTTGATACAGGTGTTCTGGTTCGAGCGCTGGAACTTCGACAGGCGATAGATATCAACGCCTGGCTTGGTCGGATCGGTTTCTTCGGTTGCGCGAACCACGATACGGGTGGCATCGACCTGTTCGACCACGCCAGTACGGCGGGCAGCAATGGTCGCCCCGGAATCACGGGCCACAACCTCTTCCATACCGGTGCCGACGAACGGGGCGTCCGCCTTAACCAGAGGCACGGCCTGACGCTGCATGTTCGAGCCCATGAGGGCGCGGTTGGCGTCATCGTTTTCAAGGAAGGGGATCAGGGCCGCAGCGACCGAGACCACCTGCTTAGGCGACACGTCCATATAGTCGATCTGGTCTTTACCTGACAGGGTGACATCGCCATTGATACGGACAGTCATCAGATCGTCGCCGAGATGGCCCTTGATGATCGGCACGTTCGCCTGAGCGATGGTGTGCTTGGACTCTTCCATGGCCGACATATAGACGACCTCTTCCTGCACCGCCCCGTCAATAACCTTACGGTACGGCGATTCAATAAAGCCGTACTTATTGACCCGGGCATGGGTGGCCAGCGAGTTGATCAGACCGATGTTCGGGCCTTCCGGCGTCTCAATCGGGCAGATACGGCCATAATGGGTCGGGTGAACGTCGCGGACTTCAAAGCCCGCGCGCTCACGGGTCAGACCGCCTGGACCCAAGGCCGACAAACGACGCTTGTGCGTGATTTCCGACAGCGGATTGGTCTGGTCCATGAACTGCGACAACTGCGACGAGCCGAAGAATTCACGCACCGAAGCCGCAGCCGGCTTGGCGTTAATCAGGTCGTGCGGCATGACGGTGTCGATATCGACCGACGACATACGCTCCTTAATGGCACGCTCCATGCGCAGTAGGCCAACGCGGTACTGGTTTTCCAGCAATTCACCGACCGAACGGACGCGACGGTTACCGAGGTTGTCGATATCGTCGATTTCACCGCGGCCATCGCGCAGCCCGACAAGAATCTTGAGGATGCTCAGGATATCGTCTTTGCGCAGAACGCGCACATCATCGGCTACCGACTGCTCAAGACGCATGTTCATCTTGACGCGACCGACGCTGGACAGGTCGTAACGCTCCATATCGAAGAACAGGCTGTTGAACATAGCCTCAGCCGCTTCGATGGTGGGCGGCTCACCCGGACGCATGACGCGGTAAACGTCAAACAAAGCATCTTCACGCGACGAGTTCTTATCGACACGCAGAGTTGAGCGCATGTAAGGCCCAACCGTGACATGGTCGATATCGAGCACGTCTACGGTCGAGAAACCGTTTTCTTCAAGGGTCTTGATGGCCACGGCATCAAGCTCATCACCGGCTTCGGCGTAGATTTCACCCGTCTGGAAGTTGACGGCGTCACGCGCCAGATAACGACCGTTCAGGGCGTTTTCCGACAGAAGCAGCGATTTCACGCCACCGTCAGCCAGCTTCTTAGCGGTACGGGCCGAAATCTTGGTGCCTGCCTGAGCGATCACTTCGCCGGTATCGGCATCAACCAGATCAAACTCCGGCTTCACACCGCGCCAGCGCTCAGGCTTATAAGGCGTGACCCAACCGGCGTCTTTTTTCTCATAGGGCACGACATCATAAAAGGTCGTGAGGATTTCTTCGCCATCAAGGCCAAGCGCCTGAAGGAAAGTGGTCGCCGGCAACTTACGGCGGCGATCGATACGGACATAGACAACGTCCTTGGCATCGAATTCAAAGTCGAGCCACGAGCCGCGGTAAGGGATGATACGCGCGCCGAACAGCAATTTACCCGAAGAGTGGGTCTTGCCCTTATCGTGATCGAAGAAGACGCCGGGAGAGCGGTGCATCTGGGAGACGATAACGCGCTCAGTGCCGTTGACGACAAAGGTGCCCTTATCGGTCATGAGCGGGATATCGCCCATGTAAACGTCCTGCTCCTTGATGTCTTTAACGGAGCGGGCGCCGGTGTCTTCGTCGGTTTCAAACACGATCAGACGCAGCTTAACCTTCAGCGGCGCGGCATAAGTGATATCGCGCTGGATACACTCTTCAACGTCGTACTTGGGCTCTTCGAACTCATAGGACACATATTCCAGCGTCGCGCGCTCGTTAAAATCCTTAACCGGGAACACACTCTTGAAAACAGCCTCCAGGCCGTCATCAATGCGCTCGACCGGACGGACGAAGCGTTGCAGGAATTGTTCATAAGATGAGCGCTGAACCTCGATCAGGTTCGGCATACGAATAGCTTCAGGGATACGGCCGAAAGATTTCCGAATCCGCTTCTTTTCAGTAAAAGACTGCGCCATTTTTGTCCTTGCGTGGAAACGCTGTATTTTGGATGCCCAATTAAATATGAGCCTCCGGGGGTTCAAGGTGTCGTCACATCCCAAAGGATGTAAAAGTTGCCTTGCGTCCGCTCTTTATGAAGCGATAAATCGCCTCAGACGCTTTGTTTTTATGGCTTTGCGATCTAAGCCAAACCCTTCGCCGACGAAAAGAGCATAATGTCAGCCATCAGGTAAATTCGCAGGATGCGCGAAACGCAAAGCGAGTCGCAATCCAAGAGAGCACGCCATAGCGCACTTATCCCCGCCTGTGAAGAGGGCATCTTGAATATTTTTTGAAAATGTCAAGAATTAAAATTTCAGGTCGCAAAAGCCGCCCTGAAATCATGTGCAGTCCTCATGAACCTCGACAAAGCGGGTCTGAACCTGACAGACAGCGACGCCTTCAAATCCGCAAACCACGCCCCGCCCGCGCGCCGAACAACTCCAGTGTTCAGGCCGGACATCCGACTTTCTGAGCCGGTACTGACCGGCCTCGTAGTTCCGGCACATGACCGCCGCATCGGTTTTACCCGACGCGATGGCGATATCCTTGGCCGCCACTTGCGAAACCGAAGGCACCAAAGCCGTCATAACCATCAGGGGCAGGGTTTTTTCCTCACCGTCCCAGTTCTCACGCTCGACACGGCGGCAGGTTTGCAGGCGCAGGGCGGCTTCACGGGCAAACTCACCGTCCGGATAAATGCGCAGATATTGACGCAAACCCTCCCCATCCACGCGCGACGATGCCGAAATCCAGAACCGTTCTTCGGTAGGTGACGCCACACCGGCCAAGCCGCCATAGGCGCAAACCGGACGGAACCAGCCCTGCCCGCAAAAAACCGTCGCCGCCCCCAAAGTATTGCTGGATAAGGCAATCCATGCCCCAAACATAAAGATAAGCACCCCAAGGAAATAGGGTGTGGCCACAAACCGTTTAATCGCTGATTTAACTTGCTTTTTAAAAGTTATCACGGCCCGCCTCCCACATGGCGATCCCGACAGCCTAATCAACCTCTCACAGGTCGTTGCCGCCACCCGAATTATCCACAGAGTAGCGGATGAAAACGCCCTGTCAATATGGTTAAAAATCAGCCACAGGACGAGTCACTCAAGAAAACCTGAACCGCCTCAATCCGTTGTAAATCCTTCGGTCGGCCAAACCGACGCAGAATAGTCATCTGTTCATTCAAGTCAGGAACGAAAACTCCGCTCATCGAAACGAAACTTTCAAAACGCAAGCATTTCCATTCGCCACTGAAAACTTCCAGATCGCCCATGAAATCAATCATTACTCCGCCATCGGGCCTATACTGAAAAAACGGATGAGAACGAAAGCGCTCATCAGGTCTGGCCGCATCCGGCAATGACACCTGTAGAGCTTTGCGCACGCTTTCAATTACCTCAAACGGCGCCACCACATCAACATCTGTGGGATCAGGCACAACCGGGACACCGCTCAGCCACAAGGCCGCAGACCCTATGACCCGCCATGACGGCTCACGCGGCATGACCTCACTGAGGAAATCAAACGTGCGCAAAAGCGCCTGTGTCATGTCTCACTCCGCCCATAACGAAAACAGGCCCGAAGGTTTCCCTTCGAGCCTGAAATTTAAAGCAATATGGCCAAAGCCGTAATTACTTAACTTCAACCTTGGCGCCAGCAGCTTCAAGCTTAGCCTTGATTTCAGCGGCTTCTTGCTTGGAGATGTTTTCCTTGACGGTTTGCGGCGCGCCTTCGACCAGGTCCTTGGCTTCCTTCAGACCGAGGTCCGAACGGATGCCACGGATTTCCTTAATCACGTTGATCTTCTTGTCGCCGCCATCGGTGATGACAACGGTGAACTCGGTTTGCTCTTCAGCAGCTTCGGCCGGAGCGGCAGCAGCGCCACCAGCAGCGGCAACGGCAACCGGAGCCGCGGCAGAAACGCCCCATGCTTCTTCAAGAGCCTTCGACAGTTCAGCAGCTTCGAGAACGGTCAGGGTGGACAGGTCGGCGACCAATTGTTCAATCTTAGACATTGTATTTCCTTTAAAGGGTATAGGTTTGTGAGTGGTATGAGCTGATTAAGCGGCGTCTTTGGTCGCGTACGCGTTGAAAACGCGTGCCAACTGACCAGCCGGTGCTTGCAGAACGCCAGCGATACGGGTCGCAGGCGCCTGAATAAGACCGATAAGCTTGCCACGAAGTTCGTCGAGCGACGGCAGTGTGGCCAGAGCCTTCACGCCGGATTCGTTCAGAACATCGTTGCCCATGATGGCGCCAATGAGCTTGAGCTTGTCATTCTCTTTGGCGTATTGGGCGGCGATCTTAGCGGCAGTCACAGGGTCGGGACCATAGGCCAGAGCGACAGGGCCTTTGAAAAGGGCTTCAGCCTTTTCACCAGCGCCATCGGCCAGAGCTTTTTGAGCCAGACGGTTCTTAAACACCTTAAGCACAGCGCCTTCTTTACGAAGACGGTTGCGCAGTTCAGCCATTTCCACAAAGGTCAGACCCGAATACTGGGTCACAACCACGACGCCTGAGTCAGCGAAGATGCCCTTAAGCTCTTCGATCGAACTGGCTTTTTGTGCGCGGTCCATTTGCGGCCTCCAATTGAGGTGATATCTGCCGGGGGTATTCCCGTCAGACGTAACAAACGACAAATTCGCGCTGAGTTGCCCCAATGCGGTTTGTCACTGTCCATGATGAGAAGCTAATCACCCAAGGGCCGCACGCGCTTCCTATATCACAAGGAAATCGTACAATCTTGATGGCGTGTCGCGTCCCGTCTATTTTCGGTCTCCGGGGGCTCCCGGAAGTTTATGGAACAGGTGGCCCCTGCTCCCCGAAGGTCTCGGACAGAACGGAGTGGAAACGAATTTCCACGCCGGAACGCGGCTATTACAAGCAATATATTGAAAAAGCAAGCCCTGAACCGCTGTTCGTTTTTGCTTTAGCGCCGGAAAAGCTCAAGGATCAACTGTGAGCTTCGGTTAGCCATCGACAACGCCATGATCCCCAACTGCATTTTAGTCTGGAGTGCCTGTAACTTGACGCTTTCCTTGGCCATATCGGCATCGACCAGATTGCCAACACCGGCTTCCATGGCGTCCTGAATTTTATAGAGCATGGTCGATTGCCGATCCAGCATCTTTGAATCCGTACCCATTTTTGCCAGACTTAGGCTGGTGGTCTTAATCGCAAAGTTGGTGGCGTCGATGAATTTTTGCGCATCGGCTGCCGATGTGATCGGCCCAAGCGTCACCGCTCCGTGCCCTGGCACGCTGCCCCATAGGCCTGCCAGAGACATATCCTGAGCGCGAATAGTCATAGTGTCGCCGCCAAGTCCCGCCAGCACACTGATATTGTTATCGCCGTTCGCTATCAGACTTGTGCCATTAAACGAAGACGTTTTAGAGATGCGATCTACCTGCTTGGCCAGAGTCATGAACTCTTCTGACAGAGCCGCCCGTGCAGTCGTATCAATCGATGTATCCGATGCCGCCAGCGCCTTCTCTTTCATCAGAGTGAAAATGTCTGAGATCGACTCGCCCGCGGCCATGGCAACATCAATGACCGACTTGCCGCGATTGAGCGAGGTTTGCAGAACATCAATCGATGAAATCTGTGAACGCTGGTAATTGGCTATGGCCCAGACGGCACCATTATCCTTGGCGCTGGAAACCTTAAGTCCCGTCGATATACGGTTTTGGGTCGCCGCAAGCTGAGCCGCCGTCGCATTTAAATTCTGCAACGCCGTCATGGCCGCTCTATTGGTTCGGATCGACATGCCTGCCACAGGATGCGCTCCTTTCCATTTTAAATTAAGGCGTGCGGCCTCGCGCGTTGCGGGTAGTTTATTACATCGCCATGAACAGCCCGTTAAGGCCTATGCTTAAGCGGCCTGAAACAGGGCCAGCACCATGTTCGGGGCCCGGTTGGCAATTGACAAAGACTGCTGCCCCAGGGATTGCCGCGTCTGCAAAGACGTCATACGGGCACTTTCTTTGGCCATATCGGCATCGACCAGATTGCCAACACCCTCCGTCATGGCGTCCTGAAGCTTATAGAGAAACTTCGACTGACCTTCTATGGCCTTAGCCGCCGTCCCCAGAGCTGACAGCCGCAATCCTATGCGCTCAATGGCGATATCCATGGCCGGTATGAAAGCGGCGGCTTCGGTCGCGGTTGTAAACGGCAGGGTCGCGGACGCAATCGGCATGTTCCACCACAACCCGTCTACACCCAGCGACAGGTTTTGCGCCTGAACCGTAATCGTATCCAGACTAAGGCTGGCCGGCACGACCATGTCATCAGCGCCTTCATCGATCAGGTTGGTGCCATCGAATTCAGCGTTTTTGACGGCATGCCAGATCTGGCGGATCATATCCAGAAAGTCGTCAGACATAGCGGTGCGCGATGTCGTATTCAGCGAGGTGTCGGCTGCCGATATTACCCGCGTTTTCATTTCATTGAGCACATCGGCGACCGTCTCACCGGCGCCCATGGCGACATCGATAACCGAGGTTGCCCGCTCAAGTGAGCGCTGCAAAACATCGAGTGAGGAAATTTCCGACCGCTGCATCACGGCGATGGCATAGACGGCGCCATTATCCTTGGCGCTCGATATCTTAAGTCCAGTGGTTATGCGGTCTTCGACTTCCCGGAACTGGCGCGAAGTCCGGTTCAGCGACTGCAAAGCCGCCATAGCCCCGACATTAGTGTTGACGGTCACGTTTGACACGATGTGCCCCTACCATTCTGGTTCAGGATTAACGAGCATTTTGCCCATAAGCCGTAATCGACATTACGGATACACTTACGCGGTCACTTAAATTGCGGCACTAAACCCTTAGAGTTCGCGCCTTATAATACCACTTATCATGAGGTTTGGTTAATTTAATCTTACCGCGCTTACGTTGATTTGAACCTTGATAAATCAACGCCCAGCCCGACCTTGACCCGATCCAGCGCGACCAGAGATCGGAACATTTTGACGTTGGTATTCTCGTAAAACAGCTTACGCGCCAGCGCCTCATATGCGTCCATGGTCGCCACCGTAACCACCAGAACGAAATCAACGTCGCCGGTCACATAGTAACACTGCTGCACCTCCGGCACCGACAGCCGTTTGCGCATCGCGTCCAGTTCACTGATGTGAGTGCGCTCCAGAGTGACCTCGACAATGATGGTGATGGGCTGGCCAACATGGTTCGGGTCGATCACCGCTATGTTTTTGGCAATAACGCCTTCGTCCTCCAGCCGCCGGATACGTCGCTGAACCGCCGCTGTCGATAAATTCACGCGCTCGGCAATCGCCTTCAGGGCCAGCCGATTATCCTCCTGCACGACATCAAGGATCGCATAGTCAAAGCTATCCAGCGCAACCGCCTTCATAATCGCCTCATTGATGAGAAATTTTCCCGGTAAGCGCACCAATTTAAAGCACAATTATCACCCTCATCAAAATATATTCCCACCACCGCCCCTCTGCAGAGTTGATGTCATGCGTTCCCCGACTACCCAAGGATATATTCTGGCCCTGACCGGCGCTTTATTATGGGGCGTATCCGGCGCGTTTATGCAGTTCCTGTTTCAGGACAAACAGGTAAGCGCCGAATGGATGGTTACGGTACGCATGTTGATATCCGGTGTACTGCTGTTGTCCGTTTGCAGCCTGAGACGGCCGCAGAAAATTTTTGCTATCTGGCGCGACCGGGAAAACCTGAAAAGACTGTTCCTGTTTGCCTGCCTTGGCATGATTTCGGTTCAGTACACCTATTTTGCCGCCATCCGCGCTTCAAACGCCGCGACGGCCACAGTGTTGCAATATACGGGGCCGGTCATGATCGCGGCATGGTATGCCTTTAAGGAAAAGCGCTGGCCCAGCCCATTTGAAGCCTTATCGGTCGCTTTGGCGGTCGGCGGAACCTTCCTGCTGGTCACCCATGGCCGCCCGTCGGATATTTCAATCTCCCCGGAAGCCCTGTTCTGGGGGCTGGCCTCTGCCGTTGCCTTCGCCGTCTATTCAATTCAACCGTTGAAACTCATGCGCCATTACCCCGCCCCGATCATTCTGGGCTGGGCCATGCTGATCGGCGGGATACTGTTCAGCTTTGTGCATGCACCGTGGGATGTCGTCGGCATATGGGATGCCCAAACCGTAATCGCCTCAGCCTTCGCCATTATCGGCGGCACGCTGATTGCGTTTCTGGTTTACATTCAGGCGACAAAACTCATCGGCGCCCGTACCGCCAGTTTGATGGCCTGTGCCGAGCCTCTGTCAGCTACACTCATTGCGGTATTCTGGTTGAAGGTGCCGTTTGGGGTCTATGACTGGCTCGGCGCGGGCTGCATTATTGCTACCCTTTTGTTGCTGACTTTGCGGACACCTTCAAAAGCTGCGGCCACATCCCCTGCGTAGTGATGCGCACTCCCGGCTTGTGTTTTGCCGCAGCCTTTGGCACATCAGCGTCGTTCAAAAGAGAGTCCGCGCATGCTGCCTGCCATCCATGATTTCCTGCAAAGCGAAACACCAGCCGCCTGGATCGACGCGGCACTTGCCAATCAGGATATCCTGCTGCTCGATCATAAGAACTGCGAATATAAGGCGGCTACCAACGCGCTGAACCTGATGGCCAAGTATTGCACGCGTGAGGTACTGATGAACGCCATGTCACGGCTGGCGCGCGAAGAACTGGTGCATCACGAGCAGGTCATGAAGCTGATGAAAAAGCGCGGCGTGGCGCTTCGTACCCTTTCGGCGTCACGTTACGCCGCTGGCCTGAGGCAAATGGTGCGCCGGACTGAACCCGGCATGTTGACCGATATACTGGTGATCTCAGCCTTTATTGAAGCCCGGTCGTGCGAACGCTTTCATGCGCTATATCCCCATCTGGATGATGAGTTGAGCAAATTTTACAAAGGCTTGCTGGAAAGCGAGGGGCGTCACTTTACCGGCTATCTGAAGCTGGCGCATCTTTATGGTGACGCCAGTGATATTGCCGCCCGCATCACGGCCATCCGCCCGGTGGAGCAGGCCCTGATTGCCGACCCGGACACAGAGTTCCGCTTCCATAGCGGCCCACCGGTTATGAGTTAAAGGCTTTAGGAAACCGGCAGGTCAGGCGACACGGTTACCCTGCGCATCAATCAGAAGCTCGCCGTCTTCCTTATAGAACGGCCCAGTCGGGAATTTATCGATCAGATCGAGAACGGCCTCGCTGGGTCGGCACAGCTTTGTGCCCTTATCCGTAACCACAATCGGGCGGTTGACCAGTATGGGGTGCGCCAGCATCGCCTCCAGCAGGGAATCGTTGCTGACGGCAGGATCAAGCAGGCCAAGCTCCTTCGCAGGGGACTTGCTCTCCCGAAGGGCCGCGCGCGGCGTCAGGCCCGCCGCCGCCAACAGGGCTAAAAGCTGATCCCGCTGCCAGCCCGTTTGCAGATACTCGACCACCACAGGCGAATAGCCCGCCGCCTCAAGGATGGCCAGCACATTGCGCGACGTGCCGCAGTCGGGGTTATGATAGATCGTGACGGTCATTGTTCTTCTTTCGATTTCAGGAGCCACGCACAGACGGCATAAGCGGCCAACGCGCCGCCGATCTGTGCAATCATGAAGGCGGGCGCGTCATCGGGGCGAATGCCAGAAAAGGTATCGGTAAGGCTGCGCGCGAAGGTGACAGCCGGGTTGGCAAACGACGTTGAGGCCGTGAACCAGTAGGCGGCGACTATGTAGAGACCGACGGCCACAGGGACGAAGTTGATCCTGAACCTGATCGCACCGAGAATGGTCACGACCAAGCCGAAGGTGGCAACGCCTTCTGAGAGCCACTGCGGCATACCTGTCCGTACTTTTTGCGACACCTGAACTATGCCCTCACCGAACATCATGTGCGCCAGCCAGACACCAAGTACCGCGGCAAAAACCTGCGCCACGATATAGGCCAGCGAGGACTTTACAGAGACTTCCCCCCGCAGAGCGAATACCAGCGTCACAACCGGGTTGAAATGCGCGCCAGAGATCGGGCCCAGAATGGTGATGAGAACTATCAGGATGGCGCCCGTGGCAATGGCATTACACAACAGGGCGATGGCGGCATTACCTCCCGAAAGGGTCTGGGCCATGATGCCCGACCCCACGACCGTCGCCAGCAGCAAGCCGGTGCCCAGCCCCTCCGCGAAGACCTTGCGCCCAAAGCTGTAGGTCTCAGCAGCCACAGGCAATCTCATCCAATAGCGGCTGGCACAGATCGGCACGACCGCCGCAACAATCGCGAAGCAGGAAGGTAAGCAAGCCCTTGATACCGTCAAAGTCTGCGAAGTAGCGGATGCTGCGCCCTTCCCGGACGGATCTGATCAAGCCTGAGTGCGCCAGCACCGACAGATTGGCCGACATGGTGTTCTGCCTGACGCCAAGGCGATCACCGATCTCGCCTGCGGCCATGCCCTCGGTGCCCGCCTGTATGAGCAAACGTATGACATCGAGACGGGTTTCCTGACTGAGCGCCCCAAAGGCCGCGACCGATTGATTTTTATCCATACATCGTGATTAATTGATATATAGATTGGCCGCAAGGCCTGTGTCGTTAAAATTCATGTTTTTAGGTGATTAACGCCCTACACCCACAAACACATAACGAGCCAAATGAAGTCACCGCATAAAAACGGTCGTTGAAAACGGTTCCACGAGGCTTTAAGCAAGCTTTCGTATTAATTATGTCCGGGGTAAATGTCGCCAATACCACGTTTGTAGGGGAGCAAGTTCGGTTTATAATAAACGAGTGCCATATTGTTAAACACATCGGTCTTGATTACCGCAGTTTTCCCAGAGTCACCTGCGGTATTACTGATCGAAAAATCATCTTCAGTTAGTACACCGACTTTGACTTCCCATATCCAAACCGTATCACCTCTCGTAGTTTTGCCCTTCGAATACTCTCCAAGCTTATCTGCCAGTACGTATCTAAAAGTGATGTATGTTCCCGCCTTCGGAAGATGCCCCTTTGGTTTGCTGGTTTCGAGAGCCACCTTCAATTCTAAATTAACAGCCCCCTCGCCTACCGGCAATAAATCGGGATAGGTGTGCGGTTTATTACGCTGGTACAAACCGCCAGAATGGTCTGCCAACCCGCCACCGAGCATGTTTCCGACCATCGACGAAAGATTTGCCAACTCGACCAACTGAGCGATAGGCAAGGCATCTTTCTCCTGCAATTGTTCGTCAATCACGTCCAAAGTTTGATAGCAGCTATTGATAGCATCAAGTAGTGATCTACCACTCAGGCCAGTTAGGCGTTTGAATTGATCCACATTTCGCAACTCACTCGCACTGGGCGTTCGTGCCTGATGCAGTTCTGAGAGTTCGGGGATTGACATTTTTCCTGACGCCACAGAACCGGCCTCAAGGATTAACTCATGCAACGGCACATTCAGCGCGTTTGAAATTTGCTGTGCAACAGCTAGTGTCGGGCTCCGCTCGCCTCGTTCGATAAGCCCTATCGTCGTCCGATGTACTCCCGCCAAGTCTGCTAACTGCTCAATAGTTAAGCCAGCCTGCATACGAAACTGCTTAATTAAGCTTATGAAGCCGCGTAAAAAATTTTCATCCCGACTCACGACTCAGCGCCCCTTTAGCTACGCAGGAATAACCTAGACATGTTGTGACACTGGAACCACGAGACTATAGTCTCCACCGGCACGGGCGATTCTAGAGGAATAAGGGATGCACAAGTTACTCGATTTGTTCTGCGGTACTGGGGGGTTTTCAAAAGGATTTGAGAACTCCCAAAAAAGCCAATTTGAAGTTGTTTTTGGTATCGACCTGCTCGAAACATCAATCGGAACTTTTCGCCTAAACCATCCCGGAGCGCTCGGCGTTTCTGGGGACATACGAAAGTATAAAAAATCAGAAGTCGCCGAAAAGCTGGGGGTTAAAAAAGGCGATATTTCCGTGATCGTTGGTGGCCCGCCGTGCCAAGGTTTTTCGTCGATCAGACCGTTTAGGTCAACGAATGATGACGATCCAAGGAATAGCTTGTTTGAAGAGTTTGCCAGTTACGTGAATTTCTTCCGCCCAAAGGCATTCGTTCTTGAGAATGTTACGGGCCTAGCTACCCATAAAGGCGGCGACACAATTAACATGATGCAAGAGTGCTTCCATAATCTGGGTTACGACACAGATTGGAAACTCCTGAATGCCGCGCATTACGGCGTACCACAAAAAAGAGAGCGACTTGTGATGGTCGGCGTTGAGGCAGGGGGCCTAATCAAGTTCCCAGTGCCGACCCATTTCCATAACGGCTCTACCATCGGATATAAAGATCGCCGTAGAGTGATGTCGGCATCTCATGACGATTTATTTAGTGAAAAAATAGAGCTTCAACCTGCTGTGACGGTAATGGAAGCTATTGGCGATCTGCCTTCGATTCATTCCGGCGAAGGTGCTACCGAATACTCAACGGCTCCGTATAATTCGTATCAAAGAGAGCGACGTGGAAATAATAAAGAACTGAAGTTGCATTCCTCCACATTGCACACGCCCAAAATGCTCGAAATAATTAAACATTCGGGAAAGAACATCGACTCGATACCAAAGAATCTAATAACCAGTGGCTTTAGCTCATGTTATTCCCGACTGGATGGGGCTGAGCCGTCTGTAACTTTGACCGTCAATTTTGTACACCCCGCATCAAACAGGTGTATCCATCCAGTTTTGAATCGCGCCCTAACGCCGCGCGAAGGTGCTCGTCTTCAGTCTTTTGATGACGATTTTGAATTCTTCGGTAGTCGGACACATGTGGTTAAGCAGATTGGAAATGCAGTTCCACCGCTTCTAGGGAAAGCATTGGCCGAGTCCCTTTCAGAAGTATTTGCCTAGCCTAGAGATGAAAAAATATGGAAATGGTGGACGTGAGAGGTTTAACCTCAAACCGTTCACCCAGAGCCCGACCGGGCGTTGGTGAGCGTTCGCCGCCCTTACGGAGCGATGAGCGAAGCAAATTACGCGTGAGTGAGGAAATGGTGGGCGATGACGGGATCGAACCGCCGACCTACTCGGTGTAAACGAGCCGCTCTGCCAGCTGAGCTAATCGCCCCCTTAAAGCCGCATGACATCATATATCTGTGCGGTCTCTGAAGTGGAGGTGAGCCTTTGCCCGCCCCCGCTTCAGAAGTCAAGTCATTGAAGCGGTCTGGTGCGCATTTATCCCCATCCGAGGTGCGCGCAGCCAAAACCGTCTCACATAAGTCTTAGCCGTTAAGGGCAGACTTCAGGCCTTCACCGACGCGGAAACGCGCGGTTGTGCTGGCCGGACGGGCAACCGTTTCACCGGTGCGCGGGTTGCGGGCCGTACCAGCTTCGCGCTTGACAGCCAGGAAGGTGCCAAAGCCCACGAGACGGACTTCTTCGCCTTTTTTGAGAGCATCCGAAACGCTGTCGGTAAATGCGTCGAGTGCCTTTTTGGCTTGCTCTTTGGTCAGGCCGGCCTGTTCGGCAATCGATGCCACGAGTTCAGCTTTCGTCGTCATATATCTTCTCCCTACCATCAGTATAGGTTTGCTAAAACTAACCCTTGATCACCGCGACTCATATTCAGAGGGTCGCTCAAAGGTGAACCCGATAGAGACTACAAAAAAACCGTCAGGTCAAAACCCAAATTGCAGTTTGTGCACCGCAAATCGTGTTTTTTTAAGGGTTTCAGGCGATTTTATCGTCTTTTTATACCTCACGGCCATTTTCTTATCGTTACACTTCCGTGATGCAGTGCACAAAAAAGCCGGTCTGATTCGTGAGAAACAGACCGGCCTGGTTTTAACGGGACGCGCTTTTAATGTGCGGTGAGTGCGTCCGGATCATCAATGGCGGCAACCGCAGCGCCTGCGACCACCACCGGCTCCACCCACTCGATAGATTCGAGCGGCTTGGTCAGGGCATGTTTCAGGACATCCTCAACCAGAGATACCGGGATGATCTCCAGCCCCGACTTCACATTGGCCGGCAGATCAATCAGGTCTTTCTCATTCTCTTTCGGGATGAGCACGGTCTTGATGCCGGAGCGCAATGCCGCCAGTAACTTTTCTTTCAGGCCGCCGATCGCCAGCACCCGGCCACGCAGGGTAATTTCACCCGTCATAGCCAGATCTTTGCGCACCGGAATACCCGTCAGCACAGACACCATAGCGGTGACCATAGCCACACCGGCCGAGGGGCCGTCTTTGGGCGTGGCCCCTTCCGGGACGTGGACGTGGACATCGGTTTTATCAAACACCGGCGGCAGGATACCGAATTTCGGCGCTAGGGCCTTCACATAGGAATTGGCCGCAGAGACCGATTCCTTCATGACTTCTTTCAGGTTGCCGGTCACCTTCATGCCGCCCTTACCGGGCATTTTGATGGCTTCGATGGTGAGGATATCGCCACCGAATTCCGTCCACGCCAAACCCGTGACCATACCAATGAGGTCTTCTTCATCGGTGGCACCGTAATGATATTTACGCACACCGGCATATTTGGCCACACGTTCATCATCGACCGCGATCGATGTGACCTTCTCCTTGGCCAGATCGCGGATAGTCTTACGTGCCAGATTGCTGAGTTCTCGCTCTAATGAGCGCACCCCCGCTTCACGGGTGTAATAGCGGATCAGATCACGAATGGCCTGTTCCGGCACGATCCATTCCTCAGCCGACAAGCCATGATCTTTGGCCAGTACCGGCAGGATATGACGCTTGGCGATCTCAACCTTTTCATCCTCAGTATAGCCGGGGATGCGGATGATCTCCATCCGGTCGAGCAAGGGCTGTGGCATGTTGAGCGAGTTGGCCGTCGTCACGAACATGATCTTGGACAGGTCATAATCGACCTCAAGGTAATGGTCGTTGAAGGTCGAGTTCTGCGCCGGGTCCAGCACCTCAAGCAGGGCCGACGCCGGATCACCGCGCCAGTCAGCGCCCATCTTGTCGATCTCATCCAGCAGGAAGAAGGCGTTGGTGGTCTTCGCCTTTTTCATCGACTGAATGATCTTGCCGGGCATGGAGCCGATATAGGTGCGGCGGTGACCGCGGATCTCGGATTCGTCACGCACGCCACCCAGCGAGATACGCACAAATTCGCGCCCGGTCGCCTTGGCGATCGACTTGCCGAGCGAGGTTTTACCAACACCTGGAGGCCCAACCAGGCACAGGATTGGCCCTTTGAGCGTTCCCATACGCGCCTGCACGGCCAGATGCTCAAGGATGCGCTCTTTGACCTTCTCAAGGCCATAGTGATCGGCATCAAGGATTTCCTCGGCCTTATCAAGCTTGATCGGTTTGGTCTTGGCGGCACCCCACGGGATAGCCAGCAGCCAGTCGAGGTAATTGCGCACCACCGTCGATTCTGCCGACATGGGCGACATGTGGCGCAGCTTATTCAACTCAGCCATCGCCTTATCGCGGGCCTCTTTGGACAGTTTGGTCGCCTTGATTTTCTTCTCAAGCTCGACCAGTTCGTCCTTGCCCTCGTCCTGCTCACCCAGTTCGCGCTGAATGGCCTTCATCTGCTCATTCAGGTAATATTCGCGCTGGGTCTTCTCCATCTGACGCTTGACGCGCGAACGGATTTTCTTCTCGACCTGAAGAACCGAGATTTCGCCTTCCATCAGGGCGTAGATCTTCTCAAGGCGCTTGGTGACCGAAAGCTGCTCAAGCAGGTTCTGCTTATCGGCAATCTTGATCACCAGATGGGCGGCGATAGAATCGGCCAGCACATCGGGCTCGGAAATTTCAGCAAGCGTCGCCACGGCTTCGGCCGGAATTTTCTTGTTCAGCTTGATATAGTTTTCAAACTGCTCAGAAACTGCGCGCACCAATGCCTCAAGATCCGGGCCTTCCGACAGGCTGGGCTCCAGCGCATAGGATTCAGCCTCATAATAGCTGTCGGTCTTGGTGAAGCGCTTGATCTTCACGCGCGACTTGCCCTCGACCAGCACTTTTACCGTGCCGTCCGGCAATTTCAGCAATTGCAGCACATTGGCCAAAACGCCGATATCGTAGATAGCATCGGCTTCAGGATCATCATCGGAGGAATTTTTTTGCGTTGCCAGAAGGATCTGCTTATCACCCTTCATGACCTCATCAAGGGCACGCACTGACTTATCCCGGCCAACAAATAGCGGCACGACCATGTGCGGAAACACCACAATGTCGCGTAGCGGTAGAACCGGAATTGTCAAAACATCAAACATTACATACTCCTAATCAGGAAACCTGAGCCGGAAAATTACTTCTGATCTGCGCTCAAGAAGCACTGCGTTAGCGCAAACTTATATAGACAGTAAAGCCCGATATCCCTAGCCCTGCAAGGTTAGAGTGATTCAGCACCCATCCGATAGCCATTTGTCCGAACACGCTGTGGATGAGCCTGAACTTCTATGTGGGATAGATCGGATAATAATCAAGGGACGCCAAAAGCCGGGTCTGGTATGAGGTCTTCATGACCCTGACGATCTACATAGATGCCGACGCCTGCCCGGTAAAAGACGAAACCTACAAAGTCGCCGCGCGTTACACCCTGCCCACGTTTGTGGTGTCCAACAGTTTCATCCAGATTCCGCAGTCAGCGCTCATCAAGCGGATGATCGTCGATGCGGGCCCCGACATTGCCGATGACTGGATCGCCGATCAGGCTGTGGCCGGGGATATCGTCATCACCAACGACATCCCTTTGGCGGCCAGAGTTCTGGCCAAAGACGCCTATGCCATTGCCCCCAATGGCCGCGCCTTTACCAAGGACTCAATAGGTGCCGCCCTGGCCCAGCGCTCAATTATGGAGCATATCCGCTCGACTGGCGAGATCACCGGTGGGCCGCCGCCGTTCTCAAGCGCTAACCGCTCGCAGTTTTTGCAAACTCTGGATCAGACCATAAACCGCTCTCAAAAATTGCGGCGCTAAATACCGTCTGATTTGACCTTTTCTGAAACAATGGTAACGCTAACGTCCAACGAAAATAATCAGGCTAAACTTATCAGGGAAGCAGATCATGAGCGGATTTGAAATCGATCGTCGTCGTTTACTTTTGGGTGCCAGCGCCGCCCCTCTCGCCGCATCCATAGCGGGCGCCGCTCAGGCGGAGGTGGTCGCCAAAGGTCAGCCCCTCCGCGGCAATCCCCAGATGCCGGAACCACCTGCCAAGCGCATGGGCTATGCGGTTGTAGGGCTTGGCTCTTTTGCCATCGGGCAGGTGCTGCCCGGCCTGCAAGCCGCGTCTCAGTCCGCCGTGACGGCGCTCGTCTCCGGCAACCCTGAAAAAGCCCGCGATGTCGGCGCCCGCTACGGCGTCAGCCGCATTTATGACTACAAAAACTTCGACAAGATCGCCGATGATAAAGACATAGATTGCGTTTACATCGCCTTGCCGGTCGGCCTGCATGCTGAATACACCATCCGCGCTCTCAAGGCCGGCAAGCATGTCCTGTGCGAAAAGCCTATGGCCTCAACCGTTGCGGAATGTGAGGCGATGGTCGCCGCCGCCAAGGCCGCCAACCGGCAACTGGGCGTGGCCTACCGCGTGCATTTCGAGCCCAACAATGTGGAAGCCCTGCGCCGTCTGCGCGCCGGTGAGATCGGGGATATCCGCTATTTCTCCGGCGAAACCGGCTTTCCGGCCAATCCCGCCTATCCGCCAGTCAAATGGCGGCTGGAAAAGGCGCTGGGCGGCGGCGGATCAATGTATGACATTGGCATCTATGCACTTAACGGCTGCCTGATGTACGTCGATGAACCACCGATTGCCGTGTCAGCCGTCTATACAACACCGGCCGGTGATCCGCGCTTTACCGAGGTCGAAGGCGGCGTTGACTGGCGGTTGATGTTCGCGTCCGGTATTACCGCCCAAGGGTCGTCATCCTATACCTTTGCCTACACCAGCCAGCAGCGGATACTGGGCACCAAAGGCTATATCGCGCTTAATCCCGCCACGGATTACAGCAGCGTTGGCGGCGTGATTCATACCGACGCCACGCGCCCGATACGCGCCGGAGATTCTCTGGTGCAATTTGCCGCTCAGCTCGACGGCTTCTCAACCGCCGCCCGCACCGGCCAGCCGCACCGCACCCCCGGCGAAATGGGCCTGCGCGACATGCGCATCATTCAGGCTATGTACAAAAGCGCCGATAACGGCGGCGCGACGGTCAAGCTTTAAACGCGCGATCTTAAAATAGAGCCATTTGCGGATCACCGCCGCGGAACTGACTGTAATCGAGATTACTTGGTTTCCAGTTCAGTCCGTGGCGCTTGACCGCCAGCGCGAACCTTTGGGCGATCAGATCAGCATAAGGTCCGCGCCCCGTCATGCGGCTGCCGAAATCGGGTCATTCAATTCGCCATCCCGGCATTGGCGAATATGGTTCAGTACCTTATTGGCTCGATCCGGAAAATTAAGCCTCAGCCATTCCTCAAACAGGATTTTGATCTCGTAAGGCAGACGCACCAAATTATAGCCTGCCTTTATGGCCCCCGCGTCCGCCGCCGCCTTCACAAGATTTTCAATCTCATGGCAGGTCAGGCCGGGAATGATGGGAGCCACCATAACCCCCACAGGTATGCTTGCTTCATGTAAAGCGCGCACCGTCTCCAGCCGCCTCTGTGGTGTCGCCGCTCTTGGTTCCATAATCCGCGCCAAGTGCCGGTCTAGGGTCGTAATCGACAACATCACCGTCACCAGCCGCAGGGCCGCTATCGGCTCCAGAATATCAATATCTCGCTGAATCAGGGCGGACTTGGTAATCAGATGGACAGGATGACGAAACTCAAACAGAACCTCCAGAAGACTTCGCGTAATGCGTTCTGTGCGCTCGGTCGGTTGATAGGCATCGGTATTGATCCCCAGCATCAACGGCGCGGGTTTGTAGCGGGGATCAGACAGTTCCAGCCGCAACAGTCTGGCAGAATCAGGTTTACGGAAAATCCGTGTCTCGAAATCTATCCCCGGTGACAGATCAAGATAGGCATGACTAGGCCGCGCAAAACAATAGATGCAGCCATGCTCGCAGCCCTTATATGGATTTATCGAGCGATCAAAACCGATATCTGGCGACGTATTGCGTGTGATGATCTTACGCGCCGTATCAACCCCCAGAATGGTTTTAAGCTGCTCAAGTCCTGCCCGCTCCTCATGCGTCCAGCCATCGTCAATTTCATAAAGATCGGGGGCATTAAACCGCCCGCTTGGTCGATTAGACACAGAGCCCCGCCCTTTACGCAACCGACTAGGCAGTGCGTTTTCGTCATCAATGGGATCGATCCTGAGCGTTGGGATGGGCATGCATCATGCTAACATCACGTCAGAACAAATCAAGAACATTTAAGGTAAAAAAACGACCCCTTTTCCGGGGCCGCTTTTATTCAATATCAATTCTCTATGAGGCAGCTATTCGCAACCTCTCACAGTAGAATTAAGCCGCGCCGCCGCCACGCTTTTCGGCGTAGATCAACAGTGGCTGTGAGCGTTCTTCGACGACTTCGCCATTAATGACAACCTCTTCGACGCCCTGCATGTTCGGCAGTTCGTACATGGTATCAAGCAGAATGGCCTCAAGGATCGAACGCAAACCGCGAGCGCCGGTTTTACGGACGATGGCCTTCTTCGCGACAGCAAACAACGCCTCTTCCGTGAAGGTCAGGGTGACGTTTTCCATCTCGAACAGCCGCGCATATTGCTTGATCAGCGCGTTCTTTGGTTCCGTCAAAATCTTGACGAGTGTTGCCTCATCAAGATCCTCAAGCGTCGCGAGAACCGGCAGACGGCCGATAAATTCCGGGATCAGGCCGAACTTCATCAGATCATCCGGCTCAACCTGGTGCAGAACCTCGCCCAGACGACGCTCTTCCGGGTCTTTAACCGTAGCGCCAAAGCCGATCGAGGTGCCCTTACCACGGCTGGAAATGATCTTTTCCAGACCGGCAAACGCACCACCACAGATGAACAGGATGTTGGTCGTGTCCACTTGCAGGAACTCTTGCTGCGGATGCTTGCGGCCACCTTGCGGCGGAACGGAAGCAACCGTGCCTTCCATGATTTTCAGAAGCGCCTGCTGCACGCCCTCACCCGACACATCGCGGGTGATCGACGGATTATCAGACTTGCGCGAAATCTTATCAACTTCGTCGATATAGACGATGCCGCGTTGCGCGCGTTCGACATTATAATCAGCCGATTGCAGCAGTTTCAGGATAATGTTTTCAACGTCTTCACCAACATAACCAGCTTCGGTAAGCGTCGTGGCATCAGCCATAGTGAACGGCACATCGATGATGCGCGCCAAGGTTTGCGCCAGCAGGGTCTTACCCGAACCGGTCGGCCCGATCAGCATGATGTTGGACTTGGCCAGTTCAACATCATTACCTTTAGCGGCATGATTCAGGCGCTTATAGTGGTTGTGAACCGCGACCGACAGAACCTTCTTGGCCTGAGACTGACCAATCACATAGTCGTCGAGGACTTCACGAATCTCTTTGGGGGTCGGCACGCCGTCCTTGGACTTCACGAAAGCGATCTTGTGCTCTTCACGAATGATGTCCATGCACAGCTCAACGCATTCATCACAGATGAAGACGGTCGGCCCCGCTATTAGTTTACGCACCTCATGCTGGCTCTTTCCGCAGAAGGAGCAGTAAAGGGTACTTTTGCTATCGCCACTGGCGGCTTTCGTCATAAGCGCTTTCTCACCTCATGCGCGGCCCGTGCGTCCAAGTACGACGCACGTTCCCGCTTCAAACCGACACTATGCCTTCTTAGGGATTAAAAAAAGGCTATTTTCGCTACATATCCGCCTAACATACGCATCTTATGGCGATCTATGCACAGTTTAGACCACGCCTCAACCGCATCCTTTGGGGTTTTAGTGTCCCCGATCACAATTAGCGGGATGAATTTCTATATAGGATGGAATATGAGGAATAAAAGCCACACTCATAAACGGCCCTGTGAATGCCTTGCGCAAATGAAGCCCCCGCCCCTCAAATCGCCGCCTTCGATTTTGACGGCACCCTGACCTATAAAGACAGCTTCACGGCCTTTTTGGTCTGGCATTGCGGTTACCCTAAGCTTGCGTGGGCGTTTATTTCCACACCGTCGCTGATCAGCCACTATATAAAGACCAAAGACCGCGGGGCGTTAAAATCAAGACTGATCCATAAATTGCTTGGCGGAATCCGGCGTTCAGAACTCGAAGCCCTGATCACGGCGTTCGCGGATAGCCATAAGAATAAGTTGTTCCGCCCAGACGCTCTAATTGCATGGGCCGAGCAAAAACAACCGGATCGTGTGCGGGTGATCGTTACGGCCTCGCCAGACATTCTGGTCGGCGCGTTTGGGGCTTATCTGAGTGCGGATCTTGTGATCGGCACTAAACTCGGATTTTCTGCCGACGACCGGCTGTTGCCGGAGCTCGACGGGCTGAACTGCCGGGGGCCAGAAAAGGTTGAGCGCCTGAAAGCCGTTTACGGCGAATCACTGCGTATCGTGACGGCCTTCGGAGACACAAGCGGCGACTTTGAGATGATCAAAGCCGCCGACAAGGGACATTACAGAGTGTTTACGGGTAAGCCTACTTAACGACTTCAACCGTATCAGTACGCTTTTCGTAAACGTGGTCGACCAGACCAAAAATCCTTGGCTTCCAAGGCGGTCATATAGCGGTCGCGATCCAGCGTGCGCTCGATCGTCTCATAGCTTTGGCCGGTGTGCTTGACGTAGATTTCGTTGAGCAGTTTCTTGGTCTTGCGGATATCTTCGGCCTGAATTTCGATGTCCGACGCCATACCGCGCGCACCACCCGAAGGCTGGTGCACCATGATCTTGGAATTGGGCAATGAGAAGCGCTGACCGGCTTCACCGGCTTGCAGTATAAGCGATCCGGCCGACGCCGCCATACCGATACAGACGGTCGATACAGGGGATTTGATGTACTGCATGACGTCATAGATCGCCAGGGCCGAAGTCACCTGACCGCCGGGCGAGTTGATGTACATCGCGATTTCCTTTTTCGGATTTTCCGACTCAAGGAAAAGAAGCTGTGCGCAGATCAGGCTGGCCATACCGTCTTCAAACGGGCCGGTCAGGAAGATGATGCGTTCTTTCAGCATACGCGAGAAGATATCGTAGGCGCGCTCACCGCGGCTGGATTGCTCCACCACCATAGGCACCAGATTCATAGTCAGATTGTCGATAGGATCGCGCATAATTGCCCCTGATCAAAATTGGCTTGTGGATTCGTATATAGGGTTAAAACTCTTAAACGAAAGTGGACGCCCCGCGAACCCCTTTTACAAACTGGCAATTTACCCACAGCTTTTCAAGCGCAAACCGCACAACAATTAAAATGGCATATCCACCATAAAAAAAGATGCAGGGAACTCGGTTCCCTGCACCCTGATATTTTCTATGCTCAGCACCGACCTCGAAGCGCGCTCCAAGTTCCGGGTGCAGGGTCTGCGACCCTGCTACTCGTCTTCGGCCAGAAGCTCTTCCTTGGTGATCGGCGCTTCCGATACCTTGGCCAGTTCAAAGATCGCATCAACGACCTTTTCTTCGTAGAGCGGCGCACGCAGTTGGGCGGACGCGGCGGGGTTAGACCGGAAATATTCAAACACCTGACGCTCCTGGCCTGGATAGTTGCGAGCTTCCTGAGCGATGGCCTGAGCCAGTTCCTGATCCGACACGGTCACGTTCTGACGGGTACCGATTTCAGCCAGCACGAGGCCGAGGCGCACGCGGCGCTCAGCGATCTTGCGGTATTCGGCTTTCAGATCGTCGTCTGACTTACCGGCATCTTCTTCGGACAGTTGGCCCGCAGCCTTATCCTGCTCAACCTGTTGCCAGATACCGGAGAACTCAGCGTCCAGCATCTTTTGCGGCAGATCGAACGAGTGTTTTTCATCAAGGATGTCAAGCAAAGCGCGCTTCATCTTGAAACGGGCAGCGGTTTTGTACTGCTGCTCGATCTGGGTCTTGAGCAGGCCCTTCAGCGCATCCAGACCTTCGAGGCCGAGGCCCTTGGCAAATTCATCGTCCGCGACAGCATCTTTCGGCGCGGAGATTTCATTGACCTTGGTCTCGAACGTCGCGTCTTTGCCGGCCAGATTGGCCGCGCCGTAATCGGCCGGGAAGGTCACGTTCAATACGCGCTCTTCGCCCTTTTTGGCGCCGATCAGTTGTTCTTCAAAGCCCGGAATGAACTGGCCGGAACCGATGACCAGATCAGCACCTTCCATCGAGCCGCCGTCAAACACTTCGCCGTCAACCTTACCGACAAAGTCGATATTCAGCTTATCGCCGTCAGCCGCCTTCGGGGCTTTGCCGCCCTTGGGCTCATACTGCTTTTGCTGTGACACGATGCCGTTCAGGGCTTCGCCCACTTCGTCTTCGGTCGGCTCATAAACCGGGCGGGTCAGTTCAAGGGTCGTCACATCAACCGGCTCGAAATCCGGCATTTGCTCAACCGCGATCTGATAAGCGAAATCGGATTCGCCCTTGATGACCGCATCAATATCACCGAGCGGGGTCAGTTCAGGCTGGCTGGCCGGACGCACTTTATTTTCATCCAGCGCCGACTGGGTCGTTTCGGTGAGCGTTTCCTGAAGGATTTCGCTCATCAATTCCTTGCCGTAAAGCTTTCTGACGTGGGCCGGCGGCACCTTGCCGGGACGGAAGCCCTTGACATTCATCTTAGGTGCGACTTCGGCGATCTTGGCGTTCAGCTTTTGCGTCAGTAGATCTTTAGCGATCGTGACTTCGTAGACGCGCGACAGGCCTTCATTCAGTTTTTCAACGACTTGCATCGATTTTCAGTACCTTTTAGAACCGCGCCCTTTCCAGCCCTTGCCGGACGCACAATTCATACAAAACACGACCGACCGGCAAAGTCGCCGGTGCGGAAATTTAAAGATGCGCATCTATGGCATTATTCACCTCAAGGTCAACGGTATATAGCCGCATTTCTCGCTTTTTGAGCCGATTTAGCGCCGACATTAAGTCGGGCATACGGTTGCCGCTCCGCAAGGGCTGTGTCACAGTTTACCCTGTTACAGCGGCGCAAAGGAGATGAGGCATGTTCCGATGGTGGTTTGGCATCCCTTTATGGGGCCGCGTCCTGATGGCTATGACTGCCGGTGTCGCCGTCGGTTACGGCCTGCAACATGCCCTGATAGCCTTTGGCATGCACATTGGCGTTGCCCCCGACGAAGCCAAGGCGGTCGCAGCCAACTGGATCAAGACCTACCTCGGCCCGTTCGGCGACCTGTTCGTCAGATTGTTGCGTATGCTGATTGTGCCTCTGGTGTTGACGACTCTGGTTGCCGGGATCGTAGCCCTGGGCGACCCCAGACGATTGGGGTCAATCGGTCTCAAAACCGTAGTTCTCTATTTTATAACGACCATATTCGCCAACATCATTGGCATTATTTTCGGCATCCTGTTCCAGCCGGGTCGGGATGTAAACCTGAGTGCCGCCGAAGCCAAACCGGTATCCACGGAGACGGCAAGTTTAAGTGAGCGCCTGTTGTCCATCGTGCCGCAAAACCCGGTTCAGGCACTGGTCGATGGCGATATTCTGGCCATCATCTTCTTTTCGATATTGCTCGGTATCGGCATCATCATGGCCGGTAAGTCCGCAAAAGTTTTAGGAGATGTCTTTACCGCCGCCTCCGAAGCCGTGCTCAAAGTTACGGAAATCGTGATGGAATTTGCCCCGCTCGGCGTCTTTGCTCTGGTGTCATACACGGTGGCCAGTCAGGGGCTTGATGCCCTGATGTCCATCGCTGTGCTGATCGGGTGCGTCTATGCTGGTCTGATCGTTCACATGGTGCTGGTATATGGCTGGATTATAAAGTTTTTGCTGCGCCTGCCCGTCAGGCGTTTCTTCACCGGCATATCCGATGCTCAGGCGGTCGCCTATTCGACCGCTTCCAGCAACGCCACCCTGCCCGTCACCATATCGAACCTGACCGAAAAGCTGGGGGTAAAGCCCGCCATCGCCGGGTCGGTTTTACCGTTGGGCGCCACCATCAATATGGACGGCACGGCTCTATATCTGGGCATACTGGCCCTGTTTGCCGCTCAGGTATTTGGATATGATCTGGGCCTTGCCGAATACGCTCTCATCGCCATGACGGCTGCGGTGGTATCGGTCGGCACGGCGGGCATTCCCTCAGCCTCATTGTTTTTACTGGCTATCGTGCTGCAAACTTTCGGTACAACACCTGAACAGGTGGCGCTGATCGTGGGCTTCATCCTGCCGGTTGACCGGATCATGGACATGGCCCGTACCACGGTCAACGTCACCGGTGATGCGGCTGTGGCAGTAGCGGTGGCGAAATGGGAAGGCGAACTGGATGAAGACATCTATTATGGCCGTAAAGCCTATGACGCACCACCCGAAGATCTCGATGACCTCTACCCTAAACGCTGAACACCATCGATCCAGACATAGGTTTCTATATTAAACCGGCTGAGTTCGACCAGATAGTCGTCAATATTGACCAGACCGACGCAGGCCTTTGCTCCCACCTCGATTGGCAAGGCGGCTCCATCCTCCTGCGCCAGCCACCGCGCCAGAATGATCGCCGGCACGCAGGGGATTTGCGGGCCATCGCCATTACGGGCAATGATAAACCAGCGCACCTCACGCATTTGCCCATCGGCATCAGTCCCGCGCAGGATAACGTGCATACCGCCATCGGCCGTACCCAGACCATTAAACAGGTCACTCATGCGCAACATCAATGCGGCATGACGCTCAAGCTTAAGCGGCAACCCGATCCGCACCAGCCAGCTTAAGCCCCACAGCCCCAGATGCAGCAAAGGATGCTCCAGCCCCGCTGAAAACCGGATAGACTTTATGCCATAAGCCTCCGGCAGCAGATCCAGATCCGGCACATCACAATTGGCCATCCAACGCACCCCAAGTTCAGGGTAGGTTTGCCGGTAAATATCCTGCCAGCCATATCGCGCACCCCACTGCCCCCGTGCGGGTTTTAGCTTTTTGCCGACATAACTCAGTATACCCTTCGTGGTCGCCAATCCCCGCTCGGCCTTCTGGCCCGGACTGATGCCGTACATCATTGTTTCTATCACAGCGAACTGGCTTCGGTAGCGCTCAACCACGGCCGACGACAGCCCCGGCACCGTGCTGGCCCCACTGATAACACAAAGATTTTCGGCCTTGGCCTGATCATCAAGGCGGGCAATGCCCGTGACAAACTCACGGCCATCGGCCAGATCGATATAGTGAATACCGGCAGCGATACAGGCGCGGGCGACATGGTAATCCTGCCCCTGGAACGGCCCGACCGTATTGACCACAATCTTTGGCGACAGATTTTTTAGCGCCTCAATCAGTCCATCGTCAATATTGACAAAAGCCGACCCCACCTCCGCATTAGGCACCATAGCCTTAAGCCGATCCGCTAGCGACTGCGCCTTAATCAGATCCCGTCCGGCGATAATCACTGGCACATTTGACCGGATCAGCGCCTCGGCAATCCGCTTACCGAAATTGCCGTATCCCCCAAGGATCAGAACCTTACCCATCAGCTTAAACGCATGTCCGTGACCGTGAATGTACCGCTATAGGCATAGATGCGGCCAAACCAAACGTGACGCAGATCCATATACATCTCAAACTGCGCGTCATCTATGGCCCGCTCTTCGGCATAGCCGCGGCCGATCAGCCATTCCAGCGGAAACGGCAATAACACCCCAAATACACGCACTTTGTAACCCCTATGGTGCATCGTCACCTTTTCACCATCAAAGCCATATCGCGCGTGCCAGCCTATGCCCGACGGCATCCATTCAATAATATCGCCTTCCCCCGCGGCCACCATGCGCGAGCGAAAATGATAGGGTTTACGCTCGGGAAATCTGAATTCCCGATCAAAGCGAAAGCCATCGCCATCAGGTTCGCTGCTGAAAATCACCGTCACCGGAATATTCTCGCCCGATTGCGGCACCAGGGCCTTGGTTAGCCGCATTAACGGCGACAGTGCTTTTGCCAGGGCCGACAACTCAACCTTCATAAGGCCATCAACCTGCACCTTGTCGTTACTGAACGGACGGTTGGCATAATGTGCTTTGAAAACCGGCGGCAAATGGGGCCACGCGCCTCCGAACACAGCTTCAAAAATAGGCTTATCGGTCACGCGGGTTCACCTTAATATCAATCGGACGCCTTCGGGATCAGGATCATCACGCACGTCCAGGCTTCCTCGCTATCGCAATCTGTTTGATATAGCGTATTAAACCTGCCATCTCCAGCCACTTGGCAGGTAAAGGAAAACCATGAGCTACGAGCTGATCAAATGGGTGCATATCTTAAGCTCGACCATACTGTTTGGCACAGGCATAGGCAGCGCCTTTTACATGTTCGTGGCGAATCGAAGCAAAGACACGCGTGATATTTATTTCGCGGTGCGTCATGTGGTCATTGCTGATTGGCTATTCACGACGCCTGCGGTGATCGTGCAGCTTTTGTCGGGATTATATATGGTTCACATGGCGGGCTACAGCCTGATGGATGTCTGGATATTGTGGGGGCTTTTACTCTACGTCTTCGCGGGCGCGTGCTGGGTGCCGGTGGTGTGGATGCAAATCAAGATGCGCGATATGGCCCGGATTGCCGTTGATACCGGCACGCCATTACCTGAGCATTATTGGAGATTAGATCGCTGGTGGATTACCCTGGGCAGCCTCGCCTTTCCGGCGATTGTCGTCGTATTCTGGCTGATGGTCTCTAAGCCGGTTTAGTTGGCCGAAGCGTAGCGACTAGCGACCAAGTGGGAGCGCAGGCTGCGCGCCGCCGAGCGGCCTTGCCGCTGAGCGCTATTAGAAGTCCATATTTATCGGAGAGAAATTTGGTGCGGTCGAGAGGACTCGAACCTCCACGCCTCTCGGCGCTGGAACCTAAACCCAGTGCGTCTACCAGTTCCGCCACGACCGCATTGGCACTGGCGATAGACGGATCAGATGCGCTTGACAAGGGCTTTGTTGCGACCGTTCACAACAAAGAGCCACAAAACCTTCGCAGAGACGGTGTAAAGCAACATCATTCGACGGAGTGTGCTCCGGGTATGGCCCGGATCGCAAAAATGATTTCAAAAGCAATCACTTCGCTCAATTTATATCATTTCAGAGGCGGTTTTCAGGTAGAAAACGCCTATTCTGACTTAAAATGATCGCCAAAGCGATTTTGCGTTTGAAATCTGTTGGCTTTGCATCTTATTGCCTTGCCACATCATTTCACGCAAAGTAATGAATTCTTTCAGTCATGTGAGCCGGACTTTTGTAAAACTTTCTTGCATTCTTGCGCAATGCAAACAAGTTACGCGATTGAACGGTCGCTCGTTTCAGGATTGCTCATGAAAAAGATCGAAGCTGTCATTAAGCCCTTTAAACTCGATGAAGTGAAGGAAGCCCTTCAGGAAATCGGGGTCCAAGGTATGACCGTGCTGGAAGCCAAGGGATACGGCCGCCAGAAGGGCCATTCCGAACTCTACCGGGGTGCGGAATATGTCGTTGATTTTCTGCCGAAGATCAAAATCGAACTTGTCGTGGCCGACGATCTGGCGCCCGCAGCCCTGGAAGCCATCCAGACCGCTGCCCGCACTGGCAAAATCGGTGATGGCAAAATTTTTGTAAGCGACATTATCGATGTCGTGCGCATTAGAACCGGAGAATCCGGCCCACAGGCCGTCTAATTTCTCTTCATTATTAAACTCAAGGTTTCGGGGCGTCTCAAATGACTGCAAATGAAATTCTAAACCTCATCAAGGAAAAGGACGTCAAATATGTTGACGTTCGCTTCACTGATGTCCGCGGCAAAATGCAACACGTCACTTTTGACATCGGTCTGGTCGACGAAGAGTTCCTCGAAGACGGCACCATGTTTGACGGTTCGTCCATCGCAGGCTGGAAGGCGATCAACGAGTCGGACATGAAGCTGCGTCCCGACCTGAAAACCGCCTACATCGATCCGTTCTATCAGCAGACCACCCTGTTCCTGTTCTGCGACGTTGTGAACCCTGACACCAACGAGCCCTACAACCGCGATCCGCGTTCGATGGCGAAAAAGGCTCTGGCCTATCTGGCATCGTCCGGCATTGGCGATATCGCCTTCTTCGGCCCGGAAGCTGAATTCTTCATCTTTGATGACGTGCGCTGGTCGATTTCGCCGGACAACACCGGCTATGCGTTCGATTCGACCGAACTGCCGCACAACTCGGCTAAGGTTTACCCAGAAGGCAATATGGGCCATCGCCCGGGTCCAAAGGGTGGCTACTTCCCGGTCAACCCTATCGACTCCTGCCAGGATCTGCGCGGCGAAATGCTGGCCGTGATGGAAGAACTCGGTATGGAAACCGAAAAGCACCACCACGAAGTGGCTCCGGCTCAGCACGAACTGGGCCTGAAGTTCTCGGACATGCTGACCATGGCTGACCGTCTGCAGCTCTATAAGTACGTCGTTCAAAACGTAGCCCATGCCTACGGCAAATCGGCCACCTTCATGGCCAAGCCGATGTTTGGTGACAACGGTTCGGGCATGCACGTTCACATGTCGATCTGGAAAGGCGGCAAGCCGTCGTTCGCGGGCGATAAGTATGCTGGCCTGTCGGACATGTGCCTGTGGTACATCGGCGGCATCATTAAGCACGCCAAAGCCATCAACGCTTTCGCCAACTCGACCACCAACTCTTACAAGCGTTTGGTTCCAGGCTACGAAGCGCCAGTTAAGCTGGCCTATTCGGCCCGCAACCGTTCGGCCTCGATCCGTATTCCATGGGTATCTTCGCCGAAGGGCAAACGCCTCGAAGCCCGCTTCCCCGATCCGATGGGCAACCCATACCTGACCTTCGTGGCTCTGCTTATGGCTGGTCTTGACGGCATTGAAAACCGTATCGATCCGGGCGCACCTGCCGATAAGAACCTGTACGACCTGCCACCTCAAGAGCAAAAACTGGTGCCGGAGGTTTGTGGTTCGCTGCGTGAAGCCCTCAACAGCCTCGACGCTGACCGCTCCTTCCTCAAAAAAGGCGGCGTGATGGATGACGATTTCATCGACTCCTACATTGAGCTTAAGATGGAAGAAGTGATGAACATGGAACTGCGTCCACACCCGGTCGAGTTTGAAATGTACTACAAGTGCTAAGATAAAGGTCGTAACCTTTTGAATTAGTTGAATAAGCCGCCCCAAAAGGGCGGCTTATTTTTTGCCGGAAAACGCGAAGTCATTTAATTTCAAATGATACATATTTAATTTCAAAAGATACCATTTCCAAAACATGCCTTTCCATACCAATTAGGCCCAAATTGACACATAAATGACGCAATTGCCCCACCCGTGTCCCTTTACGTATCTTTAACATAATAAAAACCCTTTGAGTTGAAGGCATAAGGCGGCACTGTTCGCCTGTGCAACATCCGCTTAACCAAGGGGGATACTTTGAAAACGTGGATTAAATTATCGAGAGCCGCAGCCTGCGCTGCCGCACTCATGCTGGCGGCACCCGTCGCTGGCACGGCTATGGCAGCGGCCCCCGTCGCTGCCGAAATGGCCTCTGAAGCAACAGAAACCATGTCTGAAGCGGCTTCGGCGGTCGAAGCTGCAGTCGCTCCTGAAGCTGAAGCGGCCCCCACCCTGTCTTCACATCAGGCGCCGCTGGAAATAAACGAAGCCGCTACGGCTTGGATCATTGTCGCCACGGCCCTTGTGCTGATGATGACGCTTCCGGGCCTAGCTCTCTTCTACGGTGGCATGGTTCGTAAGAAAAATGTCATCGCTACGGTAACCCAGTCGGTTGCCGTGACATGTGTTGTTGCGGTGCTTTGGTACGTTATCGGCTACAGCATATCTTTCGGCGTGCCTACAACGGACATCTTTGGCATTCCGGCCAAAACCGCCCACATGTTCATGGGTGGGTTTGATGTTCTCATGCTTAAGGGTGTGACGACCTCAACAGCCTATTCAGCAGCACCCTACCTGCCTGAAATGCTGTGGATCGCCTATCAGATGACGTTCGCCATTATTACACCGGCTCTGATAACCGGCGCTTTTGCTGAGCGTATTAAACTGTCTGGGCTCATTCTTTTTATGTCCCTGTGGACCGTCTTTGTTTACGCACCCATCTGTCACCAGGTCTGGGGCGGCGGCTACATGTTCGATATGGGCGTACTTGACTTTGCCGGTGGCGCAGTCGTTCACGTTAATTCCGGCGTGGCCGGTCTGGTCGCGGCCCTGTTCCTTGGCCGTCGTAAGGGCTATGGCACCGAAGAAATGCCCGCCAATAACCTAGTCTTCGTGATGATCGGCGCTTCTCTGCTGTTCGTCGGCTGGATAGGTTTCAACGCGGGTTCGGCGTGGGTAGCTGATGGCATAGCCTCGGCAGCGCTCCTCAACACCATGCTGGCCGCCTGTGCTTCAGGTCTGACCTGGAAGCTTGTTGAATGGACTATCCGCCGTAAGCCGTCTTTGCTGGGCATCTTGTCGGGCATTGTGGCCGGTCTTGTGGCTATCACTCCGGCGGCAGGCTTTGTAAACCCGACTGGTGCTCTGATTATCGGTCTTGCCGCTGGTCCATTCTGCTACATGTTCTCAGTATGGATCAAAAAGATGCTGGGCTACGACGACTCTCTCGACGCTTTCGGCATCCATGGTGCAGGTGGGGTTCTGGGAGCGATCCTGACGGGGCTTCTGGCTGATCCGGCTATCAATGCCCTCGGCGAGGGAGCGAATGTCATCACACAATTGAAAGGCCTCGGCTTTACTATTGCGTGGTCGGCCATCGGCACTCTGATCATCCTGATCATCTGTAAGTTCACGACCGGCCTGCGGGTTTCGGAAGCGGACGAAGAAGCGGGTCTCGACTCGTCACTGCACGACGAAGCCCTTCATCACTAAGCCTATCCACATCTGATTTCAGATGAGCTTATAAGGCGTCCGGTAACGGGCGCCTTATTTGCGTTTACAGCACTGACTTATTTATCACGTCACGCACCGCAACAACCCGTTAAAAAGTAGCAATCGAAACCAAATAATTGCATAATTGCCACATAGTGCGTGTTTAAACATACACACTCTTGGCAGGAACGGTTAATTCTGTATGGTCATATTGCAAAGTCACAAAAACTACATAAATGACGCAAAGCAGGAAACGCCCTCGGTAACGGGACTTATAAAAACAACCCATCTGAGGATATGGATATGAAAAAGATTTTGTTTGCTGCCGCCGCTTCGGCTGCGCTTCTGGCTTCGGGTTCGGCAATGGCCGAAGGCGAGTTCAGCTATAATGTTGCCGCCACCACCGACTATGTATGGCGCGGTGTTTCGCAAACCGACGAAAACCCAGCCATCTCTGGCGGCATCGACTACAGCAACGGCATCTTCTATGCTGGCACCTGGGCGTCTAACGTCGATTTTGGCTCGGACGCTGATTACGAACTGGACCTGTACTCTGGCGTGAAGCCAACGGTGGGTAACTTCTCCTTCGATCTAGGCGTCCTGTACTATGCCTACCCGCAGGAAGACGACATCAACTTCACTGAAGTTAAGGCCGCCGTCAGCTACCCGCTGGGTAAGGGTTCGATCGGCGCTGCCGCTTACCTGAACACCGACGATGATTTCGAAGACTACTTCGAAGTTAACGGCGCTTACCCGCTGACCGACAAGATCAGCGTTTCGGGCGCTTACGGCGACTACGGCAACTATAATACCTGGAACCTCGGCGGTAGCTACGCCCTGACAGACATTCTGTCGGTTGACCTGCGTTATCATGACACCGACGTCGACACCCCGATCTCGGACGAGCGCGTTGCCCTGACCCTTAAGGCCGCTTTCTAATCAAGCGCCCTTAATCAGGTAATTTTTAAGAAGACAGCTCCATTTCGGGGCGGTCTTTTTTATTTACCTTTGCTCTGCTTACACTACGGGAACGGCATAGCAAAATCCCTTATCTCATAATGTTTATAGCTAACAATCTCCCGCAAACCTGCCCGTTAACATTGCGTTGCAAAATTGCACCAAGCCGTGGCAAACAATGATCATCAGGATCGCTGGCACTAGGCTTGCGACAAAAAAATGTTACATTCGCTAAGGTTTTCTAACACTAACTACGTAACCGCGCGTGCTTTCTGACGACCTCCTTGGAAAACGCGTTAACAACACAACAGGATTAAAAAATGAAAAAGTCCCTCCTCGCCGCTGCTACCGCTATGGGTCTGGTAATCGCCGGTGGCACGATGGCCGAAGGTGCCCTCAGCTACAACATTGCGGTCACCAATGACTACGTATGGCGCGGCGTTTCGCAAACCGGTCGTCAAGAAGCAGTTCAAGGCGGCATCGATTATGCCAACGGCATTTTCTACGCAGGCGCCTGGGCGTCGAACGTAGATTTCGGCGACGACGAAACCGATCTTGAAGTTGACGTCTACGCTGGCGTAAAGCCGACCTATAAGGACTTTTCGTTTGATTTCGGCGGCGTCTACTACGGCTACCCCAACCAGCCCGATGACACCAACCTGTCGTTCGGTGAGCTGAAGGCCGCTGTCAGCCACCCGATCGGCGCGGGTGCCATCGGCGCGGCCGCCTACTATTCGATGGATTTCGGTGGCGCAGGTGAGTCGCTCTACTCGGAACTGAATGCCTCTTATCCGATCACGGAAAAGCTGTCGGTTTCCGGCGCTATGGGCAAGCAATATATCGAGGACGGCAATGACTACACCGCTTGGAACCTTGGCGCAGGCTATGCCCTGACCGAAGCTCTGTCGGTTGACGTCCGTTACTGGGACACCGGCGACCACGACCTTGGTTCAAACTACAAGGACCGTGTTGCCGTAACGCTTAAGGCCGCTTTCTAAGCCCACGCCTTATGTGCTAAGTTTAAAGGCCGCAAGCCCACAGGGTTTGCGGCCTTTTTCTTTCTAATATCCCGAATCACAGCAATATAGGGTTTATGTCCACATCTGTACCCCAGCCGAATCTATTCGATAACGGAGCCGCACCCGCGTCACAGGATGCTGCCCAGCCTCAACCTGCCGCTAATCCGGCCTTAAGTCCGGCCAATGACGCGCCGCCTGAAAAAGCGGTTAAAGCCAAAGCCCCCGCCACGTCCCAACCCGACGCCATGACGGCCGAAGGCTATGGTGCCAATGCTATCGAAGTACTGGAAGGGCTGGAACCTGTCCGCAAACGCCCCGGTATGTATATCGGCGGGACCGATGAAAAAGCGATGCACCATCTGTTCGCCGAAGTCCTTGATAACTCTATGGATGAAGCCGTGGCGGGTCACGCCAAGGCGATCTGGGTGGAACTTGATGCGGACGGCTATCTGAGTGTGCGTGATGATGGTCGCGGCATCCCCGTCGACCCGCACCCCAAATATCCCGGCAAATCGGCCCTCGAAGTCGTTATGACGGTTCTGCACTCCGGCGGAAAATTTTCGGGCAAGGCCTATGAAACCTCCGGCGGTCTGCACGGGGTCGGGGTATCGGTGGTGAACGCCCTGTCAGAGCGTCTGGAAGTCACTGTCTGGCGCGACGGTTATGAGTGGCAGCAGGTGTTCTCCAGAGGCTTGCCCCAAGGGCCAATTGCCCAATTGGGCCCCTCGAAAAAACGCGGCACACGCGAACGCTTTATTCCTGATCCGGAGATCTTTGGCGAAAACGCCCACTTCCGACCTGCACGTCTATACCGCATGGCCAAGGCCAAGGCCTATCTGTTCCGCGGCGTCCAGATTTACTGGAAATGCGCACCGTCCCTGATCCACGATACGACGCCCGCTGAAGACAAGTTTTACTTCCCGAACGGCTTGGCCGATTACCTGGCTGAGCGGGTGGTCGATACCGAAACGGTCAGCGAAATCTTTTCGGGCCGCGTCGAGCGTAAAGGCGAAGGCGGAGCCGTCGAATGGGCTGTGGTCTGGTCCGCCGCAGGGTTTGGCGAGCATGACGGCTTTGCCCAGTCTTACTGTAACACCATCCCCACACCCGATGGCGGCACCCACGAAGCGGGCTTAAGAGCCGCCCTCACCCGCTCCCTGAAATCCTATGCCGAAATGACCGGCGATAAGCGCGGCGCTATCGTCACCGCCGAAGATGTCGCGGCTCAGGCCGGCATCGTCATTTCCGTATTTATCAAGAATCCGGAATTTCAGGGCCAGACCAAGGATCGCCTGTCCTCATCCGAAGCCCAAAAACTGGTGGAAAAGGCTCTGGCCGATCCGTTCGACCACTGGCTGACCTCATCGCCTAAGCAGGCCGACAAGCTGCTGCAATTCATCGTCGAACGCGCCGAGGAACGCCTCAAAAAGCGCAAAGACAAGGAAGTCCAGCGCGCCTCAGCGACCCGTAAGCTGCGCCTGCCCGGTAAGCTTGCCGACTGTGCCCGCCAGGACGCTAAGGACACTGAACTGTTTCTGGTCGAAGGGGATTCGGCTGGCGGTTCAGCTAAACAAGCGCGTAACCGTAATACTCAGGCCATTCTGCCGCTGCGTGGTAAAATCCTCAACGTGGCCTCGGCCACCGGCGATAAGGCTAAGGCCAATCAGGAACTGTCTGATCTGGGGCTGGCGTTGGGCGTACAACCCGGTGCGCGCTTTAAGGAAGAAGACCTGCGCTATGAACGCATCGTCATAATGACCGATGCCGACGTCGACGGCGCCCATATCGCGTCCCTGCTGATCACCTACTTCTACCGGACCATGCCCGCCATGATCCGCAACGGAAACCTGTTCCTGGCCATGCCGCCACTCTACCGCATCAGCCATGGTTCCAAGACCGTGTATGCGCGTGATGACGCCCATCGCACTGAGATTCTCGAAAAAGAATTCAAGGGCAAGAAACCTGAAATCGGCCGATTTAAGGGTCTGGGTGAAATGATGCCGGCTCAGCTCAAAGAAACCACCATGGACCCCAAAACCCGCACCCTGGCGCGGGTGGTTCTGCCTGAGAGCGAGGATGCGGTCGAAAGTCTGGTCGAGACCCTGATGGGCCGCAAACCTGAATTGCGCTTTCGCTATATTCAGGAAAATGCAGAGTTCGTCAGCGAGGATCTTGACGTTTAAGCGGTCTGAATTTGCTCGCAAAGCTTTAAACTTCAAAGAAACCGGCTTTTTCACAGAATAGCTGTTACACCAAACGGCTATTCTGTGTATAAGGCCGGTTTATCGCGTACGCCCCCGGTTAAAGAGTTTCATGACAAAGTTCACCGATCTTGGATTAAGCCCCGAAGTTTTAAAGGCCATAGCTGAGACCGGCTATGACACGCCGACGGCTATTCAGGAACAGGCGATCCCCGTAGCCCTGACCGGCCTTGATGTCCTTGGCATTGCGCAAACCGGAACGGGTAAGACCGCCGCCTTCACTCTGCCCATGATCGAACGACTGGCCGCGGGCCGGTCGCGCGCCCGTATGCCACGCGCCATCGTTCTGGCCCCTACCCGCGAACTGGCCGATCAGGTATCCGAAGCTTTTGAAAAATATGCCAAGTATCATAAACTTAACTGGGCGCTGCTGATTGGCGGCGTGTCGATGGCCGATCAGGTGTCTAAGCTTGATAAGGGCGTGGACGTTCTGATTGCTACACCGGGCCGTTTGCTCGATCTGTTTGAGCGCTCAAAAGTCATGCTCAATGGTGTGCAAATCATGGTGGTTGACGAAGCTGACCGGATGCTGGACATGGGCTTCATTCCTGACATTGAGCGTATTTTTAAGCTCACCCCGCCAACGCGCCAGACCCTGTTCTTTTCGGCGACTATGGCCCCGGAAATCACTCGTATCACTCAGGCTTTCTTGAAAAACCCTGTCCGTATCGAGGTCTCGCGCCCAGCAACCACGGCTGAAAATATCCGCCAGTTTGTGTACCGTGTCCCCGGCAACAATGCCCTGAATGCAGCCAAGGCCAAGCGCATCGCGTTGCGCGCTATTATTTCAACACTGGAAATCAAGAACGGTATCGTGTTCTGCAACCGCAAAACCGACGTTGACATCGTAGCCAAATCCTTATCGGTTCACGGCTTTAACGCAGCCCCAATACACGGCGACCTTGACCAAGCCCTGCGTATGAAGACGCTTGATTCCTTCCGCAAAGGCGATTTGACCTTGCTGGTAGCGTCCGATGTGGCCGCGCGCGGGCTTGATATTCCTGATGTCGGTCATGTGTTTAACTTTGATGTGCCCCATCATGCCGACGATTATGTTCACCGCATTGGTCGTACCGGTCGCGCAGGCCGCTCCGGGGAAGCCTACCTTCTGCTCTCCGGCGCCGATGAGAAGAACTACGATAAAGTTCTGAAACTCACCAAAAAAGAGCCGGAAACGCTTTCACTTGAGGTAGATTTCAGCGCACTATCTGAGGACGATACCCGACAATCCAGTCGTGACCGTAAACCGCGTCGCGGCGAAAAGGAAAAACCTGCCAAAGCGGCCCTCAAAGCCGCGCCTGTGGCGGAATCTCCGCCTGTGGACAATGACAGCGTACTTGTTAGTATCGAAGACGCGCCCAAGCGTTCAAGACGCCGCTCTAAGACCGAGAAACCCGCTGATACGCTCGAGCCTGTGACTCAAGTCGAAGCCGAGAACTACGGTTGGCACGTACCGGCCTTTCTGTTACGCAGCGTCAATCAGAAATAATAAAAATTTAGAAAAATTCTCAATCGCGTTAACCGCCTGTCAGAGAAGTTGGGCTAAAGTCGCTCCTGTCACATAGAATCAGGTGACGCAAGGAAGACCAAATGAACAACGACATAGAAGTAAGTGTCCGTGGTCCAAACTCATACGCCTTAGCGCAGGACGCGCTGAAGCTTATGGAAGAACATGGTGTGTGGCCGACGCCACTCAACTATGAAATCTGGCTCTATGTTGCCGGTGACCCGCAGTGCGCTTTGGCTCAGGAAGTCCTGAGACTGGTTGCCAGCGGTGAGAAAATTACTGAAGAAATCAGCGACAGTCTGGCCTCCAAGTTCATCGCACGCCTGAAACTCAATGATGAAGTTCGTGATGCGGGCTTGAAATTGTCCAAGGAACTGCACACCATCACCGAAGTGATCAGTGATGTGCAATCCACTCAACTAAGCTATTCGACCACCCTTGAAAGCGCGCGTAAGTCATTGACGCTAGCCGATACCGGAGTGTTGAAAAATCTGGTCGACAATTTATCGGCGGCAACTAATGTGGTACTTGACCACCACCAATCTCTGCAAAGTCGCTTGAGCGATTCATCCCGCGAAATCAACCGCCTGCGTAAACACCTTGATCAGGTGCGTATGGAGGCGATGACAGATGCCCTGACCAATCTGGCCAACCGTAAAGCCTTTGATGAACAACTCGACAAGCAGTGCGAGAGCGATGATATTTCAAAGCCGATGACCCTGGCGGTCATTGATATCGACCATTTCAAGCGTTTTAATGATACATGGGGCCATCAAACTGGCGATCAGGTTCTGCGCTATGTCGCCAGCGTTCTGGCGCGTATTGGACGTCCGCCAGCCCTTGCTGCGCGCTATGGTGGCGAAGAATTCGGGATGCTGTTTCCAGGTCAGACGGCTTTGGAAACCTCCCGAATCCTAGATGAAGCACGCCAGGAAATTTCTACCCGCGTGCTTAAACGCCGCTCGACCAACGAAGATTTAGGTACCGTGTCGATATCGATCGGCATCGCGCAACGTGAATATGGCGAAGATCCGTTCGATCTGATGGATCGTGCCGATAAGGCGCTTTATATGTCCAAAAACAATGGTCGCAACATGGTGACCATCGCTGACGCCACTCAGGTCAAGGATTTTAATGTCGCCTGACGTTCGTTAAGGGACGCTCGCAAAACGGGTCAAAGTCCTGTACCTCTTTGCGGATTATGTCTCTAAGGCTTGACCATGCGCAGTTTCCTGTTCGCAGCCGCCTACTGGCTGTTTTCACTATTCTACAGCCTGCTGGCGCTGGTTTTTACTATTTTACCCGGTCGACGCCCGGTGCTTTGGGTTATTCAGCGCTATACACGCCGTATGGTCTGGGCGATGGAGCACCTGGCCGGTATCCGGCTTGAGGTCAGAGGCCGCGAGCATATACCGTCACAGCCCGTCATCTTTGCCGCCAAGCATCAATCATGGGGCGATGGCTATTGCATCTATTCCCAATTTAACGATCTGGCATTTGTGACCGGCGATCACCTCGAAAAATTTCCGTTCATGTCGACCATTCTGCGTAAGCTGGGGGCGATTGTCGTCAATAATTGCGGTGGCATCGAAGCCCGCAAGGCGCTGGCCGACCGTTCACAAAAAGCCAATGATGATGGCCGTCATATACTGATATACCCGGAAGGCCATTTGTCCGCCCCCGGCACCTATCACCGCTATCGCTCAGGCGTATGGCACATGTACCGGAATTTCAATCGACCGGTTGTGCCGGTGGCGACCAATCTGGGGCTATTCTGGCAGGAAGAACGCTACGAGAAATCACCGGGAACCACCGTGCTGCAGTTTATGGAACCGGTCCCAACCGGCCTTGATAAGGCGGAGTTTATGGCGCGTCTGCAGCAAGTGATTGAGACCCAGACCCAAACCCTGATCAGCGAAGCCACCGACAACCCGTATCAACCATCTAAACTAGTTCCTGATTAAAACCACTTGGGAAACAATAGGTTTTGAGACTTTGTTAAGGCTGGAAAACGATTGGCGTTCAGACGGCCGTTAATAGGCACCTAACCGCTAATCCGCCTTTACAGGCGTGATTGTCACACTCTCACCACACCCGCAGGCATCGGTTTCATTCGGGTTATTAAACACGAATTTCGAGGACAATTTCGTCGTCTCATAATCAATGACTGTACCGACCAGATAAAGCACGGCTTTAGGCTCGATCAAAATAGTAACGTCCTTATCGGTCACAACCTCATCCAACGGATCAGCCGCTTCGGCATAGCTTAAAACATATTCCTGCCCTGCACAGCCGCCCGCCTTAACCCCTACACGCAGGCCCGCGTAAGGCTTATCGGCTTTCGCCATAATCGCCTTGACTTGCTTCGCCGCCGCGTCCGTCAGACTGACGATCGCGGGTCTTGGGCGGCGGGGATGAAAAGAAACAGCGGTTTCCATGACTTAACTTTCTGTAGCGTAAGGGGGCACATGGGGGAAAAACGGTTTTCCCCCATGACATCAAAACACATTAAGCTGAAGCTTGGCTTCGTCGCTCATTTTCGATGAATCCCACGGCGGCTCAAAGATCAGATTAACATTGACACTGTTAACGCCTTGCACGCCCATGACGGCCTGCTCGACCCAGCCCGGCATCTCACCGGCCACAGGGCAACCAGGCGCCGTCAGGGTCATGTCCACGGCCACATCGCGGTCATCGGACACATCGACGCGGTAGATTAGCCCCAACTCATAAATATCAACCGGAATTTCCGGATCATAAACGCTTTTGAAAGCCGCAATAAGATCTTCGGTCAGGCGCGACAGTTCGTCCTCAGACAAACCGGACGGGGACTCGCGCGCGAACAGTTCCGCCTGCGGATGCTCCGGTTCCTCATGAAGATTGATGATGTGGTCGTTCATATAGGTAACCTTACTCAAAAAAACTTTGGGCTTTTTGGACCGCCGCAATCAGAGCGTCGATCTCATCTTCGGTATTATAAAGCGCAATCGACGCCCGCACGGTTGAGGTCACCCCAAGGCGCGCCATCAGCGGTTCGGCGCAATGTGTACCGGCCCTAACCGCTATATTGTAGCGATCAAGGATTTGTGCAACGTCATGAGCGTGCGCCTGCCCCAAAGAAAAGGTCAGGATCGAACCTTTATGAGCCGCATGGCCATGGACCTGCAGGCTATTAATGCCCCGCAAACCCTCATAGGCGCGATCATATAGCGCCATTTCATGGGCAATAGTCGCGTCACGATCAAACTGCGACAACCATTCTATCGCGGCCGTCAAACCGATGACCTCAAGGATCGCCGGCGTGCCCGCTTCAAACCGATGGGGCGGTTCAGTGTAGGTGATGCGATCTTTGCTGACATGGGCAATCATCTCGCCCCCCCCCTGATAAGGCGGCATAGAAGCCAGCAGATCGTACCTGCCGTACAGCACACCTAAGCCCGTCGGGCCGTAAAGCTTATGCGCCGAAAAGACATAGAAATCACAATCCAGCGCCTGAACATCAACCGGCAAATGGACCACGCCCTGACAACCATCAATCAGAACCTTGGCGCCCACCGCATGAGCCTTAGATACAATCTCTGACACCGGATTGATGGTGCCCAAAACATTCGACATATGGGCGATGGCGACCAGCTTGACCTTATCCGTCAACAGTTGATCAAAGGCCGCTATATCGAGGCTGCCGTCATCCAAAATTGGCACCCATTTCAGTATAGCACCGGTGCGCTCCGCCAGCATATGCCACGGTACGATATTGGCGTGATGCTCCATTTCGGAGATTAGGATTTTATCGCCGGCTTTGATGAAAGTGCCAAAACTAAAGGCAACCAGATTGATGGATTCAGTCGCTGACTTGGTAAAGATGACCTCCTCATTGTGCGCGGCATTGATAAAATGCGCCACGGTCTCACGGCCTTTTTCAAAGGCATCGGTCGTTTCATTCGCCAGCGTATGCAAGCCCCGGTGGACGTTAGCGTAGGAGGTCGCCGCATGCGCGCTCATCGCCTCAAGCACCTGACGCGGCTTTTGCGCGCTGGCTCCGCTGTCGAGATAGATCAGGGGCTTACCCTTGATCTCACGCTTAAGGATCGGAAAATCGGCGCGAGCGAGATTGACGTCAAACGCCATAAAAGCCTCCGGCCTTGGCTTCAACGAACTCCAGCACGGCCGCGCGTAGTTGATCGTCGTCAATGGCCTCGATCACCGGCACAATAAAGGCCTGCATCAAAAGACCGCGAGCCGTCGCTTCATCCATGCCGCGCGACATGCAGAAAAACAGCGCATTTTCGTCGAGATTACCGATGGTGTTGCCGTGCGCGCATTGCACGTCATCGGCATAGATTTCCAGTTCCGGCTTGGCACGCACCCGCGCCCCGTCGTTCAAAATCAGGGCCTGATGACGCATACGGGCATCGGTGCCGTCGGCACCCTTTTGCACTAAGATACGCCCTTGAAATACGACCTGAGCCTGATCCTTGACCAGCCCCTTAATGGCCTGCGTCGTCACACCATTGATATATTGATGGTCAAGACGCGTGGTATAATCGAAATGGGTTTTATTCTTCAAAAGGTACGCGCCGTCCATACGCACTTGCGCCCCATGCCCCGCGTGGGTGACATGGCTTTCAAAACGCTGAAAGGCAGCCCCGGTCGATACCACGGTCTGCACATAGTGAGTGTTCGGCGCTGTATCAATTGTTGATTGACGCACAGAGGTGGCCGTTTCTGGCTCATCCATGACCACGACCCGTTCAAGACGTGCACCGTCAGCCAGAGTGAACTCAAGCTCACTGTGAACGGCGTAGTTACCTTTACCTTCGTAGGTCTCAAACAAGATCAGATGCTCACCAGCCGCAAGTTCGATCCGGCCTGTGTTCTGGAACCCGGCTACACCGTCCAGACGCCCGCGCGCCCAGTGCCGCAGCCACAACTTGCCATTCGCCGCCTTAACCGCCGCCTCAAGGCCGCTATAGTCTGCCCCAAAGACATTATGGATATGAAACCCATCCAGCGTCAGGGCGGGGGCCGCGATATCCGTTGAAACCTCAAGCGCGCGCGGCGTGATGCGCAGATGACGCGCCAGATCGGAATATTTCCATTCCTCGTCCCGTCTCGTCGGCCAGGTTATGGGATCGAACAGATCGAACGCCATTATGCCGCCTCACCTAAGTACTCGTCATAACCGCGCGCTTCTAACTCATGCGCCAGTTCCGGCCCGCCGGAATGGACAATGCGGCCATCGACCAGAATATGAATCCGGTCCGGCGTGATATGATCGAGCAAGCGCTGATAATGGGTGATGACCAGCATCCCGCGATCGGGGGCGCGCAAAGCATTGACGCCCTCAGACACGACCTTAAGCGCGTCAATATCGAGGCCGGAGTCGGTTTCATCAAGGATCAGAAACTTCGGCTTGAGCAGCGCCATTTGCAGCACTTCCATGCGCTTCTTTTCGCCGCCCGAGAAGCCCACATTGAGCGGACGCTTAAGCATGTCCATGTCGATTTTCAGCGACTTAGCCACTTCGCGGGTGGTTTTCAGGAACTCAGGCGCCGACATTTCGTCTTCACCGCGTAGTTTACGCTGAGCGTTCAAAGCCGTGCGGATAAAGGTCAGGGCTGGGACACCGGGGATTTCGAGCGGATACTGAAACGACAGATAAAGCCCGGCGGCAGCGCGTTCATGCACGTCCTTATCCAGCAGATCTTCGCCGTTGAGCGTGGCTGTTCCGGCCGTCACCTCATAGCTGGAACGGCCTGCCAGTGTATAGCCGAGCGTCGATTTACCGGCACCGTTAGGCCCCATGATAGCATGGACTTCGCCTGCGGGCACATCGAGCGTCAGGCCCTTAAGGATGGTTTTGTCGTCAACGCTGACGGTGAGGTTTTCAATATTAAGCATTGTCATTATTCTCTTTTTAGCCGACCGAGCCTTCAAGGCTGATGGCCACCAGTTTTTGCGCCTCAACGGCAAATTCCATAGGCAGTTCCTGCAACACATCGCGCACGAAGCCATTGACCAGGAGAGCCACCGCCTCTTCCTGTGACAACCCGCGCTGCATGGCGTAGAACAATTGATCCTCAGACAGCCGCGTGGTCGTGGCTTCGTGTTCAAACTGCGCCTTGGCGGTATCGGCTTCGACATAGGGCACGGTGTGCGCCGCGCAGGTCTTACCGATCAGCAGACTATCGCATTGGGTGAAGTTACGCGCCCCCGCCGCCCGCGCATGGGCAGAGACCAGACCGCGATAGGTGTTAGACGACTTGCCCGCCGATATGCCTTTGGAGATAATGCGTGAGCGGGTATTTTTGCCCAAATGGATCATCTTGGTGCCGGTATCGGCCTGCTGCATACCGTTAGTAACCGCGATCGAATAGAACTCACCGACGCTGTCGTCACCGCGCAGAATGCACGACGGATATTTCCAGGTAATGGCCGATCCGGTCTCAACCTGCGTCCACGACACCTTGGCGCGTGGTTCACGGCAATCAGCGCGCTTGGTGACGAAGTTATAGATGCCACCGCGCCCGTCAGCATCACCGGGATACCAGTTCTGCACGGTCGAATATTTAATCGACGCGTCCTCTAAGATAACCAGTTCAACGACGGCGGCATGAAGCTGATTTTCATCGCGCATAGGGGCGGTGCAACCCTCTAGGTATGAGACGTAAGACCCTTTATCCGCGATAATCAACGTGCGTTCAAACTGACCGGTTTCCGATGCATTGATGCGGAAATAGGTCGACAACTCCATTGGGCAACGCACACCCGGCGGAATATAGACAAACGATCCGTCCGAAAACACCGCTGAATTAAGGGCCGCGAAATAGTTATCTGACTGCGGCACCACGCTGCCCAGATATTTACGCACCAGTTCAGGATGTTCGCGCAATGCTTCTGAAATCGAACAGAAAATCACGCCTGACTTACTCAGTTCATCCTTAAAGGTCGTCACAACCGACACCGAGTCAAACACGGCATCTACGGCATAGCGCGGCGCACCTTCGACACCGGCCAGAACCATCTGCTCTTTGAGTGGAATCCCCAGTTTCTCATAAACGCGCAGCAGTTCCGGATCGATCTCATCCAGCGATTTGGGTGCGACTTTTTGCTTGGGCGCTGCGTAATAATAGAGATCCTGATAATCGACGCGTTTGTAGTTTAGCTTGGCCCAATCGGGCTCATCCATCGACTGCCAGCGCTCAAACGCTTCCAGACGCCATTGCAGCATCCATTCCGGCTCATTCTTTTTCGCAGAAATGAAACGCACGATATCGGCATTGAGACCCTTCGGCGCAAATTCCATCTCGATATCCGAGACGAAACCGTGCTCATAGGTCTCAAGTTTTTGAACCGTATCAATGGTTTCCTTAACGGCAGCCATCAGGCTTGTTCCTTTATATTCAACTTAGTCGACTGGCGGGCGCGAAACGCTTTGTAGCCGCCCGACCACACTTCAAAAAACCGATCCCAGTCCGCAGGCTGGCTAGACCAACCGGTCGATATACGCAAGACCCCGCCCGACAGGTTTTCCAGCCCCATAGCGTTCAGGACACGGCTGTGTTTGACCTTGCCGGATGAACAGGCCGAGCCTGAACTGACGCAAATCCCGGCCATATCCATATGGATCAACTGCAATTGTGACGACCAGTCCGGCACCGCCAGACAGGTGATACCCGGCACCCGCGCCACGTCCCCGCCGATGATACGCGCGTCAAGCTCTTTTAGAGCCGCCTCAACTGCGGTTTGTTGAGGCAACCGCTCACAAAGCTGCACCGCCAAAGCTGCCGCCCCAAAGGCTGCCAGCCCCGCAACATTTTCAGTCCCGGCTCGCAAGCCCTGCTCCTGACCGCCGCCGGTGATCATAGGGATAATGGTATGGTCGCCATTATACACCAAGGCGCCGACACCAACCGGGCCACCAATTTTGTGCCCCGTTAAGGTCAGGCTATCAGCGCCCAACACATCAAAATCAATATTGATTTTTCCCGCCGCCTGCACGGCATCAACGTGCAACCAACCGCCAGCGGCACGGACAATCTCAGCAGCATCAGCCACCGGCTGAATAATGCCGGTTTCGTTGTTGACCAACATCAGCGCCACAAAGGCCCTACCCTCGACCTGCGCCAGCAGCGTTCTTAAGGCCTCAAGATCGGCCAACCCCGATGGCAACAGCGGCCATTTTAGAACCGGCTTACCCACGTAATTCGCAGCGGTGTAAATGCTGTCGTGTTCACCGTCGCTGATGATCAGATGAGTGATGTCCTCACGAACCCGCGCCTGATGCAGCGCCATATTGTTGGCTTCAGTGCCGCCAGATGTGAATATCAGCTTGGCGCCATAACCGCCGACCAGATCAAGCACCTGTGCGCGCGCCTCTTCGACGATCATCTTCGCCCTGCGCCCCAGGCTATGCACGGAGGAGGCATTGGCTCCAAGTTCAAGTGCCGTAAGCATGGCCTCACGCGCCTGCGGCCTGAGCGGCGAGGTGGCGGCATGATCCATATAAAGCACGGTTGAGGCGGACATAGCTTAAGACACCATCTCCTGATCGCGGGCGATCTTATCAATATTGATTTTAACGCCTGCAAATGACGATGGCATATTTAAAGCATCGCCATCCGTCGTTTTACGGGTGCGCTTGAGGATCACGTCGCTCAACGACACCTTCGCCAGATAGTCATGGATGGCGAGGCCCAGATCTTCCCACAGATTATGGGTAAGGCAACGCTGACCGCCAGGCATACAACCGATCTCGCGCGCCGCATTTTCTTTGGAAAGCCGCTTATTAGCCCCAAGCTTATTGGACGTCAGGGCGCAGCGTGTGGCCTTAATCGGCTCATCAACCGCCACCACGATTTCGGCAACAAACAAGGCATCCGATGACCGGGCCAGCGAATAGCCACCACCGGGGCCGCGCGCGCTTTTGACCAGTCCGGCTTTGCGTAAACGGGCAAACAATTGCTCAAGGTAGGACAGCGAAATCTGCTGGCGTTCCGAAATCTCAGACAACGATATGGGCTTACCCTGACCATGCAGCGCCAGATCCGTCATCGCCATCACGGCATAACGCCCCTTGGTTGACAAACGCATATGAAATCCTTCGCCAAAAGCCTGAACCGGACTGTCATTTGCACAAATAGGCGGTGACGGACGGCCACTGACTAAAAATCTGCGCAAACTGAAAACTTTGTGCTATGACCCGCGCAGATAGCGGACAAAATGCCCGACTAATGCGCTAGGTTATTTGGACTTAATAATTCCGACCGCGTTAGTCAAGTAATTTGGCCGTCAAGTTTCGTATATTTGTCACAAGGTGAATTAATGCCCGAAGTCATTCTGGCCGGAGCCGCAGGTCGCATCGAAGCCCGCTATACGCAAGGCAAGACGGAAAACGCCCCGATCGCCCTCATCCTGCATCCGCACCCCAAGGCGGGCGGCCACATGAATAATCCGGTCACGGTGCAATTATTCCACCTGTTCATGACGCGCGGATTTTCGGTTCTGCGCTTTAATTTCCGCGGCGTCGGCAAATCCCAGGGCGAATTTGATGCGGGCATTGGTGAACTGGCCGATGCGGCCACCGCACTCGACTGGCTGCAGGCCAAGAACCCGACGGCGGCGCAATTCTGGGTCGCCGGCTATTCGTTCGGCGCCTATATTGGTATGCAGCTTTTGATGCGTCGGCCTGAGACCGATGGCTTTATTTCAGTATCGCCTCCAACCAATGCCTATGATTTTAGCTTTTTGGCCCCCTGCCCGGCCTCTGGCCTGTTCGTCAATGGCGCCAATGACAGCGTGGTGCCGCCGTCTGAAGTTGACCGCGTGGTGGCCAAGTTGCGCAGTCAAAAAGGCATCGTGATTGATCATGAACTGGTGCCGGACGCGACGCACTTCTGGGTCGATCAGTTGCCTGAAATCGAGCAGCGCGTCGGATCTTACCTCGATAAGCGCCTGTCGGACGCCTGACAACCTTCAGCGGGCGGAGGGTAGATTCAGCCGCCCGCCCGTTAAAGCTTGAGGCACACCGGTCGTTGTGGGGAACGAGATAGGCAAAGACCGCAGTGAGCGCACGGCCATATAGGCAAAGGCCTCGGCCTCGATCGCCCCGCCACGCCAACCGAGGTCTTCGGATAGATAAATCTGGGTTTTCAGATCAAGTTTTGCGCGTAATCTGTTGACCAGATACGTATTTTGCCGACCACCACCGGCCAAAGCAACAGCCTTGGGAGCGACACCCGACATCCGAATGGCGAGCAAAAGACTTTCCAGCGTAAATTCGCACAAGGTTGCCAAACCGTCTTCGAACCCTAAACCCTCGACACCGGCGAGCGTAAAATCATAGCGATCCAGCGATTTTGGGGCAGGTGCTGAAAAATACGGATGGCTGAGATAGGCTGTGACCCGCTCCGGATCCACCGTCCCAAGTGCTGCCCACACACCACCCGCATCATAGTGCCCCCGGCCATGCTTTTGCACCCACTGGTCCATCAGGCCATTGGCCGGCCCCGTATCCATGGCCGATATATCGCCCGCCTCATCAATGACCGTGATATTGGCAACCCCGCCCAGATTGACGATGACCACCGGCAATTCAAGGCCCGCCTGCGCCACCAGAGCGCGGTGATAGACGGGGGCCAGAGGCGCGCCTTCTCCACCTGCGGCCACATCGTTGATGCGGAAATCGGACACCACCGACACATCGGTCAGGTCGGCAAAGGCTTGCCCGTCAAACAGTTGCACGGTACGCCCGGACACACCTGCTTTAGGGCGCTCATGCAGCACGGTTTGGCCATGCACTCCCAGCAGATCGAAATCGCTAAAGCTCAGGCCCTGTGCAGCCAGAAACCCTTGCGCCGAAGCGAAATGGTAATCCGTAATGACCTTACGGGCTTCGTTGAAAATCTCAGGTTCCGGCACACCGCGCGGCCACCCCAGAGCGGTCTTTACCGTGGCTTGGAGCATAGACCGCACATCATCTGGCATGGGGTACTCGGCCCACGGCCCGAAGGTCAGGCGCTGCTCACCATCGGTCTCCAGCACCGCCATGTCTATGCCATCCAAAGATGTGCCGGTCATGAAGCCCAGAACCTTAAACACACCCGTCCCTGACATACGATTCTTCCCTATGGTTTTCGCGCAGGTCTATGTTATGACGCCTTTCCCTTAAGGTCGAGGCCCATTAGTCCCGCTCTTTTTCTCCAACCATTCGATAGAGATATGACCGCAACCAGCTTCAAATCCGATTTCCTCAAAGTCTTGAGCGAGCGTGGCTTCATCCACCAGTGCACCGACGCAGAGGCCCTTGATACGCTCCTTCTTGCGGGGCCGATCACGGGGTATATCGGCTATGATGCTACGGCGTCGTCGCTGCACGCCGGCCATCTGGTGCAGATCATGATGCTCTATTGGCTGCAAAAGACCGGCAATAAGCCGATCGTGCTCATGGGCGGCGGCACCACCAAGGTTGGCGACCCGACATTCAAGGACACTCAGCGCCCGCTTTTGACCGATGAGCATATCCAGTCGAACATGGACGGAATCAAAAGCGTGTTCAACAATTTCCTGACCTTTGGGGACGGCAAAACCGACGCCATCATGGTCAATAATGACGACTGGCTTTCGGGCTTTGGCTATATCGAGTTCCTGCGTAAGTTCGGCACGCACTTCACCATCAACCGGATGCTGACCTTTGATTCGGTCAAGCTGCGCTTAGAGCGTGAACAGCCGATGACCTTCCTTGAGTTCAACTACATGCTGATGCAGGCGGTCGATTTCCGCGAACTGAACTCAAACTATAACTGTACCTTACAAATGGGCGGCTCCGATCAGTGGGGCAATATCATTAACGGCGTTGAACTGACGCGCCGGATAAATCAGTCGGCCGCGTTTGGGCTGACGACACCGCTGCTGACGACTGCATCAGGCGCCAAGATGGGTAAAACGGTTGGCGGGGCTGTGTGGCTCAATGCCGATGCGCTGAGCCCCTATGATTACTGGCAGTACTGGCGCAATGCCGAAGACGCCGACGTCGGTAAGTTCATGCGTCTGTTCACCGACCTGCCCATGGATGAGATCGCCCGCCTTGAAAAGCTGGAGGGTGCCGAAATCAACGAAGCCAAGAAAATCCTGGCCGATGCCGCCACCCGCATGGTTCACGGCGAAGCGGCGGCAGCTACCGCCCGCGACACCGCCCAGAAAGCGTTTGAGCAAGGTGTGCTGTCCGCAGACCTGCCGACGGTTGAGGTGGAAAACTCAACCCTTGAGGCCGGGATCATGCTGGCGGCCTTGACGACTCAAATCGGGCTTACCCAATCCAACGGCGAGGCCCGCCGTCTGGCTCAAGGCGGGGGCCTGCGCGTCAATGACATCGCCATCACCGATGGCAACCAGAACATCACTTTGGCCGACCTAAATCCGGACGGGGTTATCAAGATCAGTCAGGGTAAGAAAAAGATCATTCTGGTTAAGCCTGTCTGATCAAATTTCGGGGTTTGGGGGCATTGCCCCCAAGCCTTTTTAGAACGCGCATTTGGTTCCAAAAACCGCTGCACACTTTTTGGAATGCGCTCTAATCTTTCTTTTTTCGCTCATCCGGCAGGTTGAGCGAAGGGATTTCGTCCTCAAAATCCTTATCAAACCACTGCCGCAAGAAACCAGGTATGACCAGCGAGAACGGATCGACCTCGACCTGCGGCGTCGGCGGACGCCCCCGGACGCGGTATCTTAAGCCCACCAGCCCCTGCCCCTTTTTTGCTACGTCCCCAAACATGGAATTGACGGCATAGACCGGCAGCAGGCTGCCACGATAGTCGATATAGTTATTATCGCGATCGAACGTGCCCCAGACATTGATGCCAACAGCCTCGCCCTTGGCGTAACCGTCCTTAATGAACAAAAGCTGGTCGCTTACCCGATAACGCACAGGCAGTTCATACTCATCAAAGGTAATGCCTTCGCCGGTCAGGGTATTGGCCAGCCCCTGCAATGACCCTACCGTCAGCAATTGCGCCAGTATAGGGATCTGGCGCACCTGAATATGCTCACCGCTGATCGTGGCATCGACCTGGCCGCAGGTAAATACCCCCTTGATCTCGGTTTCACCCTGATGAACCTGAGTGGTCGCAAAGGCCGTTTTCAGAGCGTCACCGGTATCGGCAATTTCCCCCTCAAAGCGGCTATAGGCGGGCTGCCCCGCCGTATCGGCCTTAGCTTCAAATCGAATAAGGCTGTTGTTTTCTGTACGCGTGTTTAAGCTTCCATCAAGGCTATTAGCCCCATCCCAATCCATATTGATTTTAACGTCATGAAACGCGCCGTCGCGTGAGAGTTTCAGCGTTTGCACATCCGCCACCAGACGGGTCGGCACTGCCGGAGACGGCGAGGCCGGCACGTCCGTCGGCTGATCGTGGGGAATATCGGCCACTATGGGCGGAGTCTGGTCTTTGGCCTTCGGCATAAGCCAGGGGCGCAGGTCAAAGTAACGGCCGCTTGCCGATATCAATCTTGGCCCGCCCTGCGACGCCTCATAATATTTGACTGAACCCTCCGCTAAGTTTTTCAGATAAACCTCTGACAAATCAGCAAATTCAATCTTGCCATCGCCATCCAAAGAGGCGCGCCCCTCCAGTTTTACCGACGCCCCATTGCCATAGATGCGCGCGATGTTCATACCTTGCCCAGCACCCTTATCGTCAATCTCAAAGGCGAAATCGGCAGCCTCTCCGGCGGGCTTAACCCAATCACTACCCAACACCTTAAGCTCGGCGTCCTGAGCATAGACATTGACCACGGTTACGTTGCGGTCGCCGCGCCGGTAAAGACTGGTGACCACATCGGCCTGCCCCGTCAGTGTCAGACGATCATGGGTATAGCCCAGCAGCGTCAAAAGCCCGTCATTGACGCGGGTGCGTATCTGGGCCTGATAACCGTTCGATCCGACAATACTGTCCGGCACCGTAAAGTCGATAATATGGCCTTTCAGATCGATCTGCCCGCTCATGGCCGCCCCGGTTTGCAGCCACTGAGCCTTGGCATCGATAGTTTCCGACGGCTTGAAAAAGGCTTCGGGCAGCCCAAGTGATGCCCAATCCTGCGGCGCAATTTTGGCGGTCAGGGTGCGCGCAATATCGTCGCTGGCATCGCGCTTGGCCCAACCGAGTTTCGCCTCAAACTGATCAATCCGGATAAGCGCCTCACGGGTTTGATCGTCGAGACCGATGTTAAGACTAAGCCGCCTTTGGGTTCTAAACAGCGGTAATCCGTTCAGCCCCAGATCGCGGGCGTCATCCGGTGTAATCACAGACTGATAAACCAGCCGAGGCTTTGCGCCCTCGATATAAGCCAGATCCCCGGAGAACGCCTGCGCCTGAATTTCACCGCTCCAGATATCGCCGGACCGGATGAGCGATACCTGGGTGGGCACTTTCGGGCCCAGGTGCTGAATGAACGGCAGGCCTTGCGCGGCCATGCCTTTAGCGTCCGTTTCACCGCGAATAGTTACATGGTTCGGGCGTTCATCCGTGCCTTCCCACGCCACATCGCCGTCAAATATGCCTGAGCGTATGTGACCTGAACCTTGCGTGCCCTCATCGCTTCCGCCGGTCAGGATGAACTCGCCTTCAATCGGCACCGGCTTATCCGGCGCACCGCCGAACGGCTCAGCATCAAACTGCCCTTTGAAAGTCACCTTGGGGTCGGTCTTGTCAAAGGCCGTGTGATAGGCGATTTCGCCCCGGTATGGGCCAAGCACGCCCGGCCCCGACGCTACAATCCGGTTAGCGCGCAAATCACCGTCAACACGGATCGTCGCGTCCGTCAGATCCCACCCCAGCGCGGCCTGCTTCAGGGACGCATCGGTCAGGTCGGCATTGAAGGTCAGATCAAACGTGTCTGTACTCAGGTTCTGAAAGGTCGGGAAGCGGATATCAACGCGCACATCCGCCTGACCGCTAAGACGTTCACGGTTAAGACCGTTCTTCGCCAGATCGCCACCGGCGATAGGATCAACCGCTTCGATCACATCGACAGCATCAGCCTGCGCTTTGATCCAGATGTGGGTCAGGCTGCCTCTGCCTGAGCGACTGGAGTGGAAGCTCGGCACCAGCACCTGCCCGTCCGTGATCGCCGCCTTATCCAGCCAGCCGGATTCAACATCCAGATCAAACCGGCTGCCCATCAGCACAGCATGGCCCTTGAGGCCCGTTCCGTCCTTAAGGCGCGGATCAAATTCGATCGTCGCATCCCGAAAATCAAAATCGAGCCGCAAGTCCTCATTGCGCAGATTATCAGCCGTCAGATATCCTGGCGGTGCTGACAAGGTGAAATCAGCGTTAGATAAGGTGCCAACCTTAATCCGATCGATCAGGTTCAGCCGCATTTCACGCGTCAGACCTTCGGGCCAAAACGCAAAGACGGTTTCTTTGGTAAAATCACCGTCGATTCGGGCCGTCAGATTGGCCCCCAGTCCCTTATCGTCCGCATAAAGCCGCCCTTTGGTGGTCACAATTGCCCGGTCGAGGCGACCGCGGCCGGACTTGATGAACAATTCTTCCGTTTCCGGCGAATAGGCGCCGACAAAATGTACATCGTTTAAGGTCTGAACCCTAAAATCGTCAGCCAGTTTTCCGGTCGCCTTTGGCCCCTTGAAATCAAAATCTATCAGAAGTTTCCGGCCGACCTTCGCATCAGACGGCCAGATCTTGACATGACCAAACAGGTCCGCTTCCAGCATTGGCGACACCACTCGAAAGCGCTTGAAATCGATGCGTTTCGTGCGGCGGGCATAGGTGGCCACGACATTCATGGCCTCAAACGATTGTTTGGATTTTCCGAAATCGTAATAGCCCTTACCGGCTGAGATATCGAGATCGGTCGTCTCAAAGCCGTGGCGGGCGCTGTATTTCACGGTGCCAGTGCCGTTGACCGGCGCATGAAATCCGGCCATCGGTCGGGTCATGCCTACCGACGGAAATACAGCCGACGGGATAAGATTGCTGATCTGGGCCTCAATGGCTGCGGTTTTCAGGCCTTCGGTCGCACTGGCCCGCGCCGTCAGTTTCGATATTTGATTTCCACTTTTGATCGATAGCCCCAGATTGGCACGGATACGGCCTTTATGCTTTGTATAGTCGATACTGCCAATATCCGCCGACCAGGCCAGATTGGAATTGACCTGACGCAGATCAAGGCGACCCTGACGCAGGGCAAACTGGCGGGTATAGCTGATGGGTGAGCCTAGCTTCTCCGGCCCGACCAGTTCACGGAACAGCCGATCAAGCGCTACACCACCGCGCGCCTGCGGCTGCCCCTTAGCCTCATATCCCAATTCATAACGCCCGCGCTCAGATACCGTCGCCGCCAGAAAAAAATCTCTGGCCGTCAGACGCGCGGGCGCGATATGCAAGGCAAACAGACTATCGATCGCAAGGGCCGCTTCAAGGGATTTAGCCGACGCCACGACACGCTTCTTACTGTCGCGAATAGTCAGCCCTTCAAAACGCCACCCCAACGCATTGGCATCATGAAACCACACCAGATCCATGTGACCGATATCGGCCTTATGTCCCGGCAAGGCATTTTCCAGTCGCGAAATAATGATCGGCTTAAAATTATCAAGTCTGACCGGCGCCGAATATATACGCAATCCACCCGCGATCAGGCACAGGCCCGACAAAACGGCAAGACTTAACCGCCAGCGCTTTTTCACAAGGCGGGTTAAAGGCATCACAAAACTTGAAACTTCACGAGTAATCAGCAGAACCCTGCGGCGAAAATTTTTTAAGGATTTAGGGGTGTCAGCAGAACCAATTTGGCACACAAACGTACCTGAATCGATTATGTCATCCTTACGCATCCATAAAGGCTATGTCATGGCAAAAGCACAGATAAATCAAAACGAATTTGAACCTTTTACAGCGCCGGATTTCACTCTGCCCTCATCTAAGGGCGGCGAGGTTAGTTTGCGCGACCTCAAAGGCCAGTGGGTGGTGCTGTTTTTCTACCCCAAGGACAATACCGAAGGCTGCACCATCGAGGCCCGCGACTTTTCAGCTTTGGCTGATGAGTTTGGGGCGCTGAACACCGCTCTGTTTGGCATTTCAAAAGACAACCTCAAAAAACATGCCAATTTTATCAATAAGTTCGATCTCAATCTTACACTGTTGGCTGATGAAAGCACGCAGACCATTCAAGCCTATGGGCTATGGGCCGAAAAGACGCTGTACGGCAAAAAATATATGGGCACGGAACGAGCGACCTTTTTGATCGATCCGGATGGAAGGGTGCGCAAAGTCTGGCGCAACGTCAAGGTGGGTGGCCACGCCATCGAGGTATTATCGGCCCTGAAAGGCTTCAAGCCCTGACGCCCTTTTGCGGCACCGATTTTGATACTCAAGGTACAGCCTTCTCAAAACGGGACGAAACATCACAGAAGTGACATAAATTCCTTAATTTCAGACGGTTTTGGATGAAATTTCATCCAAAGCCAAAGAAACGCGGATTTATGGTCTTGCGCAATGGCGATGTTAAGGCATAGTTAACCAAGCTATCGGGTGCTGGCGGTGATGAGTAAGAAAAGCTTTGGACGCCTTCATGACGTGCTGGAACAAACCTTTCCAGAGCGTCATCTCTATATTCGCTCAAACGGCGAAACCCGTGGCTATGTCCTGAGCACAGGCAAGCAATTTGGGTTTACCGTGCTAGCTTCGGTCGCGGTGACATGGCTTGCCATATCCACAGGCGCCGTGATCTTCATTGCCCTGTCTGAGAGCGCCTCCGAGCGACAAATCAGTCTGATGAAGGCCCAATCTGAACGCTGGGTGGCCGACCGTCAGGCCCGCCTCGACAGCGCCACCAAGCAACTGACGCAGGCATCAGGATCGCTTGATGAACTGGCGTCAACCGTTGAAAAACGCCACGGCGCATTGATCCATATTCTGAAAGATTTCAAAAACGTACCGGGCGCTTCTGCCACCCTGTCTCCGGCACCCGTCGATGAGACCTTGCCGCCTATCGAGCGTATTTACGCCGTCCGTGCCGAGCAGGAACGCATGGTGGGTAAGGCCGAGAATTTTGCCAAATCCCGCGCCGAACGATTAAGACTGGCCTTCCGTCTGGCCGGGCTTAATCCCGCCGCCTATGCGCAGGGCGGCTCAAACGCCAATCCGCTGCTGGAAGCCAAGGATTCCAAAGAACTGGCCCAATATCTTGAAGTCGACGAAGGTTTTGCCTCACGCATACGCAATGCCGCCATTAACCTGAATGATATGCGCGGCTTGCAAAAGTCATCTGAGGCCCTGCCCTTTAACCGTCCAGCTTACAATATTCGCACCACATCGGGCTTTGGCGTACGCTTTGATCCCTTTACGGGACGGCCCAATCGCCATCTTGGCCTCGATTTTGCAGGCCCATACCTTACCCCCATCTACTCAACGGCTCCCGGCATAGTAGCATTTTCGGGTGTGCGCAGTGGCTACGGGAACGCGGTCGAAATCGACCACGGCAATGGATTTAAAACTCGCTACGCCCATATGCAGTCTTTATCTGTGCGCACCGGCCAACGTGTGGCGGTCGGTCAAAGACTAGGCGCTATGGGTTCTACTGGTCGCTCGACCGGCGTCCACCTTCATTACGAAGTGTGGCTCAATGGTCGTCCTCAAAACCCTGCACGCTTTGTAAAGGCTGGAGACTATGTTCAACAAAACTAAACCCACCCGCGCCCAACAACCCGAAGCGGCTGTAGCTCCTCCGCTGGACCTCAATTCGGTCAATATGAATTCATCGAAATCAACGCCGATGGCAGCTCCTGCCCCTAAGGTGGGTTCGGTGTTGTCATCAACCCTGATTATCGAAGGCAACATCACCGGCTCCGGCGATCTGCACCTGGAAGGCACTGTACGCGGCGACGTTAAGGCCGGTCATCTGGTCGTTGGCGAAGCGGGCAATGTCGAAGGTTCGATCGAAGCCGAAACCATCGAAATCCGCGGCCGTGTGGTCGGCGGCATTTCAGGTAAGCAGGTTCGCTTATCGGCCACGGCCTATGTCGAAGGCGACATCACCCATGAACAGTTGTCGATTGATGTCGGCGCTTACTTCGTCGGCCGTTGCCTGCAATCGCGCGCCCGCCCGGAAACCGTTCATACGGCCCCAGCCCCGGCTCAACCCGCAGCCGCCCAGTATGCAACCACGCCTGACTACGGCACACCGTCGCTGAGCAGCTATGATATGAATGCCCTGTCAGACCTTAAGCCGTCTTACTAAGCCGTCCACGCTAAGACATTGATGCATTAATGACCGCAGGGAATTTAATTTTCCTGCGGTCTTTTTTATGGAGATTTAATCGCACAATCGTCAACGGCACCTGTATGATGAGACATTAAATCACGGACTCTCATGCCTGAAGCTTCATCTGACAAACCCGAACTTACCCTTAAATTCATGTGGCGATTGCTGCGTGAGACCTTTCTTGAATGGCTGGATGACAAAGCGCCGCGTCTGGGGGCAGCGCTTGCCTTTTACAGCGTCCTGTCGATCGGCCCGCTATTGCTGATCGTCGTCTCCGTAGCCGGGCTGGCGTTTGGCGAAGACTCCGTGCGTCTTCAGCTTGTCGGTGAAATAAGAAACCTGATTGGCGACACCGGGGCGCAGGCTATCGAAACCATCATGACCAGCTCCAAAGACCGGGACGCCGGCATTGTGGCCACTGTGATCGGGTTTGCCACGCTGATTATCTCGGCTACCGGGTTTTTTGCTCAGCTACAGGACGCTCTAAATGCGATCTGGAATGTCGAAAGTAAGGAAAATGATCATTGGACGTGGTTTTTAAAAAAACGCGTCCTGTCGTTTGCCCTGATTGTGGGCATTGGGTTTTTGCTGTTGATATCGCTTGTCATTTCGGCAGCGCTGGCGGCTTTTAGCGGGATGTTTGCCGATGTGCTGCCCGCTTTTGTGTTGTACCTACTCAACCTGGTCATATCATTTGCCGTGACCACATTCCTGTTTGCCATGACGTTCAAGATGCTGCCCGATGCTCACATAGAATGGCGGGATGTGTGGGTGGGGGCCGTCATCACCGCCTTGCTGTTCTCAGTGGGCAAGCTGTTAATCGGGATATATCTGGGACAAAGCGCCCTCAGCTCTACCTACGGCGCCGCCGGATCGCTGATGGTTGTGCTGGTCTGGATCTATTATTCGACCCAGATTTTCTTTTTCGGTGCCGAGTTTACGCAAGTGTACAGCCGCTATTTTGGCTCGCAGATTACAATCAAATACCGGCGCAAGAAAAAAATACCCAAAACCCCTGAGATGTAATCTCAGGGGTTTTGATTCCAAATTTAGGCTTCAGCAGCATCTCGCGTTGCCCCGACCCTTTGAGCCAGCGATGCGGCCATGAAGGGATCGAGATCACCATCCAGCACAGCTTGCGAATCCGAAGTCTCGACATCGGTGCGCAGATCCTTGACCATCTGGTAGGGGTGCAGAACATAGGATCGGATCTGGTGCCCCCAACCGATATCGGTTTTCTGATCTTCCAGCGCTTGCTGCGCCGCTTCGCGCTTTTGCAACTCGACCTCATAAAGCCGCGCCCGCAGCATCTTCCAGGCTTCATCGCGGTTGGCGTGCTGAGAGCGTCCGGCCTGACAGGCAACGGCAATACCGGTCGGAATGTGCGTCAAACGCACCGCCGAGTCGGTCTTGTTGATGTGCTGTCCACCTGCCCCTGACGCGCGGTAAGTATCGGTGCGCACATCCGCCGGGTTGATATCGATGACGATGGCATCATCGACCACCGGATAGACCCAGACTGAGGCAAATGAGGTATGACGGCGCGCATTGGAATCGAACGGTGAAATCCGCACCAGACGATGCACCCCGCCTTCGGTCTTGAGCCAGCCATAGGCGTTAGTGCCCTTGACGGTCAGAGTCACCGACTTGATGCCCGCCTGCTCACCCGGCGTTTCTTCCTCGACCGATACCGTCATGCCGTGCGCGGTCGCCCAGCGCATATACATTCGCATCAAAATACCGGCCCAGTCGCAGGATTCCGTCCCGCCTGCGCCGGAATTGATTTCGAGATAGGCGTCATTGCCATCGGCTTCACCTGACAGCAGGGCCTCAAGCTCGGCACGGCCCGCATAGTCCTTGAGGGTCTTCAGCATGGCGCGCGCCTCTTCCAGAAGGTCTTCGTCGCCTTCCATATCGGCCAGTTCAGCGTAATCGAGCGCGTCTTTGAGTTCCTGCTCCAGCTTTTTGACGGCATCCACAGAATTGCCAAGCCGGGTACGCTCACGCATGACGCTCTGCGCCATTTCAGGATTGTCCCACAGCGTCGGGTCTTCGACGCGCGCATTCAACTCATCGAGACGTCTTAAAGCGACATCCCAGTCAAAGACGCCTCCTGAGCAATCCAATGGATTGCTCGATGTCGCGGGCCTGAGCCTCAACATCCAGTCGCATACCAGTATCCTTATGAAATTAAGAGGGCGGGATACATCCCCGCCGTCCTCAAGGCAAGTTAATAAAGAATGGGCTCAGCCTCATCCACATAGGGCTTGCGCTCAGGAGCGGCGTCCTGAGACGGCACCTCTTCGGTCAGGCCATCGCGCCAAACCTCGGTATAGGGCTTGGGCCCTTCGATGTCGGAAGGTGCCGCCGTCACGACCGGCTTGGGCTCAGTACCCGGCCGGAACGCTTCTTCATAGCCGCGCACCGAAACAAAGACCGCATCCTTGGGCTTCATGAACGGTTTAACGGGCTTGTTCTTCAATGCCTGCTGCATGAAATCGACGAAGATAGGCAAGGCCGAAGCTCCGCCTGTCTCCCCCTCACCCAGTGAGCGGTTATCGTCAAAACCGACAAAGACGCCGACCACCAAATCGGGTGAATAGCCAACAAACCAGGCGCTGCGGTATTCATTGGTGGTGCCGGTCTTACCCGCAATCGGGCGCCCCAGAACCGAGGCCCGTGCGGCTGTACCACGCTGAACCACACCCTCAAGATAAGAGGTGATCTGATAGGCTGTTATCGGGTCAATAACGGGGGAACCATCAGGCAACAGCTTAGGCGATTCCGTGCCGTCAAAGGCGCGCTTACAGGCGCCGGGGCATTTACGGGCTTCGGCCTTATAGACCACACCGCCCTCACGGTCCTGCACCACCTCTATTAGGTGCGGGCGAATTTTACGACCGCCATTGGCAAACATCGAATAGGCCGCGGTCAGTTTATAGGGCGTGGTCTCGCCTGCCCCAAGTGCTATCGGCAAGACGGCGGGCAGGTTATCGGAAATGCCATATTCGGCGATCTTTTGCGAGACGGTCTTGATGCCGACCTTTTGTGCCAGCCGCACGGTCATGGCGTTGCGTGAGTATTCGAGGCCCTTGCGCAGGGTCTGCGCGCCGTAATAACGGCGGGTATAGTTTTGCGGAGACCATTTCGCGCCATTGGCACCGGCCATTGAAATAGGCGCATCCATAACAATCGACGCGGGCGTAAACTCATTCTCCAGAGCGACCGCATAGACAAACGGCTTGATGGCGGAACCCGGTTGACGCTTGGCCTGAACGGCGCGGTTAAATTTCGACAGAGAGTAACTATAGCCGCCCACCATAGCCACGATCCGCCCGGTCCACGGATCCACCGCCACTAGCGCGCCATTGACCGCAGGCACCTGATGCAGCCTGAAAAGCCCTTTGGATTGTTCAGACACGAAGATCAAATCACCGGACTTCAGACCCTTACCCGCGAACGCCCAAATCACATCATTGTCGGCCAGACGTCCACGCGTGCCATCGATCGCGGTGATTATGCTGACCGAAGACGAAGACGCCTTTTCAACAATGGCATGTTGCCAATCTTCGCGTTCAGCCGGTGCCGCGCGTTTCAGAGCCTCAACCTTCCAGCCGTCTTCCAGCTTAATATTGTCCCAACCGCCGCGCCAGCCGTGGCGGCGGTCATATTGCTCCAGACCGTCCATCAGCGCGATCCGCGCTACGGTTTGCAGCTTTGGGTCAAGCGTGGTTCTGAGGTAGTAACCGCTCGAATAAATCTCATCGCCGAAAATATTCTGGGCACGGCGCTCCACCTCACCGACGAAATAGTCAGCATCGCGGTATTTGGCGCGTGCCGGGGCTGCCTGCACCACAAGGTCTTCTTTGGACGCCGCCAGTGCTTCTGCCGGGGTAACCCAGCCGACCTTGGCCATTTCACCCAAAATCCAGTTGCGGCGGTCGATGGCCTGTTCTTTACGGCGGGTTGGGTGGTAATTGGACGGTCCCTTGGGCAAGGCGGCCAGATAGGCCATTTCACTCAAAGACAACTCATCAACCGACTTACCGAAATAGTTATAGGCGGCGGTGCCGACCCCGTTGGAGCGGTAGCCCAGAAAGATTTCGTTGAGATAGAGCTCAAGGATTTGCTTCTTATCCAGCGAGGCTTCAAGCCGACGGGCCAGAATAACTTCCTTAAGCTTACGGCCCAGAGTCTGCTCATTGGTCAAAAGGACGTTCTTGGCGACCTGCTGCGTTATGGTCGAGCCGCCTTCAAGGCGATTGCCCTCGGCAAAGTTGACGACGTTTTTGGCAGCCGCTCGGCTTAAGCCGCCGACATCAACCCCTGAGTGCGCAAAGAAATTACGGTCTTCGGCGGCCAGAAAGGCCTGCGCCAGACGCGGCGGGATGCGATCATAGGGCACATAGATGCGCCGCTCCTTGGCAAATTCCCCGATCAGGGTGCCGTCCCAGGCAAAGACGCGCGTCGAGGTCGCCGGACGATAATCCGCCAGTTCCGTACCATCGGGCAGGTCATGAAACAGCCACGCGGCATAGATTGCGATCGCAAAGCCCGCGACGGCGATCACCGTCATGAGCACGACCCCTGCCATGGCAAACCATCGTTCGGCTGATTTCAACTTGCTGCGCCTCCGATCCTGACCGTTCAAGGCCGGCTGACAAAAACGCCGTCACGCCCCCCGCCTGAAGCCAGGATCACCTTAATTAAGGCTACGTATTTATCAAACCTGCCAACTTAGGCAATCGCATTTCGCGCGAATGGCGTCAAAGGCGCCTCAGCCTGACAATTCCGCCACAAGCTTGCGGGCATTGAGAAGGCCCCGCGCTAACCGCAGGGCCTTTGGGTTGATAGCTTAAGCTTAGCTCCCCGTCTTTGGTTTAGCGGCCAGACTTGGGCATCATGACAAATGAGGCATAGCGCACATCATTTTCAAAATACTGATCAATCGATTTGGCGACCGACGTCATCATGCGATTACGTTGCGCCAAATCGTTGAGAAGTTTTTCATCCATCGCATTGGTAATAAAGCCCATTTCCAGCAAAACCGCAGGCACATCTGGCGCCAGAAGCACCACAAAACCGGCCTGACGGTGGCTGGTTTTCAGCAAGGGCGTCGTATCGCCAATGTTATTGAGTAGGACCTGAGCAAAGGTTGCCGAGCGGTTCTTGGTGGCGCGTTGCGTCAGATCAATGAGGATACGATTGACCATTTGATCAGCCGGACGCTCGGCCAAAGACCAGTCACCACGCACTAAGGCTTTACGCGCTGCCCGCTCAGTGCCCGAATCAGACAGGGTATAGATACTGGCGCCACGAGTCGTTTTGTTTGGCCCCGAATCGGAATGGAGCGAAATAAACAGATCGGCATAGGCACTGCGGGCAATCCGGACTCGTGCCGACAGATCGACAAACCCATCGGTTTCACGCGTCATGATGACCTTATAGCGCCCGGTCGATTCGAGCTTGGCCTTCAAGGCCTTAGCCGCCGCCAGATTGACGTCTTTTTCATAAGAAAACGCCCCCAAAGCGCCGGAATCTTTACCGCCGTGTCCCGCATCAATGACCACAATCTTTTTCAATGAGCGGCGCAGCGGCACTTCGGCCTTTAACTGGGTCGCCGCAGAGGCTTTGGTGGTGTCCGGTATCAAAAGGCGCGTGGCCTCATCACCCGGAGGCGTGACCGCAGCAGGCACCACATCAATCACATAGCGATAGACACCCACGCCATCGGCGGGCGGCAGAATGAACCGGCGCGCTATCCTAGCCTGCCCTTGATAGCTGAGTTTAAGGCGCACAGCCCCGCCCTGATTTTCAACACGCCAGCCGGAAACCAGACCCCGGCCCTCACCGCTCAATGGGCCATCCATGCGCACATCGCTCAAATCCAGCACCGCCGATGAGGCCGTATCTGCCGATAAAAGCTTACCCTTGGCGGCGCGATTAAGCTCAAGCACGATCCGGGTCTGAGCCTTATCACCGCCCAGACGCACCTTGACCACATCGCCGGAAGCGGTCGCATCCGTGGCCGCTCGCACGGAGGTCACTTCGGACACACCGATGCAGATCACGGCGGCCAGAACCGACGCGGTCGCTATTTTTACGGCCTTATGAAAATCATAGCCGACCAAATGCCTGAGCACCCGGATCATTCAAAACTCCACACATCTTATTTTTTATGTTGGAGCGACTATAACCCCGCACGGGTAGCCATTGCGTTAACACAAGAAAATAATTGACGACGATGCGATTTTAGAGCCATGTTGCATTGTGGCTTCACATGAACCCGAAATGTCTTTTAGCTGAGACTTAAGGCAATTTTCGGTCATGAATAGCGCCAGTCTTTCAAAAAATCCGGATGCACCGGGTTTAAACCAAAGTCAGGCAAACACACATTTCAAGGTTGAACCGCTATTGCGGCGGAACATCCTACCGGCGAGCGTCAGGCGATTTTTAAGGTGCTATCACCTTCAATCCCTGAATGAGCGCCCCCTAAAAAAGATTCCGCGTAGGCCCGTATGGGCGTTTACGCAAAAGTACAACGGAATAACACCCTATGGGCTGTGCCTTATTCAATCCATCCCGGTCGTTAAACGACCAGCGCGCCCGAAAGCGCGCCGCAGATGGATATGCACGCCTTAATCACCCCAACCAAAAGCGCCCCCTGACAACACTCAAAGGCTTGAGCCTTGGGTCATCAGGGCCTGTGCGCTTCGGAGAGTCTATTAATGTCGAAAACTATGTTGATCGACGCGACCCACTCGGAAGAGACTCGCGTCGTCGTAATGAACGGAAGCCAGGTCGAAGAATTTGATTTCGAAAGCCATTCCAGAAAACAACTCCGCGGCAACATCTATCTGGCCAAGGTCACACGGGTAGAACCCAGCCTTCAGGCCGCATTTGTCGAATACGGTGGCAATCGTCACGGCTTTCTGGCCTTCAACGAAATTCACCCGGACTATTACCAAATTCCGGTGGCCGACCGTGAAAAGCTCATGGCCGAACTGGCAGCGCAAGCCGCCGCCAATAACCACCACGATGATGATCTCGAAGACGAAGACGATGGCGACGATCTGCCGGACGAAGAGCGCCGCCTGCGCGCCCACCTGATCAAGCGCTATAAGATTCAGGAAGTCATCAAGCGTCGTCAGATCCTGCTGGTTCAGGTCGTCAAGGAAGAACGCGGCCAATAAGGGGGCAGCGCTCACCACCTATATGTCGCTGGCCGGACGCTATTGCGTACTGATGCCCAATACCGCCCGCGGTGGTGGCATCAGCCGCAAAATCACCAACTCAGCCGACCGTAAGCGCCTGAAAGTCGTCGCCCAAAGCCTTGACGTGCCGCAGGGCATGGGCCTGATTGTCCGCACTGCCGGGGCCAAGCGCACCAAGCAGGAAATCAAGCGCGACTATGACTATCTGCTGCGCGTGTGGGAAAACATTCGCGAAACTACGCTGAAATCCAATGCGCCGTCGCTGATCTACGAAGAAGAAGATCTGGTCAAACGCGCCATCCGCGACCTGTTCGATAAGGATTTCGAGCATGTCATGGTCGAAGGCGAGGAAGGTTACCGCTCGGCGCGCGACTTCATGCGCATGATCATGCCGTCTCAGGCCAAGAAGATTCAGCTTTACCGTGCCAATGCGCCCCTCTTTGCCCGTCATGGCATTGAGGACATGCTGCAAAAGATTTATTCCCCGACGGTTCCTCTGCGCTCCGGCGGTTATCTGGTGATCAACCAGACCGAAGCGCTGGTCGCTATCGACGTCAACTCCGGCAAGTCGACCAAAGAGCGCAATATTGAAAATACCGCGCTCAAGACCAACCTCGAAGCGGCCGAAGAAGCCGCCCGTCAGATGCGTTTGCGCGATCTGGCCGGCCTGGTGGTCATCGACTTCATTGACATGGATGAGCCGAAAAACAACCGTGCGGTTGAAAAGAAGCTCAAAGACGCCCTCGAAAACGATCGTGCCCGCATCCAGATGGGTAAGATTTCCGGCTTTGGCCTGATGGAAATTTCGCGTCAGCGCCGCCGTACCGGCTTCCTTGAAGGCACCACCTCGCCCTGCCCGCACTGTGAAGGCACGGGCCGCATCCGCTCAGTCGATTCATCGGCACTGGGTGCCATGCGCGCTATTGATCTTGAGGCCATGCAAAATGGTGCCGGGGCTGTCATCATTAAGCTGCCGCAGCCTGTGGCGCTTTATGTGCTCAACGAAAAGCAGGGCCATCTGGCCAAGCTGCGTGAGGAATGGGGCCTTAAGGTCACCGTCGAAATCGAAAACCACCTCTCCCACGCTGAGTTTGAAATCACACGCACCGTTCATGCTGACGAAGTTGAATTCGTGCCGCCGGTTCGTTCTATGCCTGCGGCCGACCTTCTGCTCGATGCCGCCGACGAAGTGTTTGAGGATGAAGAGCTCGACGCTGAAGACGAAGAGGCCATTGCCCGCGAAGACACCGACGATGATGGTGCCGCTGAGCGTGCGCAGTCTCGTGAAGATGGCCGTGACGGCGGACGTGATGGTCGTGGCCGTGGCCGCAACCGCCGCCGCCGCCGCAAGGGTGAAAACGGCAACCGCGAACCGGATGGCGAAGCTGAGGCCGATGCTGAAACCGCTGAAGCGGCTGACACTGAGGCCGATGACGATAGTGACGGCAGCGATGGCGACAGTGATGACCGCCGCAACCGTCGTCGCCGTCGTGGCCGTCGTGGGGGTCGTCGCACGGGTCAGGAAAACCGTCCGCGCGAACCTTATGGCTGGGTGCGCGCTCGCACGCCGTCGCTTGAAGAACCCTATGTCTGGATTGATGCCTTCGATGAGCAGCAAAAACGCGTAGACCCGCAGGTATCCGACGCGATCGCGGCGAGTTCATCGGCTGATAGTCAGCAAACACCCTTGCCAGAGGGGGTTCCTAAAGACGTCCGACGTGAGCGTTCGCGTAATCGCCGCAACCGGTCGTCAGCCGCTGAGGCTGTGTCATCAACAGCTATGGATGTCATCACGCCGGTTGGTTCTGTTGAGGTCGCTCCGCGCGCCCTGACTGAGCCGGTAGATGGTTCGGCACCGACGTCGCTCGTACCCGAAGACATGGTTAGTGACGCGCCGGTTCGCCGTAAACGCCCAACCCGTTCCCGCAAGGTTGCGGTTGCGGCTGAGGCTGAGACCGTGGCCGATGATACCGCGACTATATCCGTCGAAGTTGAACCGGCGGTCGCGCCCGAAGTTGTTGAGGTGGCACCTGAGCCGGTGGCTGCCGAAGACGCCGGGAAAACCACGCGTAAGCCCCGCGCCCGTCGCAAGAAAACGGATGTGGTGGCGGAAAGCTTAACCGAAACGGTTACGGCCCCCATGACTGAGGCGACAGACCAAGCCGAGGTAATCGAGGCCCCGGCCCCGGTTGACACAACGGTATCCGTGTTGGAGAGGCCTTTGGTTGAGGTTCAATCTTTTGAACCGGCGCCGTCCGTGGTCGATCCGGCGGAAATCACCACACCACCGGAAAAGCCCAAACGTGGCTGGTGGCGCAAATAATCATTGACTTCAGGCGTCGGAAACCTCTCCGGCGCCTGAGTTTTTTAAAGCCGCCCCCTTAACTTAGCCGCAAATAGATCATAATTTAGGTTTGGAATGATTTTGCTTTAAATCATTCCGTTCAACCGCCATTGCGGCGGTGGCCAAGGCGGCGGATTCCGCCGCCCGGCGAGGGACTAAGATAAAGCTGGGGCAACAGGTTTTCGGTGAAGGTCGCAAGGATGACACCACAGGCATTTAAAGGCATAGGCAAGGCGGCCATAGCGGCTGTCGCGCTGCTGGCCGTATGCGTGCCCGGTCTTGGTCAGGCTCAGGCCGTCATTCGCGACACTGAGATCGAAGCCTTCCTGAAAAAAGAATCCCGCACGGTTCTTGAGGCCTCTTATCTAAACCCCGATCAGGTGCAGTTCCTGATTGTTGCCTCCAATGATCTCAACGCCTTTGCCACCTCACGTCAGCGTATCGGCCTGAACACCGGCCTGATCATGGAAGCCGAGACGCCGAACCAGCTTTTGGGTGTTATCGCGCACGAAGCCGGCCACCAAAGTGCGGGCCATACCGTGCGTTCGGACGAAATCTATCAGGCCGCCAAGACTCCGATGGCCATATCGCTGGGCCTTGGCATCATCAGTATTCTGGCCGGTGCGCCGGATGCGGGGGTGGCGTTGCTGGGGTCATCCTCGACCTTCGGTACATTGGGCGCTTTGCGGTATATGCAGACGCAGGAATCGGCGGCTGATCTGGCCGGGATTGCCGCGTTAGAGCGTGCGGGTATGTCCGGTGAAGGCATGGTCGAATTTTTCGATAAATTCCGCCAGTCGGAAACCTTCTCCAATGCCGAACGCTACAAATATTTCCGCAGCCACCCTTTGTCGCGCGAACGCATCCAAACCCTGCGGGCGCTGGTATCAAAGCAGTCGCACTATAATGCCAAGGATAGTCAGTCGACGATTAATGAGTTTGCCATCGTGCGCGCCAAGCTGTCAGGCTTTCTTGATCCCGCGCAGTTCGTGTTTCAGAAATATCCTGAAACGGATACGTCCTACCCGGCCCGTTATGCCCGCGTGATTGCCTATTATAAGCAGACTGAGGTGCAAAAGGCGCTGACGGAACTGGATAAGCTCCTCGCTGAACAGCCGAATAATCCCTATCTGTGGGAGCTTAAGGGCCAGATTTATTTCGAGACCGGTCAGGCGGAACTATCCAAGCCCGCCCATTTGAAATCGGTTGAACTAATGCCGGGGGCGCCCTTGCTGCACCTCAATCTTGGCCAGACCCTGATTGCGACCGGCACTAAGGACGACGCAGAGGAAGCCATCCGGCAGCTTAAACTGTCGCTGCAAGCCGAAGACGACAACAGCTTTGCCTGGCGACTTTTGGCGCAGGCCTATGACGGCTTGGGCCGTGCCGGTGAGGCGCGCCTTGCCTCAGCCGAAGCCGAGTTCTTCAACGGCAATTTCCGTCAGGCGCGCACCTTTGCGGTATGGTCTCAAAAGAATCTCGATAAGAACTCCCCTGAGTTCCGTCGCGCCCGCGATATCGTCATCACCACCTCTGCGGCCATGGGCATTGACCCGGTCGAAGAGGTTACAAAAACCAAAAAATAAGAAGTCCCGCCCGTGACCGACACGCCTCCTGAGACGAAACCCGCCACCGCATCCGTGGCTTCATGGTTCAGCAAACCCAACATCGCCATAGCGCTGGGCGTTGTGGCCGTCATTCTGGCCGGTGCGCCCTATGTGGTGCCGGGCGTCCAGAGCCTTCAGGTGCGTCAGGGCCTCGCCAACCAGCCCAAAATCCTCGAAGACACCATTAAAAAGCTGGACGAAGTTAAGGCCGCGGAAAAGCAAAAAGCCGCTGATATCGCTATTAAGGCCAATCATGAGGCTCTCTACAGCGATGCCCGCGATCCGGTCATGGGCAACCCGAACGGGCCGATCACCATCGTGGAATTCCTCGATTACAACTGCGCCTATTGTAAGTTGTCGACGCCGCAGGTCGAGCAGCTTCTGGCGGAAAACAAGGACGTGCGGGTGGTCGTGAAGGAGTATCCGATCATCGCCGAATCCTCGCGCGCGCTTGCGTCTTATGCACTGGCGACCAAGGACAGCGGCCGCTACGCCGAAGTCCATCACGCCTTTATGGCATCGAAATTCACCACCGAAGCCGAGGTCGCACAGGCTTTGACTCAGATGGGTTTCGACGCTCAGACCATAGCCGCCAAGGCTAAATCCGAAGCGGTGCAGGATCACATTAACGCCGTCGAAAAGCTGGGCACCCAACTGGAAATCAATGGCACGCCGACCTTTATCGTCGGCGGCGTGGTCGTCAATGGCGCCGATATGAACGGCCTCAAAACTGCCATCGAAGCGCAGCGGGCCAAGCTCACCACCAAATAGGCTTTGTTGCACCGCGACAATTCAGTGGTTTTTAAGACCGGCTATGGTAAGGTTAGCGAAAGCAATCATTGATTGCGTCTTACGCCAAACCCTCGGACCGATCTTGACCCAATCTGCCGCAACGCCTTTGTTCGATGTCGAATTTTCCCTGTCCATCTATAATCGGACAGGTAAATATTTCATCGGCAAGGACATTATCGACGCGTGCGGTGATCTGCTGGGGGAAACCTACTACGGTTATTACCACAGCAAGACCCCGCCTCAGCGCCTGTTTGGTAAGGCTTTGGGCCGCATCCAGCACCTTCAGGTGACGGGTAAGGCTTTGGGCGGGCCGTTCGGGCTGTTGCCACCGCACCGACCGGCGCGGCCCCTGCTGCATATGGACCCGTTCAGCATCCCCTCAACCCGGCTGACCGCGGCGGATGCGGTCATCTGCCACGATGTCGGCCCGATCACGCATCCCGATCTGTTCGATCCCAACACCCGCCCGATTTACGACCATATCTATAAACAGATTGCCGCGGTCGGCCCGCACGTCATCTTCGTCAGTCAGGCCACGCAAAAGGCGTTTGCCGCCTGTTATCCGGGTGCCAAACTGGCCAGTGAACGGGTGATCTATCCCGCCATCCGGCAGGATGTCTCCGGCGGCGAGGCGGAGCCGGTCGAAGGCGTCAAAGGCCCATTTTTGCTCACCGTGGGCGCTTTGGGCACCCGTAAGAACCAGATCCGGTCGATGAAAGCGTTTACGCAGTCGGGCCTCGCCAAACGCGGCGTCAACTATGTGCTGTGCGGCTCAAAAGAACCGGGGTTTGAGGCTGTCCAAAAGGCCGCCCTTGAGACCGAAGGCGTGGTCATGCTGAAATATGTCTCGGACGCCCAACTGGCGTGGCTGTATCAGAACGCTTCGGGCTTTGTCCTGCCGAGCTTGCTCGAAGGGTTTGGGATGCCGGTGGCTGAGGCCATTCGTTATGGTCTGGTGCCGCTGGTCACCAAGGATAGCGTCCTCGAAGAAGTGGCGGGCGATGGCGCGCTGGGTGTTGACGCCGAAAACGAGTCTGAGATCGCCGCCGCCATGATCCGGCTGATCGATATGCCAGACGCTGAGCGCCAAGACCGCCGCGCCCAAATGACCGCCGCTATGTCGCGCTTTGTCCCCGCTGCCATCGCCCAGCAATGGCGCGAGGCGCTGACAGATATGGCTAAATAAGCCCCGCCAGCGGCGATGACGGATCGGCATAAAGCTTTTTCGGCATACGCCCGGCCAGGTAGGCTTCGCGACCGGCAATGACGGCGTGCTTCATGGCCACGGCCATGCGGATCGGATCTTTGGCCTCAGCAATGGCGGTGTTCATCAGGATGGCATCACAGCCCAGTTCCATACCGACCGCCGCATCCGACGCCGTACCGACACCAGCATCGACCAGCACCGGCACTTTGGCGTTCTCAATAATAATGCGCAGGGTGACCTTATTCTGGATACCTAAGCCCGATCCGATCGGCGCGCCCAAGGGCATTATGGCAACCGCACCCGCTTCCTCCAGCTTTTTGGCGTAGACCGGATCGTCCGAACAATAGACCATGACGTCAAACCCGTCTGTGACCAGCAGTTTTAACGACCGCAGGGTTTCTTCCATATCGGGATAGAGGGTTTTGGGGTCGGACAGCACCTCAAGCTTGACCAGGTTCCAGCCCCCAGCCTCACGCGCCAGACGTAAGGTTCTGACCGCGTCTTCGCCGGTAAAACATCCGGCGGTGTTAGGCAGATAGGTGAACTCGTCCTGTTTCACGTAATCCATCAGCATCGGCTGGTTCGGATCGGTCAGATTGACCCTGCGGACGGCGACCGTGACGATCTCAGCACCCGACGCCCGCGCGGCTGCCGCGTTCTGGGCATAGTCCTTGTACTTGCCGGTGCCGACGATCAGGCGAGATGAAAACGTCCGCCCCGCCACGATCCATGTGTCGTCTGTTTTCGTCACAATCTGATCCAAAGCCATGATAACTACCTTAATTAAAGCAAGTCTCAAACGAAGGGCCGCCCCGAGTTTGAGATTTTCGATATTGAGCCGCTCAAAATATATTTGGCGGCTTATGCCGCCGAAACTTTTGAGCGAAGTCCCTTATCCACCGCCGACAAAATGGACGATCTCTATCCGGTCGCCGTCATGAATAGCCGTCTCATGATATTGTGAACGTGGCACGATTTCGAGATTCTGCTCGACCGCCAGCTTACGGGCTTCGATTCCGATCTCTTCGATCAGGGCCAGAATATTCGCCGCGCCAACCTCTCTGGATTCGCCATTCAGCAGGATTTTTACCATTTTTCGCCGCTTTTCGGCCCATTTTGGCCACTTTTCACGCCGTTTCACCGATGTTCGGCTTGTGGACGTGAGTTTCACACGATACAAGAACCGTCCAGTCAATTGGCGGTGTCATGTCTAAGTCCATATATGTCCTTAATGGCCCCAACCTCAACCTTCTTGGGGTCAGGGAGCCGGAAATTTATGGGTATATTCGCCTTGACGACATCAAGGCGTCCTGTGAAGCCCTGACGACGGCAGCCGGTTACACGCTGATATTCCTTCAATCGAATCACGAAGGTCAGTTGATCGACTGGATACATGAGGCCCGCACAGATGCGGCGGCACTCATTATCAATCCTGCCGGTTACGGTCACACCTCTGTGGCGTTGCTGGATGCGCTGAAAACCCTGACCGTGCCAATCATCGAATGTCACCTGTCCAATCCGGCGTCGCGCGAAGCGTTTCGCCATCACACCTATGTGTCTCATGTGGCCAAAGGGGTGATTGCAGGTTTCGGCCCCATTGGTTATGAACTGGCCATATCGGCAGTTCTACGCCTTATTGAACAACCATAAGAATTAACAAGCTTTTAGGTAAAAAAATGTCTTCTCCCAAAGGTTCCTCCGACCCCATCGATCCGCGTCTGGTACGCAAACTTGCGGATATCCTCAAGGAAACGGATCTGTCCGAAATCGAAGTCGAACAGGGTGAGTTGAAGATCCGCGTCGCGCGTCAACTGACCGCCGCACCGACCGCGACCTACGCTGTGGCGCACGCACCCGTGGCGGCACCGCAAGCCGCAGCCCCGGCTGCCGCACCCGCCGCTGAGGCCCCCAAAGCTGCCGCCAAGGATGTGGTATCTTCGCCTATGGTCGGCACGGCTTACCTGTCGCCGCAACCCGGCGCGCCGGTGTTTATCAAGGTCGGCGATCGTGTTAAGGCCGGTCAGACCATCATGATCGTCGAAGCCATGAAAACCATGAACCCGATCCCGTCGCCCAAGGACGGTGTGGTGGCCGAAATTCTGGTGGCGGATGCCGCACCCGTCGAATTTGGCGCGCCTCTGATCGCGTTCGAGTAAACACAAAATGTTTGATAAGATTCTCATTGCCAATCGTGGCGAAATCGCCCTTCGCGTCATTCGTGCGTGTAAGGAAATGGGCATTGCGACCGTCGCCGTGCACAGTGAAGCCGACCGCCATGCCATGCATGTCCATCTGGCCGACGAAAGCGTTTGCATCGGCCCGCCCGCAGCCTCCAAAAGCTATCTGAATATCCCGTCGATCATTGCCGCGGCCGAAATCACCGGCGCACAGGCGATCCATCCGGGCTATGGCTTTCTGTCGGAAAATGCCCGCTTTGCCGAAATCGTCGGTGCTCACGGCATGACCTTTATTGGCCCAAAGCCTGAGCATATCCGCCTGATGGGCGATAAGATCACCGCCAAGCAGGCCTCAAAGGATTCCGGCATCCCGGTTGTTCCGGGCTCAGACGGTGGCGTCGCCACGGTCGAGGAAGCTCTGGCGGCCGCCGAACACATCGGCTTCCCGCTGATCATCAAGGCTGCTGCCGGTGGCGGCGGTCGCGGCATGAAGGTCGCCAAAGATCGCGAATCCCTGTCCGAAGCGGTCATGAGCGCGCAATCCGAAGCCGCTGCCGCTTTTGGTGATGGCACGGTCTATATGGAGCGCTACCTCCAGAAGCCGCGTCACATTGAAATTCAGGTTATCGCCGACAGCCACGGCAATGTCGTGCATCTCGGCGAGCGTGATTGCTCCCTGCAACGCCGCCACCAAAAGGTACTCGAAGAAGCGCCCTCGCCCGCTATTGACGATGCTGCCCGCGACAAAATCGGTAAGGTCGTCGTCGATGCTATCCGCAAAATCGGCTATCTCGGCGTCGGTACGATTGAGTTCCTGTATGAGGACGGCGAGTTCTTCTTTATCGAGATGAACACCCGTCTTCAGGTCGAGCATCCGGTGACTGAGTTTGTCACTGGGGTTGATCTGGTGCGTGAGCAGATCCGCATCGCTGCGGGTTTGCCGTTGTCGTTCACGCAGGACGACATCACCATCAAAGGCCACTCGATCGAGGTGCGCGTTAATGCTGAAAACGCCCGCACCTTTGTGCCCTCACCCGGCACGATCACCGATTATCACGCCCCCGGCGGCTTAGGCGTGCGTATGGATTCGGCCATCTATAACGGCTATGCGATCCCGCCCTATTATGACTCGATGGTGGGCAAGCTGATCGTGCATGGCCGCGACCGCCCCGAAGCCCTGGCCCGCCTCAAGCGCGCTCTGTCGGAAATCGTGGTCGCCGGTATAGACACAACGATCCCGTTGTTTGTCGACCTGCTGAATGAAAAAGACATCCAAAGTGGTGACTACAACATTCACTGGCTGGAAAACTGGATCAAGGCTCAGGAAGCAGGGGCGTAAAGCCCCTGCACCCGTACTTTAGCGGGGCAAAGTGCCAAGCTTCACCTTAGACGACCTGATCGACAGCTATCGCAACGGCATATTCCCTATGTCGGATGCGCGTGATGACGACTATCTGTTTTTGGTTGATCCGCCCAAGCGCGGAATATTGCCGCTTGATGGCTTCCATATCCCATCTCGCTTAAGACGCACAGTGCGCACTACACCATTTGAAGTGCGCGTCGATACGGCCTTCAGTCAGGTCATCGAACTGTGCGCCGAAAGCGCTAATGACCGACCAAATACCTGGATCAGTCATCCGATCCAGAGCCTTTATCAGGCCCTGTTCGCGCGCGGCCTTGCCCACAGTATTGAGGTCTGGCATGACAACCAGCTGGTTGGCGGGCTTTATGGTGTCGCCATCGGCGGGGCCTTCTTTGGCGAAAGTATGGTCTCACGCGCCACGGATGCGTCCAAAATCGCCCTCGTCCATCTTGTGGCCCGCCTAAAAAGCGGCGGTTACAGCTTGCTGGATTGCCAGTTTCAGACCGATCATCTCAAACAGTTTGGCACAGAGGAAATCGATCGGGATGATTATCACACCCGCCTCAAACAGGCCTTGACGATTGAAGCCGACTTTTACGATCTGCCCGCCCGCACAGACGGTCGAACCGCACTGAAAGTTCTAGGATTTGCGGACTAAGGGCGCGCGGCAGGAAATCACCCAGGCGTCATAAACCGGGTGCTGAAGCCCGTTAATGCCCGGTGACGACGCATAGGTCCAGCCGCGAAAAATCGACCTGGGCTTGGGCATGATCTTAGTGGTTTCGGTGATCTGCGGCGAGGATTGGACTTCCATATAGGCGATGATGTCCCCTTGCGCCTCTTCGTCAGTGGTCGTTTCACACGCCTTGACGGTATAGATCAGGCCCTTATAGCGCACAGGTTTGCCGACCCGCGCCTCAAAGCGCACGGTCTCCGCCGTGACCTTATCCAGCGCCTGTATGATGGCCGCCCCATGACGTTGGCGCTTGGCCGGCACCTTGGGGGCTTCAACAGTCTCAGACGCCTCTTCACCGTCCCCGACGGCGCCCTTTAAGCTTGGCGCTGCGGCGACAGTCGCCGACGCAGCCGCATCAGATGACGTTGCCGGCACAGGCTGACCACTGGCGATGCCGCGTGTCGCCGGTGGTGTTTGCGGGGCTACCGGTCGCGTGTCTGTGCGGCTCGTCACCTTGCGCGCGCCTTCCGGGACATAGGGCTTAAACTCAACCCCATCAACATAATAGGGCTCAGGGTCGTAGTTCTGGGAATCGACATACCGTCCCTGACGTGCGGGCGGTTCTTCATCGGGCGGGATCTGGGCAATCGCCACGCCTGCCACAGCCATAACCGGCACAAGCCCCCACAGGAGCCTTGTTTTTAACATACCGGTTTTGGGTTTATTGACCATGTCGCTCTGCGCCTACGGTTTCCAGGCTTCGTAATCGCCGGTCGATTTCTGACGTTCGGTCTGCGCGTTGAGCGAGCCCTTTGGGTATTGCGCCAAGGGTGTGCCGCTCATGTTCGGCAAATGCGGCTGCTCCCAGCTTTTACGCGGCAGCGGCGTATCCGACGGCGGCGTATCGTAGACATAGTGCATCCAGCCGTGCCAATCGGGTGGAATTTTTGAGGCATCGGCATAGCCTTTGTAGATCACGAACCGGCGCTTTTTGTCGCCATAGCTTTCCTTGGTGTCGCGGGCTTCGTAGTATTTGTTGCCGAACTCATCGGAACCGACAAATTTGCCCAGACGGCCAATCGTCCATAAGGTTCCGATTGTAGCACTGCTCCACCAGGTAAACATATTAGCTAACACGGCAAACATCCTGTAACTGATCCGAAAATCCCCATTCACACCCGTGAATCACAGACCCGGCAGATCATAAAAACTTGCAGTTACTATAGTGATCCCCGATGCCGAGGTAAAGCCACAGTCCCTGAAATTTCCTAACATCGCGCCGGTGGCCACAATTATCCACACCCGCTCACCCGATCAATATATTGTGGATATAAGCACCAAACCAACTACATTTATTGATAAGTGGTTAATGCAGCCCTAAGATTACCCCCTAGCCCACATTGAACGGGACACGACGCCATGCGCTTAGAGTCGGATTTTTCCAACCGCCTGATCTATGACATCAGTCTCGAAGACCGCTTTATCGAACGGCCCGACGGTTACGATGAAATTTTAGCGCCGCGCGACTGGTCAAACGTCCGCCTGGAGGCGTGGCTGGACTGGGCCGATATCCTGCCCGAAGATCAGCCGCAACTGGCCCCCGATATCGATCACCGCATCGTTCATGACGATCCGTTCGATCTGGCGTTGGGTGGCGCGGTCGAGCGGTATGCGCAGCGTCTGACGGCCTGGGGCTATGCGCTGGGTTATTTCGAAGATTCCCAAAGCGCGGCCCATTTCCTGCGTGAACTGCGCGCCAGCATCCTGCTGGGCTATGCCGCGCCAGCCTTATCCCTGAAAAGCGGTCATCGCATCCACCCATTGGCCGGTGACCGTGTGCCGGAACCGCCTGAGACCAAGTTTTGGCAACTAGATGATCCGGCCTGCGACCGTGATCTGCGCCAGTTTTTGATAGCCTATCGCTCAGACCAGATTTCACGCACCACCCGCACCCATTTACACGACGCGCTGAACGAGATTACCACCGCCATCGCCCGCGCCGAAGGTGACCACCGCACAAGCCTGCGCCATAATCCGGCCCTGGCCCGCGCCGCCCAGGCCGCGCGTAAGCTCGGCGCCAGCGATCATTTGATCTCACTGACCATTCAATCGGCGCAAAATGCCGCCACTGATGCCGTTTTGCCGCCTTGGTCGCAGCAGACCATCGACGCCAATTCCCCCCCGCATGAACCCAAAATCGCTCTGGCTTCACGCGCCCTGATCGCGGCCGGTGATCCGTCCGCGCGTCTGGCGGCGCAGGTCGCTCAGGAAACCGGGCAGTTATATCTGACCTTTGATCCGTTGGATGCGCAAGCCTTGGCCGGACAGGCGCTCGCGCCCAAGGCCGCGATTAATGTGTTCGGTTTTTACGATGCGGATAAGGGCTTTGACGCTACCGCCTTTAGTCAGTGCGTGGCGTTGTGGACCCTAGCGCTTGATATCGAAACCGCCACCGCTTTCAGTGCGACCGAGGACCACGCGCTGAGGCGTTGCTTTGACCGCCCTCTGGCCCTGACGATCGGCGGGGTGTCTGAGTTATTGATGGCTTTGAACCTCAGTCCTGCAGATGCGGATGGGCTTGATTTTGCCGCAGGTCTGATGGCCGCCATGCAAGCCCAAAGTCTATACATATCGGCGCAACTGGCCACATCGCATGGGGCCTATAAGACCTTCAGCGCGGATAAAGACCAGATTTTACATAGCCTGTCGCAGCAAATCTATCGAATTTCCAGCCTAAAGGGCCACGCGGACCTTAAGGCCCATAGTCTGACGCTCATTCAGGACGCGTTGAAAACGGCCAAGAAATCAGGTTTGCGCCACGCTCAGACCACGGCCCTGTTTGACGATCCGGAACTGACGTTGCGACTGGGGGTTAGCCTGCATGATCAGCCACTTTCGGGTCTGACGTCGGTACTGGAAACCGAAGACGGTGAGATTATTGAAACCCTGTCTGAGGCCACCATCGCGGGCCTGATACGGGCGGGTGCGTCATTGGCCGATGCGCGTCGGCATGTTTTGGGGGCACGCTCCCTGTTTGAGGCGCCCTATCTGTCGCCGCCCCAGCTTAAGGCGCGGGGTTTGACCGATTTTGAGATTGGGCGGCTTGAGGCGGCACTTCTGACCGCCCGTAACCTGACCGACGTTTTCAACACTATCGATAAGGATTTCGTGCGCGACATCTGGGGCGTCAGCGATGAGGACATTTTAAGTCCTGACTATAACCTGTTAACCGTTATGGGCTTTACCGCCGCGCAAATCGCCGAAGCCGAAGCCTTCATCTTTGGTCATCAAACATTAGCTGATTTTGACAACTTAACCGAAAACCAGCGTGCCATCTTTACGGCCCCCGGTTTAAAGGCGCGGCTATTGATGCGACAAAAGCTTGAGAGTTTCTCAAGCGCGCCGTCGGCCGCGCGCATCCATATTCCGTTTGGCCAGAACCTGCCCGACAGCCTGAAACTGTTGTCGATGGCGGCCAATATGGATTTGCGCGCCATAAGCCTGCAACCGACCACGCCGCCGGATGATTTCCATCTCGATATTCCGGTCATTGAGGATGCGCCTAAGCGTAATCTGCTTGAGGCCCGCCCACAACCGGAACCTGCGCAGGCAAAGGTGGTGGAAAAGATCGTTGAACGTGACCGCTCGCGCCAAAAGCTGCCTGATCGTCGTAAGGGCTATATCCAGAAAGCTTCGGTTGGCGGCCATAAGGTCTATCTGCACACCGGTGAATATGACGATGGCAGCGTCGGGGAAATCTTCATCGACATGCATAAGGAAGGCGCTGCCTTCCGTTCAATGATGAACAATTTCGCCATCGCCGTATCTATCGGCCTGCAGTACGGCGTGCCGCTCGATGAATTTGTCGATGCGTTCGTGTTCACCCGTTTTGAACCGGCCGGCCCGGTCAGCGGCAATGACTCCATCAAATCATCGACCTCCATTCTGGATTATCTGTTCCGGGAACTGGCGATTTCGTACCTTGATCGCACGGACCTTGCCAATGCTGATCCGGATGCGCTCAATGCCGATGGTCTGGGGGACGGGGAACAGACCAACGACTCCGAAGGCATCCGCGCATCTCAGTTGATATCCAAAGGTTTTGCGCGCGGGGCCAATACCGATAATCTGGTGGTCATACCCTTCGCCAAAAAAGCGTCAAATGATGATATCGGCATGGATTTACCGCCTGACAGTTGATTTTTGGCACCGGTCTTGCTTAGTCACGACGAAACAGATTGAGGTGTCTTAAGATGAAACGCTTGTTGTCGCTATTGGCAGTTATGGCCGTACTCGCTTCCCCCGTCGCCGCACAAAATGCCGGTCAGATCGGGAGGGCCCAAAGCGGAACATCGTGCGCGGGCTGCAACCTGTTTCAGGCCGATTTCAGCAATCGTGAGCTTAAGGGCAAGAACTTCGCCGGGGCGCGTTTGCGTCAAGCGGACTTAAGCCTGGGGTCGTTTAACCGCACGTCGTTTGCGGGTGGCGATCTGCGTGATCTGAACGGCTTTGGCGCGTTGTTCTCTAATGCTAATTTCGCCAAGGCCAACCTGACCAATGCGACCTTTGTGGGGGCCTATCTTGAGGGCGCGAACTTCTCAGGCGCCACTCTGACGGGCGTGAACTTTTCCGGTGCTGAGATGTCTTCCGCGCGTGGCCTAACACAGCGTCAGCTTGACGGCGCGTGTGGGGATCGCGAAACGCAATTGCCGCGGGGTTTGCGCATCCCGGTATGCTGATTTACGGGGCGTGGGGTCTGTGACCCCACAAACCTGCTGTTTCAATAAAAAACCCGGTCAATATGACCGGGTTTTTTATTGAATTAGAAGACTTGGGGCCATTGGCCCCAAACCCCATAAGTTAGCTAACCTTGATCGGCAACGCCGTCCGGATCGACAATTCCTTCAACTGCTTATCAAGCGCTTCCGAAGGGGCCGACATCATCACGTCCTGCCCCTGCTGATTCAGCGGGAAGGCGATGATTTCGCGGATTGCCGTCTGGCCGGCCAGCAGCATCACGATACGGTCGATACCCGGTGCCAGACCGCCGTGCGGAGGTGCGCCATATTTAAACGCATTGAGCATCCCGCCGAACTGCGCTTCGACAAACGCTTCGTCATAGCCCGCGATCTCAAACGCCTTAAGCATGATGTCCTGCTTGTGGTTACGGATCGCCCCTGAGCACAGTTCATAACCGTTACAGACGATGTCATATTGATACGCGAGGATATCGAGCGGGTCTTTGGTGAGCAAAGCCTCCATCTCGCCCTGCGGCATCGAGAACGGGTTGTGCGAGAAATCGACCTTCTTTTCATCGTCATTCCACTCAAACATCGGAAAATCAACGATCCAGCAGAAACGGAACTGATCTTCGTCAACCAGCCCTAAATCCGTGCCGACCTTGGTCCGCGCCAACCCTGCAAACTTATAGAACTCGTCCGGGTTACCCGCGACAAAGAATACCGCGTCACCCGCGTCAAGGCCCAATTGGCCACGCAGAGCTTCGGTACGCTCGTCGCCAATGTTCTTAGCCACCGGGCCCGACGGTTCAATGCCCTCAGACGCCCCTTCCGGCGTGCGCCAGAAGATATAGCCCAGACCCTTTTGGCCCTCGCCCTGCGCCCATGAGTTCATTCGGTCGCAAAACGCCCGCGAACCACCGGTCTTAGCCGGAATTGCCCAGACCTTGTTTTTAGCATCAGCCTCTAGGATCGACGCAAACACCTTAAAGCCCGAACCTCGGAAATGCTCGGACACGTCCTGCATCTCGATGGGGTTGCGCAGGTCCGGCTTATCGGAACCATATTTGGCGATCGATTCACGATACGGGATGCGCTGGAATGGATAGTTTGATACGCGCTTACCTTCGCCAAACTCGGTAAACAGGCCGTGCATCAGCGGCTCAATGGCCGCGAACACATCTTCCTGCGTCACAAAACTCATCTCAACGTCGAGTTGGTAGAATTCCAAAGAACGGTCAGCGCGCAGGTCTTCGTCACGGAAGCAAGGCGCAATCTGGAAATAGCGGTCAAAGCCCGACACCATCAGCAACTGCTTGAACTGCTGCGGCGCTTGCGGCAGGGCGTAGAACTTGCCGGGGTGCATACGCGACGGCACCAGGAAGTCACGCGCCCCTTCCGGCGATGAGGCCGTTAGGATCGGGGTCTGGTACTCAAGAAAGCCCTGCTCGACCATGCGGTTGCGGATCGACTGGATCACGCGCGAGCGCAACACAATGTTCTTATGCAGGGTCTCACGACGCAGGTCGAGGAAGCGGTTTTTCAGGCGGATTTCTTCGGGGTATTCCGGCTCACCAAACACCGGCAGCGGCAGTTCGGCAGCCTCACTCAGGATTTCAACCGATGTGACCTGCACTTCGACTTCGCCGGTCGGCAGGTTAGCATTGATGGTATCGCTGGTGCGCTTCACGACCTTGCCGTCGATGCGAATGACGCTTTCGGCGCGCACGCGTTCGACCTTATCAAAGCCCGGTGTCGCCGGATCGAACACCAATTGCGTCAGGCCGTAATGGTCGCGCAAATCGATGAACAGCAAGCCCCCATGATCGCGCTTGCGGTGAACCCAGCCCGAAAGACGAACAGCGGCCTGATCATCGGTGGCGCGCAGGGCGCCGCAGGTATGTGAGCGGTAGATGTGCATGGAAAACTCTGAAAAAAGCGGTCGTTTCTGACAAAATTATGAGGGCCGTAGGGACATGACCCGCCTTGAATTGTCAAGCCTTAATGCACGCTCACCCTTGCGCACATTAGCGATGCCGCAGACGATCCGTCGTGCTAGTCTTTGTGCAAAGGAGACCGCTATGGCTGATGTTACCCTGATTGATCACCCGCTGGTGCAGCACAAACTCACGCTGATGCGGCGCAAAGACACTCCGACGGCGGTGTTCCGGCAATTGCTTCGCGAAATTTCGACCCTGATGTGCTATGAGATTACCCGCGACCTGAACATGACGCTGGAAGCGATTGAGACGCCGGTCGCCGCAATGCAGGCACCCGTAATTGCCGGTAAAAAGCTAGTGTTTGCCTCAATTCTTAGGGCCGGAAATGGGCTGCTTGAAGGGATGCTCGATCTGGTCCCGTCCGCGCGCGTGGCCCATATCGGCGTGTACCGCGACCACGATACGCTTGAGGCGGTTGAGTATTACTTTAAGGCACCCGAAGATATTTCTGAGCGGCTAGTGATCGTGGTCGATCCAATGCTGGCCACCGGCAATTCATCCATTGCCGCTACCTCCCAACTCAAGGCCCGCGGGGCACGGAACATCCGGTTTCTATGCCTGCTGGCCGCCCCCGAAGGTATTCGTCACTTTACCACCGCCCATCCGGACGTGCCGGTGTTTACCGCTGCCATCGACAGTCACCTGAACGATAAGGGCTACATCGTGCCGGGCCTGGGCGATGCCGGCGACCGGATGTACGGCACGAAATAACGGCCCTACCCGTTTTCCCCGTTATCAACAGGCGCACGGCCATTGCCTCCGCCACCGCAGCGCTCTAAACTCTAGCCAACCATGTCCCACCAGATTCCCCTGAAGCTTGAGCGGCCCGAAAGCTACGGCCTGACCGACCTGATTGTGTCGGAAACCAATCAGGGTTTGATCGATCTGTTGCGCACGCCCAAAGACTGGATCAACCCACATCTGATACTTATTGGCCCCTCCGGCAGTGGTAAAACGCATCTGGGCCACATATTCGCCGATATCAATCATGGGCAGTTTCTGAGCGCGCTTGAGACTCAATATATGGAACCCTCAAGCCTGCCTGAATGCGCCGTCGCTGTAGATGATGCCGAACAGGCCGACGAAGAGTTGTTGTTCCACCTGTTTAACCACAGCCTTCAGACCGCGCAGCCGTTAGTATTGTTGTCGAAAACCCATCCTTTGAACTGGCAAACCGCCCTGCCCGATCTGGCGTCGCGGCTAAAGGCCATGCGGGTCGTCGATATTCCGGAGCCGGATGAAGTGATACTGAGCGGGGTTTTGAAAAAACTGTTCGCCCATCATGCTATTACGCCCTCAGCGGATTTTTTTGATTATATCAGCCGACGGATGGAACGCTCTGTACCCAAGGCCCAAAAAATCGTCACAGAAATCGAAGATTATGCCAATGGCCGCGCCTTTACCCGCACTTTGGCCAAAGATTTTCTCGAAAAAAGCGAAAATTTGTCTTGGTTAACTGATCAGGATGACTTTTAATTTACACCATAAGCGCTGTTTTACCCTTTAAGGTTCCATAGATGTCTGACGCAGAACTCGTTCAAAAACCCCAGACACCCGCACGCGCGCAGGCCGCAGCGCCGGTTATGCCTGCGGACATCGAACCCCTTGGGACCGATGATACCTTAAGCGTTGACCTCAACAGCGACGATCCACTGGGTTATGAGCTTTATATCAACCGCGAACTGTCGTGGCTGGCCTTTAATCAGAGGGTGATCGAAGAGGCTGAGAACCCGCGCCACCCGCTGCTGGAGCGCTTAAGGTTTTTGTCGATTTCGGCCAACAACCTCGATGAATTTTTCATGGTACGCGTCGCGGGCCTTCAGGGGCAGGTGCGCGAAGGCGTGCGCGTCATGTCGCAGGATGGCCACACCCCGGCTGAACAGCTTGAAATGGTCAATAAGGCCGCGTTTGACCTGATGGCCAAGCAGCAACTGATCTGGTCGCGCCTGCGTGAAGAGATGACCCATGCCGGTGTGGCTCTGATTGACCACCGCGAAATCAATAAAACGGATGCCGCCTGGCTTGAGACCCAGTTTGATAATCAGGTCTTCCCGGTTCTGACGCCTCTGGCGATCGACCCGGCCCACCCGTTTCCATTTATCCCGAACCTTGGCTTTTCGATCGCCATCAAACTGACGCGCCGATCGGACAATAAGGCCATGTACGCGCTGGTGCCGATACCGACGCAGGTCAAACGCTTCTGGGAGATCGGCACGGCCGCCGCGCGACGCGGCACCGGCCCGGTCAAGCGCAAGTTCATCACCCTCGAAGGGCTGGTGCTGCTGTTTCTGGATAAGCTGTTTCCGGGCTTTGATATCCACGCCCGCGGTGTGTTCCGCATCATCCGCGACTCCGACATCGAAATGGAAGAAGAAGCTGAGGATCTGGTGCGGGAGTTCGAAGCGCTTTTGAAACAGCGCCGTCTGGGCTCGGTCGTGCGTGTCAAGATCAACGCCAACATGCCCGAAGACCTGCGCGAATTTATCATTGAGCAGCTTCATGCCGAACCGGAACATGTGGTGGTGGTCAAAGGCATCCTTGGGATGTCGGAACTGTCGCAACTTATCCCCGCCGACCGCAACGATCTGAAATTCAAACCATATGAGCCGCGCTTCCCTGAGCGTATTCGTGACAATGGCGGCGATGTCTTTTCCGCCATCCGCGAAAAAGACATTCTGGTTCACCACCCGTTTGAAAGCTTTGACGCGGTCGTGCAGTTCCTGCGGCAAGCCGCGCGTGACCCGAATGTCATCGCCATCAAGCAGACCCTCTACCGAACCTCAAAAGACAGCCCCATTGTCGCGGCCCTGATTGAGGCGGCTGAGCAAGGCAAAAACGTCACGGCTCTGGTCGAAATCAAGGCCCGCTTTGACGAAGAAGCCAATATGCGCTGGGCACGCGCTATGGAACGGGCGGGCGTGCATGTCGTCTACGGGTTTGTGGAATATAAGACCCATGCCAAGCTGTCGGTCGTGGTCCGCCGCGAAGGTGAGTCTCTGCGCACCTATTGTCACTTCGGCACCGGAAATTACCACCCCATCACGGCCAAGATCTATACCGACCTGTCGCTGTTTAGCGCCGATCCAGCCCTGGGTCGCGACGCCATGCGGGTGTTCAACTTCATCACCGGCTATGCCCGCCCGGACAAGATGGATAAGCTCTATTTCTCGCCGGTGACTCTAAAACAAGGCCTTGTCAGCCTGATTGATCAGGAAATCGCCAATTCGCGCGCGGGTAAGCCCGCACAAATCTGGGCCAAGCTCAATTCGCTGGTCGATCCTGTCATCATCAAAAAGCTATATCAGGCCTCGCAGGCCGGGGTTCAGGTTGATCTGATCGTGCGCGGCATCTGCTGCCTGCGGCCGGGGGTGAAGGGTTATTCCGAAAACATCCGCGTCAAATCAATTGTGGGCCGGTTCCTGGAGCATACCCGCATTGTCTGCTTTGCCAATGGTCACGCCATGCCGTCCGATCAGGCGCGAGTGTTTATATCCTCCGCTGACTGGATGAGCCGTAATCTCGATCGTCGTGTCGAAGTGCTGATCCCGGTTGAAAACCCGACGGTTCACCGTCAGGTTCTGGATCAGATTATGGTCGCCAACTTCAATGACGAAGCCCAGAGCTGGCAATTAGCTATTGACGGCAGCTATAAACGCATAGATGTAAGTCACCTCGATAACCCCTTCTCGGCTCACGATTATTTCATGACCAACCCTTCACTATCGGGGCGCGGTCGCGGGGTTAAGGACTTGCCTCAAGCCTTTGATCATGTTGGTTCCAGAAAATAATCATAACACCGCCGTTATCGACATCGGCTCGAACTCCGTTCGTCTGGTCATCTACCGGATCGAAGGCCGTTCGATCTGGCCGTTGTTTAACGAAAAGATTTTGGCCGGGCTGGGTCGTGACCTGCGCCAGACAGAATGTCTGCATCCGCAGGGCAAGAAGGATACGCTGATTGCCCTGAGACGCTTCAAGGCCATTCTGGAATCCTATACGCTATCAAAGGTTCATGTGGTCGCCACCGCTGCCATGCGTGACGCCGCCGATGGCCCTGAATTTGCCCATGAGATTGAGCGCCTGACCGGCTTTAAAATCCGCACGCTGTCCGGTCGCGAAGAGGCCCATTATGCGGGTCAGGGTGTGCGCTGCGGCCAGTTGGAGGCCGAGGGTTTTGTTGGTGATCTGGGGGGCTCCAGCCTTGAGCTGATCAATCTTGATCCGCAATCGACCTTTAAGGGCCTGACCCTGCCGCTGGGGCCGTTTGCGCTTGGGGCGCCCAAGCCGATGGATGTGGAAAAAACTTACGCCCTTATCCGCGCCCAGCTTGATCCCCTAAGATCGCAATTCAGAGCCAAAACCTTTCATGCGGTGGGCGGGGCGTGGCGCAATCTGGCCCTGATCTGGATGATGAAGGTCAATTATCCGCTTCAGATTGTTCAGCAGTTTGAACTGTCCGCCCGTGACGCCCTGACCATTGCCCGTCTGGTGGCCATTCAGTCCCCCACATCGCTTGAGAAATTCCCCGGCGTTTCCAAACGGCGCATGGAAAATATCTCCTATGCCGCGCTGGTGCTTCAAGGGCTGATTGAGTGCTTTGAGATTGAAACCATCTGTTTCTCGGCCAATGGTCTGCGCGAAGGTCTGTTGTTTGATGACCTGCCCTATGCCTATAAAAGCCTTGATCCGCTGATCGAAGGGTGCGCCAATTTCGGCGCCCGCCACGGCATCAGCGAAAATTTAGGCCCCGCTCTGGCGGCCTGGGCCACCGAATTTTACGACAGCGTCGATGTCGACCGCCCCTCGGAAAAGCTAATCAAGGCGGCGGCCAAACTGGCTGATATTGGCGCGCGCCTGCATCCGGACCACCGCGCCGATCTGGTCTGCGATCAGGTGCTGCGCGCCCCTATCCCCGGCCAAAACCACGCCGAGCGTGTCTTTCTGGCCTGCGCGCTCTACACCCGCTACAGCGGTGATGCCTACACTAAGGAGCCGGTACTGGTCAGCCGGATACTGGGCGATGAACGCCATCTTCAGGCTACCCAACTGGGCCTTACCTTAAGACTCGGATGCGATCTGTCCGCCAAATCAGCTACGCTGTTGAAAATGGCGCATATTCGTCAAGACGACAAAACCCTGATCGTCAGCGCTAAGGCCGGCTGGGATGACCTGCTGCTGGGCGAACAAACCCGCAAACGCGCCCGCGCTCTGGCGAACGCGCTGAAACTAAGCCTGCGCACCGAGAGCTACTAATCCAGTTCGACCAGTTCGACCTTGGGACCATTGAGCACCAGCGCCAGTTCACCGCGCTTAAGCCGCAACGCATCTTCACCAAACACCTTGCGACGCCACCCTTGCAGGGACGGCACATCGGCATTGTCATCCAGCGCGATCTTTTCAAGTTCGGCAACGGTCGCGATAAGCTTCGGGGCCACGCCTTCTTCTTCGCAGCGGATGCGAAGCAGGACTTTGAGCAACTCCACCACCGACGCGGGCACCTGAACCGGAGGGGCCGACTTATCCATCTTGGGCGCGAATTTTTCAGGCTCTTTGATCGCCGCCTGAATGATCTCGATCAGCTCAACCCCGAATTTCGACGCGCCAAAGCCTTTGGGGGTCGAGCGCATCCGGTCAAAGGCCGCCGGATCGGTCGGCAGTTGGGTGGCGATTTCGTCAATGCCCTCGTCTTTCAGAATACGACCACGCGGCTGATCCCGCTCCTGCGCTGTGCGTTCCCGCCACGCCGCCGTCTGAGCAAACACCGCCAGATATTTGGATGACGATTTACGTGGCCGCAACCGCTTCCATGCATCGAGCGGATCGGTATTATAGAGTGACGGATCGATCAGACCCTTCATTTCCTCAGACACCCATTCGAATCGCTCAACCTTTTCCAGTGACGTTTTGAGCTTGGGGTAGACCTTGGCCAGATGGGTGACATCGCCTAGCGCATAGGTCAGTTGCTGCTCACTTAAGGGGCGGCGCGACCAGTCGGTAAAGCGCGACCCCTTGTCGATTTCGACCTTTAACACCTGCCGCACCAGCGAATCATAAGCGACCTGATCGCCATACCCTGCCGCCATGGCTGCCACCTGTGTATCAAACACAGGGGCTGGCAAAACACCCAGATTATAAAAGATTTCAATGTCCTGACGGCAGGCGTGAAACACTTTGAGTATGTTCGGATTGGCCAGCACATCCAGAAACGGCTGAAGGTCCAGGTCTTTCGCCAGCGGATCAATGATCGCGGCATGATCGGCACTGGCCGCCTGAATCAGGCACAGCTTCGGCCAATAGGTGGTTTCGCGCATAAATTCGGTATCAACCGTGATAAATGGCGCTTTGGAAATCAGCTCACAGAAGCTAATAAGCTCATCAGTGTTTGTAATTGGACTCATTTTGTAGCTATAGCAAACCGCAATGGGCTTTAGGCAAGCCCTATAATAGAATCGAAGGTAAGTTTTTATGTCGGAACCGGCGAATAAGACACACACGAACGGTCTTACATACGCACAGTCGGGCGTGGATATTGATGCAGGCGAAGCCCTTGTCGACGCCATCAAGCCTCTGGCTAAGGCCACGCGCCGCTCTGGTGCCGAAGCCAGTCTGGGCGGATTTGGCGCCTTGTTCGACCTGAAAGCTGCCGGTTACGATGATCCTTTGCTGGTGACAACCACCGATGGCGTCGGTACCAAGCTTAAGATCGCCATCGAAACCCACCGCCATGATACGGTCGGCATCGACCTTGTCGCCATGTGCGTTAACGACCTGCTGGCGCAGGGTGCGGAACCGCTGATGTTCCTTGATTATTACGCCACGTCTAAACTCGATGTCGATACCGCCCGCCGTGTGGTGGCCGGTATCGCTGAAGGCTGCAAGCGCGCGGGCTGTGCGCTGGTCGGTGGTGAGACGGCGGAAATGCCCGGCATGTACGGCGAAAACGATTATGATCTGGCCGGTTTCAGCGTCGGCGCGGTCGATCGTGATAAGGTTTTGCCAAAGCTTGACACCCAAAAAGCCGGAGATGTCATCATCGCCCTGGGCTCATCAGGCCCGCACTCCAACGGTTACTCGCTGGTGCGCAAGGTCATTGAGGTGGCTGGTCTGTCGTGGTCGTCTCCGGCCCCGTTCGCCAAGGACCTGACACTGGCGCAGGCCCTGCTGGAGCCGACCAAAATCTATATCAAATCCGTCCTGCCCCTGATGAAAGCGGGCCTGATCAAGGGCGGCGCGCACATTACCGGCGGCGGCCTGATTGAGAACCCCGGTCGCGCTATCCGCGAAGGTTTGGTGGCCGATTTTGATTATAGCTCATGGGGGTTCCCGCCGGTCTTTAGCTGGCTGATGGAAACCGGCGGCATCGAGCATCATGAGATGCTGCGGACCTTCAACTGCGGTATCGGGTTTGTGCTTTATGTCGACCCAGCCAATGCCGATGCGGTTTTGGCGGCCCTGTTGAATGCCGGTGAAGATGCCTTTGTCTGCGGTCAACTGGCGGACGCGTAAATGACCTCGAAGCCCAAAGCCGCGATCTTTATTTCCGGTCGCGGCTCTAACATGATGGCGCTGGTCGAAGCCTCACGCGCCGCCGATTTTCCGATCGAGTTTACGCTGGTGGTGTCCAACGATCCGATGGCGGCGGGTCTTGAGTGGGCGGAATCCCAAGGCATTGCCACGCTGGCTGTCGATCATAAGCCCTACGGCAAGGACCGCGAAGCTCATGAGCGCGAGATTGATACAGCTCTCAAAGCCGCGGGCATCGAACTGATCTGTCTGGCTGGCTATATGCGCATCCTGACGCCTTATCTGGTCGGGCAATGGGCGGGTAAGATGATCAATATCCACCCGTCTCTGCTGCCGAAATATAAGGGTCTGCACACCCATGAACGCGCCATTGCCGCCGGTGACGGCTTTGGTGGCTGCACAGTTCACTGGGTATCCGAAGGCGTGGATGACGGCGATATCATCCTTCAGGCACAGGTGCCGATCCTTAAGGGCGACACACCCGATGATCTGGCCGCCCGCGTGCTGATCGAGGAGCATAAGCTGTACCCCGCCGCCGTGCGCCGCGTCTATGCGGGTTAATCTCCGCGCTTGTTAAAAAAGTTTCATAATTAACATAAAGCGGTTGCCACACGCGGCACATTCGGTATCAATTCTGGCAATTGTAACTGCATGGACTGCTGATAATGGCTCGATTTAAGCTGGCGCTTGCCGCCACCACCGCCTTCACCCTCATGGCCGCCTCTGGTGCGCAGGCCGAAGAAGGCATGTGGACCTTCGACAACTTCCCTGCCGCTAAGGTCAATGAAACCTACGGCACCAAGATCGACGCCAAATGGCTTAATCACATCCAGTCAGCCGCCGTACGGTTATCGAACTGTTCGGCCTCAGTCGTTTCCTCCGAAGGGCTGGTGCTGACCAATGCTCACTGCGTCATCGCTTGCGCGCAGGATTTGTCATCGCCTGAAAATGACTATACCCAGAACGGCTTTTTCACCGCGGCCCGCACCGAAGAAAAGACCTGCCCCGGTCAATCAGCGGAAATCCTGACCGGCATCAGCGACGTGACCAAAGAGATCAACGCCGCAACGACAGGCCTGACCGGCGAGGCCTTCGTCAAAGCGATGAACGCCAAGGCGTCGGAACTGGAAAAAGCCGGGTGCGGCACCGATCAGACCATTCGCTGTCAGGTCATCAGCTTTTATCAAGGCGGCGAATATAAGCTCTATAAGTACCGCCGCTATTCAGACGTGCGGCTGGTGTTCTATCCGGAATATAAGTCCGGCTTCTTCGGCGGCGATCCGGATAATTTCAACTTCCCGCGCTATAACCTTGATGCCGCGTTTCTGCGCGTCTATGAAAACGGCAAGGTCGTTAAAACGCCGAACCACCTGAAATTTAACCCGAATGCGCCCAAGGAAAATGATGTCACCTTCGTCGCGGGCAATCCGGGATCAACCCAACGCCTGATGACGGTGGCCCAGCTTGAGACCAACCGCGATCTGATGATTCCGGTATCTCAGCTTCAGCGTTCGGAACTGCGCGGGCGGATCATTCAGTTCATGGCCCAAAGCCCGGAAAACAAGCGCATCGGCACAGATGTCCTGACCTCGCTTGAGAACGGTTTCAAGGTCTTTTACGGCCAGCAACTGGCTCTGAATAACCCTGCCGTGATGGATGCCAAGCGCGCCGAGGAAGCCGCGTTGAAGGCTGGCATGACGGCTGAGGACAAGGCCGCCTTTGGTGATCCGTGGGCCGATATTGCTGCGGCTCAAAAAGAGGTGGGCGATCTCTATTTCCCGTATTTTTTCCTGGAGTCTGCACCGACCAGTTCGTCCTTGTTTGCCACGGCCCGCACGATTGTACGCCTGGCCAAGGAAAAGCCAAAACCGTCAACTGAACGCCTGCCGGAGTTTGCCGACACCCGCCTGCCCGCGCTGGAAAAGCGCTTGCTTAACCCCTCGCCGGTTGAAAAGCCGCTCGATCAGATTCAGCTTGAGTTCCGTCTGTTGAAAGCCCGCGAATATCTGACCGCCGATTCACCTGTGACCAAGCTTTTGCTGGGTAAGGAATCGCCAGAGGCTCTGGCCAAGCGCCTGATTGATGGCACAAAACTGACCGATATTGCCTATCGCAAACAACTGATGGATGGCGGCTTGGCCGCGGTTCATGCGTCTGATGACCCTATGATCCAATGGGCGCTGAAAATCGACGACGAAGCACTTGCCATTCGCAAGCAATATGAAGCGCGTGTGACCGGCCCGACCCGCATTGCGTCAGAAAAAATCGCCAAGATCCGTTTCAAGGCTTACGGTACTTCGACCTATCCGGACGCGACCTTCTCGCTTCGCCTGTCCTACGGCAAGGTCACCGGCTGGGAGCATCGCGGGGTTAAGGTGACGCCGTTTACCGATATCGCGGGGCTCTATGAGCGCGCCACCGGACTTGAGCCTTATGAACTGGCAGCATCATGGAAAGCGGCCGAGCCCAAGGTCGATAAGTCTAAGGTATTCAACTATGTGACCACCAATGACATCATCGGCGGCAATTCCGGTTCTCCGGTCATCAACGCTAAGGGCGAAGTGATTGGGGCGGCGTTTGACGGCAATATCCACTCTTTGGGCGGGGCCTATTACTATGACGGGACGGTCAACCGCACGGTCGTGGTGTCGTCTTCGGCCATCGCGGAGGCGTTAAAGACGGTTTATGACCGTAAGGCGCTGCTGGCGGAATTGACGGGGAAATAGTTCCGGGGCGTGGGGTCTGTGACCCCACAAACCTTAATTTGTTCAATAAAAAACCCCTGCCACTTTGGCAGGGGTTTTTTATTGAATAGACAAGTCTTGGGGCCATTGGCCCCAAACCCTGGAACTATTAGCCAACGATTTCAGCGTCCGTAAAGAACTGCGCGATTTCAATCGCGGCGTTCTCATCCGAATCCGAACCGTGGACCGAGTTTTCACCAATCGACAGAGCAAACAGCTTGCGGATCGTGCCGTCAGCGGCCTGCTCAGGGTTGGTGGCGCCCATGACTTCGCGGTACTTTGGCACAGCGTCGTCAGCTTCCAGAACTTGAACCACAACCGGTTCCGCCGTCATTTGACCGACCAGTTCACCAAAGAACGGACGCTCTTTGTGCACGCCGTAGAAAGCTTCAGCCTGAGCCGTCGACAGCTTAACGCGCTTTTGCGCCACAATGCGCAGACCAGCCTCTTCGATGACGGCGTTGATCTTGCCGGTCAGGTTGCGGCGGGTGGCGTCGGGCTTAAGGATAGAAAAGGTGCGTGACATATGTAGGTTCCGTTTTGGGCCAAATTCGTTTGGCGTTTAGAATTGCGTGGCTTATAGCGATGCAAGCCTCGTTCGCCAAGCCCTATAACCTGTTTAAGTATCCGTTTTATGTTGCAGATCACTAACCTGACTTTTGACGCCTACGGGCGCCGTTTTTTTGACGGCGCTACCCTGACCCTGACGCCGGGGACCAAGGCCGGTCTGGTGGGATTGAACGGCGTGGGCAAATCGACCCTGTTTAAGCTGATCCAGGGTCATTATCAGGCCGGCGGCGGTGACATCACCACGCCCAAGGCCTGGCGCGTGGCATCCGTTGAGCAGGAAATGGCCGCCTCCCCGCAGCATCTGATTGATGCAGTTTTGTCGATCGATACCCGTCGCGAAAACCTGCTGAAAGCGCTGGAAACCGCCGACCCGATCCATCAGGCTGAAATTCACGCCGATCTTTATGCGGTTAGCGCCGATCGTGCGCCGTCGCGGGCCGCGGAAATTCTGGCGGGGCTGGGCTTTTCGACCGCCGATCTGACGCGCCCAATCGCAGCCTTCTCAGGTGGCTGGCGAATGCGGGCGGCCCTTGCCGGGGCGCTGCTGGCCGAGCCCGATCTGCTGCTGCTAGATGAGCCGACCAACTATCTCGATCTCGAAGGTGCCCTGTGGCTTGAGGCGCGTCTGAAACGCTATCCCAATGCGGCCCTGATCATTTCCCACGACCGCGACCTGTTGAACGAATCCGTCGATGCCATCGTCCATGTCGCCGGTCAAAAGCTCGAACTTTATACCGGCGGCTATGACGATTTCGAGCGGATGCGCGCCGAAAAAGCCCGCCTGCAAGCCGCCAGCCGCGTCAAGCAGGAAGCCGAACGCGCCCATCTGCAAAGCTTTGTGGATCGTTTCCGCGCCAAGGCGTCAAAGGCTGCGCAGGCCCAGTCGCGCATGAAGCGGCTGGAAAAACTGCCGCCGATTGCCGATACGATTGAGGATCGGGTCGCCCCGTTCATTCTGCCTTCGCCGGAAAAACCGCTGGCGCCGCCAATCCTGCGCCTGGAAGAGGTCAGCGTCGGCTATGATGACAAAATCATCCTGCGCGATATTACCCTGCGGCTCGATCTCGATGACCGGATCGGTATTTTGGGCGTCAATGGCGCCGGTAAATCGACCTTCGCCAAGATGATCGCCGGCGCGTTGAAAGAAAAGCACGGCACCCACTGGCGTGACCGTCGCCTGACCGTCGGCTGGTTCCATCAGCATCAGATCGAAGCGCTTGATCCCGAAGACACGCCACTGGAGATGATGCGCCGTGCGAGACCGGATGAGACAGAATCCAAGCGACGTGCGCGATTGGGCTCATTCGGTATGCGCGTCGACAAGGTTGAGACCAAGTGTAAGGATCTGTCCGGGGGTGAACGCGCCCGCCTGCTGCTGAATATGGTGGCGATGGATGCCCCGCACCTGCTGATCCTCGATGAGCCGACCAACCACCTGGATATCGATTCGCGCCGCGCGTTGTTAGAGGCGCTTAACGACTACGAAGGCGCTGTGTTGATCATCACCCACGACCGCTCGCTGATCGAAATGGTTGCTGACCGGCTGTGGCTGGTCAATGACGGTACAGTAAAGCCCTATACCGGGACGATGGATGAATATTCCAAGCTAGTCATTGAGCGCGCCAAAACCGCCACGCAAGGCGATGAACCGGTTGAGAAAAAACAGGCCGGGGTCAATTCAAAAGACGCGCGTAAAGCCGCCGCGGCCGCCCGCAATGCCATCGCCCCGCTCAAGAAAACTGCCGATGAGCTGGAGCGCCAGATTGAGACCATCAGCAATAAAATCAAGCTGCTGGATCTTAAGCTGGGTGATGCCGATCTTTATGTAAAAGATCAGGCCAAGGCCATATCTTACGGAAAAGAAAAAGCTAAGCTCGAAGAAGATATGGTGGCGTTAGAATCCAAATGGATGATCGCCGCCGAAACCTATGAAACCGCCAAGGCCGAAGCGGGAATTTAATACTGACTGTAAAATTGACAGCTTTGAGCCCAGTAGCAGGAGGTAAGCGCCCGCGGGTATTCAAAATACCCGCAAGCGAGACCGACGCCCTAATGGGTCAAAGATGAAAATTTTACCCGCAGCGTATGGATTGGATGATCCCGGTATTCACATCAAAGGTAATCGTCTGACGGTCTTCACGGTAATCCATGGTCGCGGCACAGGTTGAACACAGCACACGGCGCTTTGAAGGGTGGACGGGCACCGGTATTTCGGTACGCGGCTTACCGATCAGATACTGTAGCGGCTTGGCGCCACACTGATCATCATTATTGGCGCGCGGACGCTCCGGTTTAGACTCAGGCGGATTAGGGATCGGCTTCATGGTCTGGTTGGGCACAGGTGCGGGAGCCGGCGCAGGTGACGGACTGGCACAGGACACCAACGCAAATGCCGCCGCAGTCATAATGATTTTCAGTTTGAGTGTCATTGCATCTTCTCCCAGCGGCCCAGATCATTCTGTTTCCAGTAGGCCATGTCAAAATTCTGCGTTTTCAACTGCTTCCACTGCGCCCGCGCCCACCCGATATGGGCGTCATCGCGGCCTTCAAACACAATCAGGCAGCGCTGATATGCCGTCAAGTCCGGCAGATCGTCGGGCGTGACCGAAAATAATACCTCAGCCTTGTTGGCCCGGCCACCTGACTTACCCAGTAAAATCGGCTGACGATCCGCGAACTCTGCGGTTTCCAGACCGTGGCCAAGAAACGCCTCATCGCGGTACGCCCACAGGTGCGTGTTCAGTTCCTCCAGCAGATCATCATCCTGCCCCAACACATAGGCGCGCCACCCGCGTTGCAAGGTTTTTTCCAGCAAATCGGGCAGCGCCGCCTTAAGCGCCGTGGTTTCCAGATGATAGAACCAAACTTCTGTCATTAATTAGACTTCGTAATGCGCCTTAACCAGCGCATCGAGCGTGCGGACACCCCAGCCGGTGGCGCCTTCCGGCACGGTCGGCAGGCGCTGTTCATTGGTCCAGGCGGTCGGCGCGATATCGAGGTGCGCCCACGGTACATTATTGACGAAGCGTTGCAGGAACAGAGCCGCGGTAATCGAACCGCCCGGACGCCCGCCGATATTACGAATGTCGGCGATCTTGGAATCGATTTGCTTTTCATACTGGGTCGGCAATGGCATCCGCCAGGTGTTTTCCGACACCGACTTCGACGCCTCAGCTATTTTCTCAGCTAAATCATCGTTATTGCTGAAAACACCGGCATAATCCATGCCCAAGGCTATGATCATAGCCCCTGTCAAAGTCGCCAGATCAATCATGAACTGCGGTTTGAAGCGATCCTGAGTATACCACAGCGCATCAGCCAGAACGAGGCGGCCTTCGGCATCGGTATTGATGACCTCAATGGTCGTGCCGGACATGGCCGTGACCACATCGCCGGGGCGCTGGGCATTGCCATCCGGCATGTTTTCGACAAGGCCTACGACCCCGATCGCATTGACCTTGGCCTTGCGGCCAGCAAGTGCTACCATAGTGCCGACGACCGTGGCCGATCCGCCCATGTCCCACTTCATGTCTTCCATGCCTTCGGCGGGCTTGATCGAAATGCCGCCGGTATCGAAGGTGACGCCCTTGCCGACAAAAGCCACCGGTTGAGCGGCTTTGTCGTCCGCGCCCAGCCATTGCATGACCACCAGCTTAGACTCTTTGCGCGAGCCTAAACCCACGCCCAAAAGCGAGAACATACCGAGCTTTGTCATCTCCTCTTCACCCAGCACTTCAACCTTCAGGCCCAGAGCTTCAAAGCCCTTGATGCGGTCAGCATAGGATTGCGGGTAAAGCACATTGGCGGGCTCCGAGACCAGATCACGCGCTACAATCACACCGTCAGCAATGGCTTTCAGCGGCGCAAAGGCGGCCTCAACTTCGGCCACATCATCACAGATCAGGGTCACAGATTTAAGTGTCGGGGCCTTTTCAAGCTTGGCGGCACCAAAATATTTATCAAACCGGTAGCTGGCCAGAGTCAGGGCAAACATGGCATGGGCGACCTGCTCAGCCGGAAAACCACCCATATCAATCGCCAGATCCGCAAAGCCCGCCGATTTGGTGGCGTGATAAAGGCTGGCGACCACCGACTCAACATCAGCCCCCTTGAGGCCCGCCAGATCGCCCGCCGCCAGTACGGCCAGCGCCGTGTAGGGTTGATCCGGCAGGGCACTTAAAATCTGCACCTTGCCTTTGGCGGATTTGAAACCGAGCTTTTTCAGACTGCCCAGAATATAGCCCGAAGAGATAGTATTAAGTTTTTCAGCCCCGGCGCTCAGCGCATCGCCATCACCGATCAGCACGGCCAAGGCATGGTTTTCGGGATATTGGGTGGCCAGTTGAATGTGCATTATATGTACTCCGGTATCCAGAATCTGGGCGTAAAACAGCGCGGCATCTGCGCTCTAACACCCTTATGTGAGGGTTTATGCCCACAAACGCCCGCAAAGGTTAAGTGTTTTTTCGTGCATAAATGCTCCTTACCTGACGATAATCAGGCAAGCTCAGGTTTTGGGTGCGTTTTTTGGTTTTCAGCTTGATATTAGTGTCCGAAGTCGTCAAAAAAGCGTCTGTTTTAAAGCTTTTAGTCTCATCAAACATTTTATCCGGATATCCCCACCCGATGCGCACCGTTGAACGGTACATTTCCCGTCAACTAAGGTTCCCTGTGATCGCCGCCATTCTGGCGCTCACGGCGGTGGCTATGTTGTCGCAAAGCCTCAACCAGCTCGACGTCATCGTTGAGCGGGGGCAAAGCGCGTGGGTGCTGTTGAAAATCAGCTTTCTGGCCCTACCTCAGCTTACCAGCCTGGTATTTCCGATCGCGATTTTCGTCGGCACACTGGTGTCGCTCAACCGGCTGCATAATGAGCATGAAATCGTAGCGTGCTATGCCTCTGGCATGAGCCTGTGGCGGATCGCCTCGCCGATCTTACGCCTCGGCGTCTATATCACCATGCTGAGTCTGGCGATGAATCTGTTTATTCAACCCGCCGCCTCGCGCCTGATGCGGCAGGAGCTTTACAATGTCAAAACCGATCTGGCGTCATCCCTGATCCGGGAAGGCGATTTCTCGACCACACAGTCGGGTCTGACCATCTATGTGCAGCGCATCGACCAGAACGGGCTGCTGCGCCAGATATTTATCCGCACCCCCGGCGGCGACGGCATGGACCGCACCTACAGCGCCAAGGAGGGCCGCATCCTGCGCAAAGACGGCACCTCAAGCCTTGTCATGCGCAAAGGCTCGATGCAGCAGGTCTCGGACAAAGGTGTGTTGAACCACCTGACGTTCGAAGAATATGCGTTTGATATCACGAACTATTTCTCTTCAGATGATTTCCTGCATTACAAGGAATCTGACCGCTGGATGCACGAATTATTTTATCCCAACATGGCGATGGGCTGGGAACGCGGTAACTGGAAAAAGCTGTTTGCTGAAGGTCACAGCCGCCTCGCCTCGCCGCTCTACAATATCGCCTTTGTCCTGCTGGCGACCCTAGGGGTCTTGGGTGGCCGGTTCAGCCGCTCAGGCTACACCAAGCGGATTATGATCGTCTCATCCATTGCCGCCGGGGTGCGTATATTGGGCTTTGGGGTTGAAGCCGCCTGCAATAATTCAGCGGGCATGAACTTCATGCAATATGTAATACCGCTGACGTTGATCTTCCTGTGCGCCAAAGCGATTTATAAAAACGACCGGGTCAAGGGTACTAAGTCATCAATACAACTGTTTGAACTAACACCGCTTTCATCGGGAGGCCAATCGCGATGAGTACGGGCATGATCGGCATGAACTGGCTGCGCTACCTTAACCCCATTAAGCGCGGGCGACTGGAAAACTACGTCATGATGCGCTGCATCATCATGGCGGGTGTCGCGCTGGCGGTAATTTCCAGCATTATTTTCCTGATCGATTTTGTGGAAATTTCAAAATCTCTCGGCGTCAGAACGGAATTATCGAGCCTTCAGATTTTGGGCCTGATGCTGCTGAAATCACCCAATGTCATCTTGGTTCTGCTGCCGTTCGCCTTTTTGTTTGGCACCTTGGCCGCCTTTGTGAACCTGAACCGCCGCTCAGAACTGATCGCCATGCGGGCCGCCGGCATGTCAGCCTGGCGGTTCGTGACCCCGGCATCGGTCACCGCCTTCATGATCGGCGTGATTACGGTTACCGCGCTTAATCCGTTGGCGACATATTTGTCCGATAACTATGAGCGGGTGCGCGCCCGTATCGAAGGCACCGCCATGGCCAGAGAAGGCGACATTTATCTGCGTCAAGGCGATACTGAGGGTAAGACCCAGACCGTTATCCGGGCAGCCTCACAAAAAAGCATCGGCCACCTGATTGATGCGACCTTCTGGGTCTATAATATTGACTCGACCGGCGTGCCCAGCTTCACCAAGCGCATCGATGCCCGCGAAGCCATTCTGCGCCCCGGCATGTGGGACCTAAAGAACGCCCGCGAAGCCTCAGCGGGGGAACCTGCCTTGTTTTACAATGTCTTGTCGATCGATTCTAATTTGAACCCACAGACGGCGTTTGAGAAATATATCTCCGCCCAATCGACACCGTTCTGGTCGCTGGCGCCCACTATTGCCGAGATTGAACGCTCAGGCTTTTCTGCCACGTCGTATCGTCTGAGGCTGCATCAATTGCTGGCGACACCGCTGATGTTTGCGGCCATGTCCGCGCTGGGGGCGGTGTTTTCGCTGCGGCTGATGCGTTTGGGTGGTATGGCGAAACTGGCGATATACGGCGTCAGTCTGGGGTTTGCAGTCTTTTTCTTTAACCAGCTTTGCTCAGCCATGGGTAAGGCCGAAGTCATTCCAGCGTTTATGGCGGGCTGGGCGACCCCGATTATTGCCCTTCTGGCGGCCATGTCGTTGCTGGTTTACACTGAAGACGGATAAGCTGCCGTAATCAGGCCATATTGCCTTGTCACGCTTTGCGCTTTAAATATTAAGTTCCTGTTGATCATATTTCTCTATGCCGAGTATCCGTAATTCCACGGCCTTTCGCGTCTTTAAGCGCCGCGCCGACAGCCTGAAAGGTAACGCCTTAGCGTCCGACATGCACAAGCCCGCGCTGAAAAAATTCGTTTATTTCCTGACGGTTGGCATAAGCCCGCTGCTGGCGGCGGGTGTGCTGGGCAGCACCGCCAACGCTCAGAACGTCGCAACGCCGGAAGCCTCCCCGCTGCTGAAAAGCGCACCGTCTGAGCGTCCCGTGACCACACCGGCTGAACCCTATGTTGTTGGCGAAGACGGCCTGCCGCAGGACGGGGCCTATGTCGAGGCCGACGAAGTGGTGACTGAAAGCGAAAATGTCATCGTCGCCCGAGGCAATGTCGAAGTCCGCCATCATGGCCGTATCATCCGTGCTGACGAAGTGCGCTACGACAAAACGACGGGTAAGACCCTGGCGCGGGGTAATGCCGTCATGATCAATCCTGATGGCTCGACCCAATATGCCGACACACTGGAGGTCAACGAAGACCTGACCGCCGGTTATGGCACCAATTTCGCCTCGGTCCAGCCCGACAATACCAAGATATTTGCTGAGCGGGTCGAACGACGCGATGAGGACACCAACGTCCTAAACAACGCGCTTTATACGCCGTGTGAAATCTGCGTGAAGCCCGGTGAGCCCACCAAGGGACCGACCTGGTCGTTTCAGGCCGGCGAAATCATTCAAAATAAAAAACGCAACGTCGTGATCTATAAAAACGCCATCTTCAAGATGCGCGGCGTACCGCTGTTTTATACCCCGATCCTGTGGCACGCCGACCCCAGCGCTAAGGCCTCATCAGGCCTGTTGATGCCCAAGATCGGCTCGTCACAACGGCGCGGTATGTCCTATGAGCAGCCCTATCTGTGGGTCATTTCTCCCTATCAGGACCTGGTTATCTCGCCGCAGTTCAATGAAAAAGTGGCCCCGCTGCTGAACACGACCTGGCGGCGGCGGTTCTATTCCGGCGATGTCACGGTCCGCGCCGGTTACACTCGTGAGGCCTTCTTCGATAACTACGGCAATAAGTGGGGTGAGAAAGCCGACCGCTCTTACATTCTGGCGGACGGTGCCTTCAAGATTAACCCGGACTGGCGCTGGAGCTTCACGGCTGAGCGCGTGTCCGATTCCGGCAGCGCGAACTTCTTTGAACGCTATAAGGTCGGTGATGTCTACGAATATCGCGGCGTCTTTACGCCTGGATCGCGTCAGCTCATCAGTCAGGTCAACCTGACCCGTCAGACTGATACCGCGTTTTTATCGGCGACCATGGCGACCTTCCAGAACCTGCGCATTGCCGCCTTGCAGGACATTGGTACCTCCAGCAACCGACCGGTGGCAGGCTCAAACAAGCGCTATCCGCTGGTGGCCCCCGTGATCGAGGCTCAGTGGAACCCGATCAACGAATTCGCCGGTGGCCGCTTCAAGTTCAACGCATCCGGCGTGGCCCTGTTCCGCGAAGATTATGTTGGCGATCCGATTGCGCCTGACGATTCCGACGGCACTAACGGTTACGATTCGGCCCGTCTGACACTGGGGGCGGAATGGCGCCGGGATTTCGTGACCAACCATGGCATAAAGGCCGCCCCCTTCCTGTCGGCACGCCATGATCAATACCGCATCGACGGCCTTGATTCGACCGGCAGCAGCGCCAATGTTTCGCGCAGTCTGGCGACCGCCGGTCTCGACCTCAGCTACCCGATGATTCGTAAATTCGATGGCTTTGACGTGGTGCTGACGCCGATCGCCCAACTGGCGGTGTCACCCAAATCCAAATCGTCGAGCCTGATCCCTAATGAGGATAGTCAGGTTTTTGAATATGACGAAACCACCCTGTTCAAGGCCAATAAATCACCGGGTTATGACCTTTACGAAGGCGGTGCCCGCGCCAGCCTTGGCCTAAAGGCTCAGGTTCAGCTTGATAGTGGCACCACCCTCAAAACCCTGGTCGGGCGCACCTTCCGCAACGAAGTCGAAGACACTTATCTTTTGACCGCCACCTCTCCCGCAGGCGTCAAAGTGTCTTACGATCCGTCGGGCCTTGCCAAAACCTCATCTGACTGGGTGGTGACCTCTGACTTCAAAACCGGCGACGGCGGCTATTACGGTTATTCCAAGCTGCGTCTGGATTCTGAGGACGGTGGCATCCGCCGCGGCGAAGTCGGCTTTACTGTCAACCGCCCCAACACGGTCGCCACGGTTCGCTACATCGTCGACAACACCGCCGTCCAATGGAACACGACCAACACGGTAGTTACGAGTTTTGAAGGTAACCGCTACGAGGATGTTCAGCTTTACGCCCGCCATTTCTTCACCAAGAACTGGGGTGCGTCGATGCGGATCAACCGCGATCTGAAAACCGATTCCTGGCGTCGGTCTGAAATCAGCGCCATTTATCGTGACGACTGCACCTGGGTCGAAGTCGTCTATGAGCGCGACGAAACGGCGATTTTGGGCAACACCAATGGAAAAGCGTCAAGCGGAATATCTTTGCGCCTTAACCTTGCCATATTAGGGTCATCAGGTTCAGACTTTAATGATATTCGCTGATGGCCGTGGCTTCACATTCATGACCAACTACGCTATCGGTCACCATGAGAAGACTGCCCATGCCTTTTGCCTGCCGTGCGGATACAACCCGACTGATGATCATGAGCCTGAAAAAAATGATGTTTAAGACGACTGCTCTGGCTATGAGCGCAGGCTTGATGATGGTGAGTGCCGCCCCAGCCGTCATGGCTCAGGCCGAGACACCACAGGCGCAACCGGCACCGGCTCAACCCGCTCCGGCACAGCGTCCGTCCCTGCGCGAAGGCATTATCGCCGTAGTTAATGATGAACTGATATCATCCTACGATCTTCGCCAACGTATGCTGTTGCTCATCGTGACCTCCGGCGTTCAGGTTACCGAGCAAAACTATGAAGCCTTTCAGCAGCAGGCACTACGCAGCCTGATTGACGAACGCCTCGAACTTCAGGAAGCCAAGCGCTGGGATCTGAAGGTTGAAGATGCCGAGATCACTGACGAAATCACCCGCATGGCGGCCCAGAGCAATCTGAGCTACGACCAGTTGGTGGCCGAACTGCAACGGGCAGGCGTTGATCCGGAAACCCTGCGAAATCAGATCCGCGCCGAAACCGGCTGGCAGCGTCTGGTCGGTGGCCGTTTTAATTCCAAGGCCCGCGTCGGTAAGGATCAGGTAGATTCGTACATGGCCCGCGTCGGTAAGGATCAGGTAGATTCGTACATGGCCAAGATCACGGCCGATAGTCAAAAACCGCAATATCTGGTCGCTGAAATCTTTCTCGACCCCAATCTGGCCGGGGGTGTGGCTGAGGCCCAGGCCGGAGCCCAGCAACTGTTTCAACAAATTGCTTCCGGCGCGGCACCGTTCCAGAGCGTCGCGCGTCAGTTTTCCAACGCCCCGTCTGCGGCTAATGGCGGTGATGCCGGCTGGCTGATTTCCGGCACGATCGATCCCAAGATCGAAACCGTCCTGCAAACCATGAGCGGCGGTCAGATGACCCAGCCCATCACCACGGACGAAGGGGTCTATATCTATTATCTGCGTGAAAAAACCGATGGCAATTCTGACTCGGTGATGGCGCTGAAACAGGCCGCTATATCGCTGGGTGCAGACGCCCCCGCCTCACGGGTTGAAGCTGCGCAAAAGGCCTTGGAATCGTTCCGCAACAGCCAAAAAGGCTGTGGTGCCCTGACGGATACGACCATTGACGGCAATGTCGTGGTGACCGACCTTGGGGAAACTCCCTTAAGCGAACTGCGTGACGACTATGCCGCCGCCTTGAAGCCGCTCAATGTCGGCCAAATGACCGCACCGATGCGTAATGATGTCAATATGAACGTCCTGGTCGTCTGCGACAAGCGCCTGGCGGGTGAGAACGCCCCCACGCGTGAGCAGATTGAAGACCGCCTCGTCAATCAACGCCTGTCGATGCTGGGTCGCCGATATCTGCGCGATGTCCGCAATCAGGCGACCATTGAAAACAAATAAGTTTTAAAGGATTGAGATCATTCTCAAACCGCTTGTTATCACTATGGGCGACCCGTGCGGTATCGGCCCTGAGATTATTCTCAAAGCTTGGGAGGCCTTAAAACGGGTTCCTGAGCTTTGTTTTTGCGTGGTTGGTGATGCCGCGGCCCTCAAAGTCAGCGGGGCTGATGTCGCCGTGATTCAGGACATATCTGACGCCCACAAAGTGTTTGCGGCCAGCCTGCCGGTGCTTGACCGCCCCCTGACCGCCCCCGCCATTCCGGGCCACCCCGACAGCCTGCACGGCCCGCATATTGTGCGCTGGATCGAAGAGGCGGTGACGCTTTGTCTTGAAGGTGCGGCGCGCGGGCTGATCACGGCCCCCATTGCCAAATCCGTGCTTTATGCCACGGGGTTCAGTTTTCCCGGCCATACTGAGTATCTGGGCAACCTTACCGCTGCCGCGCCATATGACGGTGCGCGCGGCCCTATTATGATGCTGACGGCCAAGGATTTGCGGGTAGTGCTGGCGACGATCCACATCCCGCTTTGCGATGTAAAAAAGCGCCTGAACGCCGATGATCTGACCCATACAGTGCGCGTCACCCATCAGGCTCTGAAAACTGATTTTGGGATTACATCGCCGCGTCTGGTCATGGCGGGCCTCAACCCCCATGCGGGCGAGGATGGCGCCATCGGCCGCGAAGAAATCGACCTGCTTAAGCCGGTGATCGCGGATTTACAGGCACAGGGCATCGATATCAAAGGCCCCTTTCCCGCCGATAGCCTGTTCCACGATGTAGCCCGCCTGACCTATGACGCCTGTATCTGCCTCTACCATGATCAGGGCCTGATCCCGCTCAAGACGCTCGATTTTTGGGGCGGTGTTAATATTACGCTGGGTCTGCCAATTGTGCGCACTTCACCTGACCACGGCACCGGCTTTGGGATTGCGGGCCAGGGCATTGCCCGCCCCGACAGCCTGATTGCGGCTATCCGTACCGCCCACGATTTGAGTATGAAGCGCCATGACGCCTAAAACGCAAAATGAGTTACCGAGTTTGCGCGAAAGCCTTGAACAGCATGGACTGATGGCCAAGAAAAGCTTCGGCCAGCACTTCCTGCTCGACCTCAACATAACGCGCAAGATTGTGCGGTTAGGTGGTCCGTTTGACGGTGATGTGGTGATTGAGGTCGGCCCCGGCCCCGGAGGCCTTACCCGCGCCCTGCTGGAATCTGAGGCCCGATCGGTGCTAGCCATCGAAAAAGACGCCCGCTTTATCGAGCTTTTGACGGAGCTTAATGATACCTACGGTCCACGCTTTGACGTGATCGAAGCCGATGCGGTTAAGGCCGATGAACGCGCCTTGCTGGCCGAACGAGATCTGGGTGAGGCCGCCCATCTGGTGTCCAACCTGCCCTATAATGTCGGCACACCACTTTTGATAAAGTGGCTGACCGGCCCGTGGCAGCCACTCAGCATGACCCTGATGTTTCAGCTTGAGGTCGCCCTGCGCGTCGTGGCCCCGGTCGATGATAATGACTATGGCCGTTTATCGGTCATTGCGCAGGTGCTCTGTGATTGTGAAAAGCTGATGGACCTGCCTGCCCGCGCCTTTACCCCGCCGCCCAAGGTCGACAGCGCCGTGGTGAAACTGAAGCCCAAGGCCAACCGGCCGGATACGCAACTGATCAGAAACCTGGAAAAAGTCACCGCCGCCGCCTTTGGCCAGCGTCGCAAGATGTTGCGCGCCTCGCTTAAACCGTTGGGCGGTGAAGCTTTGCTGGAAAAAGCCGGGATCGATCCGACCGCCCGCGCCGAGACGGTATCTCCAGAGCGCTTTCTGACACTGGCACGCCTGCTATAGAGGCTCCGACATGAGTTCATCGACAAACGGTGCAATCCACAAACCGCGCGACCGGCGGGCCGCTTCGGCATGATAGATGTGCGCCAGTTCGGCATAGGACCGATCAAAATCATCATTGAGAATGACATAGTCATATTCGGCCCAATGGGCGATTTCGCCCTTGGCGCGGCTTAGGCGGCGCTCAATGACATCCATGCCGTCCTGAGCGCGCGCCACCAGCCGGCGCTTAAGTTCAGACATTGACGGCGGCAGGATGAATACCCGCACGACATCCGACGGGGCTTTGACCGAAATACGCTGCGCCCCTTGCCAGTCAATATCAAACAGGACGTTTTTACCTTGTGACAGCGCCTTATCGACCGGCTCACGCGGCGTACCGTAGCGGTGGTCGTGGACCGAAGCGGTCTCAAGCAACGCATCATTTGCGACCAGTTCATCCATGCGCGTATCATCAATGAAATGGTATTCGCGACCATCCTCTTCGCCCGGACGTGGGGCACGAGTAGTCACCGAAATCGACAAATCCAGATCTTCGTGATCAGCCATCAATCGTCGACACAGGGACGTTTTACCCGCGCCTGACGGGGCGACGACGATCAGCATAAGGCCACGACGGATGCGGGGATTATTCAACATTCTGGATTTGCTCGCGAAACTGATCAATCGTTGATTTTAAATTCAAGCCAATAGCTGTAAGTTCGGTCAGGGTCGATTTGGAACACAAAGTATTGGCTTCGCGCATAAATTCCTGCGCCAGAAAATCGAGCTTGCGTCCCTGTGATGTATCGGCCCCCAATAAGGCATGGGCCGCCTCAATATGGGCCCGCAAACGGTCCAGTTCTTCGGTGACATCAGCCTTGACGCCGAGCACGGCCGCTTCCTGCAGGATACGATCCTGAAACTCAGCCGTGTCGCCCATAATCTCCGTCAGGCGACGCTCAAAGCGTTCGCGGATATGCGTCAACTGTTGTCCAGCGAGCGCCTCGGCGTTATGGCGCGAAATGGTTAGGGTTTCCAGATGGTGGTTGAGGATATGCAGCAGCGCCTCGCCCTCATGGCCACGCGCGGCTTTCAGGTCTTCAAGCACGTTATTCAGATCGTCAATCAGACTGGCCTCAAACGCCCGTCCCTCATCAACCGTATCGTCATCCGCCGCCGTTTCCAACACCCCGCGCAGAGATAATAATCCATCCCAGCGCGGCGGCTCGACGCGGCCACTTTTGATCAGGCCATCGCCAGCCCGAAGATAGAAATCAATCATTGATTCATTGATAGTCACCACGGCTCTGAGGGCATCTGTGATGATCTGAAAATTCACAGCAATCTGTCCACGCTGAAACTTAACCTTACATAGTTCTTTGGCCAGCCGGTCGAGATGCTCATAGCCCGCCGGGTAGCGGCATTTGACATCAAGGCTGCGGCCATTGACGGAGCGCACCTCAATCGTCCAGCGCGTTTCACCCAAATCATCGCTATGGCGGCCATCGCGTCTGGCAAAGCCAGTCATGCTATAAAGCGCCATGCGCAAAATCCTTTTTAGTTGGCTTTGCTGCTCAGGGCCGTAACGGCGGAATCGCGCGGCTGGTTCTCGATCTTGCGCCAGTTGGCGACATTGACCAGATGCTGATCATAGGTTTCGGCAAACACATGCCCGCCCGTGCCATCGGCGACAAAGAATATATCATTGGTCTGAGCCGGATTAAGCACGGCCTCAATAGATGCTTTGCCCGGATTGGCAATCGGCGTGATCGGCAGACGCGAAATCAGATAGGTGTTCCACGGTGTCGCCGTATCCAGTTCCGAGCGGCGCAGACCTCTGCCCAGCGGTTCACCTTTGGAGACGCCGTAAACCACGGTCGGATCAGACTCCAGCCGCATACCTTTGCGCAGACGATTGACAAAAACAGCGGCGACGCGCGGGCGCTCAGTCGCAATACCGGTTTCTTTTTCGACCACAGACGCCAGTATCAGCGCTTCTTCAGGTGTATTGATCGGCAGGCCCGACTGACGCTTGGCCCACAGATCGTTCAAAGTTTTACGGCCCGCATCCAGCATCCGGTCAAGCACGGCCTGACGGGTTTCACCGGGTTCATACTGATAGGTCTCCGGCAAGATTGAACCTTCGGGCGGGATGTCGACATCGCCTTTCAACGCCTCAACCGCCATGAGAATCCGCACGGCCTGAGCCGAGGTGCGGCCTTCGGGGATGGTGACGAAGTGCTGCACGACCTTGCCGTCCTGAATCTGTTTCAGGACACTGAACAAGGGCTGGCGGCTGTCAAATTCATAGGTGCCCGCGCGCATGGCATTATCGCGGCCGCTGACCTTGGCGGCCAGACGAAAGGCCGTCTCGGAGCGGATAACGCCCGCACTTTTGAGCGTTTTGGCAATGGCGATAACGCCCATACCCTGCTTGAGCGACACCGAGGTCAGCTCAGCATTGTCACGCGCCACCGGTCCCGGCCCGAACGCCTGAGCATAGACGCCCAGCAGCACGGCCAGAAACAGCAGAAACAAACCCGACAACAGGCCCGCAACCGGCGCAATCAAACGCTTGGTCTTACGCGGTTTGGCCGGCCTGCCTTTTTTCGTCATGGTTAGTCGACCTTACCCAGAATGAGCGCGGCGTTAGTGCCCCCGAATCCAAAGGAGTTTGACATAACCTTATCGATCTTCATAGGCTTGGCCTTATTGGGCACCAGATCGATGGGGGTTTCAACATCCGGATTGTCGAGGTTGATGGTCGGCGGGGCGATCTGATCGCGGATGGCCAGCGCACAGAACGCGGCCTCGACCGCACCGGCAGCACCCAACAGGTGGCCGATCGCTGATTTGGTCGACGACACAGTGCCCGTGGCCGCGCGTTCACCCAGGAATTTCTCGATCGCTTTCAACTCAATGCCATCAGCCATAGTCGATGTGCCGTGCGAATTGACATAGTCGATTTCGGTAGCTGAAATTCCCGCATCTTTGAGTGCCAGGGACATGGCCCGGAAACCGCCATCACCATCTTCGGACGGGGCGGTGATGTGATAGGCGTCGCCCGAAAGGCCATAGCCCAACACCTCGGCATAGATCTTGGCACCGCGCGCCTTAGCATGTTCATATTCTTCGAGCACCAGAATACCCGCGCCCTCCCCCATCACAAAGCCATCGCGGTCTTTGTCATAGGGACGCGAGGCCTTTTCCGGCGCATCGTTAAAGGCGGTACACAGAGCGCGGCAGGCAATGAAACCGGCAATGCCCACCGGCACAATGGCCGATTCAGCGCCACCGGCCACCATGACATCGGCATCGCCATATTTGATAAGTCGGGCCGCATCACCAATGGCATGGGCACCCGTGGCGCAGGCCGTGACGACCGAATGGTTCGGCCCCTTAAGGCCGTAACGGATCGACACCTGCCCCGACGCCAGATTGATCAGGGATGACGGAATAAAGAACGGCGAAATCCGCTTGGGGCCTTTTTCCTTAAGCTCCAGCGCGGTGGCGGCGATAACGCCCAGCCCCCCAATGCCGGAGCCGATCATCACGCCGGTGCGGACCTGATCCTCTTCGGTTTCAGGGTGCCAGTTGGCATCGCTCAGCGCTTCATCGGCGGCGGCAATCGCATACAGGATAAAATCGTCAACCTTGCGGCGCTCTTTGTTGGACAGGACTTTCGAGGCATCAAAAGAGCCTTCGATGTCCGGGCCACCACCACCGCGACCATCTACGGTAGGTATTTCACAGGCGACAGTGCAGGCATAATCGGTCGTATCAAAAGCGGTGATCGGGCCTGCGCCGGATTTGCCTTCCAGCAGACGCTTCCACGAAATTTCGGTCCCATGCCCCAGCGGGGTCAACAGACCAACGCCAGTAATCACGACGCGACGAGCCATATGCGTATCCTTAGAACTTTGGGCAAAGCCATGCCCGATAGACATGACGCGGCCCTGCACCTAAGCAGAGCCGCGCCCTATTTCACCTTAACAGGATTAAGCGGAGAGCTTTTCCTGAATATAGCTCACCGCATCACCGACCGTAAGGATGTGCTCAGCGGAATCGTCAGGAATTTCGATGTCGAACTCTTCTTCGAAAGCCATGACCAGCTCGACGATGTCGAGGCTGTCGGCTTCCAGATCGTCGATAAAGCTCGCCTTATCCGTGACCTTGTCCGGATCGGCATCCAGATGGTCGATTACGATCTTACGAACACGTTCAAGAACTTCAGACATTTTAGGCCCTCTAGAGGTTTAAAAACTTGGCCGCGGGGGCCCTTTCAGAAACTTAACTAAGATTCTAGGCGTTGCTTGTAGCCATACATGGGGTAAGGATTCAAGCAAATTTAACTGCGCTGCCTACCACACTCTTTTGCCATGCAAAAGCTTTTGATGAAATAGGCGGTTAAACACCGCCTAAATCATCGCCATACCGCCGTTGACGTGCAGGGTCTGGCCGGTGACGTAACCGGCCTCCTCACTGGCCAGATAGACGCAGGCCGCGGCAATATCGCTGCCCTCGCCCAGCTTTCCGGCGGGAATTTTGGTCAGAATCGCGTCGCGCTGCGTGTCATTCAAAACATCCGTCATCGGAGAGGCGATAAAGCCAGGGGCGACCGTATTGACCGTAATATTACGCGAAGCCACTTCCTGAGCCAAGGCCTTGGAAAAGCCGATCATACCGGCCTTGGACGCCGCATAGTTGGCTTGGCCCGGATTGCCGGTCACGCCCACCACCGAGGCAATGCCGATGATACGGCCAAAGCGGCGCTTCATCATGCCCTTCATGGCCGAACGCGACAGACGGAAATAGGCTTCCAGGTTCACCTTTATAACCGTCTCCCAGTCCTCGTCCTTCATGCGCATCAACAGGCCATCGCGCGTCAGACCGGCATTGGAGATCAGTATATCGACCGGTGCTCCGGCGGCCGCTTCGGCCTTGGCCATCAGGCCATCAACTTCGGCAGAATCAGACAGATTGCACGCCGCCACAAAGGCGCGCTCGTCCAGTTCAGACGCCAGTTCCTGCAAAACGGCCTCACGGGTGCCGGACAGCACCACATTAGCGCCCTGGCTATGCAAAGCTTTAGCAATTGAGGCCCCAAGGCCGCCCGTAGCGCCGGTGACCAGCGCGGTTTTGTTAGACAGATCAAACATGCGGTTCCTCACAAAATTTTAAAGCGAAGCCGCAAAGGCTTCAAAATCGGCAGCAGTGTTGAGCGCTACGGCGGTCGCGTCAGGGGCAATGCGCTTAATCATGCCGGTCAAAACCTTGCCTGCGCCCAGTTCCGCAAACTGCGTCACCGCCCCCTCACCAGCCAGCCACTGTACGCTTTCGCGCCAGCGCACCCGGCCCGTAACCTGCTCAACCAGCAAAGGTGCGATCTGTGCCACATCGCTGACCGGGCGGGCGGTGACATTGGCGACCAGAGTCGATTTTGGTTGCACGATCGTGACCTTGCCAAGTGCTATCTGCATTTCATCGGCAGCCGGTTGCATCAGCGGACAATGGAATGGTGCCGACACATTGAGCAGCATCGCCTTGGCGCCCAGTTCCTTGGCTTTTTCGATGGCCAGTTCCACAGCCGCCTTGGCACCCGATATCACAATCTGACCGGCATTGTTGTCATTGGCGACCACCACCACGCCCGCCGACGATCCGGCCTGACAGGCCGCTTCAGCCAGTTCGAGATCAGCCTTGCCGATCAAAGCCGCCATGGCCCCGACGCCGACCGGCACGGCACGCTGCATGGCCTGACCGCGCAGCTTCAAAAGACGGGCCGCATCGGTCAGGCTAAAGGCCTCTGCTGCGGCAAGGGCCGAATATTCGCCCAAAGAGTGCCCCGCCACGAACGCGGCCTTGGAAATATCCACGCCAAAATCAGCTTTCAGCACGCGCACCACCGCCATAGAGACAGCCATCAGGGCTGGCTGGGCATTTTCGGTCAGGGTCAGATCGCTTTCAGGCCCTTCACGCATCAATTGGGACAGCTTTTGCCCCAAAGCGTCATCGACCTCAGCGAAAACCTCGCGCGCGGCCTGAAAGTTATCGGCAAGATCTGATCCCATGCCGACGGTCTGGCTGCCCTGACCGGGAAATACAAAGGCAAGTGTCATGAATAATAAGGCCCGTTTTAGAGTCTGTTTGTGGGGCCTTGGGTTAGGTCAAATAAACGGACGGAGCAAGCAAAAAGGCAAACCCACACATCGGCTTTCCCAAATGGCGGTTTCGGGACATAGTGCCGCATCTTACGGATACACCGATGCTGAACCTTGCCGCCTTTGCGTTTACCGCCCTTTTGATTGAACTGACCCCAGGGCCGAACATGGGCTACATAGCCATAACCGCTCTGTCGCGCGGGCGGGCCGCAGGGTTTGCGTTGATCTTTGGCATAGCTTTGGGTCTGTTGCTGGCCGGTCTGTTGGCGGCGACGGGGCTTGCGGTGTTTATCCAGTCGAACGACAGCGCATATCAGGCCCTGCGCTGGGCCGGCGTTCTTTATCTCTTATGGCTGGCATGGGACGGATGGCGCTCAGCGAATGAGACCTCGCCGCATATTACCGATACCAAATCCACCGGAGCGACCTATTTCCGGCGTGGTCTGATCACCAACCTGCTTAACCCCAAGGCCGCCGTCTTTTATATAGCGACCCTGCCCCAGTTTATTGATCCCGGCCGCGAAACCTTGCCGCAAAGCCTCACCCTGACACTGATCTATGTGGCCATCGCCACAGCTATCCATGCGGTCATCGTCATTACCGGCACACAGGCCGGATCGTTCCTCGCCAATGAGGCCCGTATGGTAAAAATCCGGCGCGCCCTGTCAGGCTTGCTGGCGGTGACCGCCATCTGGCTGGCATTTTCCACAGCCAGATAAGCGCTGATAAAAAGCTATCTGAAACTTCAAAATTGCGATTAAATGTAACCCAAATGTCGTCGGCAACGTATTTATTATTGTCAGACGACCTCATGAGGAGTTTTCCATGTCCAAATTGCGCCCCGCTGCCCTGATAGCGATCCTTATCGCCGCGGCCTCAGCCTCACCGGCTTTAGCGGCCCTTAAGGCGGGCGACAAAGCGCCTGACTTCAAGCTGCAAACCGCTACAAACGGTAAGGTCAGCGCGTTCTCCCTGAAAGACCACCTGAAAAAAGGCCCCGTGGTGGTCTATTTCTACCCCAAGGCCTTTACCGGCACTTGCTCACTGGAAGCGCGCACCTTTGCCGACAATATGGCGAAGTTCAAAGCGCTCAATGTCACGGTACTCGGCGTGTCTACCGACACCATCCAGAAAGTGACCGAGTTTTCCAAGGCTGACTGTCAGGGCAAATTCCCGGTCGCGGCAGACACGGACGCCAAGGTTGCCAAGGCCTATGATACTAAGATGGCGGCCGTGAATATGGCGGCGCGCGTGTCCTATCTGATTACCCCCGATCATAAGGTAGCCGCCGTACACCAAGCCGGTGACGGTGTATCCCATCCGATGAAGATGCTGGAAGCCGCTCAGAAACTGAAAAAATAAGCGGTTGTTTTAAGTCAGTTTCGCTGCAAAGGCGGCGGCGGGCGGTCGCCCTTGCCAAACTCAAAATTTGAGTTTGGAGGTTTTACCTTGCCAAACCGAGCCTTATGCAGTAAAGCCCGCGCTCCCTGAGAGGTGGTCATAAGCCGTATGCGGCTATGAACCGTCGCGAGGGGCGGAACCTTCCGTCCGCCCTGCGTGCCACCCCTCGCCCCTACGGAAGAGGATAGATATGGCCTATTACGAACATGTCGTCATGGCACGACAAGATATTTCGCCTCAGCAGGCGGAAGCTCTCAACGACACCCTGAAAGCTTTTATCGAAGAAGGTGGCGGTTCCGTCGCTAAGATCGAATACTGGGGTCTTCGCAACCTGACCTACCGCGTCAAAAAGAACCGCAAAGCGCATTACTCGCTGCTGGCGATCGACGCACCGGCGCCTGCCGTCAAGGAAATGGAACGTCAGTTGTCGATCAACGAAGACGTCATCCGCTTCCTGACCATTCGCGTCGAGGAACTTGACCTCGAACTGTCGCCCGTCCTGTCCCGTCGTGACCGTCCGGAGCGCCCTGAGCGTTCTGACCGCGCCCCGGCCGGCGAATTCGCAGAATAAGGGAGCTTGACAGATGTCTGATGATACCAACCCAACTATCGGCACGCCCGTCGGCAACGCTCCGGCCCGCCGTCCGTTCTTCCGCCGCCGCAAGGTTTGCCCGTTCTCGGGTGAAAACGCGCCGAAGATCGACTACAAAGACGTTAAGCTGATGCAACGCTATATCTCTGAGCGTGGCAAGATCGTCCCTTCGCGTATCACCGCGGTATCGCAAAAGAAGCAACGTGAACTGGCCAAGGCCATCAAGCGCGCCCGCTTCCTTGCCCTGCTGCCCTACGTTGTGAAGTAAGGAGCGCCCCACATGAAAGTAGTTCTGCTGGAACGCGTTGAAAACCTTGGCCATATCGGTGACGTTGTCGCCGTTAAGGACGGTTTTGCCCGTAACTTCCTCCTCCCCCGCCACAAGGCTCTGCGCGCCACCTCTGCCAACCTGAAGGTCTTTGAGGCCCAAAAGGAACAGATCGTTGCCCGTAACGCCGCTGCCAAGGCCGCTGCTGAAAAGCAAGGCTCTGAGCTTGATGGTTCGCAATACATCCTGATCCGTCAGGCTGGCGAAACCGGTCAGCTTTATGGTTCGGTCACCGCCCGCGACGTGGCTGATGCCATCGCCGAAAACGGCGGTAAGGTCGAGCGCAGCCAGATCAGCCTCGATACCCCGATCAAGACTCTGGGTATCCATGCGATCAAGGTGCGCCTGCACTCCGAAGTGTCGATCACCGTCACCGTCAATATTGCGCGTTCGGCTGATGAGGCCGAGCGTCAGGCCGCTGGCGAAAACGTCATCGCTGCGCAATTTGAAGAAGACCGTCTGGCTGATGAAGCCGCTGCGGCCGACATGATCGAAGGCGGTGCCGGTCAGGCTGGTGCCGACGCCGATTACGACGCTTAAGTCTTAGGTCTAAGACGTACTAAATCACCCCTGAAGCCTTGCGGTTTCAGGGGTTTTTTATATTCTGGGACAAAATCCGCAGCAAAATCGAATCGACGCTTATCCCCATGACTAACAGGCTGTGGAAAGTCGCCCGGTGGATGGGGGTGCTATCGTCTCAAAAAGTTAATGCCGGTGCAGGCCACCCCCAGTTAGATGCGTACCATGTCTTCAGATATTTTAGCCCTCGCTTACCCGCCGATCGATCAGTCCGCCGATACTGTCGGCGCGATCTCAACCATGCCGCACAACCTTGATGCCGAACAGGCGCTTCTGGGGTGTCTGATGTTCGACAACGGGGCCTATGAGCGGCTCTATGACGGCCTGCAGGGTCGGCATTTCTATGAGCCGTTTCATGCCAAGCTGTTTGGGGTGATCGAAGACAATATCCGTGTCGGGCACCTGGCCGATCCCCTTGTTTTAGTTGATAAATTCAAAAACGATCAGGCTTTTCAGGATCTGGGCGGCATCCGCTATCTGGCCGATCTGGTCGATCGCGCCCCACCGGCAGCCAATGCCTCAGATTATGCCCGCATCATCTATGATCTGGCCCTGCGCCGTGACCTGATCCGTCTGGGCGGTGAAATCGCCAAGGCCGCCATCGACGAACAAAACGCCCGCGATCAGATCGAAGCCGCCGAAGCCCGCCTCTATGACATGGCTGAAAAAGGCACCTCCTCAACCGGCTTTAAGACCTTTGGCGAAGCGGTCTCCGGCGCACTGGAACATGCCGAAGAAGCCTTCCACCGTGACGGCGGCCTGTCGGGGATATCCACAGGCCTCATTGATATGGATAAGAAAATCGGCGGCCTGCACAAATCCGACCTGATCATTCTGGCGGGTCGTCCATCGATGGGTAAGACGGCGCTGGCCACCAACATCGCCATGAACGTCGCCAAAAAATACCGCATGGAAATGCAGCCCGACGGAGAGCGCAAAACCGTCGATGGCGGGGTTGTGGCTTTTTATTCGCTTGAAATGTCAGCGGATCAGTTGGCGACCCGTCTTCTGGCCGATGCGTCGGGCGTGTCCGGCGACCGCCTGCGCAAAGGTGAAATTGATGCATCTGAATTCGCCCGCCTCAAAGACGCGGCCATGGATATCGCGTCTTTTCCGCTCTATATCGATGACACCGGCGGTATTTCTCTGGCCAAGCTGACCGCCCGAGCGCGTCGGCTGAAACGCACGGCGGGCCTTGACTGCCTGATCGTTGACTACCTTCAGCTTGTAACGCTGGGTGAAACCGGGGCGACCATGAACCGTGTTCAGGAAGTCTCGACCATCACCATGGGCCTGAAATCGCTGGCCAAGGAACTGCAAATCCCGGTCATCGCCCTGTCGCAGCTCTCGCGTCAGGTCGAAAGCCGCGACGATAAGCGCCCCATGCTGTCCGACCTTCGCGAATCCGGTTCTATTGAACAAGACGCCGACATGGTCATGTTCGTGTACCGCGAAAGCTATTATCTCGGCCGTTCTGAGCCCAAGGAAGGCACTGCCGAACATTTACAGTGGCAAGAGGATATGGATCGTACTCGCGGCACTGCCGAAGTCATTCTGGCCAAGCAACGTCACGGCCCGATCGGCACGGTGCGGCTGGCGTTCGATGAAAATGTTACCCGTTTCGGCAATCTACCGCCTGAGCATTATTACAACGATTATTCTGCGACATCTCATATTGCCCATAACAAACAAAAGTTTATAGGCGGAGAATAATCAAAGTCATAAAAGATCAAATTAAAGGTCAAGGGGCTTGCCCCTTGTTCTTTTTTTGTTCTTTTTCTGGCCAATACATTCAGATCGCGCTAGGCTTACCCAAAATCAACTAAGGGTGACTCGTGGCGAAAGATCAGGCGGTATTCATATGTCAATCATGCGGCTCGGTGCATTCCAAATGGAATGGCCAATGCACCGGTTGCGGTCTGTGGAATACGCTGGTTCAGGAAAGTTTTTCGACGCCGCCTGGCGGGTTAAAGCCGGAAACCTCACCGTCAAAAATCTCAAGACTTACAAAGCTTAATTTCCAAACGCTTGAAGCCGAAGATAAGACGCCGCCGCGTATGGAAACCGGCATCGCCGAGTTCGATCGCGTCTGTGGCGGGGGGATTGTGCCCGGATCAGCCATATTGCTGGCCGGTGATCCGGGCGTCGGCAAATCCACCCTGCTGCTGCAAGTGACCGCGCAGGCGGCCAGCGGCGGGTTGCGGGTCGCCTATATCTCCGGCGAAGAATCGGCTGAGCAAATCAGAGGCCGCGCCTACCGGATGGGATTATCGAAAGCGCCCGTCGAACTGGCGGCAGAAACGTCCCTGCGCACGATACTGGATGCCCTTAAACGTGAAAAGTTTGATCTGGTTATCATAGATTCCATCCAGACCCTGTGGAGCGACGCGATTGATGCCGCGCAAGGATCGGTGTCGCAGGTACGTGCCTGCGCCGGTGAACTGGTACGGCTGGCCAAAAAACAGAATATTGCCATGATCTTAGTCGGCCATGTGACCAAAGAAGGTCAGGTTGCAGGCCCGCGCGTGGTTGAACACATGGTTGATGCGGTCTTGTCGTTTGAGGGCGAACGCGGCTACCCCTTCCGTATTCTGCGTGGCTCCAAAAACCGTTTTGGGGCCACCGATGAAATCGGCGTGTTTGAAATGGGCGACATCGGTCTGCGCGAAGTCCCCAACCCTTCGGCGCTGTTCCTGACATCGGGGGAGCGCACGGCAGGCTCAGCGGTCTTTGCGGGGATCGAAGGTACGCGTCCGGTGCTGGTAGAGTTTCAAGCACTGGTGGCCCCCTCAGCCTATGGCACCCCGCGACGGGCTGTGGTTGGCTGGGATTCCGGTCGATTGGCCATGCTGCTGGCGGTGCTTGAATCCCGCTGCGGCGTCGGTTTTGGCCAAAAAGACGTTTATCTCAATGTCGCCGGTGGCCTGAAAATCAATGAACCTGCCGCCGATCTGGCCGCCGCTATGGCCTTGATGTCGTCCCTGCTGGATGTCGCCTTGCCCAAGGACTGCGTTGTGTTTGGTGAAATCAGTCTGTCGGGGGATATCAGATCCGTATCGCGCATGGATTCGCGCCTGAAAGAAGCGCTGAAACTCGGCTTTGGCTCAGCCATCGCCCCCAAGGCCGCCGCCGATAATGCCCCGTTCGAGGTCAAATCTTACGACTATCTGCTGGAGGCCATCAAAGGACTGGAGACCACAGACTAAGACGCTTATTGACCTCTGGCGCACGGGTTAAGGTTAATGTATGGTGCCGCCACAAATACACATCCGGCCATTTCTACGGGGGCCCTCTTAGCTGAGGGAAAATGACCATGACCTTGTATGACCTGATCTTTCTGGGCGTTTTACTGTTTTCAGTTATTGTTGGCCTGATGCGCGGGGGTACGCGCGAACTGGTCACTCTGGTGTCCTTCATCGCCTCATTCCTGATCGCGATCTGGATCATGCCATGGCTAAAGGACGTGTTTAATCTTAAGAACATGACCGCCTTCATCGCGTTCGGCATCATCTTCGTCATTATATATCTCAGCATCCGCATGTTCGGGAATAACCTGTCGGAAAAGATGCATAAGCAAAAGGCGCTCGATTATATCGACCGCGCTTTAGGGTTTGGGTTTGGAATTGTCCGTGCACTGGTGTTTTTAGGTGTATTCCATTTGCTTTTTGCCGCCATCTTCCCTATTGGGAGCCGTGCAGAATGGTTCACTGAGGCCAAGGTTTACCCCTTGGGCGTTACGGCCGCCAAAACCCTGCAAGCCGTGGCCCCAAAATTGGCGGTGTTTGCGGATCAGGTGGCGCCATCCGTGGAAGATTCGACTAGCTGACGCCTCTTTAAGTTCAGGGCGCGCCAACTATATATGGGCCAGGTTTAACAGCTAAACCCATCGTAAATCATAAGGCCTTATAGTGATGTCTGGCCTTTTCGCGTAACCTTAATGCAGAGCCCCCATATGCGCCCCACCGGTCCGAAGCACACTTATCATGAAGTTGATAATTGGGTGGAACGCGATCCAGACGATGACACGCCGCGCCTTGAGTGCGGCGTTTTTGGTATCTACGGCATGGAAGACGCCAGTGCGGTGACTGTGCTGGGGCTGCACGCCCTGCAACACCGCGGTCAGGAAGCCTGCGGCATCGCCTCCTGCGACGGCAAGCGGTTTTACACCGAACGCTCCCACGGTCTGGTGGGCGATGTCTTCACCGGCCCGGATCTGACCCAGCGCCTTCAGGGCAACGCCGCCATCGGCCACACCCGTTATTCAACGGCGGGCGGTGCCTTTATCCGCAACGTCCAGCCGATGTTTGCTGATCTCGACACCGGCGGTATCGCCATTGCCCACAATGGCAACCTGACCAACTTCATGCACCTGCGCACCAAACTGGTCGCCGGCGGCTCGATTTTCCAGTCCACCTCGGACTCCGAAGTCATCCTGCATCTGATCGCGCGCTCACGCGGCATCAAGATCATGGACCGCTTCATCGAGACCATGAGCCATATCGAAGGCGGATTTGCCCTCGTGGCCCTTACACGGACCATGATGATCGGGGCGCGAGATCCGCTCGGCATCCGTCCACTGGTCATCGGACGGCTCGGTAATGCCTATGTCCTGGCGTCGGAAACCTGCGCGCTCGATATGATCGGCGCCACCTTCGTGCGCGACGTCGAACATGGCGAAGTCGTGCAAATCGACCAGGACGGCCTGAAATCCTTTAAGCCGTTTGAACGCAAAGCCGCCCGTCCGTGCCTGTTTGAATATGTTTACTTCGCCCGCCCCGACTCGGTTGTGAACGGCAAATCGATCTATGAAGTCCGTAAGGCGATGGGCCGGCAACTGGCGATCGAACATGCCGCCGATGCCGACATTATCGTGCCGGTTCCCGATTCCGGTGTACCGGCGGCTCTGGGTTTTTCCGAACAATCGGGACTGCCGTTTGAGTTGGGCATCATCCGCAATCACTATGTTGGCCGTACGTTCATTCAGCCTACCCAAAATATCCGCGATCTGGGCGTGCGTAAAAAGCACTCACCTAACCGGGTTGTGTTGGAAGGCAAGCGCGTCATCCTGATCGACGACTCCATCGTGCGCGGCACCACTTCGGTCAAGATCGTGCGTATGGTGCGCGCGGCAGGCGCTAAGGAAGTCCACCTGCGTTCAGCCTCCCCGCCGATCATGTGGCCCGATTACTACGGCATCGACATGCCGGATCGCGATAAGCTGATGGCCGCAACCCATACTATGGAAGAGATGCGCAAGAAGCTGGAGTGCGATTCCTTGGGCTTCCTGTCGGTCGATGGCCTCTATAAGGCTATGGGGCATAACGGCCGCAACCCCGACACCCCACAATATACCGACCACTATTTCACCGGCGATTACCCGACCCGTCTGACCGATAAGGAAGACGCCGTGAATGAAAAAGAAGGCAACGGCCAGTTATCGCTTCTGGTCAACGTCTAGGAAAATCAAAAATATGCAGACGTCCCCTGTCGGCCCTCAGCACGGGCGCGTGGCCCTTGTCACGGGCGCTTCACGCGGCATTGGTCGGGCCAGTGCGTTGGGTCTGGCTAAGGCCGGCGCGCATGTCATCGCCTGCGCGCGTACTCAGGGTGCGCTTGAAGAGCTGGATGACGAAATTTTTCAGGCAACCGGTCAGCACGCCACGCTCATTCCGTTTGACCTGATCGACGGGGCCGCTCTGACCCGATTGTCCAACGCCCTGGCGCAGCGCTTTGCTAAAATTGATGTCTTTGTCCATGCCGCAGCGACGCTGGGCACACTTAGTCCCGTTTCGCACTACGAACCCAAGGATTTCAGCCGCCTGATAGCACTTAATCTGGGGGCCACTCACCGGCTGATCGGGGCGCTGGAACCGATGATGCGTTTGTCCGAAGCGGCACGCGGCATATTCTTCACCTCCGGCGTGGCCACCAAACCGCGCGCCTTCTGGGGGCCTTATGCGGCCTCGAAAGCCGCACTCGAAGCGCTGGTGCGCACCTGGGCAGATGAGTTAGAGATCACCAATATTCGCCCGGCCATCGTCAATCCCGGTGCTATGCGCACGCGTATGCGCGCCGAGGCCTATCCAGGCGAAGACCCAAACACCCTGCCCGCACCGGAAGAGATTGTGCCGTTGATTCTGGAACTGGCTGACCCGGCCAAAGTGCCGACGCTGGATACGATCCATTTCCGTGAATGGGCGCAAATTAAGCACTAAACCTCAATCAATTTGTCATAAATTGCCATCATTTTGTAAATTTTTATTTTCAAAATGATTTTTTCGGCGCACATTTGGGATATGAGCACCTATCCCAAACCTGCCAGTGCGGCCATGCTTGATGAGCTGGGCCGCTACGTCATCGCCGAACCCTTTCCATTTTGCGTCGATATCAAGGCCTCACGCGGGCTTAAGCTTTCGACAGTCGATGGCGGCACGATCACCGACTGGAGCGGGCTCTATGGGTCACGCCTGCTCGGCTATAATCACCCTCGCCTTTATGAGCCGGAATATGTCGCAAATCTTGTGGCCGCGGCCAATAATAAGATGGCGAACCCAGACTTTCTCACACCGGAGTGCCTGAGTTATTACCGCCTGCTGCACCGGCTGCACCCGATCTGCATGAAGGGCGAGCGCGTCGAGGTCTATGCCGTTAATTCCGGTGCCGAAGCCGTTGAAAATATGATGAAATACTTCATCAACCTGCACCAGAAAAAGAAGGGCGCCAAAGGGGTTCACCGCTTCATCTATTTCGAGCAGGCCTTTCATGGCCGCACGGTTTACGCGCTCAATATCACCAATCTGAGCCATGATCCGGTGGCCACGCGCGACTATCGCGGCATCATTCCCGGCAATCTTCAGGTGCCGTTCCCCGAATATGATGAGCGCCGCAGCGAAGATGAGAACCTGAAAATCGCCGAAGATTGCCTCGCCAACCTCGAATATCTGATGCGCACCTACGGCGATGACATTGCGGGCGTCATCATGGAACCGCTGCAAGGTGCGGGCGGACATCGCATGGCCCTGCCCTATTTTTATCGTGAACTGTCACGGCTATGTCAGCGTTATGACATCTGCTGGGGGCTGGATGAAGTGCAAACCGCCGGTGGCCAGACCGGCACCGTGTTTGCGATCGATCAGTTCGATGTCCCCTATCCGCCCCAAGCCATTGCGGTGGCTAAAAAATTCGGCAATGGCGCGGTCTACATGCTTAATCCGATGGACGATATTGGTGTGCTCGATTCGACCTGGGGCGGCAGTCTGACCGACATGGTGCGCTTTGTTCAGGAATGGAAAATCGTTGAGGACGAAGGGTTGCTGGCTGCTGTGCCCGCCAAAACCGAGTATCTCATCGCGGGCCTACAGGGGCTGGTCGCGCAGTATCCTCGCCTGATCGGCAATGTGCGCGGCCTTGGCCTTTATCAGGGTTTTAGCCTGTGTACCCCCGCCCACAAAGGCCAACTGGTCGATCTGGCCCTTGAGCAAGAAGACCTGTTGCTGCTGGGGGCCGGTACGGATTCTATCCGTCTGCGCCCGCCACTGGATGTCACACTGGCTGATATAGATCAGTTGATCGGGACGTTGGAGCGGCTTCTGGCCCGCCTCAGCCAGTCCGATATGACTGAGGCGGTTATTAGCAGCGTTAGTGTTTAGCGCTTACCCCGCCCCGCAGGCTTAGCCGAACGCCCGCCCGGACCTGCGGCACCCGGCTTGGTGCTGGGGCCCGCCGCCTTGGCCTTAAAGGTTTTCAGCTTGGCGGCTTCGGTGCGAGGCTTGGCTTTTACCTTTGGAGCCACGACGGTGCCCTTGGGCTTTTGCTTGACGCGGTTGGGGTGCGCGGGCTTCTCACCCGGTTTTTTCACCTTAGCCTTCGCGCGCGCCCGTGCCGGACCGCTGGTGCCGGTCGCGCCACTGCTGTCGTCATAGGGGTTGACGCTGGAATTGGCCTTAACCGTCAGGCGAATAGGCACACCCGGCATATCAAAAGATTCACGCAAGCTATTGATAAGATAGCGTTGATAGTGCGCGGGCATGGCGTAGGCGCGTGAGGCAAACAGCACGAAGGTCGGCGGACGTCCCTTGGTCTGCGCCATATATTTCGGGCGAATGCGTTTACCGTCAACGGCGGGGGGCGGATGCCGTTGGATAGCTAAAGCCAGCCAGTCATTGAGGTCACGGGTCTTCACCTTGGCCGACCAGTTGCGATAGGTCTTAAGGATGGTCGGCATCAACCGCTCGATCCCGCGCCCTGTTGCCCCCGACAGGGCCACAATCTGCGTGCCTTTAAGCTGCGGCAGGATGCGGTCAGATTCGTCCATGATCTCTTTGAGCTTGGCCTGCGGTTCCTCGACCGTATCCCACTTGGAGATGACGTAAATCAGGGCGCGGCCTTCGCGTTCCACAAGATCTGCGATCTGCAAATCCTGCGTTTCAAAAGCATTGGCGTGGTCCATTACCAGCACCACGACCTCAGCAAAGGTAATGGCGCGGATGGTGTCGGCGGTCGACAGCTTCTCCAGCTTTTCCTGCACGCGGGCTTTGCGGCGCAGACCGGCGGTATCGACCAGACGGATCTGGCGGCCTTCATATTCCCAGTCGACCGAAATCGAATCGCGGGTAATCCCGGCTTCCGGCCCGGTCAGCAGGCGGTCTTCGCCCAGCATTTTATTGATCAGGGTCGACTTACCGGCATTGGGACGGCCAATAATGGCGATGCGGATGGGTTTGGTCTCATCATCTTCACTATCGTCATCGCCTTCGACATGATCGCCCTCGATAAGCTGGCGGTATTTCTCGATCGATTCATAAAGGTCGGACATCCCCTCGCCGTGCTCAGCCGACAGGTGCAGCGGCTCGCCAAAGCCCAGCGAATAGGCCTCTTCGGCCAGGGCCTGCGCCCCGTGGCCTTCGGCCTTATTGGCGATCAACAGCACCGGCACATCGCGGTGACGCAGCAGGTCAGCGAAAATCTTATCGAGCGGCAAAACCCCGTCGCGGGCATCGACCATGAACAGGGCGACATCGGCCTCATCCAGCGCTTTTTCGGTCTGCTGGCGCATACGCGATTCTAAGGATTCATCGTCGGCATATTCAAAGCCGGCCGTATCGATCAGCATCAGGTCGATATCGCCGATGCGGCCAGTGGCATAGCGGCGGTCACGGGTAACCCCCGGCTGATCGTCAACGATCGCCAGTTTCTTGCCCGCCAAACGGTTAAACAGGGTGGATTTGCCGACGTTCGGACGTCCGACAATAGCAATTTTAAGTGTCATGGCCCGTCTTTACAGACAGACGGGCCTAAATGCCAGTATTTACTGTATCGCGACCAGCTTGGCATCATTGGTGACAACGAACAGCTTATCGCCGACCGGGATCGGCGCGATGAAGGCCGCTCCATCAATCTTAAGCTCATCGGTTTTCTTGCCGGTCTTTGGATCAAACGCCACAGCCTTACCATCCGAATTGACCAGTATCAGACGCCCGGACGCCAAAATAGGCCCGGTCCAGACGGTGCGAATACCGATTTTCTTTTCCTTACCCAGACCAAAGAAACTTTTCTTGGTCTTCGGCTCGCCTTCATTCAGGTCGGCCAGCCAGTAGACCTGACCGGAATCGCGGTTGACAGCCATCAGTTCGCCCTGAACGGTCGCCAGATAAACCACATCCCCGGCGGGCAGAGGTGTGTTTATGCTGTCGGCATTGACGGTCCAGCGCGGCTGACCGGTCTTGAGATCCATGGCCGCAAACACGCCCGAATGGGAGGCCGCGAACACTTCGTTGCGATAGATCACCGGGTGACCGGAAATATCGCGGATTTCAGACAGGGCGTTGGTACGGCTGGTACGGGCCAGAACCTGCTGCCACACCGGACTGCCGGTATTGGTATCCAGCGCAATTAATTCACCGGATGAAAACGGCGCATAGAGCACATTACCGCCGATAACCGGAGAGGACGCTTTCAGAATACGGGCCGGCTCCACAATGGCCTGATAGGTCCACATCGGATCGCCGGTCGTGACATCAAAGGCCATCAACTGGTTATCGACATCGGTCACAAACACATATTTGGCATTATAGACTGGGGCGGCATGCGCGGGCGAATCCAGCGTCTTTTCCCACTCGCGCGCGCCGGTTTGAGCGTTCAGGGCGACCACCAGACGATAGCCAGACGTCACGAACAGCTTATCGCCATTCAGGGCCAGACCGCCGCCAAAGGCATCCTTGTCACGCTTGATGTCAGGGTTGAGGTTTTGCTCCCATACCCGCTCACCGGAATTGACGTCAAAAGCGCTGACGTGGGCATTGCCGTCCATGACATAGATCAGCTTACCGTCCGAGACAGGCGGTGCCAGAACCTGCGACAGGCCCTTGGACTTTTCACCGATCGATTTCGTCCACGCGACTTTGAAATCCTTGGCAGCATCAACATGATCGATTTCAACCCCATCCGGGCCACCGGCCTTGGGCCACGAGGATACCGTCTTGGCTTCCGGAATATAGAAATCAATGCCCGCCAGACTTTCCGAAGGTGCCATCTTCTGATCGAAAGCAACGATAGAAATCCGCTCACCCTGTGTCGCCACAGCTTCGGGGCCTTCGTCCCCCTTGTTCAGGGGATTAAGGCGGCTGATCGTCGAGCAGCCGGAAAGTCCCACGGCCAAGGCCAAAGCCATAACGCTGGCGGTCTTTATGTAAGCCTTAGAATGCATCATTGGGGTTTCCGTCTCGGATATATCTGGAGTTTATAGTGTGTCGGTTAGCGTTATTGCGGCGCAGGTGCCTGACCTTGTACCGCCGCCTGAGCCTGCATCTGGGCTTGCATTTGCGCCTGCTGCATCGCCTGAAGCTTCATGACCTGTGCGCGCAGTTGCTCATCCGACGGCTTGGGCAGGGCGACAATCTTGCGCGCCAGATCAGCCGCCCCGGAATCAATCGCCTGAACCGCCTGCTGGGCACGTTCCTTAACACCATCAGGGGTGCCAAGCGTAATCGCCAGCGTCTCAAGATCAGCGCGCGCCCCCTTGAGGTCACCGTTCTGAATCTTGGCCATGGCCAGCGCTTCCTTGGCGAGAGCCTGATAGGGCCGCCCGTCCTTGGTCAGCGGGGTCAGACGCTTTTCAAGGTCGGCAAAAGTCGCTTTCTCATCAAAGTCAATGTACGCGGCTTTGAGCGACGCCAGATCTTTCAGCAGTGGATCGCCGGTTACCTTGGCCGCTTCGTCCAGCTTGGCCAGAGCGTCTGCGGGCTTATCGTCACTGAGCGCAATGGCGGCAAGCTGGGTCAACGCCATGGACTCATAAGCCTCGGCGCCGATCTTGACGGTCGCATCGAAATCCTTGGCGGCCTTAGCCTTATCGCCCGATTGCAGGGCCTCAAGACCCGCGGCGTAAGACTCAGATGCCTTGGCTGCATCCTTGGATTGCATATGGGTAAAGCCCCAGACACCGAGGGCGGCCAGCAGCGCCAATCCCAGACCACCGCCCACCCAGGGCGCGCTCTTTTTAGCGATGCTGGTCCATTTTTCCGTGCGAAGCCCTTCTTCGGCTTCTTCAAAAATATCGCTCACGAATAATCCTCAATAATCTCAGGCCTCGCAATATGCCGAGGTGTTTTAACCCTGTTTTGCGCGCGAACCTAGCGACAAGCACGAGGTTGCGCAACGAATTTAGCCGGGGATTTAGCGGTTAAGCCCCCACACCCATCGATTTGGGCTATTTATTTGGCAAAATATGTCTCTTGTGGGGCGGGAAAGCTGCGATCGCGGACATCTTTGGCATAATCCTCAGCCGCCTTTGAAATCGCCCCACGCATATCGGCATACCGGCGCACAAACTTGGGCGACCAGTCGAACAGCCCCAGCATGTCATCGGTCACCAACACCTGCCCGTCACAGCCCGCCGAAGCCCCGATTCCAATGGTCGGCGCCTTGACCAATCCGGTGATTTCGCGCGCCAGATCCTCAGCCACGCCTTCAATCACGATAGCAAAGGCCCCGGCCGCATCGGTATCCAGCGCTTCCTGAATGACTTTTTTGCGCTCAAGTTCAGTGCGCCCCTTGGCCTTGAACCCGCCATCGACGTTGACCGCCTGCGGGCGCAAACCGACATGGCCCATGACCGGAATACCGCGCTGAACCAGATAGGCGACGGTTTCATGCACGGTCGGCCCGCTTTCGATCTTAACGGCCTGAGCGCCCGTCTCTTTCAGCAGTCGCGCGGCATTATGAAAGGCCTGTTCCTGTCCCGCCTCATAGGAACCAAACGGCATATCAACCACCACGAACGCCCGCTCAGACCCGCGCATAACCGCCTGCGCATGGAGGATCATCATGTCCATAGTGACCCCGATGGTCGACGGCAGGCCGTGGACCACCATGCCGACACTGTCGCCGACCAGCAGCACATCGCAGTGTTCATCAAGAATTTCAGCGACCGGCGCCGTATAGGCCGTCAGGCACACCAGCGGCACCTGCCCTTTGCGGGCGTAGATTTCAGGGGCGGTCAGGCGCTTGACCTTGGCATGAATACTCACAGTCGAACCTCTTAATGCGCGCCGGGAACTGGCGGCGCTGAGGACTTATATGCGTTCCTGAGCATCATTCAACAAGTAGAGCACCAGAATGCACGAACAGAGCGCAAAGCTTACCCAGAAAAACTGCGGCGTCTGCATCCACTGCACATAGCCGCCCACGGCAAACAAACTGTCAGCCAGTCCGCGGGCCATGATGTCAATAAACTCAACCCCGGCCTCAACCGTGGCATCGGTACGGCGGGTCGCCATCTGAAGTGAGCCGGTGTAAAGCCCCCCCCCTTTGAGCGACCATTCCGGCATACGTACAAACTGCGTCAGGGCATAAAGCCCGCCGATCAGCCCCGAAATCACCACCAGCCCCTGCCTGAGCCACGATTTGAGCGTCAGCCCCATCATGACCTTTTGCTGGAAAGCCGGCGCATCGTCATAGGTCGGACTTATGTCAAAGAGCGCACGGATATAAGGATCTTTGTCGTCGGTCATCTTCGTTCGTCCATGAATGTCGGCGTCGCAGAAACGGTCGCGGCGTCTTGAGAGGGAGAATTTGGTTGAGCTGAAGAATTTGGTTGAGCTGAAGCGTTTGGCACCGTGAGCGCGGATTTAAGCTGATCCAGCCCACGTTTAATATGGCTTTTTACCGTCCCCAGCGGCAGACCGGTCTCAGCGGCCACGTCACCATGAGACAACCCGGCACTGAAGTTAAGCGTCACGCACACCCGCTCTATCGGCTTAAGCTGTGAGAGCGCACTATCCAGATCATGCAATCGCATATCAGCCGGGGGCGGTGCCTGATCCGGTGTCTCAAACAGGGTAATATCATCGGTAAACAGGTACTTTTGGGCGGCTTTCAGCTTTTTCAGATACCGGCGCGAGGCGATCATCTTCAACCAAGCAATAAACGGCCCTTCAAAGCGGAACTCAGACAGGCGCTCAAATGCGGCCATGAAGGCTTCCTGCGCGATATCGTCAGCATCTGAGCTTTGCGCCCCCATCCGCCGCAAATGCGTGCGCAAGGCCCCGCTGTGGCGGCGGACAAGTTCGCCGAAAGCGGTGTGCGATCCGGTAACCGCCCGACCGATGAGGTCGATATCGGACTGATCCTGCGCAGAGTTGTGACTGGGTGACTGTGGCATGAAAGGGTCGCGTGCTTAAGCCCGCTTAATCCTTTGTCTTTTGAGCCAGACCAAACAGACCGATGATGACCAGCGCCAGGCCGATAAAACCCGGAATAGCCCCAATACCGATTAGCGGATAAAGGGCGTCACCTTTCTCAAAACTCAGGAAATACCCGAACACGCAGATACCTATGCCCACGAACATAGTGATCAGTCCGTTGCGGATATCGTTCATCGGCGATTTGACCTTCACATTATTGCGCAGAATGTCGAAGTCCTCTTTCGACAGGTTCTGGCCCTTTTCAATAGCCATGCGCAAGGTCTTGTGGATTTCTTCCTGCTCCTTGTTTTTATAAATCTTTGACACCACAACGATGGTAATCACCATGATGAATGGTGCCAGGGGCACCAGAATTCCCAGTTCCATAGTCATACTCCTCAGTAAAAAGTTGCGGGCCCCTATAACCGGCCCTGTGATGACTAGAGCCTTTGACACGGCCATTTGGATGCAGATTCCGACATTAAATAAAATTCATGCACTGCATCTTGATTTAGTTGCGTTTTAGATATATCTAAATATTGTCTAAAATTAAGAAAGATATAGAAATGCAGAAATTTGCACACATGCGCCATGGCGGCGCACACATCCTGCGGCAACGCGACGACATCTTTGGCGGCATGGGTAAAGGTCGTCAGGGTCGCGGTTTTGGCGACTCTCCTGAAGGCAGAGACGGTAAACGGCGCGGTGGCGGGCGCATTTTCGGCCATGGCGGCCTGCGTCTGGTGCTATTGACCTACATCAGTGAAAAACCAAGCCATGGCTACGAACTGATCAAGGCGATCGAAGATAAACTCGACGGCGCCTATAGCCCAAGCCCCGGCGTGGTCTATCCGATCCTGAGCTGGATCGAGGAACTCGGCTATGCCACCATTGCCGCCACCGAAGACGGCCGCAAGCTTTATACCATCACGCCTGCTGGTCTGGATTTCCTGACACAAAACGCCGAGGCGGTCGCGGACGCCATGGGCCGCCTTGAACGCGGCAAGGACCGACTGGGCGAACGCCCGCCCCAGATTGTGCGGGCGATTGAAAACTTTAAAACCGCTCTTCATCTGCGCCTCAACCGTGAGCCCCTGACCCTGACCGAAATCGAAGCCATTGCCGACATTCTGGATGACGCCGCCAAAAAGGTGGAGCGTATCTGAATGACCGATGCCGATCCACACGCGCCGGTACGCGTACGCCATAATCTGGGCCCGGCCCGCCACCTGAAAGTTGTGTCAAAACATCATCTATCGCCAAACATGATCCGGATCGTATTAGGCGGCGATGACCTGACCGGCTTTACCAGTCTGGGCTTCGACGACCATGTAAAGGTCTTTTTCCCTGATCCCGCGACCGGTGAGATTGCCACACCTGTGCTGGGCCCCGACGGTATAAGGCAGATGCCGGAAGGCCAGACCGTCATCGCCCGCGACTATACCCCGCGCGCCTATGACCGCACAAACAACCACCTCACGCTCGACTTCGCCGTCCATGAGGCGGGGCCAGCGACCACATGGGCACAGACCGCCAAAGTCGGCGATGAACTTAGGGTCGGCGGGCCGCGCTGCTCGTTTGTAATTCCTCTGGCCTTTGACGGCTATATTCTGATTGGCGATGAGACCGCCCTGCCCGCAATCGGCCGCCGTTTGGAAGAATTGCCGGTTGGTGCCAAAGCTGTGGTGCTGGTCGAAGTCGAGTCTGAGACCGACCAACTCAGCTTCGATACCCCCGCCGATGTCACTATACACTGGATTTATCGCCGTGAAGGTCAGACGCTAAGCGAAGTCTTAAAGACCATCCACCTCCCGGCGGGCGACTGCTACGCCTGGGTTGCCTGCGAGTCCGCCACCGCCAAAGCCTTGCGCACTCAACTCATTAGAGACCACGGCATCAATCCGAAATGGCTGAAAGCCGCAGGCTACTGGCGGCGCGGCGCGGTTGCCACCCACGATACCATTGAGGACTGACTCGGAGAAATTCGTCTTACTTTTCCCGACGGCCCCAACAGTCAGACCCATATGATAAGACTAAGCCTGCAAAGCATCGGTAGTTAATTGCGCCCGTGTCTTTGATGCGTCTCCAGGTGATCGCCACCAGCCCAGACAGGGCGAAACGCCGTGTGCGATGCCTCGGCCTGCGGGCGACCAAAGTAGTACCCCTGAAACTCATCCACTCCGATTTCATAAAGTGCCTTGGCTTGTTCCACCGTTTCAACGCCCTCAGCGATGATTTCAAAGCCGAATTGGCGCGCGATCATAACGGTACTTTCAATGACAACGCGCCCCTTACCGGAGAGCTCATTCACGAAGCACCGATCTATTTTTACAGCCCCAACCTGGAAGCGGTGAAGCCGCGACAGCGATGAATATCCGGTTCCAAAATCGTCGATATGAACGTCGACACCAAGGTCCCGAAGATTTTTCACGCAGGACAGCACCATTTCCATATGCTCATCATCAAAGACTGACTCAGTGACTTCAAGTTGAAGCCGGCTTGGGCTGAGGCCCGTGGCATTCAAAATTTGAACAACCTTTAAATCGAAATGCCCCCGCACCATTTGTTTAATGGAAACATTGACGGCAATTTTCACATGCGACGCGTCAGAGCTCCAGCTTTTTGCATAACGGCAGGCTTCAGTAAGGGTCCATTCCCCTAAGGCATTAATTCTATCCGTATCTTCTGCAAGTCTGATGAATTCGTCGGGACTGATCTGACCCAGGAGGGGATGGTTCCAGCGGGCCAGTGCTTCCTGGGCTACGACACGCCCGGTTTTTGCACTCACAATTGGCTGATACACTAAACTCAGCTCGTTCGTGCCAATCGCCTTGGCGAGGGCTCGACTGAGATCATAGCGCCGGCGCTGCACCTCGGCGTAGGTTTCACTATAAGCCAGAACGCCGCCGCGTTCGGTACGTTTGACCTCCGCGACCGCCAGATCAGCCGCCTGGATGATATTTGTAAAAGACGGGTCATCATCCGGGTAAATTGCGTAACCTATACTAACCCCTAATTTAATTTCTTCGCCATTCAGCATAACAGGCATACCTGCCGCCTCGATAATCAATGACGGGAGGTGCTGAAGATGCTCGGTATCCCCCGACTTCAGAGGCACCGCAATCACAAACTCGTCGCCGCCCCAACGGGCCATCACACTATCTGAAAACAACTGCTCATGGATCCGCCTGGACACACATGCGAGCACATGGTCACCCACATCATGACCCAGAGCGTCATTGACCTGTTTGAACCGATCAAGATCAAGAAACAAGACAGCCAGGCGCAAACCGGGGTTTTCATCTAAGGTTTGATGTGCCCACTCCATCAAGCCTCGGCGATTTAGCAGGTTCGTGAGTGCATCCTTGTGCGCAATTTCCTTCAAAGCCACAGTGCGTTCGACCACCTTAGCTTCCAGCGAACTGTTTAAGGTACGTAGGCTATGAATGAGGTTCGAGTTTTCGTGCTGAAGTTCATAGCTCTGGCGGAGGATATGATGGTTATTCTTGTGGCCCACAAGCATAACGACCCAGAACACAATACCAAGCCCCGCGATAACAATATCGCCGGAATTTGCAACCGCCAGAGCCACCGAAGCTGGCAGCAAAAGTATGCTAATATATAGACGCCCTTCCCGCTTCAGGGCTGCCGTTACGCCTGTGGCACCACCCGCCAGGGAGGATATGATGATGATAAGTGTATATTTTGCGGACACGCTGGCCGTTCCGCTCACACCCAGTACAACGTCACATGCCAGGATCACCCACAATAACCCTGATGAACACAGCCCTACGCCATAGTATTTCTTCCACTGGGTAAGGTCACTTTTCTTGGTTATCAATGCCCTTCGAAGCAGGGCGTTAAATCTCTGCAAACCTGCTAATCGAAGCAGACTTAAGAAAATCATGCCGCCAAACCAGTATATTGCCGCAGCAAAGCCCGCGTGCATTAATACCCACGTCGCCCCAAGCGCAGCCGCCACATTCACAAACAGCATTGGTAACAAATTACCATAGGCGCTTTTTACCAGTTTAAAGTAAACCGCGTCCCCTATATAGTATTCACGTACCATTATTACATTAAACCCATACCGCCTGAGCTTTTATTGTAACAAATCTGAATTAATTTATCGTAATGGCCATGAAACATGGATCGACATCGCGTTAAATAATGATACCTACGCGACTGAAATCATTTATTAAATAGGCAAAAATTCAATTATCTTGAAAAGAAAAATTCTCGCCAGTAACGAGTGGCAATACATGGCTGAATTAGCCAGAGGCGGAACCAGGCCCAGCCTATGTGTGGGTAAGTCACGGGGTGCAAAAAAGCCGCAGGTTTTATTCCCACTCGATCGTGCCGGGGGGCTTTGAGGTTACGTCATAAACGACGCGGTTGACCCCTCTGACTTCATTCACGATACGGGTGGCGCAGCGCCCCAGCACGGCCCATGGGAACTCATAGAAGTCCGCCGTCATGCCGTCCGATGAGGTCACGGCCCTGAGCGCCAGCACATCCTCGTAGGTACGGGCATCGCCCATGACGCCGACGGTTTTCACCGGCAGCAACACCGCAAAGGCCTGCCAGATCTGGTCATAAAGCCCTGCCTTGCGAATTTCATCAAGATAGATGGCGTCAGCGTCTTGCAGGGTTTTGACCTTTTCCGGCGTCACTTCACCGGGGATACGGATGGCCAGCCCCGGCCCAGGGAACGGGTGGCGACCGACAAAGGCATCGGTCAGGCCCAGTTCTTTGCCCAAGGCGCGCACTTCGTCCTTGAACAGTTCACGCAAGGGCTCGACCAGTTTCAGCTTCATATAGTCGGGCAAACCGCCGACATTATGGTGCGATTTGATGACGGTTGATGGCCCACCGTGCGGCGAGACGCTCTCGACCACGTCGGGATAAAGCGTGCCCTGCGCGAGGAATTCTGCGCCGTCTATTTTCGCCGCTTCTTCGTCAAACACCTCGATGAAAAGGCGGCCAATGGTCTTGCGCTTTTTCTCAGGATCGAATTCACCGGCCAGCGCACCAAGGAATTTGTCTTGTGCTTGAACATGGATCAGCGGGATATTGTAGTGGTCACGGAACAGGGTCACAACCTGCTCACCCTCGTTTTTGCGCAACAAGCCGGTATCGACGAACACGCAGGCCAGTTGCTCACCGATAGCTTCGTGGATCAGCACCGCCGCCACGGAGGAATCCACCCCGCCCGACAGCCCGCAAATAACCTTACCGGTGCCAACTTGCTTGCGAATCTTCTCGATCATTTCCTGACGGAAAGCCGCCATCGTCCAGTCGCCTTTGAGGCCCGCGATTTCAAACAGGAAGTTGCGGATCATGTCGGTGCCGCGCTTAGTGTGGACCACTTCCGGGTGGAACTGCACCGCGTAAAAACGCTTGTCTTCATGGGCAATCGCGGCAAAAGGCGCGCCTTCGGACGTAGCAATAACCTCAAAGCCTTCGGGGATGGCGGTCACGCGGTCGCCGTGGCTCATCCACACGGTCTCTTTGGTGTCCAAGCCTTTGAAAATCGGTGATGCTTTGGTGATCTCGATCTCGGCGCGTCCAAATTCCCGGTGATGACCGCTTTCGACCCTACCGCCCAGAAGCTCGCACATCAGTTGCTCGCCATAGCAGATGCCAAATACCGGCAGATCCTTCATGAAAAGGGTCGCGTCGATGCGTGGGCCTTCGTCGATGACGCTGTGCGGACTGCCGGACAGGATGACCGCGTTGGGCCGCAAGGCTTCAAGCGCATCAACCGCCTTGGTGAAGGGGTGGATTTCGCAATAGACGCCACATTCACGCACCCGGCGGGCGATCAACTGGGTCACTTGCGAACCGAAATCTATGATCAGAACCTTTTCATGGTGCATGGGCTTTAAGCTTTCCGTTGATAGAGGGCGACGAAGAAACCGTCAGTATTGGATGTGCCCGGCGACAGGCGTAAGCGGTGGCTGGTACCCGCGATTTTGGCAAGTTCGGCAGCACCTTCGGTCGTGATGTGCGGCACCTGTACGGCCTCAGAAATCGGGCGCGGCTCAAATTGCGGATGATCGGCCTCAAACCGGTCCGCCGTCATGTCATTTTCATCCGGCAGGATCGAACAGGTGGCATAGGCCAACAGTCCGCCTGGTTTGACCAGACGCGACGCGCGATGAAGAATGGCGGTTTGCAAGTCATGCAGCCGCGCCACTTCCTCCTCGGTCAGTTTATGGGCGGTTTCGGGCCGTCTGCGCCACACGCCGGAACCGGAACAGGGCGCATCGACCAGCACCAGATCGGCCACCCCGATTAGGTCTTCCAGCCCCTCACCGTCCTTCGTCAACTGGCGGAACTCGGCCTCAAGGCCTGCGCGGGCCAAGCGTGGTTTGATATTGTTCAGGCGCGTTTTTTCGACATCCGAGGCCACCAGACGCCCCGATGTTTTGCCCTCCGGCGTCTGCATCGCCTGCAGCAGCCCCAGCGTCTTACCGCCGCCGCCAGCACAATAATCAATCACCGTCATACCGGCTTTAGCACCGGCCAGAAACGCCGCCAGTTGCGAGCCTTCGTCCTGAATTTCGATGATGCCCTGTCGAAACGCAGGCAATGCGCGCACATTGGGCGGCGGATCGGCGGGCAGGCGCAAACCAAAGGCCGAAAACGGCGTCAGTTCCGGCTTATAGCCCAGCATTTCCAAGCCCTGACGGATCGGTTCGCGGTCGCCATTGACGCGCAGATCAATCGGCGCGCGCGGCAGCATTAGCGCCTCCGCCTCTTTCAACCAGTCATCGCCATAGACGGCTTTGAGGCGTTCAGACACAAAGGCGGGCAGCCCCGCTTCCAGCCACTGCGGAGCCTCGCCCTCACCCGCTGACAGCCGATTGCGCTCCGCAAGTGATAGCTTGGGCGGCGCATAACCTTCGCCGGTATAAAGCTGGTCAATCTCATCAATCGTGACACCATCCAGCAGATGTAAAGCGCCTAAAATCAACGACCTGCCAGAATCGGAATCCATGGCAAAAGACAAGCGTTCGCGCGCCCGCAGGCATTGATAGACCTTATCGGCGATGGCACGGCGGTCTTTTGAGCCCGCATAGCGATGATTGCGGCCCCAGTCTTTCAGTATCTCTTCGGCGGCTTTGCGCGTACCTTTGAGGATGTCGAGAATGTCGGCAGCGGCAGCTAATCGGGCGGCAGGGGTCATCGTGTCCTAAATCAACAGGGCGATCAGGCAGGTGACGATTCCAAACATCGACACGCCCCAGATCGCGAAACGAAACGGCCAGCCAAAGGCGTAGGCCGGAATGTATAAAATGCGCGCCACCAGATAGACGGTGGCGCCCAATTGGGATAGCTCATTTGTGCGTCCACGCAACGCCAGACAGATGATAATCACCGCAAAGAAAACGAAGGTTTCCTTGAAATTGGCAAATGACCGCTGCAACCGGCCAGCCATGCCAGTATGTACCACCGGTTCATCACGCGGACCGGCCGCCCATTTCAGATTGCCTTCCTGACGGCGCGCCGCCGCAGCCGTGATCACCAGATGGATCAGGCCTAAGATAACAGCATAGACAAGTATGAACACTTCATGGGTCATGGACGGCTCCGGTGCAGATCAGCGCCGCCGGTATTAGCGGCGCTCTCTGTTACGCTACTGGCGGTAGTTTGGAGCTTCGCGGGTGATCATCACATCGTGGACATGGCTTTCGCGCAGGCCCGCATTGGTGATGCGCACAAACCGCGCCCGCTTCTGGAACTCAGCGATATCGGGAGCGCCAACATAGCCCATTGACGCGCGCAAACCACCGACCAGTTGGTGAACCACCGGCGCGATCGGGCCTTTGTAGGGCACCTGACCTTCGATGCCTTCGGGCACCAGTTTCATGGTGTCCTGCACGTCCTTTTGGAAGTAGCGATCGGCCGAGCCGCGCGCCATAGCCCCGACCGAGCCCATGCCACGATAGGATTTGTAGGAGCGACCCTGATAAAGAATGACCTCACCGGGCGCCTCTTCGGTGCCCGCAAACATCGATCCCAGCATGGCGGTTGAAGCGCCCGCCGCAATGGCCTTGGCCAGATCTCCCGACAGCTTGATGCCGCCATCGGCGATGATCGGCACGCCAGTGCCCTCAGCGGCCCGCACACAGTCGATAATGGCGGTGAGCTGCGGCACACCGACACCGGCGACGACGCGGGTGGTGCAGATTGAGCCCGGCCCGATGCCGACCTTAACCGCATCAGCCCCGGCATCAATCAGGGCGCGGGTCGCGTCATAGGTCGCGACATTACCGGCCACGATCTGAACGTGGTTATAGGCTTTTTTGATGCGCTCAACGGCCTGAGAGACCAGAATCGAATGGCCGTGGGCGGTGTCGATCACGACCACATCCACGCCCGCTTCGATCAGCCCAACCGAACGCTCAAAACCCGCATCGCCGACCGTGGACGCCGCGCCCACCAAAAGCCGACCGGCGTCGTCCTTGGCCGCGCTGGGGTAGGCTTGCGATTTTTCCATGTCCTTGACGGTGACGAGGCCAACGGCGCGGTAAGCGTCATCGACCACAATGATGCGCTCAATGCGGTGCTCAGCCATCAGGTGGCGGGCCACCGATTGCTGAACGCTGCCGTCTTTCAGGGTAATCAGCCCTTCGCGCACCATCAGTTGCGCGGCGGTTTTGGAATTATCACTTTCAAAGCGGATATCGCGGTTGGTCAGGATACCGACCAGCTTGCCCGTGCCGCGCTCGACCACCGGAAAGCCGGAAATACCGCGACGGGCGATGATTTCACGAACCTCAGCCAGCGTCGTTTCAGGATTGATGGTGATCGGGTTGATGACCATGCCCGACTCAAAACGCTTAACTTCGCGGATTTCTTCGGCCTGACGCTCAATGCTTAAGTTGCGGTGAATGATCCCCAGCCCGCCAACCTGCGCCATGGCGACCGCCAGACGCGCTTCGGTCACCGTATCCATCGCGGATGACACCAGCGGGATGTTGAGATTGATCGAGCGGGTGAATTTAGATTTCGTATCGACTTGAGTGGGAATGACCTCTGACGGGCCGGGTTCCAGCAAAACGTCGTCGAAGGTTAAGCCTTCGCGTATTTCCATTACGGACTCTCCATTTTGCGGGTTGTTCCTAAGCCAAGCGGGTCTCTGCGTAAAGGGGCCGGTACGAAAAAATTGTTTCACATTCTGCTAAATCGGAGCAGTCTCGTGATTTAGGTTACCATGGGGGATATCCGGAATGACGATGATGCAACGTGTACTCTGGGCATGGTTTGCGGCGGCGTTGATGCCGGGCATCGCCCTTAGCCTTTATCTGCTCATAATGAGCGGGGGCTTTGACTTATCTCTTTTTATATTGATTACGCTGCTTACAACCCCGATTACATTTATAATTGCGTCGCTGCATATTTTGATTTTGGGATTGCCGCTATTTTACAAACTGGAGACACTAGGTCGCCTCAATCTGTGGACGTCAGCGCTTAGCGGACTGATAATAGCAGGCGCGCCTTTTTTACTGCTGAGTTTAATGAACACGCCTGGCTCTCAGTGGCCACCCATGATTATGAGCATCTACAGCGTCTCAGGCTTCTTCGGTATTATTGGTGGGATCAGTGCGTGGTGCGTCTGGCGATATACTGCGCCCAAGGAAATCGCGACAGAAACCATACCTTAACCACGCTTGTAACGGCGACCTTAATCACTTCGGGGTAATATGAACTATCCCCTCTCTCGATAAGGCGACGCCATGAGCCATTCCACGCAGTACCAAATCGCCAAAGGCCTTGTCTGGCTGTCGTATCGCCTGCGCCCGCTGTTTGCTGGTCGGGTGTTTGGCGCCATGATGGAGCGCCACCGGGCACGGTTGAAGATCGCGGGGATTGTGCCCGTGATTCAGAAAGCCTAACCCTTAAACCCCATCGCCACGATAAAAGTCTCGGATGAGCCCTGACGGCTGGCCTTGGGTTTGATGTGCTTCACGTCGGTGAAATTGCGCTTGAGGATATCCAGCACAGCATGGGTTTCACCGCCCTGAAAGGCCTTGGCCACAAAGGTGCCGCCGGGTTTCAGGTTCAAAATGGCAAAATCAGCGGCCATCTCGATCAGACCGACGATCTTAAGGTGATCGGTCTGCTTATGGCCGACCGTATTGTGCGCCAGATCCGACAGCACCAGATCAGGTTTACCGCCCAGCATCTCCATCAGACGCGGGCCGACCTCAGGGTCGGTAAAATCAGCCTGAATGATCTCCGCCCCCGGCACCGGATCGACCGGCAGCAGATCAACCCCGACCACATGGGCCGCGCCGCGTTTCTTGGCGACCTGAACCCAACCGCCGGGCGCACAGCCCAGATCAACCACTCTCACCCCGCGGTGCAGCAGCTTAAAGCGGTCATCAATCTCGGTCAGCTTGAATGCTGCGCGTGAGCGCCAGCCTTCGGCCTTGGCCCGCGCCACAAACGGGTCATTTAATTGCCGCTCCAGCCATTTGGCCGAGGATTCCGTGCGCTGCTTGGCGGTTTTGACGGCGGTGTGGCCCTTGTTACGGCCAGACAGATTGCCACCGGTCGGGGGCTTGACCATTTTACGGCGCGCTTCGGGGGCGTCTTCAGGCGTTTTTTTATCGTTCATGTCAGGGCTATAGCGCTTTTTAGCCTTTCGCAAAATGACCTGACGTTAAATTACTTTTTGAAATACGGGGCGCGATGGCCTAAGAGGGGCGCAATTGTATACTCCAAGAGGACGCACCATGTCGGCTGATCCCGAAAACACCATCATTCTGACCCTCGAATCCGGCGAAGTCGTCATTGAACTTCGCCCTGATCTGGCACCGAACCACGTCGCCCGCATCAAGGAACTGGCCCGCGAAGGCTTTTACGACGGCATCGTCTTCCACCGCGTTATCCCCGGCTTCATGGCTCAGGGCGGCGATCCCGAAGGTCAGGGCTATGGCGGTTCCGGCAAAAAGCTTAAGGCTGAGTTTTCTAATGAGGCCCATGTGCGCGGCGTCTGCTCGATGGCCCGCTCGATGAACCCGGATTCCGCCGACAGCCAGTTCTTCATCTGCTTTGACGATGCCAATTTCCTTGACCGCCAATATACGGTCTGGGGGCAGGTCACGTCGGGCATGGAACACGTAGACGCCCTGCCCAAGGGTGAGCCGCCGCGCGCACCGGGCAAGATCGTGTCCTTCCGCGTCGCCGCCGACGTCGCTTAAATTCATATTGCGTCAATCCCTTTAGCGCATCGCCCTACGGCGTTGCGCTTTTTGGCGTTTTTCCGCAGTTACCCTTAAGTCAATCATTCGTTAAACGTCGAAAGGTATAGTTTAGAAAACCAAGGATTAAGCCAAAGGGCAATCGGTCATGGCGATCAGATCGCGAATTACGGTTAGGTTAGACGAAGACCGCAAGATCATTGTGTTCAGAGTCCTTGGGGATGTCGACGGTGCTGAAATCGTTGATACCCTGATGAAGACCTACGCGGTGCTCAATGAACCTTGGCATTATCATCTTGTTTTGGACATATCTCGTCACGATGGCCTGATGCATGTCAGTCATATCGATGATCTCAGACAACGCTGGCAGGCTCTGGCCGGGGATTATCACAACACTGTGCGCGGCGCCATCATCACCCACAACCCGGTCAGTTTTGCGCGTATCGGCAATGTTCGGACGTCATTCAAAAACAAAAATATATATACTTTCCGAGAATTCAAAGACGGTATGGCCTGGGTCGAAAAGGGCGAACTGCCGAACTATGAAATGGTTGATGCGTTGAAATCGGTTGCCAATTTTTAGGCCTATAAAGACGGCTTGTTTCTATTAGCATTGGTCAGTACCAGCCTTAAGCGTCTTCAGGAAAAAACACCATTATGGCCATTCGTGCGCGCCTTGTGTTTGACGTTGATAATGACCGCCGGATGATCACCGTGAAATATTTTGGTGATCTGGACTCAAAAACGATAGCCGAAACACTTGCGGCCCAGTTTCAAGCCCTCGAACAGCCCTGGCTTTACGATTCTTTGTTCGATATGCGACGGTTCGAAGGCGTTGTCGTTCTGGATGATCTGGCGCAGATGGCACGGGCCTGGAATCAGGCCGCCCGCGGTCGTGATGCGGGCAGGCTTACCGCTATCGTCAGTGCAGACCCCCTGACCCATGCCCGCCAAAAAGCCTATGAGGCGGGCTTACCTCTGCGGATCGTGCGCACCTTCAATGAACTGACCGAGGCGACACACTGGCTGGAGGCCATGCGAAACGCTACGGACCCCAAGCTGGCCTCTTGACCTTTGGCCGCTTTGCCTGTTTGAAGCGGGCATGCTGGTATCCCAATTTGATTTCGACCTGCCCGACAGCGCCATAGCCCTGCGCCCTGCCACGCCGCGGGAGAGCGCGCGCCTGATGACCGTGGACGAAAACGGCGAGATCGGCGATCATCATGTCGGTGATCTGACGCGCCTCATTCGCCCCGGCGACATACTGGTGGTCAATGACACCAGGGTTCTGCCCGTGCAGTTGCATGGCCAGCGCGACCGTGACGGCCAATACGTTACGATTGAGGCAACCCTGATCAAATCCCTGTCGCCCGTCATGTGGCAAGCCTTCATCAAACCGGGCCGTCGCGTGCGGGTTGGAGATATAGTCAGCTTTGGCCATGAGGGCAGCGCGTCGATCTTAAACGCCATCGCCACGGCCAAGGACGACGACGGCCTTTACACCCTGTCGTTCGACCACGGCGCCGAAGACATGAGCACCCGCCTGCATGAGATCGGCGGCATGCCCCTGCCCCCCTATATTCGCTCAAAGCGCAGCGAGGATGAGCAGGATAAGACCGATTACCAGACCATTTTCGCCGCCGCCGAGGGCTCCGTAGCCGCCCCTACCGCCGGTCTGCATTTCACGCCCGCCATCCTTGAGGCCCTCGTCGCCAAAGGGGTTGAGATCGCGCAGGTCACCCTGCATGTCGGCGCGGGCACGTTTTTGCCGGTCAAGGTAGACGACACCCGCGACCACAAAATGCACGCCGAATATGGTGAGGTCACCCAAGCGGTTGCGGACAAAATCAATGCCGCCCGCGCATCAGGTGGCCGCGTAATCTGCGTCGGCACCACCGCGCTGCGGTTGATCGAAAGCGCCTGCGACGATGACGGTGTGATCCATCCGTTTGCCGATGAAACCTCGATCTTTATCACCCCCGGCGTACGGGTCAGGTCAGCGGACATTCTCATGACCAATTTCCACCTGCCGAAATCGACCCTGTTCATGCTGGTCTGCGCCTTTTCAGGCTATGACACCATGAAAGCCGCCTATGACCATGCCGTGGAAACAGGCTACCGCTTTTTCTCTTATGGCGATGCCTCGCTTTTGGCCAATCGTTCTGCTAAATCGCCGCGATGACAGCTTTTCCCTTTGAATTGACCGCACATGATGGTCAGGCCCGCACCGGCGTCTTAAAAACCCCGCGCGGTGATATCCCGACCCCGATCTTTATGCCCGTCGGCACCGCCGCGACTGTGAAGGCCCTGACGCTCGATATGGTGCGCCAGAGCCATGCCAAGATCATCCTCGGCAACACCTACCACCTGATGCTGCGCCCGACGGCAGAGCGCGTAAAGCGTCTGGGTGGCCTGCATAAATTCATGGGCTGGGATGGCCCTATCCTGACCGATTCCGGCGGGTTTCAGGTCATGAGCCTGTCGCAGATTTCCAAGGTCACCGAAGATAACGTCACCTTTCAGAGCCATATCGACGGTTCGCGCCACATCTTATCGCCCGAACGCTCGATTGAAATTCAGGCCGATCTGCTGGGCTCCGATATCGTCATGCAGCTTGACGAGTGCGTGTCCTACCCCGTCGATGAAGCCCGCGCTCAAAAGGCGCTGCAACTGTCCGCCCGCTGGGGCCAGCGGTCAAAGGCTGCGTTCGGCACCCGCGACCGTCAGGCGCTGTTTGGCATTCAGCAGGGTTCGACCTTTGAGGCCCTGCGCCGCGAATCGACGGATCGGTTGCTTGAGATCGGTTTCGACGGCTATGCTATCGGCGGTCTGGCCGTCGGCGAAGGCCATGAGGCCATGTGCGATACGCTCGATTACTGCGCCCCGATCCTGCCGTGGGATCGCCCGCGCTATCTGATGGGGGTGGGTAAGCCGATCGATCTGGTCGAGGCGGTGGCGCGCGGCGTCGATATGTTCGATTGCGTCCTGCCAACCCGCTCCGGTCGTCACGGTCAAGTCTGGACGTGGGAAGGGCCGATCAATATCAAAAACGCCCGTTTTGCAGAGGACGACACGCCGCTCAATCCGACCAGCGATTGCCCGGCCAGTCGCGATTATTCAAAGGCTTATCTGCATCACCTGATGCGGTCTGAGGAAATTCTGGGGCAGGTTTTGCTGTCATGGCACAACATCGCCTTTTTCCAGGCGCTGATGATCCGGATACGCGCGGCCATTGCTGCAGGCGAATTCGCGCAGTTCAGGTCATGGTTTCGCGAAACCCACCTGCGCGACAAGGCATAGCCTATTTATTCGAGCGCCGTGCCGTCGGTGAGGTGCGCACAACGTCCGACGCCTCAATGACATCGGCGCGACGACCACGCGGGGCGGCATCCTCGGCCATTTGCGGCATAACTGCGGGCACAAACCACGAAGGGGCGGCTGGCGGGGCGCAGTTCTTGTTCAGGCCAATACCTTTGAGATAGGCACGGCGGACGATCCCGGCTTGCTCGGCACGATCAATAGATTTCTGGTGCTTTTCCGCGCCCGTAATCTTGCGCACCAGCCCGCGCATCGGGATGATATCGCGCGCGGCAGATCTTACGGCCCCCAAAGTATAGTTGGTGGCCGCACGACCGCTCTTTTCCGTCATATCGGTCTCAGGGGGGGGCGGTTCATCAAAGTCGTCGCCCAGGACTTCATCGAGACGCTTAACCTCAGCCGCTATGCCTTCACAGCGCTCCATGCCAGTTAGGTCATAGGTTTTGGTGGAAGCGCGTATCAAAATAGCCGGAATATCGTCACGGCGCAGATTGAGGTCTTCGAGCGGGGCCGCCAGCGCATCGCCAAAACCATCCCCCACATCCATGGCGCTCTTTTTCATGGTCGAGCCGATTTTGCCTTTTTTCTCAGGTTCAGCCTGAGCATAGACAGGTTTTGATTCGACGAGAGACATCTCTCCCGCCTTGGGCTTGGACGCACATGCCGTCATACCCAACGACGTAAAGCCCATGCAAACCAGGGAAATGATCCCTATTTTGCGGCCTGCGCCCAAGGAAAATTCAGTGCTCACTGAAAAGCCTCCACACCTTTTACGCCATAAACCAATAAAACTGCGTCAAAAGAAAGATGATGTGCTTGCGTAATCAGTCACACCTCTCTATGTAGTCCCTCTCGCTGACCGGTACTTGGTCGGCCATGAGGAGAGTGAGCTCTTAGCTCAGCCGGCTAGAGCATCTGACTTTTAATCAGAGGGTCCTGGGTTCGAGTCCCAGAGAGCTCACCAACTCACAAAATCTCCGCAGCAAAAAACCCGTAGTCCGATACGATCCGGTAGCGCCACCGCGCCCCCCAAAGGGCTCCGCCGTTGCCCGCGATTGCAAGGTATTTTCTGCCTTGAAACACTGTTGCAACATCGCATCACCCAAAAATCGCAAATCAATCACTGTGGTAGCATTGACACGATTTTAAATAGGGTCAACTGCGCAGATGAGTCTAACCATTCTCTTCTGCTATTATATGACGGCATTTATAGGAATTCGATGGGGGCCGCAGGACACAAAATAAACCTGATCTAATTCGGTTAATCCAGCGCTTAATTGGCCAGCCGCATCTTGGGCAGGTAGCGGCCATTTTCAAACCGATCGAAAATCAGATCGGTCTGCGGGTGGCGCAAAGGCTCACCCGTATCATCGGCGTCCAGATTGCCTTCTGAAGCATAGGCGACGTAACAGCTTTCACCGTTTTCAGCGAGCAGATGGTAAAAGGGCTGGTTCTTTTCCGGACGCACCGCTTCGGGGATCGCCTGCCACCATTCTTCGTCATCCAGATATTGCGGATCGACATCAAACACGACGCCGCGAAAATCGAACAGACGATGCACGACAACCTGACCTATATCAAATTTTGCGCTTCGCTGATACGTCATCGGTTCACCGCCCTGATCCGGATTTCCGGAGAAATGCATAATTGAATTAGCCCCTGTTCATAAGCGCGATTCGTCCGTGGTCGCCTCATGCCGCCTTCATGTTTTAGCGCGAATATTCAAAAAGACCTTTCCCCTTCTCCCCTTGGTTGATAGTGTTTTCGCGAAGTGGGTGCATGTGGAGATGATGTAACAATATCGCGTCATTTCGACCTCACCCGAAACATAAAATAACAATAAAAAAGCGGGGTATGAGCCATATGACAAAGGCTCCCTCTGAACCACACGGACGGCCAGCGGCCTCCGGCAAAGCCTTGCCCCCCGCCTCGGAAAGTCCGGGTGCGGCGCGACGTTCTGAGGGGTTGAAACGCAGGCGCCGAGGCTCAGCGCAACAAGCGGCGGCATCCGATATAGCTAATTATGCGGCGCTTGATCTGGGCACCAATAATTGCCGGCTGATGATTGCGTCTTTTCAGAACGGCCAGTTCAAAATTGTCGAAGCCTTCTCCCGCATCGTCCGCCTTGGCGAAGGTGTATCCTCCACCGGCAACCTGCAACCGGCGGCGATGGAGCGGGCGATGGCCTCCCTCCGGCAATGCGCCGAGAAGATCAAACGCCGCAATGTCGTAAAAATCCGGGCCGTCGCCACTCAGGCATGCCGCGCGGCTGGCAATGGGGCCGACTTTATCGCCCGTGTCGAGCGTGAAACCGGCCTTAAGCTGACCATCATCACCCCCGAAGAAGAAGCCCGGCTGGCGGTCGTTGGGTGTGCCTCCCTGCTCGATACCCCTGCCAAGGCTGCCATTGTGATGGATGTCGGCGGGGGATCGACCGAGATTTCCTGGCTGGACCTCAGCCAGTACACACCGCCCAAAGATATAGCGACTACCGGCAATCTGAAACTGATCAAAAATCACCCGCTGCCGAAATGCTGGCTGTCGATCCCCAAGGGTGTGGTCAATCTGGCCGAGCGGTTTCCGGAGCCCAAGGACGGCGACCCCAAGGTCTGGTTTCAGGCCATGGTGGCGGATGTTCAGGTCGAACTGGAAAAATTCCGCGATGCCGACGGCATGACCGAGCATTTTTTCAACGGCGAGACCTATATGATCGGCACGTCGGGCGCGATCACCTCTCTAGCCGGGATGCATCTGGGGCTGGAGCGCTATGACCGGTCGCGCGTGGACGGCCTGTGGATGACCCATGACGACTGCAAGGCCGTGATTAATCGGTTGCTGGACTTGGGTCAAAAAGGCCGGGAATATGAGCCGTGTATCGGCAAGGACCGCGCCGATCTGGTGCTGGCCGGGGCGGCATTGCTTGAGGCTGTGCAGAATTTGTGGCCGTCGCAGCGCCTGCGGGTGGCTGACCGGGGCCTGCGCGAAGGGCTGTTGCTGTCGATGATCAAAAAGAAAACACGCCGCAGACGCCGCCGCAAACCGGGCACAAATAAAACGACATAAAAAAAGCCCCTTCACCTGAGTGAAGGGGCTTTTAAATTACTCAACTTTGGTTGGCACCGTAATATCGCAGGCGGAGAAATCAGCACCCTTTTCCTTGCGGGTTTTTTCGATCAGGTCGGCAAAGGCTTTTGAGCTGGTGTTCATGACCTTGACCTTGGGCCGATCGGCTTCGGGGATGTCGGCCATGATCTGCACCTTGGTCATGGTATCAGGGTCAACCGGTGGCTCCCCAATTTTAAGTTTGCGCACCACATCCAGCCCCTGCACCGTCATGCCAAAGGCAGTATATCGCTTTTCGAGCGCCGCATTATAGGAGCGCATCAGGAAGAACTGCGAATTGGCCGAATTATTGTCACCGGCCCGCGCCATACCCAGCACGCCGGAGCAATAAAGCCCCCACGCGTGGACTTTACCGTCCTTGGCAATCGGGATCAGTTCCTGAACCTGCGACTGCACCGGCATGACACCCAGATAGCCGATCTGCGATCCGCGCGGACGCGACGCGGTGACCATCGGGAAATCAGCGCCGTGACGGATAGTAAATTCGCCGGGGACGTTGGGCAGGGTTGAACCGCCCTCACCCGTGCCTTGCGGGTCACCGGTCTGAGCCATAAAGCCCTCGATCACGCGGTGGAATTTCTGACCGTTGTAGAAACCCTGACGCGTCAGCGTCTTCATGCGCTCGACGTGCTGCGGGGCCAGTTCGGGATACATTTCAACGACCACGCGGCCTTTGTTTGTATCAATCACCAGCGTGTTTTCCGCATTAAGATCGCGCCATTCCGAAGCCGCCTGCGCCAGAGCCGCACTGATGGGTGCAAACGCCGTTGCCACCACCGTTAACCCCAGAATGGCGGATTTTAGGGCCGCGGACTTATATTTCAGAACAGACATCATGTCTTATTTTCCCACCTTCGCCAAAAGCCGTGTCGCCACGCTTTCCGATACAAACGGCGCAATATTGCCGCCCAATTGGGCTATTTCTTTGACCAAGCGCGACGCAATCGCCTGATGGCGCGGGTCAGCCATTAAAAAAACCGTCTCAAGCTCACGATTAAGCTGTTGGTTCATGGCTGTCATCTGAAATTCGTACTCAAAGTCGGCCACCGCCCGCAAACCGCGGATAATCATGCTGGCACCGACCTCCTGGGCATAGTGCATCAGCAGGCTGTCAAAGGCAGCCACCTCAACCATGTCACCGAGGTGGCGGGTTTCCTCGCGCACCATTTCCACCCGTTCTTCGAGGGTGAACATAGGTGTCTTACCGATATTACGCGCCACGCCAATGACTAGTCTGTCGACCAGCTTAACCGCCCGCCCGATGATATCGGAATGGCCATTGGTGATCGGATCGAACGTGCCCGGATAAAGACCGATACGCATGGGCTGCCCCCTCTTTTTTATCTATTCGGTCGCGGTTCCGGCATCAGCCTCTGGCTCTCCCGCAACATCACCTTCGTCCTCAGCGCTTTCGGCCAGACGCTCCACCGACACGACCTTTTCCCCCGACGTGCGGAAGATGGTCACGCCTTGGGTGTTGCGGCTAGCGATGCGCACCTGCGAGACGCGCGTCCGGGTCAGTTGCCCGCCGTCGGTAACCAGCAGAAGCTGATCAGAATCTTCAACCGGGAAGGACGCCACCAGCTTTCCGCCGCGTTTTGAGAGGTCGATGGCGACGATACCCTGCCCGCCCCGGCCCGTGCGGCGATAGTCATAACTCGATGTCCGCTTGCCAAAACCGGTGTCGGCAATGGTCAGGATAAATTCCTCCGCAGCCCCCAGTTCGGCAATGCGTTCCGGTGTCAGCGAGGCTTCATCTACCGAGTCTTCGCCGTCCTCTTCAACGGCCACAGACACATCTTCGCCCTCGCCGCTGACGGCGGCGCGCATGGCGGCGGCATGCTTCAGATAGGCGGTCCGCTCCGCAGGCGTTGCCGCTACACGGCGTAAGATCGCCATCGAAATCACACTGTCGTCAGCCCCAAGGCGTACGCCACGCACGCCGGTTGAACTGCGGCCCGCAAAGACGCGCACTTCATCGACCGCAAAGCGGATCGAACGACCCGATGCGGTCGACAGCAGCACGTCCTGATCTTCGGTGCAGATGGCCACGCCGACGATCGCATCACCCTCTTCCAGCTTCATAGCGATCTTGCCGGCACGGTTGACGTTGACAAAATCCGACAACTTGTTACGACGCACATCGCCGGAGCGGGTCGCAAAAATGATGTCGAGTTTATCCCACGCCGCTTCTTCTTCCGGCAGGGCCAGAATATTGGTGACGACTTCGCCCTTATCGAGCGGCAGCAAGTTCACAAACGCCTTGCCCTTGGACTGCGGATTGCCGAGCGGCAGCTTCCAGACCTTAAGCTTATAGGCCTTACCCGCGGAGGAGAAGAACAGCATCGGTTGGTGGGTGGAGGCCGCGAAAATGCCGGTGATGGCGTCTTCGTCCTTCATCGCCATGCCGGAACGGCCCTTGCCGCCGCGATGCTGAGTGCGATAGGCGGTCAGCGCTGTGCGCTTGACGTAGCCGGAATGGGTGACGGTCACGACCATGTCCTCACGCGGGATCAGGTCTTCGTCTTCGATATCGCCTTCGCCGTCCACAATCTCGGTGCGACGCGGGATGGCAAACTGGTCACGTACCTCAATAAGTTCATCGCGCACGATGCCAAGGATACGCTCACGCGACGACAGAATCTCCAGGAACCCGGCAATCGCACCGGCCAGGGTGCGGGCTTCGCCAAAGATTTCGTCCTGCCCCAGACCGGTCAGACGCGACAGGGTCAGCGCCAGAATGGCCCGCGCCTGCTCATCGGTCAGGCGGACATTGGAGCCATCCAGTACGATTGAGCGCGGATCGGCAATCAGGTCGATCAGCGGCGACATTTCACCGGCCGGCCAATCGCGCGCCGTTAAGCGCTCACGCGCTTCGGTCGGGTCGGCAGAGGAGCGGATAATATGAATGACTTCGTCGATATTGGCGACCGCAATAGCCAGACCGACCAGGACGTGACCGCGATCGCGGGCTTTGTTCAGTTCAAACTTGGTACGGCGGATTACGACATCTTCGCGGAACTCAAGGAACAGTTCCAAAAGTTTACGCAGGCCCATCTGCTGCGGACGGCCATGATTAAGCGCCAGCATGTTGACGCCAAAGCTGGTTTGCAGTGCCGTGTAGCGGAAAAGCTGATTAAGGATCACATCGCCCGACGCATCGCGCTTAAGCTCAACAACAATGCGCATCCCCTGACGGTCGCTTTCGTCGCGGATGTCGGAAATGCCTTCGATGCGCTTATCGCGCACCAGTTCAGCGATGTGCTCGATCAGGGAGGCTTTGTTGACCTGATACGGAATTTCAGTGACGACAATGGCTTCGCGGTCTTTGCGGATCGTCTCAACGGTAGCTTTAGAGCGCATGATCACCGAACCGCGCCCGGTCATCAGCGCCTGACGCGCACCGGATCGACCCAAGATTTCACCGCCGGTCGGGAAATCAGGCCCGGGAACAAACTCCAGCAGTTCTTCAAGCGAAATATCAGGGGTCTCCAGCAAGGCCAGACAGGCATTGACGATTTCACCCAGATTGTGCGGCGGAATATTGGTCGCCATACCGACCGCGATGCCGCCCGCGCCATTGACGAGCAGGTTGGGTATACGCGACGGCAAGACGGTCGGTTCTTCTTCCTTACCGTCATAGTTGGGCTGGAAGTCGACTGTGTCTTTGTCAATGTCAGCCAGAATAGGCATGGCCGCCTTGGCCAGACGGCATTCGGTGTAACGCATGGCGGCGGGCATATCGCCGTCAACCGAGCCGAAATTACCCTGCCCGTCGATCAGCACCAGGCCCATAGAGAACGGCTGCGCCATCCGCACCAGCGCCATATAGATGGCCGAATCGCCGTGCGGGTGCAGGCGCCCCATGACGTCGCCGACCGGACGGGCGCATTTCACATAGGATTTCTCAGGCGTATAGCCCGATTGCTGCATCATATAGAGGATACGGCGGTGTACCGGCTTCAAACCGTCACGGGCGTCCGGCAGAGCGCGCGAGACAATCACGCTCATGGCATAGTCGAGATAGGAGCGTTTCAGCTCATCTTCGATGGCGATATGGGCAATGCCGCCAGAGGGAATACCGGGAAGATTGGTAACAGTCATAAGGCTGTGGTCTTTGCGTTACGGATACGATGGGGGAATCACTTAGGCCCTAAGTTAGCACGGCCCAAAGCGATCATCAAAACAGGCGTTAACCTCTAAACGGTAACGCGCCCCAAAGCAAATAACCGCCGCCATCAGATGTGGATAGGCTCCCCTCCCCCAAATAAAACCGGCCCAAATAAAAAAGGCGGCCCGAGGACCGCCTTTTTTCCGTTACTGATTGGCCGCCGCCACGTCGGCCCCGGCCTCAGACACCAGACCGCCGCCCAGAGCGCGATAAAGATCGACCAGATTGGCCGAGCGATTATAGCGCGCCTGAATGAGGCCCTGCTGAGACTGATACAGGGTGCGTTGTGAATCCAGCTGGGTGATATAGCTGTCCACGCCGCGATCAAAGCGGGCCTGAGCCAGTCTTTGGCTGTCGGTTGCCGCCGCCACGACCCGCTCAGACGCGCTGATCTGCTGATCGATCGTCGATTTGGTAGCCAACGCATCGGCTACATCACGGAACGCGCTCTGGATCGCCTTTTCATAGGCCGCGACCAGAATATCACGTTGAACTTTGGCCCCGCGCAGATTAGCCAGATTGGCACCACCGGCAAAGATCGGCACTGACACCTGCGGCGTAAAACTCCAGGTCGATGTCCCGCTTGAGAACAGGTCCCCAAATTCCGGGCTGACCGATCCCGTAGACCCCGTCAGCGAAATACGCGGGAAAAAGGCCGCGCGCGCCGCACCGATATTGGCATTTTGCGATTTGAGATCGTGTTCAGCCGCCACGACATCCGGACGATTGATCAGCACCTCAGACGGCAAACCGACCGATAGGTCAGAGCGCACCGCACCGGTTTGCGGGAATGACGTCGGCAGATAGTCCGCCGGAATTTCCGAACCGACCAGCAGGGTCAGGGCGTTTTTATCGCGCTCAACCTGCGCCGTCAGCGTGGCGACATCAGACCGCGCCTGCTCCGTCAGGATTTCAAGCTGACGCAACTGAAGCTGATCGGCCACGCCCAGATCAAAGCTGCGCTTGGTCAGGTTATAGCCGTCCTCGCGCGCCTTGAGCGTATCACGCGACAAACGCAGGAGATCCTGATCCGCCGCCAGCGCCAGCCAGGCATTGGCTGTTTCCGCCATGAGGGAAATCTGGGCCGCGCGACGGGCTTCGTCGGTGGCAAAATAGCTTTCTAACGCCGCCCGGCTGAGCGAACGCACCCGGCCAAACAGGTCAAGCTCGTAGGAAAGCCCCAGATTGGCGCTATAGCTTTCGGTCTCGCCCGAAGCCGGTGTGTCCGCCTTGGTGCCCGATACCGCGGCATCAAGGGCGGGCACCAGCGATGCCCGCTGAATACGGTACTGGGCGCGGGCCAGCTCAACATTAAGCACCGCCTGACGTAAGTCGCGGTTATTTTTTAGCGCCAGATCAATCGTGCTTTGAAGCGCCGGATCAAGGAAGACATCCTTCCACGGCAGGCTTTCGGCCGAAGCCGTACCGGTCGTATCCGGTGCGATCGGCCAGCTTTGGGCGACCGGCATGAGCGGACGCTCATATTTCGGTGCCAGGGTGCAGGCGCTGAGGGCTAAAGCCCCCAGCACGCTGGTTGTCGTGAGCCGGACAACAGATTTTGTACGCGTCATTATTTTAGTCTCCGTGCTCAATTAATGCCCGCCATGATCGCGCGGATCATCGGTGGTCGGCGGCAGGCCCGTCGCTTCACGCTCACGCATAAGCTTGGCCATGTGTTTTTCGTCAGCCTTGAATATTTTTTGTACGAGAACAAAGAACAAGGGGATGAAGAATATCCCCAAAATAGTCGCGGCGATAACTCCACCCAGCAGGCCCGTACCGATGGCGTGCTGCGCCCCCGACCCTGCCCCGTTCGAGATAACCAACGGCGTGATCCCGAAGGAGAAAGCCAGCGACGTCATGATTATCGGACGCAGACGGATACGGACGGCCTCAAGCGTCGCCTCGACCAGTCCTTTGCCCTGCTCATGCAGTTGCTTGGCGAACTCCACAATCAGAATGGCATTCTTTGACGACAGGCCAATGGTGGTCAGCAATCCGACCTGGAAGTAGATATCGTTCGATCCGCCGCGCAGCATGGTGGCCAAAAGCGCCCCCAAAACACCAAGTGGAATGACCATAATGACTGACAGCGGGATCGACCAGCTTTCATAAAGCGCCGCCAGCAACAGGAACACCACTACAATAGAGATGGCATAAAGGGCTGGGGCCTGATTGCCGGATTCGCGTTCCTGAGCCGACAGACCGGTCCACTCATAGCCAATACCCGCAGGCAGTTTAGAGGCGATATCTTCCATGGCCGCCATGGCTGTACCGGTCGAGTTGCCGGGCGATGCCGTGCCTTGAATGTTCATCGACGAGACACCGTTATAGCGTTCCAGACGTTGAGCCCCGAAAGCCCAGTCGGCCGTGGCAAAGGCCGTAAACGGCACCATCTGACCGGATGCGTTACGCACATACCAGTTGTTCAGGTCTTCCGGACGCATGCGGTAAGGCGCATCCGCCTGCACATAGACCTTCTTGACCCGGCCACGATCGACGAAATCGTTGACGTAAGAACCACCCCACGCTGACGACAGCGCCGAATTGATATCAGCGATGCTGATGCCCATAGCGCCCGCCTTGGCGTGGTCGATAGTGACTTTTAATTGAGGCGTATCTTCCTGACCGTTAGGACGCACGCCCGCAAGCACTGGATTTTGCGCCGCCATGCCGAGCACCTGATTACGCGCAGCCAGCAGGGTATCATGCCCCACACCGCCGACATCCTTAAGCTGAAAATCAAAGCCCGTTGAGTTCCCAAGCTCAGACACAGCCGGAGGGATAACCGCAAACACCATCGCATCGCGGATACTGGCAAAGGCACCCATGGCGCGTCCGGCGACAGCCTGCGCCTTGAGGTTAGGGGCTTTACGCTCATCAAAATCCTTCAGGCGTACAAAGGCCAAACCGGCGTTTTGACCGGCACCGGAGAAGCTGAAGCCCGATATGGTAAAGGTCGACAAGACAGCTTCATCCTTGGAGAAATGATTTTGTATCTGCTTTAGAACGCCCTGAGTACGATCTTCCGTCGCACCGGCAGGCAATTGAACCAGCGTAAAGATAATCCCCTGATCTTCATCGGGCAGAAATGACGAGGGCACACGGGTGAATAGGAAGCCCACCAGCGCCACAACGACGGCAAACACCACCATGTAGCGGCCGCTTTGGCCCAGAATTTTGCCAACCATACCCTGATACTTATGGGAGGCAGAATTGAACGATTTGTTGAACCAGCCGAAGAAACCGCGCTCCGTCAGGCCGTGGCCTTTGGCCACCGGCTTAAGCAGGGTCGCACACAGCGCCGGCGTCAGCACCAGTGCCACGATGACCGACAAAGTCATGGCCGAGACGATGGTGATTGAGAACTGGCGATAGATCACGCCCTGCGAGCCACCAAAGAAGGCCATAGGCACAAACACCGCCGACAGCACCAGACCGATACCGACCAGAGCGCCGGTGATTTCATCCATAGATTTACGCGTGGCGGCAACCGGCGATAGCCCTTCCTCCGCCATCACCCGCTCTACGTTTTCAACGACCACGATGGCGTCATCGACCAGCAGACCGATAGCCAGAACCATGCCGAACATAGTCAGGGTGTTGATCGAATAGCCAAAGGCTGCCAGAATTGCAAACGTCCCCAGCAGAACCACCGGCACCGCGATGGTTGGAATGATCGTCGCGCGCCAGTTCTGCAGGAACAGGAACATAACGATGAACACCAGCACAACCGCCTCGACCAGGGTCTTTACGACTTCATGGATCGACAGTTCGATGAACGGCGAGGAATCGTAAGGCACAACATATTGGTAGCCCGCCGGGAAATTGCCTTTCAGTTCATCCATGCGGTGCTTGACCGCTTCGGCAGTCTCTAGCGCATTACCGCCCGGGGCCAGACGAATAGCCATACCCGCGGCAGGCTTACCGTTATAGAGCGCTTTTGATCCATAGCTTTCCGAACCCAGTTCGACGCGCGCTACATCGCGCAGATGAACGATCGCGCCATCGGTCGCATTCTTGACGATGATATTGTTAAACTGCTCCACCGTCTGAAGGCGAGACTGGGCGGTAATGGTGGCGTTCAGAGCCACGCCTTCTGTGGCGGGCAGTCCACCGATCTGACCGGCGGAGACCTGAGCATTCTGGGCCTGAATGGCATTGATAACATCATTTGGCGTCAGGCTATAGTTTGTCAGTTGGCCAGGATTAAGCCAGATACGCATAGCGTACTGCGCCCCGAACAACTGCACTTCGCCCACCCCCTGAACCCGGCTGAGCGGGTCCTGAAGATTTGACGCCATATAATCGCCAAGGTCAGAATTGGTGACATTGGGGTCATCGGAATACATGGCCACAACCATCAGGAAGTTCCGTGCCGATTTGTTGACGCGAACCCCCTGCTGCTGCACTTCCTGCGGTAACAGGGCCAGAGCCGATTGCAGTTTATTTTGCACCTGCACCTGAGCGATATCGATGTCTGTGCCCGCATCAAAGGTCAGGGTGACGGTGGCCGAACCCGACGCATCCGAGGTCGAATTCATATATTCCAGGCCATCAAGGCCTTGCATCCGCTGCTCGATAATCTGAGTAACGCTGTCTTCAACCGTCTGGGCCGAAGCACCTGGATAGGTCGCCGACACCGACACCTGCGGCAGGGCAATCTCAGGATACTGCGATATCGGCAGCGTACGAATAGCCAGCAAACCCGCCAGCATGATGACAATGGCAACGACCCACGCAAAGACGGGCCTGTCGATAAAGAAACGCGATAACATGTGACAGGTTCCCTATTGCTTGGCCGGAGCGGCAGCGGCATTAGTCGCCGGGGCTTTGGCTGCCGAAGCGGGTGCATCGGATTCCGTAGCCCCCACCACGACCGGTTTGACCGGCGCATCACCACGCACCTTCATCAGGCCGTCAACCACCACGCGGTCATTGGATTGCAGACCGCTGGTGACGACCCACTTGTCGCCCATCATCTGAGCGATCTGAACCGGACGCGGCTCAATCTTATTGTCTTTACCGACAACCATGACCGAGGCATTACCCTTCGGGTCACGCTGCACGGCGGCTTGCGGCACCAGAATGCCCTGCCCCACCACACCCTTGGTCAGGCGAGCACGCACATACATCCCCGGCAGAAGCGTACCGTTGGGGTTATTGAAAATGGCGCGCAGGTTAACGGACCCGGTTTCCGGATCGACCGTCACATCGGAAAATTCCAGCCGACCCTTTTGCGGATAGACACTGCCGTCTTCGAGGATAAGCTCGACATCGGCACTGCCTGACGCCCCCAGCGATCCGTCTGCCACAGCTTTTTGCAGACTGAGCAGTTCCGCCGTCGTCTGATTAATATCGACGTAAATTTTATCGGTCGCCTGAATGGTCGCCAGCGGGGTCGCCTGCGATGCCGTCACCAGCGCACCTGAGGTCACGCTCGACTTACCGATACGGCCGGAGATTGGCGCCAAAACCTTTGTGTAGCCCAGATTGATGCGCGCATTATCCACAGCCGCCTTTTGAGCCGCGACATTGGCCTCGGCCTGTTGCAAAGCGGCCTGAGCGTCGTCATTGGCCTGCTGAGAGACCGCGTTAATCTTGACCAGTTCGGTATAGCGTCCGGCCAGAAGCCTGGCCGAAGTCAGGCTGGCATTGGCCTGGGCGAGCCCTGCGGCCGCACTGTTATAGGCTGCCTGATAGGTAGCCGGATCGATCTGATACAGCGACTGACCGGCGCTGACGACCGAGCCTTCTTCAAACAGACGCGACTTGACGATACCACCAACCTGCGGGCGTACTTCCGAGACCAGAAAGGCCGAGGTGCGACCGGATAATTCCGTAGTCAGGGTGACGGGTTCGCTCTGGACGACAACGATACCGACCTCAGTCGGACCGCCTGCCCCCATGCCTTGCGCTGCGTTCTTATTGCCACAGGCGACGAGTAGCACACCCGCGGCCCCGACGATCAGCGCAGTACGACCGGTTTGGCCCAAAAGGGTGCGTATATAAACGCGCATGAAAAACTCCATATCTAAAAATATCTGGCGCAAATTCCACAAGTGGAAATGAGCCCCACCTTTTGGATGACGCAGGCCAAAATATTGAGAATGAACGATCATTCTCATTTTGACTGGATTTATGCTGTCGTGTGTACTAAAGTCAAGTCTACAATAGCTTACAAACGTGTAATTTTGTACAAACACAAAACTAAGCGTACACTACCGTATCCTTATCAGAGGTAAATTCACGTAAAAATGAACACGTCAGTGTCACCTAAGACCGCTTCCAAACCCCGTCAGAACCGGGAAGCCCGTCAGCAACACATACTGGATGCGACCGCGCGTTGCGTGCGTCAGTCGGGTTTTCATGGTGCCAGTATGGCCAGTATCGCTCAGGAAGCCGGCATGAGCGTCGGCGTCATCTATCGCTACTTTGCCAACAAAGAAGCGATCATAGAGGCTATTGTCGCCAACGATCTGGCGGAAATGCGTGAAAAATTCGCTGAATTTGATAACGTCGCCGATAAAGACCTGATTGACCGTCTGGTCGATATCATCCCGATGGCGATCGAACATAAGTATAATAGTGAAAAAACTGCCCTCGCCCTTGAGGTGCTGGCTGAAGCGGCGCGCAACCCCAATGTCGCCGCGATCATAAAGAAATCAGAGGCTCAGGAACGGGAGTTGGTTCTGCCTCTGTTACGGCGTATCTACGGCGACGATATCGATGCCTCAACCCTTCTGACCCGTAACGAAGTGATCGTCATGATATTTGATGGCATGCTGGTCCGCAGCGTCTGCGCCCCGGATATAGATCGTGACCAAATGATCAAATGGCTGCGCAAGGTCGTGCGCTATGCTTTTGAGATGAAAGACGCCTAAAGCCCTACCAGATTTTGCAGCCCACCCGTACCCAGCGACAAGCAGGTCGGCATGGCCAGCGAAATAGGCACGCTCACCATCCGAATCAGGCGGCTAAAGGGCCGCCGCAGGGCCTCCGTGACCATTCCGATGTTAAACGCCAGGCGCAGGTCAATTTCCCGTCGCACCGGCAGTAGTGGCGAGGTCAGCATCAGCGGCAGCGATTTCATACCCGCCGTGATAGCCGACCTGGTCAATTTACCCGGTTGCGTCACGGTCATGATGCGCGCCGTTGAAATCCCTTCCCAGTAGGACCTCCGACGGGCCCAACTCCGGTCAAGGCGATCAGGTTCGATGTCATGCCATACCCGGATGCGGTCAGAATGCCATATCCGCCAGCCGCGCGCTTCTAACTGGATCAGCAACAAAACCTCTTCGCCGCTCAGCAAGCTGCGGCCATCCCGCCCAAGGCCGCGATTGAATCCGCCGACTTGCTCCAGTGCACAGACGCGCACCAGCGAATGTCCGATCCCGAATTGCGGGCGCTGTGTCTGGTCGAATTCCCCCTCGGCCATAATCTCACCCAGAAAGGCGCGCCAACGCGGCCCAATACGGCCCATGTCCGGCGCCAGTTCATATGCCGGGATCACCACGCCCCCGCAGGCCGCGCAGTCTTCGGGCAGACGTCGGATCAGCGTCACGGCTTCATCCAGCCAGTCTTCTGATGGGACTTCATCGTCATCGATAAAGCCAATCCATTCGGCACGGGCATGTGTCACGCCGGTGTTGCGCGCCAGGGAGACCCCTTTTTCTTCAACCCGGATGAGTCGAACGTCCGCAAACTCCGCCACGATATCGATCAGCGCCTGGCTATGATCATCGCGACTTGCGCTATCAATCACCAGAATTTCGGCCGCATGGGCTTTTAACTGCGGTGTCAGGGCTTTGAGCAGCCTTGCCGTGAGGGCAGAGCGGTTATGGGTGCAGATAATGATGCTTAAATCCGGGCATACCGTCGCAAACGGCGGCTTCGGACCTTTGACTTCGCGGGCTTTATCAGCCTGCGGTATTTTGGCATGTTTCACATGCTACTCCATGTAGACCGTTCTGACGTAACGGTTGACAAGCTTCTGCCTGACTGGAAGCATTTCCGTTACCGCCACACCTTTTGCCTGTGCGGTCAGCAAGATCCGTTCCAAAAGAAGGGAAGCGACGTCCCCGACATAGCGCGCGGGCACTCCGATCGGGTCTTCGTGCATAAGGATGGTTGATCCTAAGAATGCCGGATCAGCGAAGGCGGCATCGACCGCCGCGTCGCATTTACGCCCGACCTCATCAAGCGTTTCGCACCCATCAGCGAGGGCAAAATCCTTGAAATCATAACGCCAGTGGCCAATCTGGCAGCCCGGATGCCAGGTCTTCAGCAGACGGTGCATGTCAGGCGATCGATGCCCCGAACCATAGGGCAGACGCACGATATAATCCTGCGGCGTAGGCCGGGCCTTCGCCAGAATCGCTTCGGTGCGCTTTAATTCATTGAGGGCGGCTTGCGATGGCATCCGGTCAAGCCGCACATGGGAATAGCCGTGGGCATAGATCGCATTGCCACTATCCACGATCGCCTGTACCAATTCGGGATATTGCTCGGCCCGTTCTCCCGACAGGAAAAACGTCGCCCTGGTGTCATAGGTTTTCAGCAGTTCAAGCACCTTAAGCGTGGTGCGCGGCGACGGGCCGTCATCAAGGCTTAAGGCAATACGCGACGGCCCTGTTGGTGCCTTATGCACAATCGGCAGCCATGCCCCATTTGACACGCCAAACTGCTGCCTCAGATAGCCGAACATATTACCTGCGCTCCTGCGATGAACCTTAACCGGCTCGCTTTAAGGGCGCACTCTAGCGGATAACCGTTAAATCGCCGTAAGACGACACGGTTAAGAAACGTAAAAAGCCACGTTAAATCAATAACGTGGCCTTAAGATTTCACATGGCTTCATCAAAGCTTTAGAACGGAATTTCGTCATCCAGATCAAAGTTTTGGGCCGGGCCGGAGCCTTGCTGACGCGGGCCGGAACTGGCCGGGGCCCCGCCGCCGTAGCCGCCGTCATCACCATAGCCGCCCTGATCGTAGCCGCCGCCCGATGACTGGCTGCTTTGCCCGCCGCCATCGCCGCGCCCGCCCAGAAGGGTCAGTTCACCGCGGAATTTTTGCAACACGACTTCGGTGGAGTATTTTTCAACGCCCTGCTGATCCGTCCATTTACGGGTTTGCAGCGAGCCCTCAAGGTAAACGGTCGAGCCCTTACGCAGGTATTGCTCGGCAATCTTGGCCAGATTGTCATTAAAGATCACCACGCGGTGCCATTCAGTCTTTTCCTTACGCTCACCCGACATCTTGTCGCGCCAGCTTTCCGAGGTGGCGACCGTCAGATTGGCAACCCGGTCACCGGAATTGAGCGTGCGGATTTCCGGGTCTTTGCCCAGATTCCCGACCAGAATAACCTTATTAACACTGCCCGCCATCACGAATACCTTTCTGTCACAGGCCCCGCGACCAAAGCGCTCAGGGGCCGGAGGGTTCGCCCCTCTGATTCCAAGCCCCGACACTATGATGAAGCCGCCCGCCCGCCAAGCGCAGAGTTTGCACCATTAACACTTAATTAAAGCGGCCAACTACTGCGGCAAGTTAGCCGGTTCGCGGATCGGCCCTGAGGGCTGGGGCGACGGGGCTTCTACGATTGATCCCGGCACGACCAGACGGTCTTCGCTGGGGTGCTTGACCAGCAAGGTCATGCGCCGCCCATCGAGTGCCTGCGAGAACTTCACGTAGCGCGCATCCACAAACAGAAAATTGCCCTGATAAGCCCCGTAGACAATCTTGCGGCTGACGCCTTGCTTCAGGAATTCCAGACGCAGCTTGTAAAGCTGTGCCGCGCAATATTCGATCGACGGCTGATTTCGGGCCACGACATTGTATTTGATGTCACCCGATTCCGGAAAGCCAACCTGATAGCAAATGCCTTTATCAAGGGGCGCTTTGACACCGGGCTTTTCACATGACGCCAAGCCTATGGTCGCCGCCAGCATCAGGCTAAGACCGGCAATCCGTTTCATCCCATTTGACATATTATTCACCTGATTTCTATTTCACCAGCGGGACGCTGCAGCCCTTGCCCTGATCAACAAACGTGCGGAAATTCTTGTTATCGTTAGAGATTTCAACGCGCCCAGGTACAAGACGCAGGCTCTGATCACCCCAACGCCCATAGGATGCAGATCCCGGACGCTCGCAGCGGCCATCATACAACAACTGCACGCAGGTGCCGAGGCTCAAACCTTCGGACAGCCGACGCCATTCGCCCCCCGCATAGCGCAGACAGGCCGTAACCGGCCCACCCGCCTGATCCAGATTTTCCGGCATGACCTCACCACCGGTAGCATCAGGTGTAACAGGTGTCGCCACAACCGGCTCGGCCGGCGGCGGGGCCAGAGAGGCCGTGGGGGCCGCAGACAATTCACCGCTTTCGTCAACACCGACATCCAGCGCCTGAGCGGCCACACCGTTTTTCTGAGCACATTCGGCCAGCGTAAAGGTGCCGACATATTCGCCGCTAACGAAGCAGCGCAGGGTGCGTGATGAATTAATGGCGGGCGCTTCGGCGATGTCCAGTTGCAGTCCCGGCGGCGCGTCATTCATACGCTCCCCGTCCTTTTGACCGGACGACATCGCAAAGGCCAGCACTATGCCGACCAGAAGCGCTGCCCCCGCACCAATGCCCAGATAAATCATCTGCTGTTTCTGCATGCGACCTGTTTCCCCCACCTTCAAGGCCTTTTCGCGGCCAAAGGTTAAGCTACACCAATAATTATGGCGCACACTAAAGCGCAATCGCCAAGCTGTGAAGCGTTTTTAGGTTAATGCGGTTATGTGAAATTTATGCCGCTTGCGGGCAGCTTATCCGCCGCCGAGACGGTTCAGCGCGTCCTGATAATTGGCCAGTTGCTTGGTCAGGTAGGCCGGAACCGTGCCGCCGGTCTTGCCTTTTTTATCGGCCTCTTCGGACGAATCGCCATAGCGCAGGTAACGATAGGCGCTGCGGACGTTTTTCATCGCGTCTTCCAGCACTTTTTTGACGGCATCAATAGTGTCTTCGTCAGAGATATTAAGATTGCTGTCGAGGTTAAGACCGAACATCTTCACGTCCTTACCCGACGACTTGCTGGCCTCGGACGATGACTGGGTGGCAGCCTTGGTCACCAGACCTTCGCTCAGGCCCAGACTGTCGAGCGCATCCTTACCATCGGCCCCGCGTATGATTTCGACCTCAGCATTGCCGTATTTGGGCGTGATGGTCAGGACAGATTCAGGCTTGCCCGTCACCTTGGCAACCTTGACATCCATCTTATAACCCGCGGCGCGATTGATCTTGGTCGCCAGAGTTTCCAGCGTGTCCTTGGCCTCGATCACGATTTTTTTCTTGGTGCCCGTCTTTGGGTCGCGGACATAAAACTCATCGCCGGGACGGGCTGTGGTGTTGGCCACCAGACTGGACGAATCTTTGTACTGCAAGGTCCCGGTCGGCAAACCCAGCTTATCGAGCACGCTTGATGAGTTCTTGGAAATAGCAATCGCGTTGGGATTAACCTCACCGTTTTTGCCGGTATAGCGGGTCTGCCATTCGACCTCGCCCGTTTCGACATCCACACGCGACAGCACAGCATCTTTTTCGCCGATTTTAGTGGTGCCATCAACCGCGCCCTTGGTCTGGAAGGCAATCCAGGCCTTACCATCGCTGAAGGTCACTTTCGCGTTCGCTTCGCTTTCGGTAGAACCGTAGAATGACACCGCATCGGCTGACGTATTCGTCAGGTCTTTATCGACAGATAAGGCAAAGGCATCCTGGCCGCCGGTATAGGCATGACCTGCGCTCACCCCATCCATGAGCTTTGTGTTCGCCCCCGTCGCCGTCGCACTCTGGTTGGCGCTGCCGCCCACATAGACCTTGCCGTCATAAACCGACACTGAACTGATCGAGCCGCCGCCCAGATTACCAAGATTACGCATCTCAGACAAAACCGGCTTACCCGACGTCAGATCATAGGACCTCAAGACGGCATTACCGTTTTCGTTAGCCGCCACATAAAGCGTATTGCCATCAACCGTCATGGCGTTGGCTGCGTCGGTGGCGCTGGTGCCGAACTGGGTCGTTGACTGATAGCCACCGGTGGCCGAAAACTTCATGACGTAGGCATCCCAGCCCCCGGCGCTGGTGACGCCCTGAGCAGAGGCTGCGGCATCAGTCGCCCCGCTCATCGTGCCCTGAGCACGCCCGCCGACATAGACCGAACCGTCCGTACCAAAGGACACCGACAGGGCTTCGTCCATCCCGATTGAGCCGCGGCGCTGGGTCCACAACTCATCACCCGCGGCATCAAAAACCGTGACGAAACTATCTGAAATGCTTTCGTTATAGCCCTTGGTGGTCTCATAGGTCGAGGTCGTATAGGTCTTGCCGTTGGCGCTGGTGAAGGTCTTGGTGGTTTGAACACCCAGTTCGCCGGTCACAGAACCAGCAATCGCCACCTTACCATCCGCGCTTACCGTCATGGCCAAACCTGACGCCTGATCGGCGGCCCCTAGGGTGCGGGTATAAAGCATCTTACCGGCGGAGTCGTATTTGATCAGGGCCACATCCTTGGTGCCTTTGATCTCCTGCCCATCGACATCGCCATCCACATCGGCCAGCACATAGACGGAGCCGTCCGGCCCCGATACGGTCTGGCGAACATTAGTAATGTTTTCTTCCAGTACCGCCTGCCCGGTTCGTCCTTCGGACCAGTAGGTGTCGGTCACGCCGGCTGTGGCGGTTGACGGGTTGGTGCCGGAAATATCGGCCTGAAATTTGACCAACTGGGTCGACAGATCATCCAGAGTTTCCGGCTCGTCTTCGTCATCATTATCGGTATCACCCGTGGTTTGAACCACATAGACCGAGTCCGACATCTGAGCTGCCGAAAAGTTTATCAGTTCGGTCGTCGTGCCCTGAACCTTAAGCGAATAGGTATCTAGGCCGTTATTAACCTTTACTTCCTTTTCACCAACCTTGATGGTTTCGGCCTTGGCCGGCGTGCGCTCGACCGCAAAACGGGTTGTGGCACCGACCTCTTTGAGTTTGGAATTGATGAAATTGACGACATTGCCCATCGAGCGGGTCGTCGTGCCCATATCTGACAAGTCGATCTCAACATTTTTAGGGGTATAAAGCCCCGCACTTGGCGGACTGATGGCAATGTTGAACTTCACATCGCCTTCAAACGCCTTGACCGATGCGGTGGGCGAGCCCTTATGGATATCCTTAGCCACATAGTTCGTATCGGTGCGCGCCACGCCGGTCGTGCTTTTCAGCTTTTCCGTAAGCGCGCCCTGCACCAGACTAACGTGGTCGAGTTCAGCATCCGACACATAGTCCTGAATTTCAGACATGCCGCTGGTAAACAGGCGCTGTAAGGTGCGCATGACGGTCGAGGTCGTGGTATTTTCCTGCGCCTTATTGGCGATCCCCATCAGGGTGTTCAGCCCCTGATACAGGGTAAACAGCTTTTTATAGTCCTGCGAGGCCCCGGCCAGATCAAGCGAGACATTGCCTTCCTTGATGAATTTGGAGCCAGCCATGACCTTGCGCACCAGTTCATCTGAACTGGCCGCACCGGATTTGGTTTCCCACGGCGCGCTTGGGGCCTTGGTGGTACCGGTCGGAGAATTTGTCGCGGTTGATGTGGTCGTTGACGAAGACACACCGCTATTAACGCCAGCTTTGGCGTTATAGTAGCTTTGCAGAAAGCTGGCATCCAGTCCGATCACGAGATCTCAATCCTTGAGTCACAATTACGAATTTCGAGGATGCCCGAACAAAGCTTAAGATTCGTAAACTTTTGGGCGTTTCCTTTACAAATAAGCAAAATAAAACCGGCCAAAGCATGTTTGGCCGGTATAAAATTACAGATCACTAGGCTGATTAACCGCCCTGGAACAGACTTAAGATAACCTGCGGTCCGGAGTTGGCAATTGACAGAGCCTGCGTCCCCAACTGCTGCTGAACCTGCAAGGCCTGAAGCTTGGCGCTTTCCTTGGCCATGTCCGCATCGACAAGATTACCAATACCCGAATTCAGCGAATCGGTCAGCTTGGACACGAAACTCAGATGACCATCGATTTGCTTGGATTGCGACCCCAGCGCGCCTAGGGCAGCGTTAACATTCTGAATCGAGGCATCAAGCCGCACCAGCATCCCAGATGCAATGGTGGCACTCATGATGGTAGAGCCGGATGTTAAGGTAATCGTTGAACCACCAAGCGACAGATCGCGCGTCGACAGCGTAATATTTGAGGTCGCATCCGCATCGGCAATGAACTGAATACCGTTCGGCAGACTGCCGTCCAATATATTGGCACCATCGAAATTAGCGCTGGTGGTCGTCTGCTTGATCTGATTGAGCAAGGCGCGGAAATCCGAGTTCAACGCATTGCGCGACGCCGTATCAATCGACGGGTCCATGGCCGAAACGACTTTTTCGCGTAACTCAACCAGCAAATCCGAAACCGTTTCGCCCGCCGCCAGAGACACATCTGAAATCGATGCCGCCCGGTTAAGGCTGGACGTTACCGCTGCCAGCGAACTGACGTCTGCGCGCTGCCCTTGGGCGATAGCGTAGACTGAGGCATTATCTTTGGCGCTGTTGACATTTAAGCCGGTCGAAATCCGGTTCTGAACCCCGTTGAGATTACTCGTCGTGTTGTTCAGATTCTGCAACGCGATCATGGCAGACTTATTCGTATGCACACTGACCGTCATGACCTAACCTCCATAATTCTGCGCCCCGTGATCCAATAGCTGAACCCTAATCTGCCGTTATTTTCGGCAAAGGGAATCGGCGCGACTCACAGTCTTAATAATTATGGTAAGCAAAAGGTTAATATTAACCAACGACTTTATCCGCACGCAAACCTGCGTACGGCGAATATTACTCAATTTACATACTTAAGATAGTCTCTTAAATATCTGTTTTTATGACAGAACCGGCGCGATAGCTCGCGTCATTTTTCATGTCCAATAATTCTTTACGCGGCAACTGGCTGACGACCTGACCGGTGAGACGATTTATGGCTTTATAGATAAAATCGCCGGTATCGGGGTCGATATCGATCACGAGCTTCAATTGATAGGCCAAGGGCTTGGCCATGGAATCGCTCTTGGAGTCCTTTGAAGCGCCTTTATTATCCGCAGCATTCTTACCGGCACTGGCCAGAACAGTCTGCGGCATTTCCCTGGCTACATCAGGAACAGCTTTGACGGGAGTTACGTCTGAAACCTGAGGTACGCCTGATACATTGTTGATCATCTCCTGCTACGCTTCACCTTGGGAGGTCCGAAAACGACGGAACTGAGTGAAACGCCCTCTGTTGGATTTGGACCGCACGCGGCGATCAAATGAGAGAGGAAGGCGGGATTTCAGGCCCCGCCTCCCCTTCCGGATTAACGGAACAAGCTCAAAACAGTCGAGGTCGACTGGTTGGCGATCGAGAGCGCCTGAATGCCGAGCTGCTGCTTGGTTTGCAGAGCTTGCAGTTTAGCACTTTCCTTAGCCATGTCGGCATCGACAAGGTTACCAATACCGGCTTCCATGGCATCCTGAAGCTTCGATACGAAGCCTGCATGGTTTTCAAGAGCCTTGGAGGATGTACCCAGCTTTGACAGAGAGGTTGATACGTTTTTGATGGACGTATCAATCGTGGCCAGCAAGTTGCTAGCCGACGTGGCCGTTGCGAAGGTCGCATTGGTCGCCAACGTGATGACAGAACCGCCCAGAGACATGTTCTGGCCAGCGACCGTCAGCGTGCTCGTACCGCTGGCATTGGCCAGGGCCTTGATGTTGGCATCCGAGCCGTCAATCAGGTTGATCCCGTTGAAAGTGGCGTTGGTGAGGGTTTTTTTGATCTGATCGCGGATAGACGCAAAGTCTTCCTTCAGAGCGTTACGGCTGGTTGTGTCAAGGCCGGTGTCCGAAGCCGCCAGAGCCTTTTCCTTGAGCTGAGTGAGCATGTCGGAAACCGACTCACCGGCAGCCATGGACACGTCAACGACCGACTGGCCGCGTGACAGGGACTCAGATACCGCGTTCAGCGCACTGACTTCCGAACGCTGGCTTTGCGCGATAGCAAAGATAGCGCCGTTGTCCTTAGCCGAACCCACTTTCAGGCCCGTATTAATACGCTCCTGAGTGGTAGACAGCATAGCATTGGTTTTATTGAGGTTTTGCAGAGCAATCGCTGCACCGACGTTCGTGTTTACGCTATTGAGCGCCATGATTCTATTCCTTCTAATAGATGTAACCAGCGACATTTTGTCTGCTGGCGGCATTTTGCCTGAGCCGAAGGATGCAAAGGCCGCGCCAGAGAACGCGAAGGAAGAAAATTTACGCAACCATATGAAATATAAGCGTTATAGCTTTGTTAATTATAGATTTTTGTCGGCAATTTTTGCCGATTAAGCCCGGCAAATAGGCAATATCTGCCCATGGCGGCAAAATATGCCACCTGAAAAAGGCTGCCGGAGGAGGCGGTAAAGCCACCCCGCTCCGGCCAATGCGATTAGCCCTGGAACAGGCTTAGGATCGTCTGCGGCGCCTGATTGGCAATAGAAAGAGCCTGAATACCCAACTGCTGCTTGGTTTGCAGCGCGGTGAGCTTGGCGCTTTCCTTGGCCATGTCAGCATCCACGAGGTTTCCGATACCCGCTTCCATGGAATCGACAAGTTTTGAAACGAACGTAGAATGAGCCTCCAGAGACTTTGACGACGTCCCTAAACGCGAGAGCGCCAGGGAAACGTTCTTAACGGAGCTATCCAGGGTGGACAGCAAACCACTCGCCGACGTTGCCGTCGAGAAGGTCGCATTCGACGCCAGAGACAGAATAGTTCCCCCAAGGGAAAGATCCTGCGCCGCCACCGTCATCTTGTTCACCCCATCCGCCGAAGCCAACGCATTAATACCGTCAGCGCCCGCCTCGATCAGATTGATGCCGTTAAAGACCGCATTCGAAATCGTCTTCTTGATCTGATCGCGTAACGACTGAAAATCTTCCTTCAGGGCGTCACGACTGACCGTATCAAGACCGGTATCCGAAGCTGATAGAGCTAACTCCTTCATTTGAGTAAGGATATCCGAAATCCCCTCACCCGCCGCCATAGCCACATCGACTGCGGACATGGCCCGGTTAAGCGAGTCTGAAACCGCTCCGAGCGCTGCGACGTCGGCGCGCTGACTTTGAGCAATCGCATAGACCGCACCATTGTCCTTCGCGCTGGCGACCTTCAGGCCGGTATTAATGCGGTTCTGGGCTTCAGAAAGATCCTTGTTCGTTTTGTTCAGGTTCTGGAGCGCGATCATTGCGCCCACGTTGGTATTGACCGATACGTTTGCCATCGGGTGTTCCTTTCCATTCTGGTCGGGGATTTTGCGCGGCGATTTTGCCGAAAAGCCATTTTGGCTTGGGTAAGACATAGCAATGCCGATGCCAGCGCATGACGCTGCCGTTAATTATTTATTCTATTGAATTTTATGGATATTTTTAAATTGAAAACGGCGAGAATCATATAACTCCCGCCGTTCAAATTTTAATGCCTAGGCAAAATCATCCTAAAGGCAATATTAACCTCGCAGGAGACCGGCTAAATCAGCCTAGGGAGCCGCGTACACGGTTGGCAAAGGTTGCATCGGCGGGATTAACCGCCGCTCCCGCCTGAACTTGCGGCATCAAACCCTGCATAATGATACGGTTGACCTCAATCAGAGGGGCGATGTCTTCTTTATTGCGCATGACCAGCGACGTGTGCTTCGACACCCAGATCGACAAAGAAATTATTTGGGCCCGCAAGGCTTCGGGCAGGCCATTAGTCGGTGACGCACAGTCCATACCGAATACCGACCACATACGCCGGTTCCAGTCGAGGGCATGGATGCGCACCTGAAAATTAGACGTATCGGCAGCCTCGGCTTCCAAAAGCGCGCGCGTTACCTGACCAAACAGCCGGTATTCGGTTTGACGAGGATCTTCCGCGCGTGCGGCCGTTCTCTGATACGCCTGAAGTGACATATATTTACTCTTTTGCCCTTAAAAGTGCATCCTCAAAGTCGACCAGCTTACGGCAGCCCATCAGGGCCTTGTAATACTCGCGCGCCATAATGCTTTTGGAAATCGCCACACATTCCGCCAGTACCGGCGCCTGAGAGACAACCCCCATGAATTCGGTCATGCGGCGCAGAAACTCATCATAATAACGATCAGCACCCGCCTCATCGAGGTACATCATCATGACCGGGAAATAGATGTGACGGGCCGGAGACGTAGCCTCATGCTCCTGCATGATGTCCTTTTCACGCAAAACCGAGGCTTTATTTTGCAGGATCAGCGAACAGCGGCGATCCCCGTTTTGCACGACGGCGCCATTTAAAACGAACTTCTCTCCGGGCTTCAGAGACAGTTTCAAAGGCATGAAAGGCTTTCCTTAAATCTGGTTTGACGCAATATTTATTGTGAAAAACCCCAAAATTTATCTTGGCACTTTTTCACATATTGCTCTGAAGCCGGTGCGAATCTTTTCAGATTCTACCCCCGACCGGGTTAATATCAGGTTCACGCTGTCCCAAAATCGTAATTTAAAGACGGGCTTAAGGCGAATCCCTGTAACCACACTGCCATGACAAACCCCGCGGAGCTAGTATCGTGAATTCGAAGTTCGCCTGATTTCGATATCCAGGTGCTACAGCGAACTTAGAATTCAGAACGATACTAGGTTTATTAATTTCTAGTGTCCTGTTGAATCTGAAATTCGCTTGAGGTTGATATAGGCATGAGGCGAATTTCAGATTCAGGACACTAGTCATGGTTAAGCGCAGCTTTGAGCAAAACCCGCCATCACAGCCAAATCCACTGGCGGCAAGTGGTATAGCTGATGAAGTGCCTGCGTTTGTTCCGGCGTTCGATATGCGCCCGTCATCAACCCTTCTGGGCGATGCCAGTTCGCGCACCGCTCTGGCGCGGCTTGATGTCGCCGCCGATCATGCCCGTCTGAAGCAAACCCTGACGCTGCTCAAGGCCGCCTTGACCGCCCTGAAACAGAGCGATTGGAAACGCGGCGCGGAACTGGCGATTGAAGCGCTGGAGGTCGATGAAAAAAGCGGCGAAGCCTGGCACATCTTAGCCATATCGCGCGAAAAATCCGGCGATCTGGCCGGAGCGTTCGCCTGTTACGAAGCCGCCCTTAAGCTGATGCCTGATAATGTGCCGGTCACCAATGATCTGGGCCGGCTGGCGGTGCGGATGGAATATCCGGATATCGCTGAGAAATTTTTTAACTTCGTGCTTCGGATAGAGCCCGATAATACCGAAGCCGCCAACAATCTGGCGACAGCCCTGCGCGAAGCCAGCCGTTATGAGGACGCCATCGAGGTCTTACGGGCCGCCATTGGCCTCAACCCGAAGGACCCGCAACTGTGGAATGCGCTGGGCACGGTCGTCAACACTCAGGGCGATGTCGATACCTCGATCATCTTCTATCAGGAAGCGTTGAAGTTCGACCCCAATCACGTCCACGCCCTCTATAATCTGGGTAATTCGCTCAGCCTTCTGGGCCATTACGATGAGGCGCTGGACTATCTGATGCGCGCCTTGCCGCTGTTTGATGACCCGCTTAATCTCTACACCTGTCGGCTGTCGATTGCCTTCGTTAATGCGGTGCTCAATAATTTCGATGCGGCCTGGGATTATTATGACGGTCGCATCAAGGAAGGCACGGCGGAAAAGATTATCTTTCTGATCGACCGGCCTAAATGGACACCTGATACCGATGTGGCGGGTAAGCACGTCTTTGTCTCCGCCGAACAGGGGCTTGGGGATGAGGTGTTGTTTGCCTCGCTCCTGACCGATCTGATCCGCGATATCGGCCCGGACGGAAAACTGACCATTGCGGTTGAGCCGCGCCTAGTCAGCCTGTTTGCGCGATCATTCCCCAAGGCCAACGTCATTAAACATCACACCACCAAGCATCAAGGCCGGGTGGTGCGCCTGTTCCCTGACCTTACTGACACGGGCAGCATTGATTGCTGGACCATTATGGGGGATCTGCTGAAACGCTACCGCCGGTCACTGAGTGATTTTCCCAAGGCCAATATTTTCCTGACCCCAGATCCGGAGCGGCTCGCCTTCTGGCGCGCTGAACTGGATAAGCTGGGACCTGAGCCCAAGGCGGGCATACTATGGAAATCATTGATCAAACACTCCCGCCGTGATCGCTACTACTCGCCGTTTGAGACTTGGAAAGAGGTCATCGCTACTGAAGGCGTCTACTTTGTCAATCTGCAGTACGGCGATGTGACCGCCGAACTGGCGGAGGCTGAAGCGGCGGGCTTACGCATCTGGAACCCGCCCGGCATCGACCTGAAGCAGGATCTGGATGATCTGTGTGCCCTGTGTTGTGCGCTCGATACCGTCATGGGGCCGTCCAACGCCACCAGCAATATCGCCGCGGCCGCCGGGGCGACGATCTGGATGTCGATACCGTTCCGCAGCGCCTGGCTGTGTCTGGGCACCGACTATTATCCGTTCTATCCCACCGCCCGCGTGTTTGCCCCGGCCGTGCTGAATAACTGGGGAGACGCGCTCGGCCAGATGAAACAGGCTCTGATCAATGATCTGATCCCAGCCAAGGCACATGTTCAACCCGCATGAGCCCGGACGCCTTAACCGCCAGCATCGCCACCGGAGATTGGGCCAAGGCCGAGGCTCTGGCGCGGGTGCATCTGTCGCTTAAACCCAATGATACCGATGTTTGGCGCTATCTGGCGCTGGCACTGGAGCGGCAAAATCGCCTGCCCGAAGCTTTTGATACCTATCAGGCTTTGCTGGCGCGCCTGCCGTCACCCCCGCCGTCAGATGTTGTTCATGATCTGGCACGACTGGCCTTTAGGCTGGACCAGATGGACATGGCTGAAAAGCTGTACCGCTTTGTGGTGCTGGCCGAGCCGGATAATGTGATAGCCATCGCCGGTCTGGCCGCAAGCCAGCGCCAGCAGATGAAATATGACGCCGCTATCGACGGGCTGAAAGCCGCACTAAGTACCCACCCCGAAGACAGCGAACTGTGGAATGTGCTGGGCACCGTGGTCAACGCCAAGAACGATCCGCATACCGCCCTGACCTTTTTCGATGAGGCCCTGCGCCTTGATCCGTACAACCTTCAGGCCCGCTTTCACCGCGGCATTGCTTATGCTGAATTGGGTGAGTTCGATCCTGCCCTTGCCGATTTGTTTGCCTGTATCGACGGTTTTTCCGATCCGTCCAATATCGCCAGCGTCCGCTTGACGACGGCTCAGATTGCCCTGTGCGCCGGGAAAACCGACATCGCCTGGCCACTGTATGAAGCCCGCCACAAAACCGGCACGGCGATGGAAGTGCATTACCCGTTCAAGGCCTCACGCTGGCAACCCGGCCAAGCTTTGGCGGGAAAGCGTCTGTTTGTGTCGGCAGAACAGGGCCTGGGTGATGAAATCCTGTTCGGCACGTTTTTGCCGGATGTCATCCGCGATCTGGGTAATGAAAGCCGCTTAAGCCTTGGGGTCGAACCTCGTCTGGTCAGCCTGTTTGCGCGCTCATTCCCCAAAGCCCATGTCTATGCCCACCGCACCCGGCGCGAAGATGGCCGCATCATCCGCCATTTTGACGGCTTCGATGAAGCGCAAACGCCGGTCGATCACTGGGCACTGATGGCCGATTTTTGCGCTACTTATCGTCCGACACCTGCTGATTTTCCGGCACACAACGCCTATCTTAAGCCCGATCCGGCACGCGTCGAGCACTGGCGGGCATGGCTGGACAGTCTGGATAACCGCCCCAAGGTCGGCATTTTGTGGAAAAGCTTAAAAACCGATATCATCCGTGAACGCTATTACTCGCCGTTCGATGACTGGGAAATCCTTCTGCAGCGAGAAGATATTACCGTCATCAACCTGCAATATGGCGATGCCCGCGCGGAACTTGACGCTGCTGCCGCCCGCGGGTTTCAGATCATCACGCCGCCCGGCATCGACCTTAAGGACGATCTGGATGATTTGTGCGCGCTGACCTGTGCGCTTGACCTGACCTTGGGACCGGCTAATGCTACAACCAATATCGCTGCGGCGGCGGGGGCACGGACATGGATAATAACCTCACCGAATAACTGGGTTCAGATGGGGCAGGGCCATTATCCGTGGTATCCGGCGGCCACGGCCTTTATGCCGCGCGACCTGACCTCATGGGATGAGGTCATGGCCCGCGTCGATCAGGCTCTAAGCCAACTGATTAATGCGCCATATAGAGATTAAGCGTCGTATTCTGCAACAGGGCGCGGGTCGTGCCGCCAAAAGCAAATTCGCGTAAGCGTGAATGACCAAACGCCCCCGCCACCAAGTAGCTGGCCCCAAAGCGCGTATAGGCGTCAACCAAGGCGCCCACCACATCGCCGCCCTTAGGCAGAACTTCGACTTCAGCGGTTATACCATGCGCCGCATAATAATTGGCCAGACGGTTCAGATCGACCGGCCGATCGCCAATTGGCGCCCCGATAACCACGACCTTTCGGGCCTGTTTCAGCAACGGCACCGCCCGACGCGCGGCCCGCGACGAAGGCTCCTTGCCGTCCCAGGCGACGATAGCCGTCCCTTTAAGATCCAGCGCCTGACGGGCGATGAATACGCCGGTGCGCTCTTCCATCAGCACCTGCGTAAAGGCTTCGGCCAGCAGCCCCTGACCTTTGGCGCTGTCGGCCCCGAAGACCATCAGATCGGACAGGCGCGTCTCGCAGGCCAAGTCCTGCCACACCGGTGATTTCAGGGCATAAAACGACTTAGCGACATAGTCGAGAGCGGAAAATTGCGCCCGCGCCACAGCTTCTGAGTCTTCGGCGATGGATTTCAAGCTTTCCATAGCCGATACCTGCACCGTCCCCATAAACCCTTCGCCCAACCACGGCGCCAGTTCCGCCGGATCGGGCGGCGCAAACAGGGCATTTAGCTGCGCATCAAAGGATTTCGCGATCTCAAGCCCCACCTCAAGCGGTAAACGCTCCGCCTCAGCCCCCGACAACAATACGCTGATGCGGGCCCAGCCTGAGTGACCTGTGTTGGCATTTGTCATAGCAAACTCCTTTTATGTGCACAGTTTCAACTTTATGCTCCGATTATAAACCTTTAGCCCTAAAAAGGCGATGCGACAGTTTCACCCCATGATCCGTTTTCCCCGAACACGTCTCTACTCCTTGACATGACCAAAGCCCGTAAAACCGCCACGAAATTACCGCCCCGTGCCTGGCAGCGCATGTTGTCCGGCCGCAGGCTCGACCTGCTCGATCCGGCGGCGATTGACATCGAAATCGAAGATATCGCGCTGGGCCTTGCGCGCGTGGCCCGCTGGAACGGCCAGACCCTGGGCGATCATGGCTTCAGCGTGGCTCAGCATAGTCTGATTGTCGAAGATATTTGCGCCCATATTGTCCCGGATCTTGAGGCCAAATGGCGGCTGATGGCCCTGCTGCACGACGCGCCCGAATATGTTATCGGCGATATGATTTCACCGTTCAAAGCGGCCCTTGGTTTTGACTATCGCCGGTTTGAAGACCATCTGGAACAGGCCATACATATCCGCTTCGGCTTGCCCGCCCTAATGCCCAAAGAGATCAAGGTCCTGATCAAGCAGGCCGATCACGCCTGCGCCTATTTCGAGGCCACGCAACTGGTCGGATTCTCACCCGATGAGGCGCGAACCTTTTTCGGTCATCCGCCGGAGGGTTATGCGTTGAGCTTAAATGCGTGGGACTGCCTGACCGCCAAGACCCGCTTCATTGACAGGTTCAACCAGCTTAGTGCTATGCTGAACGCCTGACCGGAGGTTTTCAGTGTCCCTCGTCATCGAACTGTCCGCCGTTGTCGTCACCATCCGGGATCATCAGGCGTTTGTCCTGTGTCTGCCCTATGACGGCCTGCGTCAGGATGGGCCGCAACTGGCCCTGCCGTCAGGGCCGTTCCTGCCCCATAACCATCGCACCTTTGATCTGGCACTGCGGGCCTTTGTGACGGAACAGACCGGCTTCACCATCGGCTATGTCGAGCAGCTCTATACGTTCGGTGATGATGGCCGCTATGGCCCGATTATTACTGAAGGTCATGCCGTTGCCGATCAGCAGGCCGAGCGGATTATATCGCTTGGTTATCTGGCCCTGACGCCGGATCAGACCTTTCACACCGGTCTGAAAACCGAGTGGGTGGCGTTTAGCGAACTCTTTCCGTGGGAAGACTGGCGTGAGGGCCAACCCGCCTGCCTTAAACAGCTTAAACCGCTGCTGGATCAGTGGGCAAATACGGTCGCAGGCCCGGAACAGGCCGTGCGTCAGATGCGCGTCCAGACGCTGTTTCCCGAAGATTTCGATCACTGGAATGAAGAGCGTGTCCTTGATCGCTATGAACTTTTGTACGACGCCGGTCTGATCCCCGAAGCCCACCGCCATCAGGGCAAGGCACCTGATCCGCGCACCGGCGGTCATGAAATGATGTCGGATCATCGCCGTATCATTGCCACAGGCCTTTCCAGACTTCGCGGCAAGATCAAATATCGCCCGGTGATTTTTGAATTGATGCCGGCGCGGTTTACCCTGCTGGAGTTGCAGCGGGCGCTGGAGGCTATCACCGGCCTGAACCTGCATAAGCAAAACTTCCGACGCGCATTGGATCGCACCGGCTTTGTCACGCCGCTGGGGGTCTATAAGGATGACACCGGCGGACGACCGGCTGAGCTTTATAGTTATAACCGCGATCAGTTCCGCTTTAGTCCGTCGCAGGGCTTAAGTTTGCCTACCTTGCGTTAAGCCTGTTTCGCCAGTCGCGATTGCCTGCAAACGGGCGGCTTGCGCCATCCAGTTTTCACGGGCGATACGGTCGCCATTGTCGATCCGGTGGGCCAGCCAGGCGACATTTTCCGGTGTCCAGCTTGCAACCTGCCAGAAATGGTAAATCCCCAAAACATTCAGGGTCTTTTCCAGCGCCGGACTGATGCCGGAAATGATATGCAGGTCATCAGGCATCCCCTGCGAGGTCGATAACCGCATGGGCTCTAGGCCGGTGCCCGCCTGAACCACCGCCGCGGCCACACTGTCCGGCGTCATGACCGCTAAGGTCGATATGGGTGTCGATTCGGCGGTTGCTAATCTGGCCCGATCGCTGCGGTCTTCATAAGCGATTTCGGTCTCTACAGCCACTTCGGGTACGCTGGTGGGCGATACTATTGGCGTAGACACCTGTTCTTCAAATACTTGCGCGGCAGATGGGGTTTCAAACAGCGCAACTACGGGTGCCGCGGCTCTGAGCGGTTCGGCCACTGGTTCCGCGGCAATCTGCGGCTCAGTTTCGGCTTTCGCGGGCGTTTCCCACGCCCAGTTATGGGCGTCAAACGGTTGGGCGACCGGCTGAGGTGTTGACGCTTTTTTCGCCGCCTTGTCCAAGCCGGCCACGAGCCAGCCAATGGCGCCCCCCAGCGCAAACCCGATAAGGCATAACACCGCCGCCTGTAACATCATGACCTGCATCACATCCCCCTACCTGGCTTTACGGGCCAGAAACCCGGTCAGGAAGCCAATCATCACCGCCCCCACTATAAACCAGCGTAACTCTGAAATCAGATAAAGCATCCCGCCCCCTATGAATTGCCCGGTGACGATATATCGTCGCCGTGGTAGTCGGTTTTGGTTACCTTGCCCTTGTTCTCACTGGGCGGCAAATCCTGCATATAGGCTGGCACAGCAGGCTTTTTCGGTGCCGGGCCATAGGTATCCGTGGCCACATCCGCTGCCGACACAGCCCTGTGTGCCGGATGAGGCGCATCCTGTGTCACCACTGTTGCGACCCGCCCTAGCGCCGCCGGTAAGGCCTCAGTCGTCACCTCAGCCGCCGCTTCATCCGTCGCGGTCATAACCGCAGGGGCATGTTCACGCGCTGATACCGGCGTCAGGGTCACCCGCGTCACCGGCCCGAATATCGGCCCGCCCTGCCCTTTCAGGCTGACGCGCTGCGGCCCAAGCTCAGGCAGATTAATGTCGGCATAGTTGGCGGGCAAACCGTTATCGAGGCTCATCACCACGGATTTAGCATCACGCAGTCTTTGGCGGCCATCGGGCGGTGTCGCCCCGTCTTTAAGTTTAAGGGTTACGGCCTGACCGTCAACCACGGCCTCGATATCGTCGATACCTTCGGCTTTCAGCGCCGTATCAACCTGCGTCCGGATACCGGTCTCAATCGTGATCAGCCGCTCACGCACGCCAAAAGCGCCCATGATACTCATGGCGATCAGCCCAAGCCCCCAGACCTTAAGTGATGACATATAACCCCCGTATTATGTCCGCGCGTCGTTAACCCTAATGATGTAGGGCCAAACCTGTGACAAGACAACCGACCTTTGCGGCAGGGATGTGTAATTTTCCAGACTTTACCCCAGTAGCGCGAACGTCTTTTGGCCGATATGGTAAATGCGCCACGCCTAAGAAGAACTCCCCCTGTTGCAGGGGGAGCGTTCATTTGAGGCCCCCTCAAATGAATGAGGGGGTAAAAGCGGCTACTAAATCAGGCGTTCCGGATCGCCGCCTGTGCCGCCGCAAGCCTTGCGACCGGCACGCGGTAAGGCGAACACGACACATAGTTCAGCCCAGCCTTATGGCAGAACTCGATCGAGGCTGGATCACCACCATGCTCACCGCAGATGCCAAGCTTGATGTCAGGGCGCGTCGCCTTGCCCTTTTCAGCGGCCATCTTGATCAAGGCACCGACACCGTCCTGATCCAGACTGACGAACGGGTCTTTGTCAAAGATACCGGCTTCGATGTACGGATTAAGGAACCGGCCCGAATCGTCACGGCTGATGCCGTAAGTCGTCTGGGTCAGGTCGTTGGTCCCAAAGGAGAAGAACTCCGCCGTTTCCGCCAACCGGTCAGCCAGCAGTGCGGCGCGCGGCAGTTCGATCATGGTACCGACCTTGTATTCCAAGGCCACGCCCGACGCTTCGATCACTTCGCGGGCGATCGCATGGGTCATGGTCGTCAGCTTGGCCATTTCCTCACGGGTGGCCACCAGCGGGTGCATGATGTCAGGCTTGGGTGATTTGCCCTGCTTGACCAGATCGCACGCGGCTTCAAACAGCGCCCGAAGCTGGCTCTCATAGATTTCCGGGAAGGTGATCCCCAGACGACAGCCGCGCCAGCCCAGCATAGGATTGGTTTCCGATAGTTCCTTGGTGCGCTTATAGAGCTTTTCCTCGGACACTTCGGTCACTTCGGCGACGTGCTTGATGTCTTCCGGCGTGTGCGGCAGGAATTCATGCAGCGGCGGATCAAGCAGACGAATGGTCACCGGCAGACCGTCCATGATGGACAAAAGCTCGACAAAATCGGCCTTTTGCATCGGCTGGATTTTCGCCAGCGCCTTGCGGCGACCGGCTTCGTCATCAGCCAGGATCATTTCCCGAACGGCGGTGATGCGCTCATCATCAAAAAACATATGCTCGGTGCGGCACAGGCCGATACCTTCCGCGCCAAAACCCTTGGCCGTATGGGCATCGGTCGGCGTTTCGGCATTGGCCAGAACCTTGAGCGTGCGGAACTCATCGGCCCATGTCATGATCTGATGGAAATCATCTGAAAATTCCGGCTCGATCATTCGGATCGAGCCTTTGTAGATTTCGCCGGTCGAGCCATCGAGCGTGACGATATCGCCGTACTTGAAGGTCTGACCGCGCGTCGAAAACTCACCGCGCTCGGTATAAATCTGCAATTCGCCTGCCCCCGACACGCACGGACGGCCCATGCCCCGCGCCACAACCGCCGCGTGGGAAGTCATACCGCCGCGCGCCGTCACAATGGCGCGGGCCGCGTGCATGCCGTGGATGTCTTCGGGTGAGGTCTCATCTCGCACCAGAATGACCTCTTCGCCCGCCGCCGCCAGACGCACCGCGTCATCGGCCGTGAACACGATCTTGCCCGAAGCCGCTCCCGGCGATGCCGGCAGACCCTTGGCAATAATCGTCCGCTCGGCCTTGGGGTCGAGCATCGGGTGCAACAGTTGATCGAAGCTCGAAGGCTCGATGCGCATCAAGGCTTCCTGCGGCGTGATCAAACCCTCGCGCGCCATATCAACCGCGATCTTGAGTGCGGCTTTTGACGTGCGTTTGGCGTTACGGGTTTGCAGCATGAACAGCTTGCCCTGCTCAACCGTGAACTCCACGTCCTGCACATCGCGGTAGTGCTTTTCCAGAGTATCAACCGTTGATTCAAACTGCGCAAACACTTCCGGCAGCGCTTCCTGCATCGACGGCTGGCGATCACCCATTTCTTCGCGGGCGCGCCGGGTCAGGGCCTGCGGCGTGCGGATACCCGCCACCACGTCTTCGCCCTGGGCGTTCAGCAGGAACTCACCATAAAGATTGGCATCACCATTCGACGGGTTGCGCGTAAAGGCCACACCGGTCGCCGAGGTGTCGCCCATATTGCCAAACACCATCGACTGAATATTGACCGCGGTGCCCCAGTCTTCGGGGATGTCGTGCATCTTGCGATAGAACTTGGCACGGTCATTCATCCACGACCCGAATACAGCCTTAACCGCCCCCCAGAGCTGATCTTGCGGGTCCTGCGGGAAGTCGTGGCCCAGATCGGCCTTAACCTTGGCCTTGTAGTCGGCAATCACCCGCGTCCAGTCTTCGGCGGTCAGGTCGGTGTCGATCGTAATGCCCAGACGATCTTTGTGGTCGTCCAGAATATCTTCAAAGCCGTGGTGAGAGACACCTAACACCACGTTGGAATACATGGTGATAAAGCGGCGGTAGCAATCCAGCGCAAAACGGCGATCACCGGTCAGCTTGGCCAGCCCGTCAATGGTCGCATCGTTCAGCCCCAGGTTCAGAACCGTGTCCATCATGCCCGGCATCGAGGCGCGTGCACCGGAACGCACCGACACCAGCAGCGGATTATCGACACTGCCAAAGCCCTTGCCGGTCGTCGCCTCAAGCCGCTTCAGCGCCTGCGCCACCTCGGCTTCCAGCCCGTCCGGAAAGGTCTGGCTGTTCTTATAATAGTGGACGCAGGCCTCGGTCGTGATGGTAAAGCCTGGCGGCACTGGCAGTCCCAGCGATGACATCTCGGCGAGGTTGGCACCCTTGCCGCCGAGAAGATTTTTCATACCGGCATTGCCGTCGGCCGCCCCTGCTGCGAAGGCATAGACCCAGTGATGTGACATGATATTCCCTTTTTTGCCTTGCCACAGGTTTAAAAACACGCCCGTGGCAACTTGTCTGACCAAGTTGATTTATTAAACGTCCCACTTGAGCATGGGATCATTTGTAGTATTTATTTGTTGCCGTTGTGCCGGAATGAAGCATCCGGACTACTCATTTATAAAAATTACGCTTTAAACTGACTCGATATGCGTTGCGTTGCAAAAACTGCGCATCCTACGGCGATATAATCCTAAAACCCGTTATGTTTGAATAAGTAATTACAACATATTTTTTCAGTGCCGCCAACCCGCCACAGATATGACGGGTCGAGCTTAAGCGGCTGCATCATAAATTTTCCATTATTGGGTAATCTTGGACAGGTCGGCCACGCTTTCCACCAAGCCGCGAATGTCACCCAATAGCGCCAGACGGTTCTGACGCACCGACGCATCCTCGGCATTGACCAGCACACCATCAAGGAAAGCATCGACCGCGCCGCGTAAAGTCGACAGGGCTTTGAGGCCCTCAAGATAGGCCTCGCCCTCGATATGCTGACGCACCGTGGCGCCCACACCCGACATACGCGCGATCAGGTCGGTTTCGACCTCGGGCGCACCGGCTATGATACGCACATGGCCGGTCGGCAACTCACCCTTTTTGGCCTCGGCATTGAGAATATTGGCGACGCGCTTATAGAGCGCCAGAACGTCCTGGCCTTCTGAGGTATCAATGATGGATTCCAAGGCACGGATACGCTCGATCATACGGATGACATCGTCATCTTTGAGGGCAAACACGGCCTCAATCAGATCAAAGCGCACCCCCTCGTCACGTAACTGCACCTTGAGACGATCGGCGAAAAACTCAAGAAACTCAGCCTTGACCACCTCAAACGGCCGGAAGGTCAGGATCGCGTTCTTAATCTCCTGCTTGTTGGTGACATGCTCAAACAGGATATCCAGATCATAGTCGCGCGTATTCGGCACCACCCAGATCGGGCTTTCCAGCAGGCCCTGCTTGAAGTCGCGCAGATAGTTGTCGTAGGTATCGGTCGTGCCCTTATCCCAGCGCGGCCCGGCTGATCCGCGCCAGTTCTCCGTATCGACATGGACCGCACGGTCAGCATTGGCATAGGTCAGGGTTGATTTGTACCAGGCCGCGACCAGATCGCTCAAAGACGCCCGCACGCAATGCTCACGTAAAATTCGCAAGACCCCAAGGGCGGCGCGGCGCAGGGCATAGGGGTCTTTCGACCCTGTCGGCTTTTCATCAATGGCGAAAAAGCCAACCAGAGTATCGATCTTATCCGCCAGAGCCACGGTCGCCGCCACCACATGGGCCGGCACCGTATCGGACGGCCCCTGCGGCTTATAGTGGTCACGCACAGCCTCAGAAATTTCCGGGCGATGACCGGCGGCCACACTATAATATCCGCCCATAACCCCTTGAAGTTCAGGGAATTCCCCAACCATGTAGGACGCCAGGTCAGCCTTGGCCAGACGTGCGGCCTCACCGGATGCCGCCACATCGGCGCGCATCAGAGGGGCGATATCTTCGGCGATCAGTTTCAATCGCTGCACACGCTCATAAAGCGTGCCCAGTTTAGCGTGGAAGGTCACGCCTTTCAGCTTTTCCAGCCACGCGTCGAAATTACCAGCGCGGTTATCTTCTGACCAGAAGAACACCCCGTCCGATAGGCGCGCCGACAAGACCTTGGCATTGCCGCGCTTGATTTCTTCGCCACCATCAGCCGCCGCCATGTTCGACACGATGACGAAATTCGCCGCCATTTTACCCGACTTATTGTCCTTAACGGCAAAATACTTCTGGTGGGTTTTCATCGAGGTCTTGATGACTTCCGGCGGCAAGGTCAGGAACTTCGGGTCCATATTGCCGAGCAGCGGCGTCGGCCATTCGCTTAGGCCCGCCACCTCTTCCAGCAGGCCCTGATCATCAATCAGCGTCAGCCCTGCCTTGGTGCAGGCCTCACGCGCCTTGCTGAGGATGATATTCTGGCGCTCATAGTGATCCAGAATGACAAAATTACCCGCTAAATTATTCTTATAGCTGTCAAAATCGTAAACCGGAAATGACTTTTTAGACCCTAAAAACCGGTGCCCTTCGGTGACATTGGACGCCACAACGTCTCCCAATTTGAACGGAATGACCTTGCCGTTAAACAGGAAGATGATGCGCTTCAATGGCCGCACCCAACGGAAGGTCGAGGTGCCCGACCGCATCGACTTCGGCCACGGGAAGTTGAGGATCACATCCTCAAGGATCGGCCCCAGAACCTCGGTCGTCTTGCGCGCCGCCTTCTCAATCCGAGCAATGTAGACCCCGTTTTCAATCACCAGCTTATCGACTGTCAGGCCGGTTTTACGCAGAAAGCCTTCCAGTGCCTGGGGCGGGGCCCCTTCGCGCGGTCCCTTGACCTCTTCCGATACCGCCGCCTGTTCCAGCGGCAGCCCTTCGATATGCAGCACCAGACGACGCGGCCCGACATAGGCTTTCAGGGTCTCATAGCTAAGTCCGGAGGCTTTGAGTTTGGCATCAAACAGACGCTCGAAATCCCGCGCCGCACTTAGCTGCATACGGGCGGGAATTTCTTCGGAAAACAGCTCGATCAATAGTTGAGGCATGGGATATTCTTAATCTGAAATCTTAAATAGTGGCCGAAACGGCCTCGGATCGGGCTTCTTCCTGCGCGGCCCATTCGAGCGCGCAGGCCTTACACAGGTCACGGATGCGGCCTATGTAGGACTGCCGCTCGGCTACCGCGATCGCCCCGCGCGCATCCATCAGGTTAAACAGATGCGACGCCTTAAGCACATGGTCATAGGCCGGCAGTACCAACTTATAACCCAAGGAATTTTCGGTGTTCAGAATGCGCGTCACATTGCGCTCCATGTCCTCGAACTGACGCTTTAAGGTGTCAACATCCGACGCCTCAAAGTTAAAGGCCGAGAACTGGCGCTCCTGCTCTTTGAAGACATCGCCGTAGGTCGTGCCGGCGTTGTTGAATTTCAGATCATAGACGTTATCGACGTTCTGCACATACATGGCCAGACGTTCCAGACCATAGGTCAACTCACCCGACACCACATCGACCTCGATACCGCCAACGCCCTGAAAATAGGTGTATTGCGTGACTTCCATGCCATCGCACCACACTTCCCAACCCAGGCCCCAGGCCCCAACAGTAGGGTTTTCCCAGTCATCCTCAACAAAGCGGATATCGTGCAGATCGGGATCAAGACCAATGGCCTTTAACGAGCCCAGATAAAGCTCCTGAAGGTTTTCAGGATTAGGTTTCAGGATGACCTGATACTGGTAATAGTGCTGCAAGCGGTTGGGGTTTTCACCATAGCGACCATCGACCGGGCGGCGCGACGGCTGCACATAGGCGGCCTTCCACGGCTTTTTGCCGAGGGCGCGCAACACCGTCGCCGGATGCAGCGTTCCGGCCCCCACTTCAACATCGTAGGGCTGGAGAATCGCACACCCCTGCTGGCTCCAATAGGCATGCAGAGTAAGGATTAGGTCTTGGAAACTTAACGGCTCGGCAGTTTTAACGGTCATGGGTAAGTCAGCTCTTACTTATAATGGCCGGAACATAGAGGCTGTGTTCAGCCCTGTGAAGCGCTTTGTGCGTGGCCCCTCATGAAAACCTGTTGTTTTCACGCAGAATCGGCTTTCCTGATGTTCCCTCTCCCCGCCTGCGGGGAGAGGGTTAGGGTGAGGGGCATCCCCCTCCGTCCGCTTCGCGTCCACCTCCCCCGTAAACAGGGGAGGAGAAAGAGTCCCATGCCCACCCTCGCTGCCGCTCAAACCCGCATCGCGCCCGTGCTTGAAGCGCTGAAAAACCCCGCCGCCTGGCTGATGCTGGCGTTTGGATTTTCAGCCGGATTGCCGTTTCTTTTGACAGGCACGACGCTGGGCCTATGGCTGCGGCAGGACGGCCAGAGCCTGACCATCGCCAGTTTCGTGCAATGGGTCAGTCTTATTTACGGCCTGAAATTTCTGTGGGCGCCGGTGATGGATAAGGTGCGCCTGCCGATATTGCATAGCCTGCTGGGGCAACGGCGATCCTATATGCTGCTTAGTCAGTTGGGTGTCGTGGCAGGACTGTGCCTTATGGCCGCGATTGGCCCAGGCGGCGGCTTAGGCTGGTTTATCACCTCGGCAGCACTTGTGGCCTTTTCGTCAGCGTCCCAGAACGCGGCCATCGACGGCTGGCGCATCGAGCAAACTAAAACCCAGGCCGACGAAGCGCTCAATCCGGCTTTTTACGCCTTTGGCTATAAGATCGCCGTGCTGATCAGCGGCTCCCTTATCCTGATTCCGGCAGAGCACTGGGGCTGGCCCACTGCGTTTTTCCTGTTGGCCGCGACCATGATCATAGGGATCACCGCCACGCTCATAGCGCCCCGCCCGTTAGATGACGGCACGATCCACGCCGAGCGCAAAACCATTACAAGCCTTTATGTGGAACCGCTAAAAAGCTTTTTTGGTACCCATGGTAAGTCGGCGGTGCTGATACTGGTCACGGTCGGGCTTTATCGTTTGCCCGACTACCTGATCGGGCCGGTTGCCCTGCCGCTTTATAATGACACGGGCATCAGCAATACCGAAATCGCGGCCATGCGCTCGACCGTGGGCCTTGCGGCCTCATTCGTCGGCATCGCCATCGGGGGCGCGTTGATTCTGGGGATTGGGGTAACACGGGCGTTCTGGATTGGCGCGCTTGTCGGGCCGCTGTCCAATATTTGTTTCGCCGTGATGGCGACCTACCCCGGCAATCTCAATGTATTTGGTACCACGCTGTTCGTTGATAACATCGCCAATGGCGTGGCCGAGGCCGCGTTCGTGGCATTTCTGACGCGGCTGTGCGTGCGGGAATTTTCGCTGACGCACTATGCCTTGCTCTATTCGATTGCCGATTTCAGCGGCAAGTTGCTCAAAGGCTTTGCCGGTCAGATCGTCGATGGCCTGACGCCGGATTTGGGGTTGTTTGGGGCCTATCAGGCGTTTTTTATTGGCACGGCCGTGATGGGCATCCCCGCCATGCTGTGCTGTTTGTGGCTTGCCCGAACGCAAGCCATTAAACCCACTGCCTCGTAAGCCCGCTCCAAAAACGGGTGCAGGGGCCGTGCCCCTGCTACATCTGATCGGGGGCGGTTAGCCCCATTAAATCAAGGCCTTGTTCGAGTTGTTTAAGGGTCAACTCGACCAGCGCCAGACGCGAAGATTTGACGGCAGCCTCTTCGGCAATCAGCACCGGACAGGCGGCATAGAACTTGGAAAAAGTCTGGGCCAGACGATAGACATGATCGGCCAGAATATTGGGCGCGCGCTTGAGGTAGCTTTCCTTGAGGGCCACATCAAACCCATCGAGCAACAACACCAGTTCGCGCTCGGCAGGTTCGTTGACATTGACCGTACCCGCGCTGACGCCCTGATCGGCGGCTTTGCGTAGGATCGATTTCATGCGCACGGCCTGATACAAAAGGTACGGCCCGGTCTTGCCTTCAAAGCTCATAAAGCGATCAAGATCAAAGATATAGTTGGTCAGGCGATGATTGGACAACTCCGCAAATTTGAGCGCGGCAATAGCGACCTTATGGGCGGTATCGGCGAAATCGGCATCAGATAAATCCTTGCCCAGACCGGCTTCCTCCAGACGGATTTTCGCTTTCTCAAGCGCGCTGTCGATCAGGTCATAGAGCTTGAGCACCCCACCTTCGCGGGTCTTGAACGGCTTACCATCCGGCCCGTTGACGGTGCCGTTGGCGGCGTGTTCCAACTGCCCTTCAATCGCATAACCGGCCAGGTAAGCCGCGCGGAAGACCTGCACGAAATGGGTCGCCTGACGCTGATCGACGCAATAGAGCACCAGATCAGGCGCGAACTCGACGGTGCGCTGCTTGATCGTGGCCAAGTCGGTCGTGCCGTACATGGCCGAACCTTCGGAGGAGACCACCAGCATGGGCGGGATTTCGGATTTATCGTCGTCGCGGGCGACACGGATGATCTGCGCCCCCTGATCCGGCACCACTAAGCCCTTGGCCGTCAGTTCCTCAACCATTGGTGCTACATAAGGGTCAGCATCGGATTCGCCGTACCACAGGTCAAATTCGACGCCCAAGGCACCATAATCGCGGATCAGAGCTTCGCGACTGACGGTGACGAAGTGCTGCCACAGGGCGCGGTAACCCTTGCGGCCATCCTGCAATGCCTTGGTCGCCTTGCGCGCCCGGTCGCGGTAATCGGGGTCTTCTTTGCCCTTGCCTGACGCCAGCGGATAAAGCCGTTCCAGATCGGCCAGAGTCACCGGCGATTGCGTGGGATAGTCGCCGTCAAAACCTTCATCGAAATAGGGCAAATCCGGCTGTTCATCGGACACAGCCGTGATCAGCAGGCCCATCTGATAGCCCCAGTCGCCGAAATGAGCGTCGCCAATGACCTCATCGCCCATAAAACGCATAATGCGTTTCAGGCTTTCACCAATCACGGCGGTACGCAGATGGCCGACGTGCATGGGCTTGGCGACATTAGGGCCGCCGTAATCGATAATGACCTTGCGGCGGGTATCAACCGTCGATGCGCCCAGCCGCTCATCTTCACACAACGCATTGGCCCGCGCACTTAACGCACTGTCGGAAATCACAAAATTCAGGAAACCGGGCCCGGCGATCTCCAGAGATTTGATGTGGGCATCGCCCGACAAATGCCCTGAAATCCGGCCAGCCACATCACGCGGATTAGCCTTGGCCGCCTTGGCCACAGCCAGCGCGCCATTGCACTGAAAATCGGCGAGATCAGGCCGGTCGGAGACATTGACCTGCCCAAAGCGCGCCACAAACCCTTCACGCACAAAAGCACCGGCGGTCAAATCCCCCAGAACGGTTTTGAAATCGTGCGCGCCCTTAAAGGCTTCGGGTTTCAGTTCAGTCATCGTCATACCTATAAACAATAAGCGCCTCCGTTACCGGAAGCGCTTATAAAAGTCATCATCAAATAGAGTGTGATTACTGCGCCGAAGTCACATAACGGAAACGCTTGCCCTCGCGGTTAAACTCCGCCATTTCCGGCGTCACGTCAAAGCCGACCAGAACCTCAAAATTCGAGCCCGCCACAGAGGCGGCAGCGCGCGGGATAACAATATTTTCCAGCTTGGTCGCCACATCGACGCGGCTCTGGCCAGCGGCAAAAGTCACCGGCAGATCGAAATATTCCTTGGCCAGCACGGCGGCATCCTTATCGGTCACCGCGACCCAATAGCGATAGGTATTACTCTGGCCTTGCGCTGCCGGCCCGCGGCCCAGCGAAAACCCGACCATCATCTCAAGCTCAATCGGCTCACCGCCCTTATAGGCACAGTCGGAAACGACCCCGTTGATTTCGCCGGTCCATTTGGCCGCCGCGGTTGAGACCTTGCCGCCTTCAAAATCCTGATAGCGGGCAGCGTCATACAGCACCTTAACGAACGGGCATGGGCCGTCAGCACGGCGCTTATCCAGGCGCAGGTCGCGACCTTCCCATTCTTCTTTCTCTTTTTCCTTATCGGCGGCGGACTTTTCGGTGTTTTCACGGCCCGAATCGCGGTCGCCGCGGCGCGATTGCGCAAAGCTGTCGGTCGGCACAGCGCTCACAGCTACGGCGGCCAAAGCCATACCGGCTAATAATTGACGCAGAGGAATAGACGAAATCAGCGACATATGGCGTGTGCGCCCCTAAAATGATGTTACCCAAGGCATAGCCAAGCCCGGTTACGTTGTATAGAGGTTTTTAGAGAGGGATAAAGGCCAAATCACGGCGGATATGTTTGCGCACCGCCATAGCCAAAGCGCCCATAAGCCCTTATGTTGAGCCCATGTCGAACCTTGCTGCTTCCAAATCGCCCCTGAAAGTTTATCTGGCCACACCGCGCGGCTTTTGCGCCGGCGTTGACCGCGCCATTCAGATTGTGGAGCGCGCCATCGAACTTTATGGCGCCCCCGTCTATGTGCGCCACGAAATCGTGCATAATAAGCATGTGGTTGACCGACTGAAAGCGCTGGGGGCTGTGTTCGTCAAAGAGCTGGATCAGTGCCCGACCGACCGGCCTGTGGTGTTTTCAGCGCACGGTGTCCCGAAATCCGTGCCCGCCGCCGCCCAGAACCGGCAGATGTTCTTTCTGGACGCCACCTGCCCGCTGGTGTCCAAGGTCCATGTTGAAGCAGAGCGCCACCACCGCGAAGGCCGCGAAATCATCCTGATCGGTCACGCCGGTCACCCCGAAGTCGTCGGCACCATGGGCCAGCTTCCGGACGGCGTGGTCAGATTAATTGAAACCGCCGACGAAGCCCGCGTGTTCACGCCAGTTGATCCGAAAAATCTGGCCTTCGTGACCCAGACGACCCTGTCGGTCGATGATACCTCTGAGATCGTCGGCATCCTGAAAAGCCGGTTTCCCAATATCTCGATGCCCTACAAAGAAGACATCTGCTACGCCACCACCAACCGGCAGGACGCCGTCAAAAACGTCAGCGCCGATTGCGATCTGTTCCTAGTGATCGGCTCGAAGGCCTCCTCCAATTCCCAACGTCTGGTCGAAGTCGCCCTGCGTGGTGGCGCCAGAACCGCCCATCTGATTGATGATGCCAGCCATATCGACTGGTCATGGTTTGAGGGCGTTTCAACCGTGGGAGTCTCGGCGGGGGCATCAGCACCGGAAAACCTGATCTCTGACCTGATCAAAGCCATTGGCGATGTCTATGACGCCGAGGTGATCGAGAGCAACGGCGTGCAGGAGACGGTGACCTTCAAACTGCCGCGCGTGCTTACGGAAGTTTAGGTCAGATGAAGCGCGTAACTATCTACACTGACGGCGCCTGCAAGGGTAATCCGGGCAAGGGCGGCTGGGGCGCTGTGCTGATGTTCGGCCCGCACGAAAAAGACCTCTATGGTTATGAGGCCGAGACCACCAACAACCGCATGGAGTTGATGGCCGTCATCATGGCGCTGGAGACCCTTAAAGAGCCCTGCGAAATCGAGCTACACGCCGACAGCCAGTATGTCCTCAAGGGCATCAAGGAATGGATTCACGGCTGGAAAGCGCGCGGCTGGAAAACCGCTGATAAAAAGCCGGTTAAGAACGAGGATCTTTGGAGACGGCTCGATGCCGCCCGTCAGCGCCACAAAATCCACTGGCACTGGGTCAAGGGCCACGCCGGTCATGAATATAATGAACGCGCCGATCAACTGGCAAATCGCGGGATCATAGAGGCGGCGCAAGCCGCCTCCTGATGGCTAGAAATCAAAGATATCCATAATGCCTTCCAGCTTGGACTTCTTTTTGCGCTTATTGCCGTACTTATCGACATAATAGTCGTCGTCTTTTTTGTAGTACGGGTCCTTGCCGTAGTGTCCGCGGCGGCGATCATCATCGTCATCATCGCGGCGGTATTGAGGTTGCGGCTGAGGCTGACGGTATTCCGGCTCCGGACGATATTCAGGCCGCTGCTGTGGCGGCGGATTATCGCGGTAAGCGCGCTGCTCCTGCGGGGCCGGTGCGGGGCCATCGCCGTCGCGCGCCAGTTCCAGCAACTTATCCAGTTCGCCGCGATCCAGCCACACACCCCGGCATTGGGTGCAGACATCAATCAGTATCCCTTCGCGCAGCACTTCACGAAACGCACTCTTGCAGACGGGGCAGCTTAGATCGGACATGGAGCCTCCTTCAATTTTTTCATATTTATTTGAGATTGGGTCTCAAACCGATATGTCAAGGCACACGATCACGAAATCTTAGCCAGATCAGCTTTAAATCTTTGCCCATTGGCAACATAGTGGGCCGCCGATCCTTTTAGGCCCTCGATCTGTTCGGGCGTCAGTTCGCGCGCCACCCGCGCTGGCTGGCCCAGCAGCAGCACCCCATCGGGATAGACCTTACCTTCCGGCACCAGCGCCCCCGCCCCGACGATCGAGTTTTTCCCGATCACCGCCCGGTTCAGCACCACCGCACCAATCCCAACCAGGCTGTTATCCCCGATCGTGCAGCCATGCAGCATGGCCTTATGGCCGATCGTTACCCCCTCACCGATCGTCAGAGGCGATCCGGGGTCGGAATGCAGCACCGATCCGTCCTGCACATTGGTGCGCGCCCCGATGGTCAAAGGCTCATTATCAGCCCGCACCACAGCATTAAACCAGATGCTGACATCCTCACCGACATGGACATCGCCAATCACCTGAGCGCCAGGGGCCACCCAAAAGCGCTGATTATCCGGTAACTTAGGCGATCTATCGCCCAGACGATAAAGGCTCATTTTGGGTACCCTCCTACAGTGTGACAAAAACTATCCACAGGCTTTGTTATTTCGCGCCTGCGGTAAAATTAACTTATCGGTAACGAGACTCAGCGAATCTGTTAGCGTGCGTTTACGGCGTTAGAACAACGTGCGGCAGTTTGGTTGACTATAGGCCATCTGCGACTAAAGACCCAAAATGTTCCTGTCTTTTTGACTGAGGTTCTCAAAGTGGCTTTTAAGGTTGCGTCATCTGTCAGCCCCCCGATCTCCGCCCCGGCGGCACATGGGCCTGACTCGCGCTTCATATCGCCGCCGCCCGCACCACCCCCTGCGTATGAGGCCTGTGATTTTCAAAGTGATTTTCACACAGCCTCGCCCTCCTCCCTGATACTTTTGCCGCAGACGAGCCTTTTCGGGTCTCGTCTTTTTTTATGCCCTTAAAGGAGCCATGATTATGACCAAGCGCACTGCCAAACGCTTTTTACGCGAAGGCCAGTTGGATACGGAAGCTTTTGCCACCCCTGATGCAAAAGTCCGCCGCATCCATGTCAATCATGGTAGCTGGTCGCCCATGGGGGCCAACGAAGACCGCGATCAGTCCTACGTCAAAACCATTAAGCCCAAGTCCGAAGGCCAGGCCGCGCTCATCAGCGCCATCGACGAAAAAAATCTGGTGCTGGCACTCGGCCCCGCAGGCACGGGCAAAACCTATCTGGCCATAGCCAAGGCTGTCGAAGCGCTTGAGGCCGGTCAGGTCGGGCGGATCGTCTTGTCACGCCCAGCCGTCGATGCCGGTGAGTCGATCGGCTATCTGCCCGGCGATATGGAAGACAAGCTGGCGCCATACCTGCGCCCGCTCTATGACGCCCTAACCGACCGACTCAGCATGAAGCGCGTCAAGGCCCTGATGCAGGAAGGGTTGATCGAAATCGCACCCGTAGGGTTCATGCGGGGCCGGACCCTCAACAATGCCTTTGTTGTCATCGATGAAGCCCAAAACTGCACCTATACCCAGCTTAAGATGCTGCTGACCCGTCTGGGCTGGAACTCGACCATGGTGGTAACGGGCGATCCGCAGCAGTCCGATCTGCTGCCCGGCCTGTCAGGCCTTGGGGATGTGGCGGATAAGTTCGAGGCGGTTGAGACCATCAAGGTCGTGCGCCTGGCCGACCGCGATATCGTCCGCCATCCGCTGGTCGCCCAGATGCTGGGCGTGCTCTGATTTAAAAGAATAAAGTCGCGTACCCATTTAAGCGGTCGGTCATTCCGGCCGCTTTTTTATGGCGTAATGCTAGCGATTTTCGTGAACAATCGATCAAATTACGCAGATGGAATGTCTGCTTAAGATGAAATATCATAGCTTGTTCGTCAAAAATTAAGGGTGCAGGGTCTGCGACCCTGCTGGTGCGGGCGGCCGGACTCGAACCGGCATGGGATTGCTCCCGACGGATTTTAAGTCCGTTGCGTCTACCGATTCCGCCACGCCCGCTTAAAACCAGCGGCCCTTATACTTAAGGGGCATGGCGGCGTCGAGACTAAATGCGCGCCAAATGGATAAAGCGGGAAAGGATTGCTGAGATTATCAACATCTTCTCCGATTTGGGTTACTTCGGATTGGGCGCGAAGGTGACGCTGGTGTTGGCTATCATCCATACCGTGGCAGCCCAGGCGGCGACGTTTTGGTCCATCTTTTTCGGATCGATGCGCTCAAGCACATCATCGACCGTATGGTGGACATCGAAATAGTCGGTGCCGTTCTGCTGAAGATCGAACACCGGCACGCCCTTATTTTTCAATGGCCCGGTGTCCGGCCCGCCACCGGTGGAATCGGCGCGGTCGGTATAGATATTCAGCGGATAAAGCACATTACCGAGCTTAGCCTTAAACGCCTCATCACTGGCCTTGGGCAGGCTGAGGCTATAGACGACATCAGCGCCGAAATCAGATTCGGCCGCGGCGATGTGGGTCTCATTCGATCCGGCGACCGCATATTTTTCAGCATAGGCCGTAGCCCCCGACAGGCCCTTATCCCCCGGTTGGGAGACCTCTTCGGAGCCCCAGAACACCACGCGGACGGTGCGTTCAGGGCGCATTTTGTTATCAATCATGACCTTGGCCGCCGCCATGGTGATGGCCACACCCGCGCCATCATCGATGGCACCGGTGCCCAGATCCCAGCTATCTAGGTGACCGCCAATCGTGATAATCTCATTCGGACGGGTGCGGCCCTTGAGTTCGGCGATCACGTTCTGCGACGTGCCATTGCCCAGAAATTTCGGCGTCGAGACCATCTTAAGGTGCAGCGGTTCGGCCTTGCCATCCCGTTGCAGTTTCAGCAAACGCTCGAACTGCTCCGCATCGGGCGGAGAGATCGCCAGCGCAGCTAAGCCTTCGTCGCCTAAGAACCGCGTCGCCCCGGTGTGCGCAAAGCGGTGATCTTCGGTGCCCAATGAGCGCATGACATAGCCCACAGCCCCGCGCGCCTTGGCCGCTTCCGGCCCCTGACGACGGATTGAACCGGAATTGACGCCGTAGCCCACCCCGGTCTGGGTGCGCACCGTCGGTTGCAGAATAACGACGATCTTACCCGTCAAATCAGCGGTTGAGGTTGTGAAATCCTGATAGGTCTCAAAAATGGCCGCTTCGCCTGTTACACCTTCGGGCGGCGTGGCCCCTGATCCGCCCAGAGCCGAGACCACCATCTTTTGCGCAAACGGCCCGGTAATCTCAAGGCTTTCCGCCCCGCGTTGCCACAGTGCCAGCGGGAACGTATCGATGCGGACGTTATCAAAGCCCATTTTTTTTAGTTCTTCGGCGGCCCAGACGGCTGAGTTTCGCTCAGACTCCGACCCAGCCGGACGCGCGCCGAACCGGGTCGTCAGTTGCGACACTAATGCATAGCCTTCGTTATGTTTTAGCGCCGCATCGCGCAGTTTGGCGGCCTCGACTTCGGGGGTCAGCTTGATATCGGGCGTCACCCGCTCCACCTTGGACTTAGGCTTGGCTTGCGCCCACACCGGCGACACGCCAAAAGACACCAAAGACAGGCCCATCAGGGCCGACACACACACGGTTTTCGTTTTCATCGTCACTCTTCTCAAAAACTTTACGCTGTAATTTCTTCAAACGTGGCTTCGGGGAAGCGCACCTTTGCCTTTTCGACCACCTCTGGCATACCCGCAATCAGACGCCCAAACGCCTGATCGAGATTATCCTTATTACGCCCGCGGATCACCAGTTGGGTGCCAAACGTATCCGGGAACATGCCATAGGGATAACTGCCGAGGCTAAGATCGCTGTAAGCCTTGTCAAGTTCTGTCAGTATGTCGGCGGCGAGGCTCTCCGGCACATAATGGGCCTTGAGCGTGCGCGACAGAACCTGACGGCCCTGACGCAGGCGGTACGGAATATCACCCAGCATCCCCGCCATAATGCGCGGCACACCGGCCATGACAAAGACATTGCCAAGCTGAAAGCCCGGTGCGCCGGAAACCGGGTTAAGGATCAGGCTGGCCCCTTCCGGCACCCGCGCCATGCGTCGGCTGTTGACATTGAGTTTATCAAGGCCGCCGTAGCGATCGATCAGCACCTGCAGGGCATCGGCTCGCTCAGCGATCGGCACGCCAAAGGCCTTGGCGACACAATCGGCGGTAATATCATCATGGGTTGGGCCAATGCCGCCGGTCGTAAACACATAGTCATAATCCGCCCGCAAAGCGTTGACGGTGCGCACCACCTGGGCTTCATCGTCATGGATCATACGCACTTCCATCAGGTCGATCCCCAGCGATCCTAAGAATTTGGCGATGGTGTTAACGTTGGTATCCTGCGTCCGTCCCGACAGAATTTCATCGCCAATAATAACAATGGCGGCGGTGGGGTTAGACTCATCGTTTAAATTTTGGGCATTGACCGTCATGCGCTCGGCTCCTTATGGACACATAAGCCATATAGGAAATACGTGTCGATCATGTCATCGGGCCACATACACATCACCCCTTTTGAACATCGCGTGGATGGGCTCATAAAAGGGCGATTGGTGTCAAGATACAAACGCTTCTTTACCGACATAAGGCTGGAATCCGGTGGGATCATCACCGCCCATTGCCCTAATCCGGGCCGGATGTTGGGGCTTTTGGTCGAGGATACCCCGGCCCTGATCACCGAATCAAAAAACCCGAAGGCCAAGCTAAGATATCGGCTAGAGGCCATGAAAGAGGGTGATCAATGGGTGGGCGTCAATACCGGCTGGCCCAACCTGTTGATAAAGGAAGCGATTGTCGCGGGCCTTATTCCGTCTTTGAGCGGCTATCCCGTTATTCGACCCGAAGTCAGATATGGTCATAATTCGCGCATCGACCTTAAACTTGAGGATCATCCGGTGCATGTTGATGCCTATGTCGAGGTGAAAAACGTCCACCTGTCACGCACGCCGGGGCTGGCTGAATTTCCTGACTGCGTGACGGAACGCGGCGCCAAACATCTTTATGAGTTAATCAACATGGTCGCCGCCGGATACCGCGCGGTCGTCGTCTTTTGCGTGCAGCGTGACGATGTGGAGCGCTTTGACGTTTGCGCTGATCTTGATCCGAAATTCGCCGCCGCCTACGGCGCCGCCCGCAACGCAGGCGTTGAGATCGTGGCTTTGAGTTTCGGGTTTGATGAAAAAGGCCTCAGTTTTAAGCGAACGCTGGAAATCCTTTAGCCTCACGTCTATATTGGCTGCATGACCACAGATTCAGATTACCTCGTCCGCTCACAGTCGATCCGCATCCATACGGCGGACGATTTCGAAGGCATGCGCAAAGCCGGACGGCTGGCCGCCGATTGCCTTGACATGCTGATCCCCTATGTCGTGCCGGGGGTGAAGACCTCCTATCTGGATGATCTGGCTCGGCAGTTCATTTTCGATCACGACGGCCTACCCGCCTGTCTCTATTATCGCGGCTATTATCATACCGTCTGCATTTCGCCGAACCACATCGTCTGTCACGGCATTCCCGGTGAAAAGACCCTGCGTGACGGCGATATCGTCAATATTGACGTGACGGCGATTATTGACGGCTGGCACGGCGATACCTCGCGCATGTATGAGGTCGGTCAGGTCAATGCCAAGGCTAAGCGTCTGGTCGATATAACTTACGAATCCCTGCGTCTGGGGCTTGAACAGATCAAGCCCGGCAACACCTTTGGCGACATCGCCGCGGCCATTCAAAAATATGCGGAAGCGCAGCGCTGCTCGGTCGTGCGCGATTTCTGCGGCCACGGTGTCGGTCAGATTTTCCACGACACTCCGAATGTTCTGCACTTCGGCAAGGCCGGCACCGGCCCTAAGCTTGAAGAAGGCATGTTCTTTACCGTTGAGCCGATGATCAACCTCGGCAAACCGGACGTGAAGGTTCTGAACGACGGCTGGACCGCCGTGACCCGCGATAAGTCCCTGACCGCGCAGTGTGAGCACAGCGTCGGTGTGACCAAAGATGGCGTCGAAATCTTCACCGCCTCACGCACCGATCAGTTCCGCCCCTTGCCGGTTTTGTAAGATCTCATCTTTTGGGGGGCATGATGATATCTGAAGTGTTTACCACAGCAGATGGTGAGATTTCAGTTTGGTTAGATGGTGGCATTCATGTGAGGATGGATAGCCTTCGCAAAGACCCCGTTGAACTCTCTGAAGATGATGCCCTGGCCCTTTCAGAAGCTTTATTGAAACTTGTAAATACGGCGCGTGAATAATGGCAGACGCTGAGGACTTTGATTTGGCGGCGGGACCATTCCGCCCTGAGCATGGCGGCCATCGTAATCGCTTGCGTGATCGGGCGCGTAAGGCCGGGGTGTCCACCCTGCCCGACTATGAACTTCTGGAACTGTTCCTGTTCCGCTCGATCCCCCAACGCGATGTTAAACCGCTGGCCAAGGCGCTGATTGCCCGTTTTGGCAGCCTGCCTGCGGCTTTGTCCGCACCGATTGAAGATATGCTTCAGGTGTCATCGCTTGATAATGCCGGTCGGGTGCTCAAGATCACACCGGAAATTGCGCTTGATCTGCAACTGATGTTTGAAGCGACGCGCAGGCTGTTGGCCGAACCGCTGAAACGCACGACGGTTTTGTCATCCTGGTCGCAACTGATCGCTTATTTGCGGGTGACGCTGGCCTATGAGCCGCGCGAGCAGTTTCGTATTATATTCCTCGATAAGAAAAACCAGCTTATTGCCGATGAAATTATGGGCCATGGCACGGTCGATCACGCCCCGGCTTACCCCCGCGAAGTCATGCGGCGGGCGCTGGAATTGTCGGCCAGTAATGTGGTCTTAGTCCACAATCACCCAAGTGGCGACCCCATGCCGTCGCAGGGCGATATCGACATGACCAAGGCGATCATCGCCGCCGGAAAACCGCTCAAGATCACCGTCCACGACCACCTGATTGTGGGCCGCGAAGGCGTTGCCAGTATGAAGCAGATTGGGTCTATCTAACGCGGCCCACACATTTTAGTTGCCCTAACGCTACGCTTTTTGAGGGCTGGGCCGCGAAGGCGTCGCCAGTATGAAGCAGATCGGCTCAATCTAAACTTTGCAAAAACTCAAATTCAGGCGCGAAGCCGCCTTAAGCCTGAATTTGTCGATATTGAACCGTGAAAAAGTACACTGAGCACAGCGAAGGACTTTTTCACGATCATTGCCGGTAGCCCCAGGTGATCATCCAGCGATCCAGTTCAACCAGCGAGGTCAGATCCTTGCCGCGATCATACTCAAGGCCAAACGCGAAATGGCTGGTGTCAGTCGGATAATACATGGCCCGCGCCCCCAGCCGGTCGGCACTGGCGCGGTTTGAGGTAACATCCTCACGCGCACTGTACTGCACATTCATACCAAAGGTCGGCAAACCGGCTGGACGCTTGAGGCGCACCCCCCATTCCATATCATAGCCCAGACGGCCATATTGCTTGACGTTGTTCAGCGTCACCTTCTCGCCCGGATCATCAATGCCGACATAGTCCGCCACAATGGTCATGTTGGCGTTCTGGCACCACACACAGTATTCGCGCTTGGGGTCTGCGTCGCCATATAGCCAATACTGCACCGGCGGCTTGAGCGAGGCCTCAAAGCGCGTCAGAGCCGACTTAAACTCATCATCCGTCTGCCAGGCCGCCGTCAGATTGCCGATATAGGCATGTTCGGCTTCATCATCAGCAAAGCGGAACCGGCTGCGGATACCAAAATCAAGGTTATTGACTTCGCTATACTGGTTCCAGTGCGTGACCCGCTCATAGGCCACGAACGGGCGGATATTGCCTGAGGTTTTGGTCGAATCGGTGTCATCACCCCATTGCACGATATCGGGCGCAGCTATGGCGGCCCTGATGTTAACGATCGCTGACTTATCCGAAGCGCTTTTGTAATATGAGATTCTGGCCGGATCGCGCTGAGAATATTTATCTTTTTCAGTCTGACTGACGTTAGATGCAATTCTGAACCGTGACAGGAAGCTACGCTTTTCCTGAATGGCCGGCAGGGTCTTTTCCGTGACCACCGGCGGCGTGACCTCAGCCACAACCGGCGCCGGCGGGGCCGTGCAGGTCAGGACATAGCCCGGATTATTGGGGTCATAAAAGGCGGCGATGCGGGCAATATCGCCTTCGGGCTCCGGCCAGTTGGCCTTCCACTCCAGCTTAAGCCCCCGTCCCTCGCGCACGCTCAGCATCCGGGCGGCGGCATTGCGAAGTTGCGCCAAAGATACCTGAGATGGGGACGCTTCGGCGGGCTGGCAGGCCGTGCCGTCACAGATGGTCGTGGCAATCCGTTCCCCCAGCGGCACCGACTGCGGCCCCATAAAGCTCACATCCAGCGTCACCGGATAGCGCGACAAAAGCTGGGCAATGGCCAGATCGCGCGACAGGACGCGCTCATCACCGCTGGGCTCACAGGCCTTGGAATCCAGTTCGACAAAGGCCGCATCGGCAAAATTGACGGTACGCACCGGCATTTCGGCGCTGGCCGTCGTAGCACTCATCATCAAGGCGGCGATCAGACTTCCCAAAGACAAATTCCGTAATCGTGTGTTTGGCGGTGAGTTTGCATTGCAATAGTTTTCAAACTTTTACCGTCCAAGCCAGCATTTGCAAGCGCTGAGGGATAAACTCCGCTTGAGCAGGCGTATTAACGGCGTCGCTTTGCCGCCTCAAACAGCCGCCATCCCAACAGAACCATCAGGATCGCGCCATAAATCAGCGGCATGGTTTTATCGGCCTTGGCCAGCAGAAAATAATGCAAAACCCCCAGCGGCACGATGATATAAATCAGCTTATGCAGGTTACGCCACACCCGTCCGCCTATGGCCTTGATGGCCGCATTGAACGAGGTGACCGCCAGCGGGATCAGCAGCACAAACCCGATCATGCCAAAGGTGATGTAAGGTCGTTTGACAATATCTTTCCAGATCGCGTCCCAGTCGAAATACTGATCGATGCCGATATAGCTGGTCAGGTGGAGCAAAATATAGGCAAACGCAAACAACCCGATAGGCCTGCGCCAGCGGATCAGGCGCGGCTGCTTAAAAATACGCACCACTGGCGTAATGGCCAAGCCCACGATCAACAGCCGTAGTCCCCACACCCCAAGCTGACGGATAATCGTCTCGATCGGATTGACGCCCAGATCACCGTTATAGCCGCGCCAAATCAGCCAGAACAAAGGCAATAGGCACAGCAAACAGATAAACACGATATCTAAGGTAAAGCCTTTTTTATTTGATTTTACCATGACTTAGAAAAACTTCTTCAAGTCCATATTGCGGTACATGCCCGCCACCTGATCGCCATAGCCGTTGAACATCAGGGTATCACGGCGGCGGAACTCACCGATGCGACGCTCAGTGGCCTGCGACCAGCGCGGATGATCGACATTCGGGTTAACATTGGAATAAAAGCCGTATTCATTGGCGCCGTACCTCTGCCACGAAGTCGGCGGCTGACGTTCGGTGAAGGTGATATCGGTGATCGACTTGATCGACTTAAAACCGTATTTCCACGGCACGACCAGTCGGATCGGCGCGCCGTTCTGATTGGGTAAAAGATCGCCGTACAGCCCCACCGCCAGAAATGCCAGCGGGTTAAGGGCTTCGTCCATGCGCAAACCCTCCACATAAGGCCAGTCGAGAACATTTGAGCGCAAACCGCGCATTTCTTTGGGTTTATTAGCCGTTTGAAAAGCGACATATTTAGCTTTTGAGGTCGGTTCAGCCAACTTGATCAGGTTAGCCAGCGGAAACCCTACCCAGGGTATAACCATCGACCAGCCTTCGACACAGCGCAGGCGGTAGATGCGTTCTTCGAGGGCATTTTTCAGCAGGGTTTCAATGGCAATCGTTTGCGGCTTACCGCAAAGCCCGCCGACCTTTACCGTCCACGGCCGGGTGTTTAAACTGGCGGCATATTTGGCTGGATCGAGCTTATCGGTGCCAAACTCATAGAAATTATTGTAGCCGGTGACCGCATCATATTCAGTCTTTTTCTCGGCTGTCGAAAATGGCCCCGGCCTATAGGCCAGCTTGCCCTTGACTTGTGCTGCCTCAGCATCCGTGCCGTCCATCATATCGCAACCGGCAACCGCAGCCGTTACACCAAAGCCCAAACCCAGTTTCATAATCTGGCGGCGCTGATCATAGACGTCTTTGGGCGTGACGTCATTTTCGCTGATGTCGCCATTACCGGGACGGATGCGTTTGATAAACACGGTAACCTCCTGCACTCACGTAATACATACACTGACTTCTGTAAGTGTATACGCCCGTCGCCGGATTCAGGTTACCACGTCACCGGATTTAATGCAGCGATACGCCCAATTCTTTGGCCGCATCGACCGAAATCTGCCCCTGCGCCAGCCCCTGATCAGCCTGGAATTTCTGCATGGCGGTCACGGTCTTGGTGCCCAGCACCCCGTCAATGGCGCCCGGATCATAGCCGCGCTTTTTTAGCGCCGTCTGGATTTCACGCACCTTCGCCGGGGTGGCATTGCGTTCACATAAGACCTCGGACCAGACCGGTTCAGCATCTTTGACCGTGCGGGTTTTGGTCACCATCTTATAGGTCGCGGGGATGACAATCTTTTCCGTACGGGCGTCTTCGACTACTTCTTTGACCTTGGTCTTGCCATAAACCGCCGGAATGACGCGCTCCTCAAACCGTTCAGGTTCAACGATCTCAGTGCGGGGAACCTCACGCGTCACCGCCGGGATCTTGATTTTACGGATACGTTCTGGCTCGATCTCGACCTTGCGCTCGACGATATCATATTCCGCCGGGATCAGTTCCAGGCAATAGACATCCTGCGTGCGGGCATCCGTGCGGTATTTACGGCCATCATTGTGGTGACCGTCATGGCTGCGGGTCGCCTGAGAATAACCAGATTCTTTTCCGGGCCAGGTAAGCTTACCATCCTGACGATAAGCCACCGGGCGGTAATCCCCGGCGGAGACCACCGCCACCTGCGGGGCTATGGATTTTTGCAGCACCCATTCTTCGCGCGCTTCACGCACCATGACCCGCTCCTTGCGGTACTCATAGCGGGCGGGGATGACCTCTTCACGGTAGTGGGCCGCTTCGACCACTTCGGTGTCGCGCACCTGACGGGTAACCGCGGCGATGCGCACGCGCTCGACCCGCTCAGGTTTGATAACGGTTTCTTTTTCGACCCAGCGCGTGACCGCTGGTATGGTGCGCGTCTCATAGCGCTCAGGCGTCGCCTCAACCTTGGCCTGATAGGTCTCGGTCACTGGCGGCTTGATCAGGCGGGTATAGCACTGACCGGCGCGCGCCATCTTGCGCACATCGGCCGGCAAGGCATGGTGCTCCTCGGTGCCTTCGGGGCACGGTTCTTTTAGCTCAGCACGTACCTTGGCCGGCTCAGGTGCCGGAGCGGGCGGCATAGGGCCGGACGTGACCTTGACATTTTCAGTCACATCCGCCGCACGCACCGGCTTCTTGGCCTGTTTTTCAACCTTTTTGACGACGGGACGGGTCTTATTAGTCGCTTGGGCCGGCGGCGCATCATCGCCACCGGCAAAGGCAGGCATCGACGGGACAGACAGGGCCAGAACGGCGGCGACCGCCACCGAAATTTTCAAACCGCGCATGCTTAATCTCCTAAACCGTAACGCCTCGCCCGCGGCTTATCCTACCACGAATAACACGGCACAGTTTAGAATATTAACACAAATTTAACCAACATTAATCTCCCGCAGACGGGTAAATTAACGATATTATTCAGCCTGTTTTCCAATATAAGCCGAAAGCCAGAACAGAGGCGCGTTCCAGTTAATCGCCACTTCGTTGGTTGAATAGCTGTCGATATGGTCGATGTAGCAGGTCTGCGGCTTGCAGTTGGCAAAGATTTCTTTCAGCGCCGGATCAGCCGGATTGCGGTTTTGCGGCCCACCGGCCAACACGCCCGGCGGCGGTGGCGGCAGGGTTTTGTCCTTTGATGGCGCCCAAAACCGGTGATGCGGATGCTGCATCGCGTTTAAGCCATAGCCAGACACGTAGGAGATCATATTGGGATTACGCCCCAACAAATAGTCCATCAAATGAACGGATTGATCGAAATACTTCTGATTTTGCGTGAAGCTGTGGGCATAGCTTAAAATCATGCCACGATTGGCGAAATCGGCATTCGATCCCCACACATAGGGTCGGGTCATCGGGATCATATAGCCCTCGCCCGCCGTCTGGGCGGCGTAGGCGTCGGCGGTTTTGATGATCGCCTGACGCGCCCCGTCACGCATATCGGCAGGGATGTTGGGCGCAATGCTTAAGGACAAGGTGCCGAGCGCCTGTACCGAGCCCCAGGAGATATCGCCGCCCCCTTGGGCATCACCGGAGGGCGAGGACAGATAGTCGGGTGAGGCGCGCACGAAGGTTTCAAACTCCGCCTCTCCCGTCGTGATGAACAGTTCGGCGGCGGCCCAGTAGAATTCATCGGTCGCTTTCGGGTCGCCATAGCCGCCGCCCCCGCCTTGCAGCACGTCGATCGCCAGCACATCCGGCAGTCTTTGCGCCGCCGCAAAGGCGCGCCTGGCCGCCGTCAGACATTTGGCGGCATAGGCATCATCGACACCTTTGAACAGACGCGCACATTGCGCCGCTGAGGCCGCCAGATTAAGCGTCGCCGTGGTTGTCGGATAGCTCAGATAGCGCTTTTCTGTGTCCAGATGGGGCGGCATGGGCACGGCGGTCCAGTGCTCATCGTGCATCTTATGGTGGGCCATGCCCGACGCATCAACTGTGCTGAATTGTAGTTTATCCACCGACTTCATCTGATTGCCGCGCGGCAGTTTCAGGGTCGTGCCGTCCGGCACCTGCATGGCCATCATGAAGTCCATTTCAAAGCGAACTTCGTCCAAAAGATCATTGATGCCATTGGCATTTTCGGGAATGGCGACCTTGCCATCGGCGTAATCGGCAGCCCCTTTCGAGAACTCGTACCAGTTCATCAGCGTCCAGACGGCGATCCCACCATTGACGACATATTTGCCCTGATCGCCCGCGTCGTACCAGCCCTTGGAGACATCAAGCGTATAGGGGCATCCGCCCCAGTCATTGCCGCGAAAATCCTTGGGGCCGTAGCAGGTGGCGGTATCGGGATTATGGGCCACGGGCCGCGCCCAGCGTTCACCGACATATTTGACCTCAATCGGCACGCTGGCGCGCTGATGATAAAAGAAGGCCAGCGCATCGTAACGCAAGCGGTCATAGACATCTGAACCGATATCGAAGGGCGAACTGCCGGTTTGATTCAAGACCAGCACATAATCTTTACCGACCGTTTTCAGTTCGGAAAAATCGATCTGATGCACCAGACGGCCAGAGCCTTCATTCATGCCGAAATACTGGCTCTGACCGCGCGCGACAACCTTGCCGTTAGCGTCTTTTACCTGCCACGGCACAGGCTTGGTATCCGTAGCGGACACAATAGCCATTTTCGGTGAGGACGGCAGAAATCCCGTCTGATTCAAAGCTATCGGCGCTCCACTCTCGCCCACCGCGCCGCCGCCGTAAAAACCGGCGCAGGCCGACACCATAAGGGCTAACCCCATACCGATGACCGGCTTCAAAACACACTTAGCCATGACTGATCTTCCCTGATGTTAGCGTTATCGTTAGTTAGCCCTAACAAATCCCACACCGCCTAAAAAGTACATTTAAATCTTGACTCCCGGCCCGCATCCGCCCAACAGAACCGCATATTTTCTGTCCCCCAAAATCGGATGCCGCCATGATCCCCCGTTACGCCCGCAAAGACGCCACCATCATCTGGGACCCGGCCACCAAGTACAAAATCTGGTTCGAGATTGAGGCCCATGCCGCCACCAAGATGGCGGAACTGGGCGTGATCCCGGTTGAGGCCGCCGAAACCCTGTGGGCCAAGGGCAAGGACGCCGCATTTGATTCAGACCGTATTGATGAGATCGAGCGCACCGTAAAGCACGATGTTATCGCGTTCCTGACCCACGTCTCTGAAATCGTCGGCCCCGAAGCCCGCTTCCTGCATCAGGGCATGACGTCATCGGACGTTCTGGACACCTGCTTTGCGGTTCAGCTTCAGCGTTCCGCCGATCTTCTGATTGAGGATGTCGATCTGCTGCTGGCCGCCATCAAAAAGCGCGCGCTGGAGCATAAGTTCACCCCGACCGTGGGCCGCTCGCACGGCATCCACGCTGAACCGGTGACCTTTGGCCTGAAACTGGCCGGTTACTACGCTGAGTTCGTGCGTGCCAAAAAGCGCCTTGAGGTCGCCCGCGAGGAAATCTCGACCTGCGCCATTTCGGGTGCGGTCGGTACCTTCGCCAATGTCTCCCCCGAAGTCGAAGCCTATGTGGCCGATAAGATGGGCCTCGCCATCGAGCCAGTGTCGACGCAGGTCATCCCGCGCGACCGCCATGCCGCCTTCTTTGCGGCTTTGGGCGTGGTTGCGTCCTCGGTTGAGCGCCTGGCGACAGAAATCCGCCACCTGCAACGCACCGAAGTGCTTGAGGTCGAAGAGTTTTTCTCGGCCGGCCAAAAGGGCTCATCGGCCATGCCGCATAAGCGTAACCCGGTGCTGACCGAAAATCTCACAGGTTTAGCCCGTCTGGTGCGCTCCGCCGTCGTCCCCGCCATGGAAAACGTCGCCCTGTGGCATGAGCGCGACATCAGCCATTCCTCGGTTGAGCGCGGCATAGCGCCGGATGCCTGCGTGCATCTGGATTTCGCCCTGCGCCGCCTGACCAATGTGGTCGATAACCTGCTGATCTATCCAGAAAATATGCAGAAGAACATCGATCGTCTGGGCGGTCTGGTCTACTCGCAGCGGGTGATGCTGGCCATGACCCAAAAGGGCATGTCGCGCGAAGATAGCTATTCGGCAGTCCAGCGCAACGCCATGAAGGTCTGGCGCGGCGAAGGCAACTTCCTCGATTTCCTGTCGGCAGACGAGGATGTCTCGAAATTCTTCACCCGCGAAGAATTGGAGCCGTTCTTTGATATTGGCTACCACACCAAGCACGTCGATACGATCTTCGCCCGCGTGTTTGGCGAATAAGGTCTGATGGCCCGGCTTCCGATCCGCTTTCAGCTTAACCCAGGGCTTGATCGTCAAGCCCTGGCGGAGGCTTATCAAACGCAAGGCTGGGTGCAGGCAGATAACCTGTTTGTGCCCGATGTGGCCGAGCAACTTTATGACATCCTTGAAAAACACACGCCCTGGCACCTGGCTGTGCATCAGCAAGGCGGCAAGCCCCGCCTGCTATCACAAAGCGACTGGCGCGCCCTTGCCCCCGGTGACCTCGAAGCCCTGATGCGGGACGCCACGACGCGGGCGGGCACGGGCTTTTCCTATGTCTATATGTGTTATCCGATGATCGATGCCTATGTTCAGGGGCGTGACGCCGGTCATCCCTTGCACAGCCTGACCGAGTTTTTGAACAGCAACGAAATGCTCAGCTTTGCTCGTGACATTTCCGGGCATGACGATGTCGTCAAAATAGACGCTCAGGCGACATTTTATCGACCCGGCGATTTTCTGACCCTGCATGATGATCGGGATAAGGGACAGCGGCTGGCGGCCTATACATTAGGGTTCAGCCGCAACTGGCGTCCCGATTGGGGCGGTCAGCTTATGTTCCATACGCCCTCAAATGATATCGAACGCGGCTTTATACCGCGTTTCAACACGCTAACTTTGTTCAGAGTTCCGACCCTGCATTCCGTTGCCCCCGTGGCCCCATACGCCCGCAACCCGCGCCTGAGCGTCACGGGTTGGCTGCGCAATGACCCGCCTGTGAAATGAGACACACCATGTCCCTCGCCCTTAACGACGCTTTCGATTTTGCCGGCTACCAGAGCCGCTTTGCCTCCAAGGGCCGTATTCGTCTCGAAGGCGGTCTCGACAGCGAAGACGCCCTGCAAGTTCATCACGCGCTGGAGCAACAGACGGCGTGGGAACTGCACCTGATGTCCGCCCAAGGTGAGCCAGATGTGATTTCGCGTACCGAATTGTCGGAACTGAACGACATGGCGATTCAGGATCGCCTGTCGGCGGCGGCGGAGCGCGCCCAGACCGGCCTTAGTTATCTGCATCTGGGATACGATCTGACCTCAAAAGCGGCGATTGAGAACCTTGGCGAAGGCCACCCGCTGCTTGGTCTCGCCCGCCTGATCTGGTCGGCTGAGTTCGCGGCATTTTGCGAAAATCTGACGGGCCTTAGTGGCCTGAAACTGCGCTCACTGATCGCCACCGCCTATCGCCCCGGTGACTTTTTCACCATGCATCAGGACTCAGGCGCGGCTTTGAGCTTTGACTGGAACTTCACCCACGACTGGCGCTCCGACTGGGGCGGTCAGATCCTGTTCCATTCCCCGTCCGGCGATATCGAAGGCGGCATCATGCCGCGCCTGAACGACCTCAGCCTCTACAGCGGCGAACAGCCCCGCTCGGTCAACAGCGTGGCCGCCTTTGCCGGTGCCCCTCGGTTTGCGGTATCCGGAAGGTTCGAGTAATCAGTCCGGATTTTTAGCCGCGCATCTTACCCAAAAACCGCGCACACTTTTTGGGATGCGCTTTAACCGGCACGCCTTTTGCTCTGGTTCCGCCCTCACCTTTTAGTTGAGCCGGAATAATACAGAAAAAGGCCTACACAGATGGAACCGCAATCCCCCACGCTGATGATGTGGAGCAAGCTTGTCGACCTTCATGTCTTTCATGATAACCTTAAGCAAGAGCGACTGCGCCGCTTCATGCCCTTCCAGCTTGGTCTGATGGCAGGCTTTGCTTTGTCGGTCATGCAACTGATTGCCCCGACCTATCCGTTCTCGGTGCCGGATGTCGGTTACCGGATCATCTGGTTCACGTTCGCGCTCGGCTTTTGCTATATGGGCTTTAACTATGCGCGCCGCACCATGGCGATCGATACGCGCAACGCCGAATATGCCCGCACCATCAAAAACCAGCTTCGTCACTTTGAGCAGCGCCTGAAACCCCTGTTCGGAGATATCGACTTCATGCCCTATGAAGGCCAGTACAAGGTGCTGAACGAGCACTCGGTGCATCTGGATTCCAACGGCGACTATATGATCCCACGCACCCGTCGCTCAGAGCCCGCCCGTATAGATCACCTGGGCGAGCACGAAGACGACGCGGTTGAGCATATGCCTTCCGAAGACGCCCCGCGCCGTCGCCGGTCTTCCAGCCGCCGCCGCTCGTCCGGCAAGTATTTCCTGAACTTCACCCATGTAGCCCGCCCGGCCGCTTTTCACGAAGCCCGCATCCTTCAGGTCGTCTCATGGACATGGGTGGCGTCGCTGATCCTGCCTGCTGATGACTTCGGCCTTTGTGTTCAATGTCATTCACTGGCGTGTGTAATCGCAAACAACAAAAAAGGCGGTGCCCGCAAGCACCGCCTTTTTTGTTGTGAAACTACTTGAGCCTATTGCTCGCCCTTGAGGGCCTCTCATCTTAGGTTATTGCTCGCCCTTAAGGGCTTCGCGGGCCTGAGCGTGATATTCGGCAACCCTGGTGCGAACTTCTGATTCGCTGACCGACAGGTTTGAGGCCTTGAGATCACCTAAAACCTTACGGATCACATCTTCTTCGCCGGGCTGCTCAAAGTCAGCACGCACGACCGCCTTGGCATAGTCTTCAAGGATTTGGCCCGTCAGGCCCATCTTTTCACCGGCCCAAAGACCCACCATGCGGTTGCGGCGGGCAGCAGCCTTAAATTCCAGTTCCTCACTGTGGGCGAACTGGTTTTCAAAGCCCTTGGAACGATCTTCAAACGTAGTCATCTGGTAAAAACCTCTATAGTGCTTTTAAGCTTTAATGCGGCTTATTCCGGCGTGCAATCGAAACCGTCATTTACATCGTAAAAGTTTTTGATTATTTGCAGCCACTACACGCATCAGATATGATGTATAGGCCTTATCCCAAGGTATCCGAAAGGCAGTTCCAGACGGCAAATCCTGTTCCGCCCCCTGATGTTTGCTATCATCGGGGTTTTAGTGTTTTTGCCGCCGCCCCGCTGGCTTTCCCCGTTTGACTGGAGATGGTGATGACCACCAAAAGCCGTAAGAAAATCTACGAAGGCAAGGCCAAGATCCTTTATGAGGGCCCTGAGCCCGGCACGCTGGTGCAGTATTTCAAGGATGACGCCACCGCCTTTAACGCCCAGAAAAAGGCGGTTCTGGACGGTAAGGGTGTCATTAATAACCGCATCTCCGAATTTGTGATGACCAAGCTGAACAACATCGGCGTTCAGAACCACTTCATCAAACGCCTCAACCTGCGTGAGCAACTGATCCGCGAAGTCGAGATCATCCCGCTTGAGGTCGTGTGCCGCAATGTGGTCGCGGGTTCTATGGCCAAGCGCTTTGGTTTGCCGGAAGGCCAGCAACTGCCGCGCTCGATCATCGAATTCTACTATAAGAACGACGCCCTCGAAGACCCGATGGTCACCGAAGAACATGTCACGGCTTTCAACTGGGCAAACACTCAGGAAATCGATGAGATCCTGGCCATGACCCTGCGCGTCAACGATTTCCTGTCGGGGATGTTCGCCGCGGTTGGCATTACGCTGGTCGATTTCAAGATCGAATATGGCCGCCTGTTTGAAGGTGAGTTCTCGCGCGTTATTCTGGCCGACGAAATCAGCCCCGATAGCTGCCGCCTGTGGGATTCGACCACCGGCGACAAGCTGGACAAAGACCGCTTCCGCCGCGACATGGGCAATGTCATCGAAAGCTACACCGAAGTCGCCAAACGCCTCGGCATCATGGGCGATATGCCCAAGGTGATCGAAGGCGGCATAGCTTGAGACTTCGCGAGAAAGTCCTTCGGCTGCGCCTCAGTGTACTTTCTCGCGGTTCATATTGAGAAAATTTTCTAGGGGCGGCCCTGCGAAAATTTTCGCTTTAGATTGATAGAAGTGAAAACAATGAAAGCTAAAGTTCACGTATTCCTGAAACCCGGCGTTCTGGACGTTCAGGGCAAGGCCGTTGAGGGTGCCCTCAATGGCCTGTCGACGGTTCAGGGCTGGGCGAATGTGTCCCACGTCCGCGTCGGCAAGGTGTTGGAGTTTGATGTTGCGGCCACCACCGCCGATGAGGCCAAGGCTCAGGTCAAGGACATGTGCGATAAGCTTTTGGCCAATACCGTGATCGAATCCTACACCATCGAGGTTGCGTAATATGTCGTTTAAGGCCGCCGTACTCGTATTCCCCGGCTCCAACTGCGACCGCGACTGCAAGGTGGCGGTTGAGCGCTCAACTGGCGGCCATGTCGACATGGTCTGGCATCAAGACACGGCCCTACCCTCTGGCCTTGATCTGATCGTGGTTCCGGGTGGTTTTTCCTATGGCGACTATCTGCGTTGCGGGGCTATGGCGTCGCTGTCGCCGGTAATGGCCGAAGTCGTCAAGGCGGCTGAGCGCGGCGTCAATGTCATCGGCATCTGCAACGGCTTTCAGATCCTGTGTGAATCGGGCCTTCTGCCCGGTGCCCTGATGCGCAACAACACCCTGAAATATATCTGCAAGCCGATCGAGCTTAAGGTCGAAAACCACAACACCGCCTTCACCCAAGGCTACCCCCCCGGCCAGAGCGTGTGGATGACCCAAGGCAATGCCGACGGCAATTTCGTCGCCGATGCCGACACACTGAATGCGATTGAGGGCAATGGTCAGGTCGTTTTCCGCTATGTCGAAAACCCGAACGGTTCGGCCAACGACATCGCCGGTCTGATGAACACACGCGGCAATGTTTTGGGCATGATGCCCCACCCTGACCGCGCGTTTGAAGCTGAACTGGGCTCAGGACGATGGCGCGACCCTGTTCAAAAGCCTGCTCAATTCAGCCTTGACCGTCGCTTAAATCCTTGCCGATCAGGTGATGGGCGCGCATTGTTTTTGAGCGGACAGCCCCTGAAGGCGCTTATTGCGTTCGTGCAGCGCTGTGACCTCGGTTTTCTGTGTTCCCGACAGATCAAGAAACAAGGGTGACACTAACAATAACCCGATGTTGTCACGTACCTTGTCCGACGATTCGCCGGTAAGCTCACCGACGCGCCGGATATTGTTATTGTATTCAGCCTGCAAGTGGTCGCACGTAAGCTGCGCATCGACATCCTTAAAGACCTGCACAGGTACGGCGACCCGTCCGCCACAGCCGGATAATACCACAGCCGCACTTAAGACAATCATCAATCTCATTGATTTCCCCCACATATAACTGCCCACCAATACTACAAAATCCGTGGCAAACAAGCTGCAAAATCGATTGACTCAACCCATATTTGGTGAGACTACATGGCCACCAATAATGGGGGCTATCATGAAAAAATTTATCGTTTTGGCGCTGGCTGGGCTGGCATTGACGGGGTGCGCCAGTGCCTCAAAACCGGGTGCAATGGCCGTGGCGGTCACGCCATCGACTCTGATTGAGCAGGAGTCCGTTCTTAAAAACGCCATCGCCCAGGCGACTGTGATCGGCGGCAAGGACACCAACCCTTTGTGGGTTTCCAATGTTTCAAATGCCGACTTTGCCGAGGCACTGCGTCAGTCCCTGTCCGCCAACACCATGCTGGCCACGGATACGGCCCGCTTTAATCTGTCTGCACAACTGGTTGAACTCAAACAACCTTTCATGGGCATCGATATGACCGTGACCGCCAAGGTACAATATACGCTGACGGACGCGGCATCAGGCAAGACCGTCTGGTCAAAAGAGATCGTAACCCCCTACACCGCCAAGATGAGCGATGCCTTAATGGGGGTTAAGCGCCTGCAACTGGCTAACGAAGGCGCCATCAAAACCAATATCGAACAACTGATCGCTGAACTGATCAAAGAAAGCAAAACCAACGCGGAATTAGGCGCGGTCGCATCGGCGGTCAATACACGGATTCTAGGCTAAAAAAAACTTATGGCCGGGGCGGGATTGTGCCTGTTAATTATGTCCCGCCCCGGCTTTTAAACCGATGACAGCGTGGCCTCAATCTGTTAAAGCCGCGCCTTATGAGCACGACACCCTCCCCCACCGCCGCCGCCCCGAAACCCACCTCCAAGTCGATGGCCGATTACGCCGCTGAATTCGGTCTGAAGCCTGATGAATATCAGGTCATTCTCGACCGACTGGGGCGTGAGCCGAACTATGTTGAGTTGGGCGTGTTTTCGGTCATGTGGTCGGAGCACTGCTCCTACAAATCCTCGCGCCTGCACCTGAAGAAGTTTCCGGTCACCGGCGATCGCGTCATCTGCGGGCCGGGTGAAAACGCTGGCGTCGTCGATATTGATGACGGTCAGGCGTGTATCTTCAAGATGGAATCGCACAACCACCCGTCCTATATCGAGCCCTATCAGGGGGCCGCAACCGGTGTGGGCGGCATCATGCGCGACGTGTTCACTATGGGCGCGCGCCCGGTCGCTCTGCTCAACGCTCTACGTTTCGGTGAACCCGATCACCCCAAGACCAAGCGCATCGTCGAAGGTGTCGTCGCCGGTATCGGCGGCTATGGCAATTGCGTCGGCGTGCCAACCGTAGCCGGTGAGACCAACTTCCATTCCGGCTATAACGGCAATGTGCTGGTCAACGCCATGTGCGTGGGTCTGGCCGATGCCGATAAGATTTTCTATTCCGCCGCCCCGGAACCCGGCCTGCCGGTCGTTTATTTCGGCTCCAAGACCGGCCGCGACGGCATCCACGGTGCGACCATGTCGTCGGCTGAGTTCACTGAGGACTCTGAGGAAAAACGCCCCACGGTTCAGGTCGGTGATCCGTTCGCCGAAAAGCTGCTGATCGAAGCCACGCTGGAGCTGATGGCCACGGGGGCCGTCGCCGCCATTCAGGACATGGGGGCTGCGGGCCTCACCTCATCCTCGGTCGAAATGGCCGGTAAGGGCGGGCTTGGGATCACCCTCGACCTCGATAAGGTGCCGCAGCGCGAAGAAAACATGTCGGCCTATGAGATGATGCTGTCGGAATCGCAGGAGCGTATGCTGGCCATCCTCAAGCCCGGCCGCGAAGCCGATGGTTACCGTGTCTTTGAAAAATGGGGCCTGGATGCCGCCGTGATCGGGGAAACCAACACCTCTGGCCGCATTGTCCTGACCCACAAGGGCGAGGTTGTGTGCGATCTGCCGCTGGCCCCATTATCGGACGATGCGCCACTCTATGACCGCCCGTGGGTTGAGCCCAAGTGCGAACCCGAACTGACGGCAGCGGATATCCCCGCTCCGGCGAACCTGAACGATGCCCTGTTGGCTATGATATCCTCGCCAGACATGTCGTCCAAGCGCTGGTTGTGGGAACAATATGACCGTCACGTCATGGCAGACACCCTGGCCGATTCCTCGACTGGCCACGATGCGGGTATGATCCGCGTCCACGGCACCAAAAAAGCGCTGGCGGTCACGTCTGACTGCACCCCGCGCTACGTCAAGGCTAATCCCTATGAAGGCGGCAAGCAGGCCGTGGCCGAAGCGTGGCGCAATCTGACGGCGGTTGGCGCTGACCCGATCGCCATCACCGACAATCTCAATTTCGGCAGCCCTGAAAAGCCTGAGACCATGGGCCAGATCGTGCGCGCCATCGACGGCATGGCCGAAGCCTGCCGTGAGTTAGTCTTCCCGGTCGTATCGGGCAATGTCTCGCTCTATAACGAAACCAATGGCGTCTCCATCCCGCCGACCCCAACTGTCGGTGCCGTCGGCCTGCTGAAAGACTATGATCAGCGCGCGGGCTACAACAGCCTCAAGGCCGGTCAGGTGCTAGTGCTGATCGGGGCGACCGTGGGTGAGATGGGGTCGTCCATTTACTTGCGTGAAGTCCACGGCATTGAAGCCGGTGCGCCGCCGAAAGTTGATTTAAAGGCTGAAAAGCGCAACGGCGATTTCGTGCGTGATTTGATCAAAACCAAAGCCGTCACCGCCGTTCATGACCTGAGTGATGGCGGCCTGCTGATTGCCGCACTCGAAATGGGACTGGCCTCAAAGGTCGGGGTTGAACTTAAAAATACGTCCGACCGCGATGACCACGTGTTCGCCTTTGCCGAAGATCAGGCCCGCTATCTGGTCGGCACCGACGAAGCCGCGGCCCACGCCCTGTTGGCGCGTGCGGCAGATGCTGGCGTCCCGGCGCAGGTGGTAGGTCTGGCGACCGGCAGTGATCTAATCTATGCGGGCCTGTCGCTTAGCCTGTCGTCGATCAAGGCTGCCCATGAAGCGTGGTTACCCGCCTATATGGGCGCGGCCTCCTAAGCTCACATAAACCAACAGCCGTCCAAAGTTACAAAAAAGGCTGCCATTGATTGAAATATCCGCCCGCAAACCCAATTAAGCGGTAACCCTAACGCCAGTGTTAACCTTCGGGTCATAACCATAGCGCTAAGGTTTACCCTGTCATAGCCTTTGAGTCTGTTCATGCCCATTGCCCAAAGCGATCTCGAAACCCTTCTGAAAACAGCCTTCCCACAGGCTGAGATTGAGGTTGTCGATCTGGCCGGTGATGGCGATCACTATAAGGCGATTATTGCTGACGCCTCGTTTGCGGGCCTCAGCAAGGTCAAGCAGCACCAGAGCGTCTATGCCGCATTAAAGGGTCGCGTCGGGGAGGAAATTCACGCCCTGGCGTTAGAGACCCGCGCCCCCTGACGGAGCGCCCGCGATGCGATACCGCCCTTTTGGACGTTCAGGTATGGCGCTATCGACCGTAGGCCTGCGCCTGAGCTGGGACACGTTCAATAAAAACCGTAATACAGCGGCGGCCCTGATGACCGCAGCGCTCGAAAACGGCATCAACACCTTCCATTTCGACACCACCGATCTTGAGTTGCTCAAACTGGCGGCTGAGGTGTTTTCGGTCGTCGATCGCAAGCTTTTGTTTATCGGCTGCACCGCGCATGGCCGCACCATTGACGGGCCTGCCACCAGCTATGAACTGGTCCCATTGCGCTCGCGCCTCAAGGGGGCGATCAAGGACTCCGGCCTGATGTGGCTCGACATGCTGGCGTTTGAGCGGCCCATCAACTACGTCCTGCCCGAAGACAGCCGCGCCTTTTTGAGAAGTCTCAAAGAAGCCCGTATGCTGCGTTACGCCTGCGCCACGGTCGATGTCGCCGACATGGACGAAGTGATCATGAGCGGGGATTTCAACGTCATCGACACGCGCTTTGACCTTGATACCTCATGGGATAAGCGCAACCTGATGGACAAGGCGGTCGCCAGCGACATGTCGATCATCGCCCGCGACTATTATCCCGATGCCTATAAAAAAGCCTCCGACCTCATGCCCGCGGACGGCAAGAAATCGTGGTTCTTTAAGAAACCTGAAAACCCACTGACCGGCGCTGGCACCTATGCCTTTCTGCACCAGACCCCGGACTGGACGGCGGAGGAACTGTGCCTGTCCTACGCCCTGCACCAGACCGCTATTTCCTGCGTGCTGATTGAGCCGAAATCGGTGGACCAACTGGAACTGCTGGCGCAGGTGCCGGAGCGCCATATGCCCTCCTCCGTCCCGGCCCAGATCGAAATGGCCCGCTTTACCGAGCATGGACCGAAAAACCGGGTTAAGGCCTAGATTTTATAGTCTGACGCGCCTATATCGAAGTCATACATTTATGCGGAGCCTGATACCGTGAGCACAGACATTAACACCGAAGCCCAGCAATTTATTGAGACGACGATCAAGACCAATCCGGTCGTCCTGTTCATGAAGGGCACGCCCGATGCGCCGCGCTGCGGGTTCTCCTCGCTGGTGGTGCAGGTTCTGGATCATCTGGGCGTCGAATTTGCCGGCGTAGACGTGCTTCAGGACGAGGCCATCCGCGATGGCATCAAGGCCTATACCGACTGGCCGACCATCCCTCAGCTTTATGTCGCCGAAGAATTTGTAGGCGGCGCTGATATCGTGCGCGAAATGTTCCAGTCCGGCGAGCTCAAGCAACTGATGACCGATAAGGGCATCGTCGCCGCTTAAGGGCATTTTATAACTCAATTTAAGGCCTGGCTTCGTGCCGGGCCTTTTTTATTGACGTTCCCATATCACAACCCTAACCTGAACGTTGAGGTAAGGCTTTATGGGGGACTAGGGGATGACGACAAAGACTTTAGCGGCGACGTGCGCGCTTTTGATGATGGCGAGCACACCTGCCATGGCCGACGACTGGCTGAAAGTTGAAACCGACCACTTCATCATCCATAGCAACGATGGCGCGGGCCAGACCCGAAACTATGCCCGTGAACTGGAAAACTTTCACTACACGCTTGGCCAGCTTTATAAAGCCAAGAACAGCGAAGAGAAGATAGGCCCCCAGTTTGAGCTTTTCCTGTTAAAGCGCCGTGAGGACATGAAGCAGGTGTGGCCAACTGTCGATGAAACCGTGGCCGGTTTCTACTCACACTGCAACGAAGGCGCTATCGCCTATTCCGCCACCGATTTGCGCGACGAGGCTGGTGGAAACTTCATGCGCACCGTTGCTGATCGCCCGGATGGATTTAAGACCGATATGGAGGTATTGTACCACGAGTATGCGCACCATTTCATGTTTGCGCACTATTCGACACCTTATCCGGCATGGTTCGTCGAAGGCTTCGCCGAGTATTTTAAGACCACCCGCTTCGATGGCAACCGCGTCAGCATCGGCTACGTCAGTCCCAGCCGTTACACGACCTTATTTACGTCCAACTGGTTTGACTACAGCGATATTCTGCGTGGTACGGCACGGCGCGAAACCGCCAATGACAGTTTTAAATTCTATGCCCAATCGTGGCTTCTGGCCCACTACATCCTGACGTCTCAGGAACGGGTCAAGGCTTTTAAGGCTTACGTCACCGACTATAATGCCGGTAAGGACCCGATTGTGGCGTTTGAGGCGCATATGGGCGTAAAGCCATCCGAACTACAAAAAACGCTGAAAGACTACCTCAGCAAGGGCACGCCGGTGATTTCGTTCACCTTTGATGACATACCCGATCCCTCGCTAAATCTGACACGATTACCTAAAAGCGCCAATAAGATGCTTCTGTGGCAGTCGGCGTTAAAGGTCTGTCCGCGCAAAGACTACCGGGCCAGTTTACTGGAAAACATCAGCACCGAATATAAGCTTTATCCCACCGACAGATTGGCGCAACTGACCTATGCGCGGGCGGAAATTCAGTTGGGAGACCCCCGGCTGGCCGAGCCGATACTGACCAAAATACTTGCCGAAGAGCCCGCCAATGCCGAGGCGCAATATCTGACCGGACGGCTTTATTTTGCCCTCGCCTCGACCGCTGGCAATGATTAGGTCGCGTCCTATTTCGTCAGGGCCCGTAATGCTTTGGGTGCCGCCTATAAGCTGTCCCCCCATGACGCGCCAACCCTGTACTATCTGTCTCGCGTCCAGATAAACCGGCCTGACTATCCCAATGATACCGCCCTTAACGCCGCGATTCAGGCATCAGATCTGTCACCGTCAACTGAAGCCTATGCTCTGCATGCGGCCTATATACTCATCCAGAAAGACCGGCCACAGGATGCTGTGACCCTGCTTACGCCGGTTGCGAACAACCCGCACGGTGGCAAAATGGCGCAACGCCTAGGGCTGGTCATAAAAGCTATAGAGGCTAATAAGCCCAAAGCCGATGTGATAGAGCTACTTAATGGTGGGGATACGGACTAAACCTTAAGTCCCCAGCATCTGTACGATATCCGACGACAGGAAATCGGCACCGTAGCCGTTCAGATGCAGGTTGTCGTAATAAAGCGGTTTACCGCCTTTTTCCGAGGCGCATCCCTCAGAACTGGTTGAGCACAACCTTTGGGCCGGATCGTAGAATGTCACCCCGCTCTTGATCACCTGACGGTCCAAAAGCCCGCGCGCTACCCGTGTGCGTTTGAGGTGGTCCTCCAGAGACAGCCCCGGCAGGTCATGATTGCGGCGCGCACTTTTGATAGAAGAGAACATGTAACGCGGCACATGATGGCTCATTTGCGGGATGGGATAAACCACAATGATCTTTTTGCCGGCCTTGAGGTAGGCGTCGAACTCACGGTCCATGACGGCGCCAATGGCCGCGGCGCGCTCAGGCTCCCGGCGCCCTCGTACCAGTTCCGGCCGCTCCGCCGAGGTATAGCACTGGCGGGCCTCCGGACAACTGAAGTAGTCGGCCCAGTTCGATACCACAATAACCGTGTCGATATTTTTCGATTCCAGAATATATTGATGGGCCTTGGTGTGAAACTTAGCGCATGGCTCCGGATCTTCGCGGCGGATGAGGCCAGCAAATGGCGGGCAACCGGTCCAGGTAAACTGCTGCATGCCGATCGGCTGCCCGGTCAGGTGCTCCGCCAGTTTCCACGATACCTCGGTCGACATACTGTCGCCCACCACCGCTACGGTTCGGCCCGACGTGTCGCCAAACTGGCAATAGCTGTCAAAAGAGGTCGGTATCCGGTTCAGGCAGTCCTTGCCATAGGGGCTGGTATATTCATTGCCGGCCGAAATCATGCGCTCTTCTGCGCTCAGGCGCTGCGGCAGGCCACCGGTGGCATGCAGAGTTAGCCCCACTGCCACCAGCCCCATCGCACAGGCCGCGGCACCGGCAAATAGCTGACGCTTAGGGAGCTTAAGCCCCTTGCGGAAGGGCTGTTCGATATACCGCCACGTCAGATAGGCCAACCCCAGCGACAACACAGTCAAGACAATGTAGCCCTTAGTCGACACCCCATCCGGCGACAGCAGGCGCGCGAACACGAATACCGGCTGATGCCACAGATAGGCGCTGTAGCTTATCAACCCGATGCCGACGAAAAAGGGCTGCGTCAAAATCCGGTAAGCCCACGTCCCGTCCCGCGCAAACCCGATAACCAGCATAGCGCCGCTCACCGGAATAAGGGTCAACAGGCCGGGCCAGGGGATAAAATGCTCAATCACCAGGATCGGGGTGATTATCATGGCCAGCCCTGCCAAGGACAGAACCTGACGCACGTCCGGTCGCATCATCAGTTGGAGCCCACGGGCGACTAGTGGTGGATAGCCCCTCTCACCGCCCTGATTTTGCATCCCCAGCGCCAGCAAGGCCCCCGCCAGCAACTCCCACGCCCGGCTTGGCAGCAGGTAAAAGGTCGCGTTGGGATCATGACGCCAGTTATATTCCGCCCAGATCAGGCTGATCAGCGCCGCCACGCCGAGAATAGCCATAAGGTAACGACGCGCAAACCGCCATATCGCAAACAACACGAGCGGGAACAGCAGGTAAAATTGCTCCTCAACCGCCAGAGACCAGGTATGGAGGAAGGGCTTATATTCCGCCGCCCCTTCGAAATAGCCGCTTTCGCCCAGAAAAAACACATTGGACAGGAACAGGTTGACGGCAATCAGGCTCTGGCCGAAGTCACGGAACTCTTCGGGCAGCATAGTAAACCAAGCAAACGGGATCGACACGACCATGACAAGGATCAGCGCCGGCGCAATGCGTCGCACGCGCCGTTCGTAAAACTTCAGCAACGAGAACCGCCCCTCGGCGATTTCATCGGCCAGTATGCGCGTGATCAGATAACCGCTGATCACAAAAAACACGTCCACGCCGACGAACCCGCCTGAAAACAGCGAAAATCCGGCATGACCGAAGATCACCGGCAGTATCGCCAGCGCTCTCAGCCCATCTATTTCGGGCCTGTATTTATCTCGTATATACGTCAAAGCCAGCCTCACGAACTGCTGCAGCGACGCGTCTGCGCCACCCGGGTTTTCTGCCCGTGCATTAGTCAAAAGCCAGTGCTGTTCGTTTCCCCGATACCGTTCAAAATGCGAACGGCCCCTCAAAAGCGCGCGGATTCAAAAGTTTCTGCCTTGCGCGCCCGGCCAGCCTTTTAAGCCGACCATAAGCGTTATGCTACCGTACAAACACGCAACGCTACATTTACCATAAAGTCGCAGAACCTTACGGATACACAATTTTATGGCCTGTGGATAGTTAAATAATGCACAGCAACAATTTCACAATCTGGGCGGTGCCATATTAGTTTTATTGCTCGCAACCCCGCCGCGTGATGACAATAAAAAAGGCTCCGGAAAACCCGGAGCCTTTTGATCTTTATCCTGACGGACAAACCTTACGACGAATAGTATTCGACGACCAGGTTCGGTTCCATCTTGACAGGATAAGGGACTTCCGACAGTTCCGGCATGCGGATGTAGGTTGCCTTCATACCCTTGGCGTCCAGCTCGATATAGTCCGGCACATCGCGCTCAGGCGATTGCAGGGCTTCGAGAACCAGAGCCATGTTGCGCGAACGCTCACGGACCTCAACCACATCGCCGACCTTGACGCGGTAGGACGCGATGTTGACGCGCTTACCGTTCACCAGAACGTGACCATGGTTGACGAACTGACGGGCCGCCCAAACGGTCGGCACGAACTTGGCGCGGTAAACCACGGCGTCCAGACGCGACTCAAGCAGCGAGATCAGGTTTTCAGAGGTGTTGCCCTTACGGCGATCGGCCTCTTCATAGGTCTTGGAGAATTGCTTTTCGGTGATGTTACCGTAGTAACCCTTCAACTTTTGCTTGGCGCGAAGCTGGATACCGAAATCGGAGATCTTTTGCTTGCGACGCTGACCGTGCTGGCCGGGGCCATAGGAGCGCTTGTTGACGGGAGACTTAGGACGGCCCCACAGGTTTTCACCCATGACGCGGTCGAGTTTGTACTTAGCGGCATGGCGCTTAGACATATCGTAGACCTTATCAAACCCTGACCGGCTTAAAGCCCTTATGCTTCAAGCGATTTCAACGGCGGCGCAGGATCAATCCGTACTAAATTCGAAATAATCCGAATTTGAAGCGGCGCTTATGACGGCTGAGGCCTTAAGAGTCAAGACCGCAGCCCACAGGGGTCATGGTTTTTACACTTAAGCCCGCCAAAACTATCGTTTATTGACCGGGCTTAGCGTCTAATGCGCACAAGGGCGGGCGCAATTCAAAAGGCGCGCACATTATGACACCACTGGACTATAAGGCCGAGGCCGAAGCCACGGCGCAAACCCATCAGGACATTCAGGCCAAAGCCGACAAAGCCGAACGCACGGCACCGGACAGCCCGTCATCGGGCGCCATGCAGGCCGGTGCCCGCGAATATCCCGTTCCGCCCCTGCCCGCCCAGCACCTGATGAAGCCGGGCCTTGAGTCCGATCTGCAACTTAAACCCATGTATGATGCACCCTATTATACAGGCTCCGGCAAGCTTAAGGGCAAGGCTGCCCTGATTACCGGCGGGGATTCCGGCATTGGGCGTTCGGTCGCCATTCTATATGCCCGCGAAGGGGCCGATGTGGCCATCGTCTACCTCAGTGAACACCGCGATGCCGAAGACACCAAGGCCATGGTCGAGGCCGAAGGCGGTCGCTGTCTGATCATTTCCGGCGACGTCGGCGAACGCGAGTTTTGTTTCGCCGCCGTCAAACAAACCGTCGAAGCGTTCGGCAGACTCGACATACTCGTCAACAACGCCGCTTTTCAGTTGCACGCCGAGGCGTTCGAGGACATCACCGAAGAGCGGCTGGATAAGACCCTGAAAACCAATCTTTACGGTTATTTCCATATGGCTCAGGCTGCCACTGAGCATCTGCCGAATGGCGGGGCGATCATCAATACCGGCTCGGTCACCGGTATTCAGGGCTCAAAACAATTGATCGATTATTCCCTAACCAAGGGCGGTATCCATGCCTTTACCCGTGCCTTGTCCGGCAACCTGATCCCCAAGGGCATCCGCGTCAACGCGGTGGCCCCCGGCCCGGTCTGGACGCCGCTTAATCCGGCCGACAAACGGGCCGAAGATGTCGCCCATTTTGGCGAAAGCGTGCCGATGAAACGTCCAGCCCAACCCGAAGAAATCGCGCCAGCCTATGTCTTTCTGGCCTCGCCCCAGATGTCGAGCTACATTACCGGCGAGATCCTGCCGGTGATAGGTGGATATTAAAAAAGCCGCCAGTGCGAACTGGCGGCTTTTTCCTATCTGTTTTCCGGATGAAACAGCACCTTATCGATGCGGCGTTCGTCCATATCGACGATTTCAATATCATAGGGCCCGACGCGGACGATCTCACCCTCTTTCGGGAACCGGCCCAGTTCGTTGAGAATAAGCCCCGCCACGGTATGAAAGCCCGCGCCGGATTCAAAATTCTCACCAATGGCGTCGCCCAGTTCCATAAGATCGGCCCGACCATCGACCAGAAATGATCCATCCTCACGGCGCACGATCATCAACCGACCATCGTCATGAGCCTCATCGAAATCACCGGCGATCATTTCCAGCAGGTCAGTCGGGGTCAGAACCCCTTCGATGGTGCCAAATTCATTGACGACCAATGCGATGTGCACCTTTGAGCCTTTAAACAGTTCCAGCGCGTGCAGCAGCGACGTGGTGTCCGGAATAAAGATCGGATCGTGGACCAGCGCCTCCAGATTGAACTTTTCCCCGCGCATAAAGGCATCGGCAATGTCGCGTTTATGGGCGACACCGACCGGATTTTCAAAGTCCTGACCGCGCACCACCACAAAGCGCGAATAGGGGCAGGCGCGGATATCATCGATCACCACCGCTTCGGGGTCGTCCAGCGACACCCAGTAAACTTCGGGGCGCGGCGTCATGGCCACACGCACCACCCGGTCGCCCAGTCGCATGACTTCGGTCATCATCTGCTGCTCGGCGGGTTCGATCAGGCCAGCCCCCATGCCTTCGGCAAGCGCCGTTTCGACCTCTTCCTGAGTGATGGTCTCACCCTTTTCGTCCTTGATGCCCAGCACCCGCAGCACCAGCGTCGTTGATCCGGTCAGCAGGGTCACAAACGGCCCCATCGCCATCGCCATCCATGATAAAGGCTGGGCCACGACGCCTGCGATCGTTTCAGGGAAAATCAGCGCCACCCGTTTGGGCACCAGTTCCCCCACAATCAGCGACAGATAGGTCAGGATAACGACCACGATGCCGGTGGATATACCCTCAGAATAGGGCGCCAAGGCCGGTACGCTGGTTTCCAGAATCTTATCCAGCTCACTGGCAATGGTCGCCTGACCATAGGCACCGGCCAGAATACCTATCAACGTAATCCCCACCTGAACGGCCGACAGAAACCGGGTTGGGTCATCCGACAGCTTCAGGGCGGCCTGTGCGCCCTTATCCCCCCGGTCAGCACGGCTTTGGAGTTTAGCACGGCGGGACGAAACAACCGCCAGTTCAGACATGGCAAATATGCCGTTCAGCACTACCAGCAGCAGCACAACAGCACAGGCAAAAAGTAACATTGAGGGAGAATTCCAGACGAAGCCTTATTCGGCTCCGCCTGTAAGGGTAATCATTAAGCTTAGCAGATGCAATAAATTACCCTGAAATTTTCAGGGGGTTGCAGCTAACAGTTTCGTTATTTCAGCCTGACTCAGGCTGAAATACAAATAAATCCGTGTGATCTTTCTCCTCCCCATTTTATGGGGAGGTGGCGAGTTTACGAGACGGAGGGGTATTGTCGATGATGGTATACCCCTCCGTCAGCCCTTCCGGACTGACACCTCCCCATAAAATGGGGAGGAGGTTGAGGCTTTTAAATTGTAATTATCCCTTGAGCCTTTCAGCATGGAACGCCAGATGGTCATCAATGAAGCTGGCGATAAAATAATAGCTGTGGTCATAGCCCGCGTGGCGGCGCACGGTGATCTTTTGACCCACGCCGGACGCGGCCTGCTCCAGCAGGTGTGGCTTTAACTGGGTTTCCAGAAACTGATCGCCAAGTCCCTGATCAATCAGGATATCATCAAAGCTGGATGCCCGCCCCTGCGCGATCAATGCCGCCGCGTCGTGGCGTTGCCATGCGATTCGGTCTTCCCCCAGATAGGCGGTGAGCGCCTTTTGCCCCCACGGACAGTTAAGGGGCGAAGCGATCGGCGCAAAGGCCGACACCGACTTGAAATGATGCGGGTGGTTCATGGCCAAGGTCAGCGCACCATGCCCGCCCATAGAATGGCCACTTAAGCCCACACGCGTCATATCCGCCGGAAAATGCTCAGATACCAAGGCCAGCACATCCTTGGTGACATAGGATTCCATCTGAAAATGCGCAGCCCACGGGGCCTCAGTGGCATCGACATAAAACCCCGCCCCCTGCCCCAGATCATAGCCCTCATCATTGGCCACATCGTCGCCGCGCGGAGAGGTATCTGGGGCGACAATCATCAACCCCAGTTCGGCGGCGCGTTTATAGGCTCCGGCCTTTTCGGTGAAATTATTGGCCGTACAGGTCAGGCCCGACAGCCACACCAGCACCGGATGCGGCCCATCACCGGATGGCACGAACACGCTTAAGGCCATCGACGTACCGGTAGAGGCAGAATCATGACGGACAAATTTGAGATCGCCGCCAAAAAGGCGGTGATGAGCCGTGACTTCCATGATTTAACTATCCTTTACCGGCCGACGCATATCGACCGACGGCAGGGACACCCCGCCCAGATCGATATCGACCGCACCCGCCCGCTCAAAGCCCAGCTTGGCGTAAAAGGCTTCGGCATTCAGGCCCGACAAGCAACGGATTTCCCGCACCCCGGCATTGGCAATCAGGCTGCGGCAATGGCGGAACAGCTTGCGCCCCAGACCAAAGCCCGAAAAATCAGGATGGACGGCGAAATGGCGGATATGGGCGACACCTTCAATGACCTCACCGCTAACCGGATCTTCCATCGTCCAGCCGCCCGATGCCACCACCTGACCGTCCATGTCGGCCAGCACATAAAATGTCCCGCTGGTCAAAAGCTTGGGGTTGATTTTCGATATGGTCGGCAAGACCGCATCGACCAGATCCGTGCCATAAGACCTGCGCAAGCCTTCGGCAAAGGCAGTCTCCAGCATGTCTTCGATCTCTTCGCGGTCTTCGGGCCGGGCGACACTGATCTCCAGCGACTGGGCGTATTCCTTATCGGCCCCAGCCTCAAAGCCATAGAGGATATGCTCCTCCCACGGCCATTGGCCTTTCCAGCCTTTTTCAAGGCAGGCTGAATGGGCCCAGAAATCCTGCGCCAGGGGGGCGAACTTATCGGCCCGCCAATGCGGCATCCAGGTCGCCGTCAGCATGACGGCTGAGCTTTCATCCTCAATCGCCACGCCGCAAAATACGCAGTGAAATTCGTGTGCGTCCACGATATCGTCGTCATCGTCCGTCATGTTCGTCTGTCGATTCCCTTAACTACTTAAAAGACTACGACAGAACGGATACTTTCGCCACGGTGCATCAGGTCAAAGGCCTCATTGATTTTCTCTAAGGGCAGTATGTGGGTTATCATCGGGTCGATCTCCGATCTTGCCGTCCATGTACCAGTCAACAATCTTTGGCACATCGGTACGCCCGCGCGCCCCGCCAAAGGCCGAGCCTTTCCACACGCGCCCCGTCACCAGTTGGAACGGACGGGTCTTGATCTCAGCGCCAGAGGGGGCCACGCCGATGATGATGCTTTCGCCCCAACCGCGGTGGCAGGCTTCCAGCGCCTGACGCATGACCTCGACATTGCCGGTGCAGTCAAAGGTGTAGTCTGCCCCGCCGCCGGTCAGTTCGACCAGATGGGCCACGATATCGCCGTCAATTTTCTTGGGGTTGACGAAATGGGTCATGCCAAAGCGCTTACCCCACTCGGCCTTATCGTCATTGATATCGACGCCAACAATCTTATCGGCGCCGACCATCTTAAGGCCCTGAATGACATTAAGCCCGATCCCGCCCAGACCAAAGACCACCGCATTGGCGCCCGGCTCAACCTGAGCCGTATTGGTCACCGCCCCCACCCCGGTCGTCACGCCGCAGCCGATATAGCAGACGCTTTGGAAGGGGGCATCAGTGCGGATCTTGGCCAGCGCGATTTCCGGCATGACCGTATGATTAGCAAAGGTAGAGCAGCCCATATAGTGGTGGATCGCCTGCCCTTTGTAGGAAAACCGTGACGTGCCGTCCGGCATGAGCCCCTTACCCTGAGTTGCGCGAATCGCCGTGCACAGATTCGTCTTACGCGACAGGCACGACTTACACTGGCGACATTCGGGCGTGTAAAGCGGGATAACATGGTCGCCCGGCTTTAAGGAAACGACGCCCGGACCGACCTCAACCACCACGCCCGCCCCTTCGTGACCGAGGATCGAGGGGAACAACCCTTCCGAATCCAGCCCATCCAGCGTGTAGGCATCAGTGTGGCAAATGCCGGTTGCTTTTATCTCGACCAGAACCTCACCGAATTTCGGACCTTCCAGATCAACCTCCACGATTTCTAAGGGCTTTTTGGCTTCAAAGGCAACGGCGGCGCGGGTCTTCATGGGGTATCCTTTTAAGGGCAAAATTCTAAGGGCATGGTAACATGTCACATGCCCGGCGCCAGTGTTTATATTTGAAATTATTTTCCAATGAAATCAGAATATTGATCTACCCCCACAACTGAACGTGATGGTCAAAACTCAGCTTTTGTTAACGATGATTGGCTATGTTAGCCACAGCCTTGAGTTTCGCTTAAACGGGACAAACCCATGACCATAAAGACCAGAATTCTCGCCCTAGTTGCAGCCTTTGCCCTGATGGCCAGCGCGATTACCGGCCTCGGCCTGATCACCATCGGCGATTACGATAAGATGATTGACGACTACGGCAGCGCCTATGAAAACGCCTATAATGGTGAACGCCTGAACCGCCTTGTGACGGCGGTCGTGATGGAGTCACGCGGCGTCTACATGGCCAAAGATACTGACGGCGCCAAAAAGTTCGCCGATGGCATTGACAGCAATCTGGATGAAATAACGGTGCTGCTCTCGACCTGGAAAACCAATCTGTACGGCGATGAACTACCGGAATTCACCAAGGTCGAAGCCCGCGCTCAGGAGTTCAATAAATTCCGCCGCGAAACCTCACGCCTTGGCCGCGAAGTCTCACCGCAGGCGGCGAACGAACAGGGCAATAACGAAGCCAACCGTGAAAACCGCAAAGCTTTCCAAAAGGAAATCGACGCTATGGTCAAGACCATCCGCGCCGATCTGGATCGCTCGGAAGCGGCCATCAATAAATATAACGACACCCGCGCCATGCTGTTTCTGCTGATGGCCGCGTCGGGCATTGTCTTTCTGGTGTGCGCCTCGCTGTGGGTGGCCATCAACTCGATTTCCCGTCCACTCCAGAACGTCACCGGCAGCGTCAATAAAATCTCCGACGGCGCTTATGATACGGTTATTCCCGAAGCTAAGGGCAAGGACGAAATCTCCAGCCTGTGGCGCTCGATCCGCGTTCTGCGCGATCGCGCTGTTGAAGCCGAAGCACTGAAAGGCGAACAGCAACTGGCCGAAAAACGCGCCTACGCTGAACTGATGCAAGAGCGCAATCGCATCGCGTCTGAGTTTGAAAAGCATATGGGTGAACTGGCAACCCGCTTCATCAACTCCTCCCGCACGGTGGCTGACGCCGCCCGCGGCCTGTCGGAAAACGCCGACGATACCAATCACCGCGCTGCGTCGGTGTCGTCGGCCGCGATCGAGGCCGCCAACAACGTCCAGAACGTCGCCGCCGCCACCGAAGAACTGTCGGCCAGCGTCGGTGAAATCAACCAGCAGGTCATTCGCACCTCAGAAGTCACCCGTCTGGCGGTTGATGAGGCCCAGAAGACCGAACAGGCCATCCAGACTCTTCAGGTCGCGGCCAATGAAATCGGTGAGGTCATCAACCTGATCCAGGCCATCGCCGCCCAGACCAACCTTTTGGCGCTCAACGCCACCATCGAGTCGGCCCGTGCCGGTGAGGCTGGCAAAGGCTTTGCGGTCGTGGCGTCCGAGGTCAAGCAACTGGCCCAGCAAACCGCCAAGGCTACCGATGATATCCGTACCAAGATCTCGGAAATCCAGTCGGCAACCACCATCACCGTGAGTTCCATTGACGCGATTGTCCGCACCATTGAAACCATCGGCCAGTTGACCTCATCGATCGCGGCTTCGGTTGAACAGCAAGGGGCTGCGACCAATGAAATCGCCAACAACACCAATCTGGCGGCCTCTGGCACCCGCGACGTGACCGGCCATATCACCGGTGTCGGCAAAGCCGCCCAATCGACCGGCGAAGCGGCACAATCCCTGCTCAGCCTGTCGTCTGACCTCGAAGGCCGTTCCGAAGACCTTCAGGCCGAGGTGGTCAGCTTCGTGACCCGCCTGCGCGCCGCGTAAAAAACCGTCGGCATCAAAGACCCGATCCCTCGCAGCCCCGGCTGCGGGGGATTTTTGTCCTGATATTTTCGGTAATCACTGTTGAGTGAGCATTTGAGGACGGCACACGCAATTGGCTTTACATTTTTAACCGATTGGTCATGTCTATCATCAGACTATAAGCGATCATAATTAAAGAGAGGACATGAGTTTTGAGTCCCGCGCCAACCTCCGAAGCCACCGCCCGCCATCTGCTGGTCGTCGATGACGACGACCGTATCCGCACCCTGCTCAAGGAATTTCTGACGCGGCAGGGCTTTCGCGTCACCGCCGCTGCCCACGCCGACGCCGCCAAGCGCATGTTGCAGTTGCTGGATTTCGACCTTTTGATTCTCGATGTCATGATGCCGGGCGAAGACGGTTTTTCGTTGTCGAAATGGGTGCGGGCCAATTCCAACGTGCCGATCCTGATCCTGACCGCGCGCGGTTTGCCTGACGACCGGATCATGGGACTGTCGCTGGGGGCCGATGATTATCTGTCCAAGCCGTTTGAACCACAGGAACTGCTGCTGCGGATCGAGGCGATCCTGCGCCGTACCGGTGTGAAGCCTGCTTTGCCGCGTGAGATTCACATCGGGGCCTTTACCTTTGATCTTGAGCGCTCGGAACTGACCAAAAGCGGCGCCCTGGTGCGCCTGACCGAGGCCGAGGCGCAGTTACTGAAATATCTGGCCGAACGGGCTAATGTGCCGGTCGATCGGATGGAACTGGCCAAGGACAGCGTCGATACCACCGGCCGCGCCGTTGATGTTCAGGTTACCCGCCTGCGCCGTAAGATTGAAAACGATCCTAAAAACCCGCGCTATCTGCAAACCGTGCGCGGCAAGGGCTATATGCTGGCGCCTGATTAAGTTATGAAACTGCGCCTGCCCAAACTCAGCCTGTGGCCCAAGTTCATTAAGCGCAGCATCCCCAAGACCTTGTGGGGGCGCGCCCTGCTAATCATCGTCCTGCCGATCGGACTGATGCAGTTTGCCGTGACCTGGGCATTTTTTGACATGCACTGGGAAACCGTGACGGCGCGCCTATCCGAAGGGCTGGTCGGCGATATCGTCTGGGCGGTCGATGCGTATGAAGCCGACCCCAAACCTGAGACCATGGCCCGGATATCCGAGCAGGCCCAAAAGGCCATGCAGTTGTCCATCGTCTACCAGCCGCGCAAAACTCTGCCTGATCGAAAGCGGCCTAATCCGTGGGCCGCCCTTGACCGCTCACTCAAGTACGCGTTGCAGAACCAGCTTGACGATCCGTTCTGGTTCGACACCACCCGCTATCCCGGCGCGGTCGATATCCGCGTTCAGGTCGATGGCGGGGTCATGCGCATTATCGCCCCCCGTGAGCGGGCCTTTGCCACGCGCGCCCATATCTTTATCCTGTGGATGGGCGGGGCGACCTTTATTCTGACCACGATTTCGATCCTGTTTATCCGCAATCAGGTCCGTGCCATTGAGCGCCTGTCCCACGCCGCCGAAGCCTTCGGTAAGGGTGAGGACGACCCCGGTTTCAAGCCCTATGGGGCGGCTGAGGTGCGCGCCGCCGCCCATGCCTTCCTTAAGATGAAGGCCCGTATCCAACGCCATATCGAACAGCGCACCACCCTGCTGGCGTCGGTGTCCCACGATTTGCGCACGCCGTTGACACGCCTGAAACTGGAACTGGCCATGGCCCCGCAGGATTCGGCGACTGAGCGCATGAAGCAGGATGTGTCGGAAATGGCCTACATGATCGACGAATATCTGGCCTTTGCCCGCGGTGAGATGCAGGATACGCAGGACGATGTTTCGATCAACGGTTTGCTGACCACGCTCAATGACAATATCGAACGCTCAGGCCATAAGCTGAAACTGTCGCCGCTCAGCGAAGATGTCACCCTGTCGGCTCGTGAAATGGGCCTTCAGCGCGCCTTGACCAATCTGGTCATGAACGGCTTTCACCACGCTGGGACCGTGGCGGTTAGCGCCGAGGTCGAGGTCAGAACCAATAACACCCGCATCCTGCATATCTATGTCGATGACGATGGCCCCGGTATTGCCCCCGATAAGCGCGACGACGCCATGAAGGCGTTTTCGCGTCTGGATGCCGCCCGCAACCAGAACATCAAGGGCGTGGGCCTTGGGCTGTCGATCGCGCAGGATATCATCCGCGGGCACGGCGGCGAATTGGTTCTGGATCAGAGCCCGCTGGGCGGGCTCCGGGCCGATATCAGATTACCAGTCGCCTAATCCTTGGGGTCAGCCACGCAGGCCCCGCCGTCCGGCCCAACGGTACCGGTGCATTTACGGGTCGCCAGCATGGGCTCTTTCAATTCAAGCAGACGGTTGGTACCGTCCTTGCGGCGCTCAAGATCAAAGCCGTCATAGAGCTTGCCTGACGCCGTATAGGTGCGGAACTTCAGCCGTGATGCCTCGACATCAACAATCTGATAAAGCTCGGTCGCCTCGGCCACCTTATCGGGCTGAGTACCGGAACGATTATTCAGACCGTACATCTTTGAGCCGGTGACGGAAACCAGATAGACCGGCCCCTGGGCCTTACCACCTTTGCGGGCGGTGATGCCCGCCGCACGACCGGCCTCAGAACTCAGGCGACTATAGCAATGGTCATGGCCTTGCAGCACCAGATCGACCTTATGCTTATCAAACACCGGCTTCCAGGCGGCCTTGAGCACTTCGGTATCGTTCGGACGCGCACAGGTAAAGATCGGCTGGTGGAACAGCACAAAGTTCCAGTTGGCTTTGCTGTCAGTCAGGGTCTTATCGAGCCACTGGGTTTGGGATTGAAGCTGCCCCATATCAAGCGCCGCCGTGCCATCCAGCACGATGAACCGCACGCCCTGATAATCCACAAAATAGGTGGTTTTATCAGCCCCCGCCGCGCCATTGGACGGCAAAGCAAATTGCACCGGCCAGTGCGGCCCCAATTTGCGCGATTCCGTGCCATCGGGCAGGATCAGGTCGGCATATTCGTGGTTTCCGGTCGCCGGAATCTGCGGCACCATAGAATAGTTATAGCCACCGGCCTGCGTCCACTCGCCCCACTCATCGTCGTGATCCAGATTATCGCGCTGGGCCACCAGATCGCCAGCATGGACTACCAGACTTATCTTCCCTTCATGGAAACCCTGACGAATCACGCGCGACGCAAAGGTCAGGATGCCGTTCTGGGTATCGCCCAGATACATGAACCGGAACGGCTCTGGCGTCGTTTTGGCCGTCTTGAACTGCTGCCATTCGCTCCAGCCCGCTGAGCCCTTGACCCGGTAGGCATAGACGGTATCGGGCATAAGCCCTGTAAAGCGCACCTGCTGATAGTGGGCCAGACCATTGGAGGACGGGAAATAGGTGGTAGTGCCGGTAACGATCTGCGCCTTTTCCTCAAGCGTCGGACCATCGACCGCCACCGCGATTTGGGCCTCCGCCGTGCGTTGCAGGCTGTCGGTGCGGAACGATACCGCCATCTCAGCCGCCGGATTAGCCCCCGGCGTCAGGACGATCCGGTCGGGGATCGATTTCACACCATAAGGCAGACCGGCGGTGCGGGGAATTTGCAGCGGCGGCAGATCGTCGGCAAAGGCTGCGAGCGGCGCAAACAGTACTGCCCCGCACAGGAGCGCGGACAGGATGGATTTCATGGCGATCTCTCCAAATAGACAAAGGCAGCGCCCTCACCTTTCGGTAAGGACACTGCCCCCACAGTTTCTACTTTGAATTTTAGTAGTTGAACTTCACACCGAACTTGGTGGTCCAGCTATATTCTTCGTACTGCAGCAGACGCTGACGGCCACCGAAGTTGTTATAGGCGGTGTAGGTCGCGTCATTGGCATTGACCAGCTCAGCAAAGACACGAACATTGTCGGTCACCTTGTACTTTGCCGACAGGTCAAGCTGGAAGTGATCCTTGATGTAGCGGTCTTCTTCAGCCGAACCGCCCAGTTCATCCAGATAACCCGAACGATAGGCACCGGCGGCACGCAGAGATAGCGGGCCTTTTTCATAGCCCAGCACCAGGTTGGCCGTTTGCTTGGCCGAAGCCGGCAGCGGAATGGTGCGACCATTCACGTCGCCTTCGGCATCCGTATAGGTGTAGTTGGCGCTGACCAGCAGGCCATCCCACGGCGAGGCTAAGAAGGTGAAGGCTTGCGAATAGGCCAGTTCCACCCCGAAGACATCAGCTTCACCGCCGTTGATGGCGTATTCAGCCTCATCATAAGCCACACCGTTATAGACACCGGCGTCATCCGTGCTGAAATCAACGATGAAGTCCTTGATCTTCTTAGCAAAGATTCCGCCCTGAATGACGCCTTCCTTAGCGAAGTAGTATTCCAGAGAGGCGTCGAAGTTGGTCGCCTTATACGGATCAAGATCCGGGTTCCCAAAGACCGCCGAGACTTCGTTGTCCTCTACGTTTTCTTCAAGCACGAAGCGCGGGGCCATCTTGCCGAAGCTTGGGCGCATCAGCGACTGAGACACGGCGGCGCGGGCGACCAGCTTGTCGTTGACATTATAGCGCACGTTCACGCTGGGCAAGACGTCGGTGTAATCCTTCTTGAAGGCCACCGGCGACACGACAAAGGTGACATCGCCATCATCATCGATCGTGCGGGCCGTTGTACCGCTCATGCTGAGCTTGGTTTGCTCGACGCGCACACCACCGATGACACGCAAAGCGCCGTTGTCATAGCGGCCCTGAACATAACCGGCATAGATGTCTTCGCTGCCGTCATAGTCTTCGACAGTCGAAGCGATTTCGCTGTCGATATCAGAACGCTCGAAATTAGCCGCATTAGCGCTGGCCAGATTGCGAACCTTACCGAGATCAGGCACGACGCCGATATCGGCCAGGCCATAGGTCGGCGTACCGGCGACATCGGCCAGGGTCAGGTCACCGTCGTAACCGTCATAGATGTCATAGGTCATGTCGAGCGACTTATCGCGCTGACGGACCTTACCACCGAACTTCACCTCGAACGTGCCTTGCGACAGGTTCATGGTGCGGGCCGCGTCGAAACGCAGCGCCAGTTCTTCGTCCTCGGCGCTTTCATCGCTGGTGCGCTCATAGGCCGTCATGGTGTAGCGGGTCGGATCGTTAAAGATCGCCGCGCCTGTGGTTACCGCATAGCTGGGGCGGGTCAGGTCGTTATAATCAAACGTCACGCCGATCTGGTTTGCGCCTTGCTGATAGCGGGCACGGAAGCGCATCGGATCGATCGAACCGTCCTCAGATTGTGAGGCGGTCGAATAGCTCAGGTCGTAGGTGAACTTCCAGGCATCCAGGAAGGTCTTGCCGCCAAATGCGATATTGCTGGTCTCCTGCCATTCGCGACGGTCCTTGATATCGCGGCGGATTTCGATGCGGCCCGCCGAACCGGAACCGGACAGGAAGGTCGCCTTGTTATCGGCAGCGGTCGGGTTCAGGTCGTCGATCTTGAAGATCAGGCGGTTACGCAGTTCGGTATCATCAAACTTCGAGTAGAAGCTGCGCAGATACAGTGAAGTATTTTCGCTGACGCGGTAATCGAAGTTCAGGGTGAAGCCGTAACGCTCGCGCTCAACATCATAATCGCGGTATTCCAGCGTGCGGGCGAAAGCGGCGTCGCCGCTGCCGTCCCAGTCTGCAGCTTCGATATTGTCGGTGGCGAACTTACGCTTATAGTAGCTCAGGCCACCGGCAACGCCGAGGTTGTCGGTCAGCTTCTTCGAGAAATCGAGACCGGCTTTGGGCGAGGTTTCTTCATTCTGGTCATTATAAGACCCTTCGAGCGTGGCCGAGAACATGTCTTTCTTGCGGTCGAACGCCGAAACCGTGTTGATTTCGATCGACGCGCCGATGGTGTCACCGTCCATGTCCGGGGTCAGCGACTTTTTGATGTCGATCGATTCGATCAGTTCAGCCGGGATAACGTCCATGGCTACCGAACGGTCATCGCCGCCGGTCGACAGGATACGGTTGCCGTTGATCGAGGCTGAGTTCAGGTTCGGGTCAAGGCCGCGCACCGACACAAAGCGGCCTTCGCCCTGATCGTTCAGGACGTTGACGCCCGTAGCGCGACGCATGGCTTCGGCGACGTTCTGGTCAGGGAACTGCCCCATGGAGTCTTTCGACAGGGTCGTCTGAACCGTATCGGAAGAGCGCTGACGCGAAATGGAGGACGACAGGTTAGCGCGCTGACCGACGATCAGAACCTCGACCACGTCACCATCAACGGCCTTAAGGGCGAACTGAGCGGATACGTCACCCGTTTCCGCAACCGTAATGCTCTGGGTCTGGTCTTCAGCGCCGGTGTAGCGGACGCGTAAGCTATAGGTGCCGGCGGGGACGCTGGCGAAACGGAAGGAACCGTCGGCCTGAACCGTGGCGGTCTGGCCCAGTTCGACCAGGACCACTTCAGCACCGCGCAGGGCGCTAGTGCCCGAAGCGTCGGTGACCGAACCGGACACGGTGCCCGCAACGGCCGATGATACGGCGACGGCCGAAACCAGAGCGGTCGATGCAAACAGCACCGCATTCAGGTTACGGGATGAGAATTTAAACGACATACATGCCCCCAATTGGCAAGTTAAACTTAACTGGGGCTAGTACTAAGGGGCCATGACAGATTTATTACAAAGGTCACTTTCAACGACATGCATGCCACCACTGTGACCAAATTACCAGACGCGTCCGGGCGTATTCCATGGAACCATCAGGCGTAATTTTACGGGTACATTTTCGAAAATAGCTGATAATAGGCCCGTTAAACTTGGAAAACGGAGCTTCTGGAATGGCCTTTTTACACCTCAATGACAGATTTAAGACAATCCTCCTAGGGGGGCTGTCGGCCATCGCTCTGTCGGGCTGCATCCACTCCGAACTGATTTCCGACTCCAAAAAAATGACGCAAGGCACAGGTACGCCGGTATTGGCCTCAGCAGAGACCATCGCGGTCGGCACCGGGGCTGCCGATGCCGCCGATGATCCCGAAATCTACGTCAACCGCTATCAGCCTGACACGCCCGTTATTCTGGGCACCGACAAGAAGGCCGGACTTTATGTCTATAATATCGACGGCAGCGTGCGTGATTTTGCGCCCGTCGGCCCGCTCAACAATGTTGATCTGCTGGAAATGGACGGTCAGGTTCTGATCGGCACGTCCGACCGTGTGAAGAACGGCGTCGCCCTGTTTGGTCTGGATAAAGACCTGAAACTGCGCAACCTCGGTTTTGTCAGTCTGCCGACGTCTGAGGCTTACGGCTTCTGCATGGCCGCCGTCAATTTCGGCGATAAGACTAGCCCGGTCGTTGTCGTGGTCGGTCAGCGCGGTGATGTCGCCGTCGCCCGCCTGAATGATGTGGGTGGCTATTCAATCATTGACACCCAGCGCTTTGAGGTCGGCTCCCAATCCGAAGGCTGCGTCATCGATGCCAAGACCGGCGCGCTCTATATCGGCGAAGAAGCCAAGGGCATCTGGCGCTATGACGTCAGATCGCCGTCTAATGCCACCCGCGTACACTTTGCCCCTGCGCCATCCGACATTCTTAAACCCGATGTTGAGGGTCTGACCCTGATGCATGAAGGCGACAAGACCTATCTGATTGCCTCGTCTCAGGGCGACTCGGCCTTTGCGGTATGGCAGGTCGATGGCGATCCGGTCTACAAAGGCCGCTTCTCGGTCATGGCCGGCAACGGTATCGATGCGGTTACCGGCACCGATGGCGTCGCGGCCCGCGGCGGTCCGGTTGGCCCCTACCCCAATGGCATTATTGTCATGCAGGATGACGTTGATTCCGATGGCGAAGCCGCCTCCACCACCCGCGTGAAGCAAAACTTCAAGATCGTGGACTGGAACAACGTCAAGGCCGCGCTCAACATTCAGTAAGGCCCTGACAGATCAAGCCGTGGCCGGTTGATCCGATACTCTGGCTGACATCATGGCGGTGGCCTTGATCGAGGCGTGAGTGACCCCGGCCATCCGCGCCACGGCCATCTGACGATAGTTGTCAAAGCCCTGCACCATGCACGCCCCGGCCGAGGCCTTGGCGGCGGCACTAAGGACGCCCAGATACTCGTTAAGGGCGGCATCTTCGCGTTTAACGCCGTCATATTCGACGCACACGCCTGACAGGCCGCATTTATGCAAGGTGGCTATGGATTTGCGATCTGCAGAGACTGACCCCACCACCGTCATGCAGAACGGCTTGATCATAGAGACAATCTCAAGGATCCGGTGCGGCGGCACCCCATCAAGGCCGCGCACTTCAAACAGCACCTTAAGCTGCATTTCGGCAGCAGCCTTTGAAACTTCCTGAGTGATACGCGCCCGCGCCCGGTTAGACGCAAAGGTCGAAAAGGCTGCCGGTACGACCATAAGCATTTTACGGGCGTCAGGTTCCTTGACCCGGATCAGCTTAATGCCCTGCTCGATATTGGCGACATCGGCCTGCTCGCGCAGATTCCAGTCCATATTGGCCAGAGCCTTACGATCCAGCAAGGTATTGTCCGCGCCTTCGATCACCATAGCCTCAAGGCGATGACCGATCATCACCATCTTGCGCATCTCAAACAGAGGCTCGGCGGATGAGGCCACCCGCACCGTGCGACCGGCATAGGCCACCGACTGGGCGACAATCATCGGGCGCTGGATCGCGCTCATCTGCGGGCCAGCCTCGGGGCCCTTTGCCGCACTTTCGGGCATGGCACCTGCGCGCGCCCGGACCGAGTGAGGCTCTTCTTCGTCACGCTCAAAAAAACTGTTCATACGGATACGCGCAATGGCAAACTTATCGACATCATAGGCTTCAACGGCATAGAGGGGGACATCTGTGCCGCTCAGGTCACCGACGAAGAAATTGGCCAGGTCCAGCCACATGTCGGTTACCGACATAGCCCCTTTGCGGGACGCTTCGGTCGGCATGACCGCCAGCCAGGTGTTTTCGGACACCTCTATGCACCAGTTGGGCTCAGGGAAGCGGCGTTCAAATCCGGTCTTTAGATGCTCAAACACCAGTTCGCGCTTACCTTCCCACTTGGCCCCAAGGCGGATGATCAGCGGCGTAATATCAAGTAGAAAGGCACGCCCGCGCCGATCATGATGGGTTTCGCGCAGACGTTCGATGATTTCGACCGCATCGTCACGCTCAAGCACCATAATCTCACGCTCCGTACCCGTCAGGGACGAAACTGTGGCCGTGGTTACACCTTCGGAAGTCTGGGACATTGCGCCCTGCGGTTCCTGTTTACTTATAGAGCCACTCTAAGGTCACACTGTTGAAACAAGATTAATGCGGCAATTAATCGCACCTCATGGCATAAAAATACCGCAGAACGATTGATTTCAAGCGATATTTACCCGCGCATCGCGGCTCCGATATTTCAAATATAACGTCACCAAAACGTAAAAATTAAACAATCATTCACCCTGTTTGCGCAGTCTGAGATCACTGATGATTCTCTAGGACCGGACGTATTCGTGGCGCAGCCCGCTTTAAACTCAGCCCCCTCAGCGCAGGACGCAGCCCCAAGCGAGGCCCGCGGTCAGGCAGGCTATGTTGGCCTGCTGGAAACGCTGATGGCGGCGACTCGCCCCGCGCCCGCCGTCGCACCAGCCCCCGCCCCTTCGCCCAGACCCGCAACTGGCGATCTGGATCATTTTACCCGCCTTTTGATTGACACCATCGTCAAAAGCCCACGCTCTGAGCAAAAAGCGCGCATCGCCCAGTTGGTTGACGCGCCGTGGCTGGCGCAAGCGGCCCTGCTTGAGCTGTGCGCCCTGCCCGCCGAGGTCAGCGAGCCGCTGCTGCGCCATGCGCACTTGAGCGATGCCAGCCTGTTCAACCTGCTCAACAACCATTCCGAAGGCCATCAGGTGGCGATTGCCCGCCGCCCCGGATTATCGAACAACCTCGTTAAGGCGATCCTCAACTTGCCGCCCTATCTGGTGCAACTGGCGCTTTTGAACAATGCTAACGCCCGTATAGAGCCCGAAGACATGCAGGGGCTTTGTCAACTGGCGCAGAACCATGCCGCCCTGCGCGGCGCCCTGATCCGCCACCCCCTGTTTACCGAAACCCACGCCAAGGCGCTGATGGCGTCGGTCGGGCCAGACTTACGTGACCTTCTGAGCGCGCGCTTCCCCTACCTGTCGGTGCCCGCGACGACCGTCACACCGGCGCAAGCGGTGGGCGACCTTAAGCTGTCGGCTCTGACCAATGGTCTGCTGCTGAACCTGCTGAATATCGGTCAGTTCGACGCCTTCCTTGAGGGCATGGCCCGTAAGCTGGCGGTTGACGCCGCCAAGCTACGCCATAGCCTCAATGGCCAAAGCTGTGTGTCATTAGCGCTTTCGATGACAGCACTTGGGATTGACCGCGCCGCCTTTGCGACCGTTCTGGAACAGATTCAGCGCCTGAACCATCAGCGCCCTAAGGTGACCAGCGCCCATCACCTGCTGGCGCGCCCGGTGTTTGATCTGCCGCCCGCCATGGCGCGGGAAAAGCTGGCGGCCATCTTATCTTAATCCATAAGACTTTGATTTCCCAAAATATCAGCGTATAAAGCCGCCCACCCCGCGCGCCAATGGTTGTTAGAGATGCCCCTGAAGCTGGCTTTTAAAGCGTCCGAACGGCCCGAAGCGCAGCAGGCCAGTGAGCGGTTGAGCGCTCGCTATGGCTCAAGCGACAGCCCCGACGTGGTGGTGGCGCTGGGCGGTGACGGGTTCCTGCTCGAATGTCTGCATGAGCACCTGAACGAACATGTGCCGATTTTTGGCATGAACCGCGGTTCGGTCGGGTTTCTGCTCAATGACTACGGCGAAGACGATCTGGTTCAGCGCATCTATGCCGCCGAACGGACCCTCATTCACCCCTTGCGGATGCGCGCGACCAATCGTGACGGCGAAAACTTTGAAGCCCTGGCGCTTAACGAAGTCTCCCTGCTGCGCCAGACGCACCAGAGCGCCAAGCTGAAAATCTATGTCGACGATAAGGTACGCCTCGAAGAACTGATCTGCGACGGCTGCATGTTGGCCACACCCGCCGGATCGACGGCCTACAACCTGTCGGCCCACGGCCCGATCCTGCCCCTGACGGCGCAGGCGCTGGCGCTGACCCCGATCAGCGCGTTCCGGCCCCGGCGCTGGCGCGGTGCGGTTCTGCCCCACACCAAACGCGTGCGCTTTGAGGTGCTGGAAGGCGATAAGCGCCCGGTCAGCGCCTCTGCGGATACGTTTGAAGTCCGGCATGTCCGGGATGTGCAGATCGAAGAATGTCGCGATATCTCCGCCACCATCCTGTTTGATGCGGGCAAGGGCTTTGATGAGCGCGTGCTGGCGGAAATGTTTACGGCGTAAGCGGGTGCGAACTCCCTATCAAGGATTGGGAGGCGAATGGTATCAATATGTCTTCGGATCGTTGAAATATCCCCCACCACCCCTTTGCTCCGCAAAGCGGTCCCCCTCCCCGGCGCATTTTAGTGCGCTACCGCCGGAAGGCCGGCCCCGTTCGCTCCTTGAGCGCAGTCGGGGAGGTATAAGTAAGAATTCTTCTCCTCCCCTGTTTACGGGGGAGGTGGATGGCTGAAAGCCAGACGGAGGGGGCTCTTGCGAACTTTTGGGACTTAACTGCTGTCGGTGATGACACTCGGAACACTTTCCGGCAGGACCAGCTTCACCTCACCGCGCGCGACACGCCAGTACATCTCGCCGCCTTCGGCTTCAAACCACGGCGGATGCTGGGTCGCCAGAATCGTCCGCTCATCCAGCCACAACAGGCCGGTTTTCGGATCGAGGCGCGGCGGGCTTTTTGGCGCATCCTCTGCCTCATCCTCAAGATCGTCATCGAAATCGTCCTCAAGTCCGAAATCGGGTTCCGACAGATCAAGGCCCTTGATGTGCTTGATCAACTCATCCGGCGTGAGCGTTTCTGCCTCTGAAATAGGACTCAGTTTCGGGGCCAGCTTCGCGCTCACCGCCTCATGGGTGGCGCGCAAGGCGGCCAGTTTCAGGCCGAACTCTTCGCGGCTGCGGGCGGCCTCTTCGGGGGTGAGTTGTTTAGAGGCCGTGCGCTCTGACGCATCGACGCGGGCGTAGATCCGCTCGATCAGTAACCCGGCCCGTGTCATTTGCTCCAGTTCCGGGGCATCATAGGGCGACGGCAGATCACCCAGCCGCTCCAGCATCCGGTCGGCAAAGGCCCGCAACCGCGCCCTGCGTTCTTCGGGCGTGAAGCGTTCCTGCTGGTCAAAAGATGTCGGCGCATCGGCAGTCATCCCCTAAGCATGGGGGAAACTCGCACGACGGGGATAAGTTGTCTTTCTCCTCCCCGTGCCATAGGCATGGGGAGGTGGCGCGGCGTAGTCCGCGACGGAGGGGGATGGCTGAGACGAGGTGGTCTGCACCGGCTTTAGGGCATCACGCAAAACTAAGGACGGTGGGTGGAAATCACAGCGGCGCAATCCCCCTCCGTCTCGTCGCTCACGCGCCGATCCACCTCCCCATCTTCGCCAAAGGCTCGATAGGGAGGAGAAAAAGGCACCGCCCTGTCCGCTGGCTCCAAGTTCCGGGTGCAGGGGCGAGCCCCTGTCTGCAAAAATGATAAATTATGGTGCTGTTTTAGGGGTTCTTAAATCTGTGCAGGTTATAGTGACGGTAAATTATCACCAAACCCACCCTCTGAGGACCTCTCCCCCATGTCGGAAAAAGCTCAAATCATTCAGGTTCCCAACACCTTACGCGCCAAGGTCGGCGGCAAGATGGGCGCCCTTGATCAGGCCGCTATCGCCAAGGCCGAAGCCGCTATTGCTGACCTGTCGTCCAATTTCGGGGAATGGCTGCTGGACGAAGTCAAGAAAATCGAAAACGCTCAGGCTGAAATTAAGCGCAGCGGCTTCACGCCTGCCAATGCCGATAAACTCTATTTCCACTGCCACGACCTGAAAGGGCTTGGCACGACCTACGGCTATCCGCTGGTGACCCGTATTGCCGGTTCGCTGTGTAAAATGATGGATGACGAAGCCATCCGCCTGCAAGCGCCGCGCGTCCTGATCGACGCCCACCTTGACGCCATCCGCGCCGCTGTGCGTGACAGCATCAAGGAAGACACCCACCCGGTCGGCAAGATTCTGGCCGATACGCTGGAGGCCCGCGTCAAGGAACACCTCAACTCCATTGGTCATAAAGAATAGGGCAAAGTCCCCAACCAACAATAAAAAAGCCGCCGGAGTGATTTCCGGCGGCTTTTTTTATTATGAAATGGGGAGCTCTTTTTGTTGTGTAACGCGCATCTTGATCCAAAAACCGCTGCACACTTTTTGGCTTCGCCGAACTTCGTTTGGGATGAGCTTAGGCCGCCTCAAATTCTGTTTTAGACTCAGTCTCGCCCTTGGGCAGATTGGCCCATGAATGGCCTTTGTGGTCAAAGTCCAGACGCTCCATCAGATAGGCGATATCTTCGCGTGACGCCGTTGGGGTCTGGGTCAGGAAGCGCTCGATCAGGCGTTCCTGCAAGCGGATGGGGTCGAGGTGCCCCTGCTCAGCCTTAAGCTCATGATAGGTCTCAACCGCTGCCTTGAAGGTTGCGAACATGCCCGCCGGCAGGCCCGCCCGGTCATATATGGCCCGCAGTCCCAGCGCCCCGGCATCATGGATCATCAGCCAGGTGCGTTCATGGGGCACGCCGGATAGCTCCGCCAGAGCATATTCAAAGAAGGTCATCTGCCCGCGTACCAGCGCCCTGAGCATAAGTGACGGCGTCATGCGGCCGAAATCGACCAGGTGGCGGGCCAGGGTCTTGGGATCATGGGCCTGCGGGCTGCGTCCGGCCATGTCGAGGGTCGCGCGCTCCTGCACCGCCTCGGAGATCCGCGCCGCCGTCTCCGGCGTCACCGCATGGCGGGCGACCAGTTGCTCGCGCAAGGCCCCGCTGACCAGATGCACCAGCTTTTCCGTCACCGTCACCGGCAAGGCCTGACGGTGAACCAGCACCGACTGCATGACCTCAGACTCACCAAAGCGGTCCATCACCCGCCCGAACGCACCGTCATCAAAACGGGCATTGTCGTTGGCGCAGGCAATTACCACCGCCTCTTCGACGCCGTGCTCAGCCAGAGCACCCGTCACGACTTCGGATAAGGTGTCACGTTTGGCAATCGCGATCTGACGCGCCGGATTACCGGCTTCGATCACCGCACGCAGATCGTCGTCGCTGAACACCGGTGAATAGTGCAGAACCGGCACGGCGACCGACACCACGTCCTGAGCCAGTTTCATGGCCACATCGTGCGGCAATAGTTCTGACGTGCGCATGGTCACCGACAGGGCCCGCCGGACCAGTTCCGCCGCATCGTGCGCCATCAGGCGAATGATTTCATGGGCGGCTTCGCGCTCAGCCTCACTGACCACCTGACGCTCCATGACACGGCAAATCTTGTGCGCGGCCACGGCGCGATCGTCGGCATTATCACTTTTCACCAGACGCTTAAGGTCTTCGTCGGACAAAACCAGTTTTGAGGTCATCATGGGTCGAAATCCTGAGAGCACGGATATGAGCCCTCAGTGTCGCGTCTTATCCCTAACGAAGCTTTACTTTTTGGTCATAAGTTCGCTTAAAGCGCTAAAAAGCGTTCACAATGTCTTGAGAATGCCCCTAAAACACAACCATGAGGCTACAGAGTGTACAATTTTCGCCCATAGTAACCTGACGGCAAGATGTTTGGATTACGATTTGCGCTCAGTACGGAGCCGTTATGTCCCCCCAGCATCAGCCATTGACGATCGATACCCCCGCCGTCGATGAGGCCGTTATCCTCGATTACGGCCTGCGGGCACAGGCGCGTATGCTGCCCTATGCGCTGGGGTTCTTTGGGGTGGGCCTGCCGCCGTATCTGTGGGCAGCGTCCTATTTCATGCCCCCGGCCTTTATCGTGCTGAGCCTGACCCTGTTTGCGGTCAACTGGGGCTTTTTTCATTATCTGCGTGCCAAGTCCCGCGCCCTGCTAACGCCCGAAGATCAGGTGCCGCCCCCGTCCCTGCTGACCCGCCGCATGGTCTATCAGGGTGTCAGCGGCGCCTTATGGGTCATGGGCCTGATGGTGCTCAGCTATGTGGCGGCCCGGTCAGGTCATAATGCCCACATATTTTTGCTAATTTGCGCGGGGGCTGCCGTCGGCATCATCTTCTTTTGCACGCCGGTGCTGCGGTTCCTGCTGACCCTGGGGCCACTGGCCGCGGCCGGGCCCGTGATTGGGCTTAAGTCCGTACCGGGGGGCCAGGACCTGAGTAATCTGGCCATAGGTGGCATGGCCCTGGCCCTGGCGCTAGGGTTCATTCTCAATCGCCATCTGCGTGAGCATTACCAACTGGCCCACGATCAGTTGCAACTGGCCAAAGAACGTAACGCCGCCGTCGATACCTCTGAGAGCTTAAGCGCCAGCAAGATCGCCCTGATGCACACCTTGTCGGACGAGTTGCGCGCCGGTCTAAAAGGGTTAAGCGCCAGCCTGCACACCAGCCTTACACAGGCCAGCCGCGCCCCGGCGATCCGCCAGCACATCTATTCGGCGCTAAACGAGGCCCAGCATCTGGAAAACATGCTGGTGACCACCCTTGATAATGACACGGCGGAACAAGGGTTGATGCAGATCACGCCCGAAGCGCTTGATATCGAGGCCATCTGCGTGCGGGTCATTGAGGATTTCAGCGCTCAGGCCACCGCCAAAGGCCTGGAACTGGCGCTCAATCTTGAGGCCGTACCGCATAAGGGCGCGGTCATGGCCGATGGGGCGCGGGTTACCCAGATCCTGTCCCACCTCGTCTCCAACGCCCTGGCCTATACCGCCCGCGGGCGGGTAGAGCTAAAAGTATCCATGTCGGCGCAAGATGTGTTGCGGGTCGATGTGCTTGATACCGGCCCCGGTCTTGATGCCGACGAACTGGATCAGGCTTTCAAAGCCCACACCCGCATTGCCCGCACCGCTGCCGGTCATTCCGGTGCCGGACTGGGCTTAAGTTTGTCAAAGCGGCTGATTGCCATGATGGGCGGCCGCATTGGCGCCGACAGTACGGTGGGGCTAGGCTCAAAGTTCTGGGTGGAACTGGTATTTGATCGTGAGGCCCGCCGCCCCCTAAAACCTGTTGAGGCAACCGCCCCACTCGACAGCCGTCACGGTTCCGGCGCCAGCCTGCGCGTCCTGCTTTTGTCCAATGACAGCTTAAGATCGGCTCAGTTGCGCGACAGCCTTGAGCGGCTGGGTCATAAGTGCCTGACCTCCACCACCCGCGAACGCGCGCTCAGCCTGGCGGGTAAGGCCGAGCTTGACGCCTGCCTGATTGCGACGGGTGCCCTCAACGAAGTGGCCGACGCCGATGGCCGGGAAACGCTGGAGACGTTTTTATATCGCCTGCGCACCAGTCAGTCAGAGGCCGCCATTCAGATTCTGGCCCTGCTGCCACAAGGCGATCACGCCGATACTTTGCGTGAGATGGGCGTAAAACCGCTGATCCTGCCGCAAAGCGAAGCCGACCTTAATCGCGCTCTATTGGGCTGATCCGGTGTCATAAACCGACATAAACATCACATATTTCACAAAATCGAGACACTCAAGGTTTTCAAGTATTCGTGAGCTGTGCAACTGCTCACATAATCGGCCTCACAAGCCCCAAAAAGCTTACGTCATCGTAAACTTTGATTTGTCTGGAATTTTTACGAATCCCCATACAAAACACAGTTATATCAACCCCCTGTTTCCTTTAGGTTAGGCGATGTTTCATTGTGCATCGCCGCATGAATTGCCCGTTGTGTTTCTTAAGCCTTGTGTCATACATTTTTGATAATTGTAGCGGGTTACTTAATTTTCTAAGTGCCCGCACATCGAATAACAAAAGTCTTACAGGTTACAGGAAACACAGCGAATGACTTTCAAATGCTCGCATCGCGAATATTTGACTCTCAAACCCTGATTTACCCAAGGGAAACGACATGCGCACCATGACATCTCATCGCGGCGGCAAATTTTTCAGCAAAATTTTACTGACGGGCACCTCGCTGGCCCTGCTGGGAACGGCCCTGCCGGCTCTGGCACAGACCGACGCGCCGCCCGCTGAAGAACCAGAGGAAATCTTAGAGATCGTCGTCACCGCCCAAAAGCGTGAGCAATCGCTGCAGGACGTGCCGATTGTGGTCACCACCCTGTCGGCCAAGCTGCTGCAGGATGCCGGTGTGCGCGACATCAAGGACATGCAGGTCTTAACCCCCGGCCTGACCGTGACCTCAACCCAGAACGAGAGCCTGACCACCGCCCGTATCCGCGGCGTCGGTACGGTCGGTGATAACCCCGGCATGGAATCGTCGGTCGGCGTGGTCATTGACGGCGTTTACCGCCCGCGCAACGGCGTGGGCTTTGGTGACCTCGGCGAACTGGAACGCATCGAAGTTCTGAAAGGCCCGCAAGGCACCCTGTTTGGCAAAAACACCTCGGCGGGTGTTATCAATATCATCTCCAAGAAACCTTCCAACGTCTTTGGTGCCGAAGCCGAAGTTACGGCCGGCAATTACGACGCGCGCGGTATTTCCGCCGCCGTCACCGGCCCGATCGCCGGGGATGAAGTGCTGGGCCGCCTCTATGTCGCCAAGCGCGAACGCGGTGGCTATTACGATGTCAAAACCGGCGACGGTCAGCGCACCACAACCGAAGATGCCACCCAGGATTTCACGACCGTGCGCGGGCAGTTGCTGTTCCTGCCCAACGAAGACCTGAGCATCCGCGTTATCGGTGACTGGTCCAGACGTGAGGAGCGCTGCTGCGTCACCGTTCAGACCCGCACTGGCCCGACCGGCGCGCTGATCAACGCCCTGACCGCCGGTGGCGAGGGTATTGACCTGACCGCCAGCCCCGAAGACATGACCGCCTATGCCAACCGTGATACCCGTCAGTTTATTGACGATAAGGGCATATCCATCGAGACCAATCTGAAACTGGCCTTTCTGGATTCGACCCTGACGTCGGTCACCGGCATCCGTAACTGGAAAAACGTCAACGGTCAGGACATTGACTACACCGGCGCGGACATTCTCTACCGCCGCGACAACGGTGACTTCTCGGCTGAGTTCAAGACCTTCTCGCAGGAGTTGCGACTGGCGGGCGCCACGGAGCGGCTGAACTGGCTGGTCGGCGTCTTCTATGCCGACGAAGATCTGGACCGTAACGATTCCTACGTCTACGGCACCAAGTACGAGTCTTACGTTAGTATGCTCTTATCCCAGCAGATCACCGGCACGCCGTCGCCGACCTTCCTGCAAAACCTGACAGGCCGCCCGACCGGCACCAATTTCGTCGCGGGTCAGGGCGCACTTGATCACTATACTCAAAACGCCAAATCCTTCGCCCTGTTCACCAACAATAACTATCAGGTGACCGATTCGCTCGAACTGACTCTGGGGCTGCGCTATACGGCAGAGACCAAGAAGATGACCGGCGTCTATACCAACAGCGACAATGGCGCGGCGTGTCTGGCTGCCCAGCAACGCTACGGCGGCGCGTTGGTTAATCCGGCCTCTAACCCATTGTGGGCGGGCCTGATCGCGGCGGGCCGTGCGCCCACGGTTCTGGGCGGTATCTGCGCCTTCTGGTCTAACCCGGCCTTCAATAACCGCCAAGTCGCCGATGAGCAGGAAGAAAAAGAATGGTCCGGCACCTTTAAGGGCGCTTACCGCTGGAATAACAACATCATGACCTACGCGTCCTATGCGCGCGGGTACAAAGGCGGCGGCTATAACCTTGACCGGGCGCTGACGGGCCTGACGCCCAACTCATCACTCTATTTCCCCGCCGAAACGGTCGACAGCTACGAACTGGGCATAAAGACGTCCCTGTTCGACAAAAAGGTGCTGTTCAACCTGACCGCCTTTGATCAGACCTTTAACGACTTCCAGCTCAACACATTCCTGGGCACGGCGTTTGTGGTCGAATCCATCCCGGAGCTGACCTCAAAGGGCTGGGACGCCGATCTTTACTGGTCGACACCGATCCGGGGCCTAAGCTTCCAGGGCGGCATCGCCTATGCCGACACAAAGTATGCCGAGTTTACGGCCTCTGATCTGAATAATCCGGGAAGCTTTGCTCAGTTGTCCCTGCTGCCGGGCGCTCAGATGTCGTTCGCGCCCAAGTGGACCTCGTCCGGGGCCGTAACCTATACCCGCTCGATTGCCGGCCTGCGCTGGCTGGCCAACCTGTCGGCCAAGCATACCTCCAGCTACAATACCGGCTCCGATCTGATCCCGTTCAAGATGCAGGAATCCTTCACCCTGCTCAATGGCCGCATCGGTATCGGGTCTGAGGATTCGCGCTGGATGGTCGAAATCTGGGGCCAGAACCTGACCGACGAAAGCTATAAGCAGGTGGTAATCAACGCCCCCCTGCAAGGGACCGGCTTCCAGTCGACGGTGCAATCCAACGGCACCTATTACAACCGCGGTCTGGACTCCAACACCTATGACGCCTTCATGGGCCAGCCCAGGACCTATGGCGTAACTTTACGCGTCAAGTATTAGACTTGTAATTTAAGATACGGCGCGCCATGTCAGGGGTATGACCTATACCCCTGATCCGCGCCTGCTCCATAGCGGCCTTGACCTGTTTGATCGGGTCAAGGCCGCTGACTTTCCGCAAACCACCTTACGCTACCGCAATGATCGGGCAGCGATTACTGTTGGCCTTGAGGGGCTTAACGATGACGCGTGGATCAGCCATTTTGGCCGGTTTACGCCTTTGCCCGACAACCAGCCTGAACCTCTGGCCCTGCGCTATCACGGCCATCAGTTTCGCCATTACAACCCTGACCTCGGTGACGGGCGCGGCTTTTTGTTTGCGCAACTTCGCGATGATCAGGGCCGTCTCCTCGACCTCGGCACCAAGGGCTCAGGCCGAACGCCCTGGTCGCGGGGTGGTGACGGACGGCTGACGCTCAAAGGCGGTGTGCGTGAGGTGCTGGCGACCGCCTATCTGGAGGCGCTGGGGGTGCCGACATCGCGGTCATTTTCACTGATCGAGACCGGTGAAGCGCTTCATCGCGGTGACGAACCGTCGCCCACGCGGTCATCGGTGCTGGTGCGGCTGTTGCACAGCCATATCCGCTTTGGCACGTTTGAGCGGCTGACCTATCTCAACGAGCTTGAGACCATGCGCGGCCTGATCGGGTTTGTGGCGGACAATTACTACCCTGATGCCGCCGGTCTTGAGGGCGAAGATCAGGTCGCGCGTGTGTTTGACCTGTGTGTGACGCGGACGGCGAACCTGGTGGCGCGCTGGATGATGGCGGGCTTTGTCCACGGTGTGCTCAATACCGACAATATGAATATCACGGGTGAGAGCTTTGACTACGGCCCCTACCGGTTTTTGCCCTATTACGACGCCTATTTCACCGCCGCCTATTTTGACGAAGGCGGGCTCTATGCCTATGGCCGTCAGGTCGATGCGGTGTTCTGGAACCTGACGCAACTGGCGCGCTGTCTGGCCCAGATTTGCGACGGCGCGCGGCTGATCGACAGCCTCAATGACTTCGGCCCGCGTTATGAGGCCGCCGCCCGTGAGGCTGTGCTCAACCGGTTGAACCTCAAACCGTTAAAGGCTGACAAAGACCAGGCACTGGTCGAGGCGACGTTTAAATTGCAAGCCGCTCTGCATCCGAATCCGGGTTCATTTGAGGGCGTATATTTCGACTGGTTCGGTGGCCTGATCAGTGAGGCCCGCGCCCTGTCTGGCCCGCGCGGTCAGTTCTATACTGGTGAAATCTTTGACACTTTCAAAAACTTGCTGAGTGATTTTGAACCGAAAGATGCGGACCGCCTGAAACATCCGCTGTTTGCCGCGCCTGAGCCCGTCAGCCTGCTGATTGACGATATCGAAGCCCTGTGGGCGGCCATTGACCGCGATGACGACTGGTCAGGTTTCCATGCCAAACTGGATGAGATCGAAACCTACCGGCAGGCGTTGGGGTTGGCGGCGAATTAAGCCCCCCTCCGGCGCTACGCGCCACCTCCCCCAAATGACACGTTGCGCATAGTCGTTAAGACTGTGCGTTGGGGGAGTAATAATTTCTTTTACTCCCCCAACGCATTGAGTTGCCAGTCTAAGTAGATTTATCCTTTGGGGGAGATGTCACGCAGTGACAGAGGGGGGCTAACACCAGCCCTGAGCCGCTCAACCGCCATCAACCACACCCCGTCGGCCACGTCATCCGGTCGCTCAAATATGTCCCTGGCCGGAATGCGCAAGGTCCCAATGCCCTTAGTTTGCAACCAAGCGATACGCACCTCATCATTTTGCGCCTTATCGGGCAGATTATGAACCTCACCATCGACCTCGACGGCTAACCGCGCCTTGATACAATAAAAATCAAGGACATAGGCGCCGATAGCATATTGCCTGCGAAAGGTCGGGCCGTCCGGTTGCCTGCGCTTTATCCGGTCCCACAGCATCAATTCAGGCGGTGTCAGGGCCTTGCGAAAGGTTCGGGCCAGTTGGTATTTCGGTTTCACAAGCCCCCCTCCGGCGCTGCGCGCCACCTCCCCCAAGTGACACGAGGAGTATAACCGTTAAGATTGTGCGTTGGGGGAGTAAAAAATACTATTACTCCCCCAACGCACTTTGTTTCAATTCTATATAAATGTTTCACTTGGGGGAGGTGGCGCAAAGCGCCGGAGGGGGGCTACACGCCCAAATCACAGCACCGAACAATTGGTCAGACGGCTGAAGTGTTCCAGCGCCGACACCCCGACCACCGACGTGCCGTAACGATCCAGCTCCGGCGACCAGACGGCAACCGCCGCCCGGCCGGGGATGACCGCGACAATCCCCCCGCCGACCCCGCTTTTGGCCGGCAAACCCACCCGGTACGCAAATGATCCGACCGAGTCATAAATCCCGCAGGTCAGCAACAAGGCATTTAGCCTTCGTGTCAGCCGCTCCGGGAAGATGCTTTCCTCCATCACCGGCGAATAGCCCGCCGCCGCCAAAGGTAAAGCTGCCTTGGCCAATTGCCGACAGGTGATCGACACCGCGCATTGACGGCAATAGGCCTCAATCACCGCCGAAGGGTCATGGCTGATCGTGCCCTGAGCGCGCATCAGATTGGCAATGGCGCGGTTCTTATAGGCGGTGTCCATCTCAGACCGTGCCACCGCATCGTCAATGCTAAGCGACTCCCCCGCCAACACCCCCATAAAATCACGCACCAGATTGGCGGGCTCCCTGACCACATCCAGCAGGATATCGGTAATCGCCAAAGCCCCGGCATTGATGAACGGATTGCGCGGCACACCGGCCTCTTGTTCCAACTGCGACAGGTAGTTGAACGGCGTTCCCGAAGGCTCCTTACCCACCCGCGTCCACACTTCATCGCCCAACCGGTTGAGCGCCAGCCCGAGCGCAAACAGCTTGGTGATCGACTGGGCCGAAAACGGCTCATCGGCATCGCCGACACCGTAATCATCCCCCTCGACGGTGGCGACCGCCATGCCAAATTTCATCGGATCGACAGCCGCCAGTTCGGGGATGTAGTCGGCGGGCCGCCCCTTGCCGAAGTGCGGCTTCACCAGCACCGACACCTCATGCAGTACATCGTCTAACGAGGTCACTTCCTTCGGGGGCGGCGGTCGGCGCATGGGGAGCCTTTGGGCGAATCAGGAATTCGCCTTAAGTGTAGCGCTTACTTCGTCTCCGCGGTGTTTTCTTTCAGCCAGTCAGTCACGGTCTGGTGCCACATCAGGGAATTTTGCGGCTTTAACACCCAGTGGTTTTCATCGGGGAAGCGCAGGAATTTCGACTTAATGCCCTGACGCTGCAAGGCGGTGAAGGTGCTGATGCCCTGCTCAGGCATCACGCGGAAATCCAGATCGGAATGGATGACCAGCATCGGCACCGACCAGTCCTTGGCGTGCAGGGCCGGATTGAACTTATCGTAATTGGCCGTGTGGTTATAGACATCGCCGCCGTTCTCATACTCCGTGAACCAGAGTTCTTCGGTGCCGTAACCCATCGAGCGGGTATCAAACAGGCCGTCATGATTGACCAGACACTTCCACGGTTGCTTCCATTGCGAGGCGATCCAGTTGACCATATAGCCGCCGTAAGACGCCCCCAGCGCACAGGCGCGGTCCTTGTCGATGAACGGATATTTGTCTAAGACCGCCGCATAGCCCTTTTGCAGGTCTTCGAGCGGGCGATCGCCCCAGTGTTCGGATACCGCGTCCGTGAACGCCTGCCCATAGCCGGTTGAGGCGTGGAAATCGATCATCACCGCCACAAAGCCTGCCCCCGTATAGGTTTGCGGGTTCCACCGATACGACCATGCGTCCGAGAACGAGCCTTGCGGCCCACCGTGGATCAGGAAGGCCAGCGGATATTTTTTGTTCGGATCGAAATCGGCAGGCTTTACGATGTAGCCATAGACCGTATCGTCGTTCCAGCCTTTGAATGAAAACTGCTCATACTGGCCGCGTAGGCGTAAATCGAGGCGGGCCTTATTGAACTCGGTCACCGGTTTGGCGGTGGTGTCGATCAGGGCTGAACGGTCGCGCCCTTGCAGATAAAGCTGTGCCGGAGCCGCCAGCGAATCCTTAAGGAAGACTGCGCCCTGCGGCGTAAAATCAAAGCCACCAATATGACCGTCCTTGGTCAGCGGCGATACCTTGCCCGTCGCCACATCAATCCTGAACAGGCGGGTTTTGCCGACATCGGCGGCGACGGCATAAAGCGCCTTACCGTCATCGGACCAGGTCAGGCTGTCGGGCGAGCGGTCCCAGTCGTGGGCCAGCGGCGTGACCTTACCGGTGGCGATGTCTTTCAGGTAAATCCAGTAGCGATCGGCCTCAAACTTTGGGCGCTTCATGGCCTTATAGGCCAGCGTCTTGCCATCGGGAGAGACACGCGGCTCGGCATCCCGCGCTTCGTTGTCGGGCGTCAGATTATGCGGTGCCGTGGCCCGCAGCAGTTCCGGTTTTTGGGCCACGTCCTGCGGGTACTGCATATCGACCTGCCAGACGTCGAAATTGGTGCTCCACGGCTCAGTCTTACCCGCCACCCGCGCCGAGAAATAAACCGTGCGGCCATTCGGCGCGATCTCATATTCGCCTTCGTCGCCAAAGGGTTTGGACGGCACATCGCCATCAAAACCGTCCGTCAGCGGCGTGGCAAAGGTCGCCGCTGTGCCCGCAGTCAGGCCGACATAAAACAGGTGATTGCGCTTGAAATCGAACCATGTGTCCCAGTGGCGCACGAACAGCTTATCATAGATCACGCCGCTTGATTTTTTAGCCTTCTGGGCCTCATCGGTTTTGAGCGTGCAGGCAATTTCCTCGCCCGCGCAGCCCTCAGTAATGGCCATCGACACCACAAAACCCTTGCCGTCGGGGCTGACCTTGAAACTGTCGATGCTGATCGGCAGTTTGGTGATTTGCGTGCGCTCAGTGCCCTTGGCATCGGTCATGTAAATCTGCCCGCCGGACAGGTAGAAAATCGACTTGCCGTCGGCACTCCAGGCGGGACTAGACGTGCCCTGATCCGAGATCGGCAGACGCCATTCTTTCAGGGTGGGATTGCTGAGATCCTTGACCCACAGGGATGTCACGCCCTTGTTTTTCTCTAAATCTGTGACCCGCACCGCCATGACCGCGAACCGGCCGGTCGGGTCAACTTTCAGGGAACTAACCCGGTTTAGCTCGATCAGATCATTGTAAGTGAAGGGTTTGGTTTCGGCATAAGCCATGCCCCCTGCCAAAGCCATTACCGATACCGTAGCCGCAAAAGCGGCCATTTTCAGCGATCTGATCATAATCTGCAAAACCCGTCACGTTTGAAACGAGCCGCACTTAAGACCGTTTTGCGGACACGATCAAGAGGTATAAATCCTGCGCCGTGAGCCATACGCCTTAACCGCGCGACGGCGCCATAGACAACCGGGTAGAGCCATGAGAAGATCGCTAAAAAGAGGAAATATATATGAGCGCCTTTTTTATTCGCTTTGTATCCTGGTGGTTCGCTTTCGCCGCTATAACCGTCGTTGTCTTTCTGATGGGCATAACGAAATACCGTCACGATGAATGGAAGCAGTTCCTGACGCCGGAGGCTTTACCCGGTTTCGCCCTTACACTGGCTGCAATTTTCACCGTGGCCGCTGCGGGTATAGCCTTTATAGCCGGCCTTAAGGACAAACCCACAATCCGGCATTAGCCGCTAACCACCACCAGAGGCTCAGGCTTTTTTGCAGGCTTTTTGCCTTTCAGATCGTCCGTGAATTTGATGCGCCAGCTTACGACATCGTCAGTCATTATGCCGTGGATCAGGCCTTCATAACGCGCCACGCGTTGTTTCAGCGGCATGGACAGGGCCTCATGGATGGCCTCGGACACCGCCTCACGGTCGAACGGATTGACGATCAGGGCATCGCTCATTTGTGCGGCGGCCCCGGCAAATTCCGACAGCACCAGCACACCCGGATCGGCCGGGTTTTGAGCCGCGATATATTCCTTGGCCACCAGATTCATACCGTCGCGCAGCGGCGTGACTAAGCCCACATGGGCGGCGCGGTAAATACCCGCCAGTTCATCACGCCTGTAGGCACGGTTGACGTAGCGCAGCGGCACCCAATCAATCGTTGAGTGCTCGCCATTGATGTGCCCCGACAGGGTATCGAGCTTGCCACGGATGTCCTGATAGGCATCGACTTCGCCGCGTGACGGCGTGGCGATCTGAAGCATAAAGACGTTGCGCTCGTACTGCGGATAGTCGCGCAGGAACTGATCATAGGCGACGAAGCGTTCCTCCAAACCCTTTGAATAGTCTAGCCTTTCGACACCTAAGACCATCTTGCGCCCGCCTTGGGAATCGCGCATCAGATCCCAATAATCCTTGGCGGTTTGCGAGCGGCTGGCCTCGACAAACTCCTGGGCATCAATGCCTATCGGATAGGTGCCGACCTGTATACTCTTGCCGTAGGCCCGGATCTGACCATCGCCTAAGTCTTCGCCGCCCGCCTGATTGATAACATAATCAATAAAGGCATTCATGCTGTCTTCGGTCTGAAACCCGACCAGATCATAGTCGAACATCGTCTCGACCAGTTCGCCGTGCTTGGGCAGGGTCATCAGTACCCGCATGGCCGGCCAGGGGATATGCAAAAAGAAGCCGATCCGGTTCTTGACGCCCTGTTCACGCAGTTTCGAGGCCAGCGGGATCAGGTGATAGTCCTGCACCCAGATCAGATCATCCTCAACGATCAGAGGTGATACCGTATCGGCAAAGCGTTGATTGACGCGCGAATAGCCCTCATCAAACGAGCGCTCAAACGCCACCAGATCGGGGCGGTAGTGAAACAGCGGCCACAGGGTCTTATTGGCGTAGCCGTTATAATATTCCTGAACGTCCTGTTCTTCGAGGTGGGTCAGGGCCACGGTCACGCCGCCGATCTTCTGGATCGATATCTGGCCGGAGCTTTCGGCCACCTCTCCGCTCCAGCCAAACCACATGCCGTTCTCTTCGCGCAGGGCCGCTGACAGGGCCATAGCCAATCCGCCGACCGAAGCGTTGCCGATTTCGGCGGGCGGACTGACCCGATTTGAAATAACAATTAGTCTGCTCATTTTTAGTCCTTCCCACAGCCAATGCAGACTGTGATTACCTTATGTCTTTCCAAGGCCGGCTCAACAGCACCGCACAGTTGATAATGCCGACCAGCGAATAGGTTTGCGGGAAATTGCCCCACAGGGTGCCATCGTGAAACGAGGTATCTTCGGACAACAGGCCCGACGGCGTGCGCTGATTAAGCATCCCCTCAAACAACTCCCGCGCCTCATCGGTACGCCCGGCATAGTGCAGGGCCTCAATCAGCCAGAAGGTGCAGAAATTAAAGGCGGTTTCCGGCTCACCGAAGTCATCGGGCAGTGCGTAGCGCAGCATGTGCGGCCCGCGCCGAAGCATTTTTTCGACCGCATTCAGCGTGCTCAGAAAACGCGGATCGTCCTTTGAGATATAGCGCAGGTCAATCATCTGCAGCAGACTGGCGTCGACCTCATCGACATCAAAGGCCGACGAGTACAGATTATCCTCCGCCCCGTCCCTGACGAACAGCGCACGCGAGTCAATCGTTGATTTTATGGTCGCCGCCCGCGCTTTCCACACCTCGGCCCGATCCGTCAGCCCCAGGATCAACGCGGCGTTTTCCAGCCGGTCGCAGGCGGCCCAGCACATCACCGCCGAATAGGTATGCACCTTGGCAAAGGTGCGAAATTCCCACAAACCGGCATCGGGCTGATCAAAGACTTCGAACGCTTTTTCACCGATTTTTTCAAGCTGCTCGAAATCGGCTACCGTGCCCGGCCGCAACAGGCGATGATCGAAAAACGCCTGCACCGATGACAGGATGATCTGGCCGTAAACATCATGCTGATGCTGAACATAGGCCAGATTGCCGACCCGCACCGGCCCCATGCCGCGATAGCCTTTCAGGTGTTCGGCAATAGATTCTGTCAATATTGATTCATAGCCAATACCATAGACGGGCTGCATCTTGCCATTTACAGCCCGGTCAACAATATTGCGCAGATATTTGAGATAGTTCTCCAAGGTCTGCATGGCCCCCAACCGCGTCAGGGCCTCAACGACATAATAGGCGTCCCGGATCCAGCAATAGCGATAATCCCAGTTGCGCTGTGACCCCGGCGCTTCGGGGATCGAGGTGGTCATGGCGGCGACAATCGCACCGGTTTCCTCATAGACGCAGAGCTTTAAGCCAATCGCGGCACGGATCACCGCTTCCTGATACTCCATCGGCAGGGCCAGACCCCGCACCCATTCACGCCAATGCAGATCGGTTTTTTCATACATATCGCGCACACCGGTGCGGATATCGACGGAAAAACTCTCATCCGGGCCTAAGAAAAACGCCAGTTCTTCTTCCAGCCGGAACTCACGCTCTTCCAGCACATGACTGACCGCGCAATTGGTTGACAGTCGCAGAATAGCTTCTGAACAATAGTAGCGGATATGGTTGGAGCCAGAGGTTGTCTGGGCTTCGCTTTCGCCGTAGTTACAGGCCGGCCGCAAGCGGATGCGAATACGCGCCGCACCTTTGACGGGCCGCACAATCCGGCAGAATGACACCGGGCTATAGAGCCGGTCATTGCGCTTAAAGCGCGGGCAGAAATCAATGACTTCAACCTCGGCCCCGTGGGTATCGGTCAGCCAGGTATGCAAGACCGCGCTGTTGCGACCATAACTTTGGCGCACATGGGCCAGATCCAGCACATCGATGGCCCACAGCCCCAGCGCCTGCGGATCGCTCGTGCCCACACCGGACACCAGATTGCAAAACGCCGGATCGGAATCAAAGCGTGGCACGCACCCCCACACCCATGTCCCGTTAGAATCGATCAGGGCCGACACCATGCAGTTGCCGATGGGCGACAGATTGAGGCTGTGGGTTTGCCAATGCTGAGCCAGAACGGTCTGGGTCGCATCAGCCGTCACAGGGGCCACCTCAGCGGCGGATGCGGTCATGTCAGGCATAACAGGCTCTCCTCCAGCCACGCCGTGACCGCCGCTACATCTTTCAGGCCATAATGCGCTACGGATGCCCCCGCCCCGACCCTCACGCCGAAGCCGCCGAGACTGTTGACCGCCTCGAAACCGACTTCATCGGTCAGATCATCCCCAACAAATACCGGCACATGGCCAATAAACGGCGCTTCGCACATGAAGGCGCGGATGGCGTCGCCCTTATTTGGGCCGGGGGTGCGCAGTTCGATCACCTCATGACCGGCCTGAAGCCGCAGGCCGTGGGTTTCCGCCATACGGGTAGCGAGTGCTATAATATTGGCCTTATGATCGGGTTCGTGACGGTAATGGACCGCGACACTTACGCCTTTATCCTCAACAATCAGCCCTTCCAGCACGCGGTTAAGGGCGCGAAATTCACTGACGACGCTATCCAGCGCGGCATGAGCCTCAGTATCCTCACGCTGGCCCGATGCCGTGCGCCGCTCTAAGCCGTGAGCCCCGGCCACCGACGCCACAGTTCCCTCGGTAATGCGATCAACCGCACTGACCGAACGGCCGGATACGACCGCCAAACGGCCCTCAAGCTTATCATTCAACGCTTTCAGCAGGCCATTGCGGGCGGCTTCGGGTTCGACATCATCCGGGCGCGGCATAATAGGCGCAATCGTACCATCCAGATCAAGGAACAGGGCGACCTTGAACAGATCTAAAGGCTCAGGTTTAGGCTTCATCTCATCCTCTTTGGCGCCCTATAGGGACGCCACAAATTGATATGAGTTTTAAGTGCAGCGCACAGATTAACTATTTGCCGCACTTACACGTAAGAAAACAATAAGGATTATGCCTATGATTTTGCTTGGGTTTTTACACAATCACATAACAATTGCGTTACCCCGCACTGCGACAGGACGAGATGAAGCTGAGTTTATGTGATTTTTATTTGCCTCCCAGCCGCCATGCCCATACCCTGAGATCACATGTGAACCCCTTGATTCATTTAAGCCTTATTTTCAGGAAGCCCTCTTGCTCAAAACCGTCAGCGCCAGCGCGATTGCCTTGGCTGCCGCCCTCACGGTTTGGGCGCCGCTGACCTATGCGCAAAGTGCGCCGCCGGTCGAAATAGCGCCCGCAGATGCCCCGATTATCACGGACCAGGATTTCGAATCCGCCCTGCCAGACCTTGATGACGCCCCAAATGAGGACACGCTGGTGCCCGGACTGCCGCCGCAGACCGCTGAGACTGATGATCTAGTCACCGAGACTGTGGCGGAAACCTTGCCAGACATTCCGCCCGCGACCGATGACGCCTTGACCGAGCCCCTGCCGTCGCTGGCCGATTTTGACAAGGCCCCGCCGCCCGCAGTGGTCGCTACCGCCGATGAGCAAGCGCCTGAAATCGCTTACGACACGACGCTGAATGGCCTGAAAGACCTGAACTTAGAGAAAACCTTCTGGGATCTCAGCGCCTTAAAAGAAGGCAAGGGTAAGGCCGCCAATGCCGTCATGCTGCGCGCGCGGCTTAAGCAGGATGAGGTGCTGGCCCTGCGGGTGCTGAAGGCCGAGGGCTATTATGACGCCACCGTCGTCACCTCAATGGAAAATGAACCGAACCAGCCCGGCCGAGTGCGGGCGACCCTGACCGTAGCTCCCGGCACCCCGTACCGGCTGGATGAGATTGTGATTACCGCCGGGCCGACCACGCCGCCCAACCTGATCCGCGACGCCCTGCCGCTGAAAACCGGCGATACCCTGATCGCTGACCGGGTAGTAGCGGCTGAGGCCAGTGTCAGCCTGAAACTGCCGGAAAACGGCTATCCGTTCGCTGAGGTGGGCGCACGCGATATTCTGCTCGATAACACCACCTATACGGCGGATTACACCCTGCCGGTCGAGACTGGTCCACGTGCCCGCATACGTAAGTTTACCACCGAAGGTCGTCAGGCGTTTGGCGTTGATCACATCGAAACCATTGCTCGCTTTGGTGAGGATGACCTGTACGACAGCCGCATGGTCGATGATCTGCGTCAGGCGCTGGTGGCCACCAACCTGTTCCGCGCCGTGTCAGTTGAGCCGGTGCGCACTAATGCCCCGGCCCCTGATGGTACGGAATATGTTGATATTCTGGTGCGCCAGCAAACCGGACGCCCGCGCAAACTGGCCGCCGATGTCGGCTTTTCGACCGGTCAGGGCGTGCTGTTGAAAGGGAGCTGGATTAACCGCAACTGGCGCCCGCCCGAAGGGGCGCTGATTGTAGAGACGACGCTGGGCAGCAATGAACAGACGCTGGGCGTAAGTCTGCGCCATTCCAATTACCGTAAGCGAGATCTGACCCGCCTGATTTCAACCGAACTGGCGCGTTCCGACTATGATACCTATGAGGCGCAGGGCTTACGGCTGGGCTACAGCCTATCGCGGTCCTCGACCCCCATCTGGCAAAAGCGCTGGACCTGGTCAGCGGGGGTTGAATTGAGTGCCATTCGGCTGAACTCAAAGCTGGATAAGATGCTTGGCGATAGCTGGATCAACTATTACACCGCCGATATGCCGCTTAAGCTGGCGCGCGATGTGACTGATGATTTACTAAACCCTACCAAAGGCTTCCGGGCCTCTATTGAGACAACACCGCAGGTTTCGTTGTCCGGCCTGTTCGGCAACAATATCAAAAACCAGTTCGATGTCTCAACCTACCGCCAAGTCAATGATCAGACGATCCTGGCCGCCCGTTTCAGGGTCGGCAGCATCGTCGGCAGTGACTATGTCGATGTGCCCCTGACCACGCGCTTTTATGCTGGCGGCGGCGGTAGTGTGCGCGGTTTTGGCTATCAGGAACTGGGGCCGCGTGACGTCAGCAACACGCCGACCGGAGGCTTAAGCCTGATTGAAATGGCCTTTGAGGCGCGATATCGTTTCAAGAACATCCTCGACGGTAATCTGGGGATCGTGCCGTTCATCGACGCCGGTCAGGTCTATCAGGACAAGGTACCGGGTTTTGACGATATCCGCTTTGGGATCGGTATTGGGGCACGCTATTACACCAATTTCGGGCCGATCCGCATTGATATCGCGACCCCTATCAGCCGGCGCGACGGCGAGTCACCCGTATCGCTCTATGTCGGGATTGGGCAGGCCTTCTGATGACCAACACACCCGAAACCTCACCAGAGCCCAAAGCCAAGCCCAAGCGCACGGCCACCATCGCCAAAATCGCGGGGCTCACCGTCGCGTTCATGGCCGCCCTGCTGTTGCTGGCGGTGTGGGGGCTGGATAGCGGCGCAGGCAAAGGCTTTCTGCTTGACCGGGTCAATAATCTCAAATTCGATAATGGCCTGAAAATCAGCGTCGGGCGCATTGAGGGTTCGCTGTATAAGCGTGCCGTTATCCGCGATATCAAACTCTCCGACCCTAAGGGCGTGTTTGCCCAAAGCCCGGCGGTGACGCTCGACTGGCGGCCGTTTGCCTACCTCAATAAGCATGTCGATGTCCGAGAATTGTCGTCGGCGCGGATTGATGTCCTCCGCCGCCCTGAGTTTAAACCGACACCGAAGAAGACCAGCGAGCCGTTCAAACTGCCTGACCTTAAGGTGGATATCGGTAAGTTATCAGTGGAGCGCCTTAACCTGGCGCAGGGTGTAGCCGGGAGTGCGCAAACCCTGACCTTATCGGGTGATGCCCATCTGAAAAAAGGCCAGATCCGGATCAATACGGCGGCCAATTCGACGCGCGCCGATCGGCTGGCGCTGAAGATTGATGCCACGCCTAAAGAAAACCGGCTGATTATCGACGGCCTGCTGATCGCGCCCAAAGGCGGCGCAGTCATGGCACTCATAGGGCTGGATGAGGCCCTGACCGTCACAGCAAATGGTCGCGGTAATTGGGACGTGTGGGATGGCCGGATTGAGGGGCATCTGGGCGATAACGGTCTGGCCGATGTGGCCCTGAACGGTCGCAACGGCACCTTTACCGCGAAGGGCAATCTACGGCCCGATTTGCTGCTGAGCGGCGTGACGCAAGCGCTGGTGACGCCCGCTGTCAATATTGATCTGACCACTAAAGTCAAAGATCGTGTGGCCGATGGAAGGCTCGCCCTGAAATCCGACGCGCTCGATATCAAGGCCGCCGGCATTATCGACCTGAAAAATGCCCGCTTCGGTAAGCTGAATATTGATGCCGAACTGACTAAGGCCGCCGCCATTGACAAAAACCTGTCGGGCAAAAATGTCCACCTGAAAGCCCTGATCGACGGTGATTTCAAACGTCCGCTGATCGATTACGACCTGTCCGCTGATTGGGTGAAATTCAATAAAATCACCGTCGAAGCGGCCCGCATCGAAGGCCGGTCGCGCATTGACGGCGACCACATCATCATTCCGGTCAAGGGCGGTGCTAAGCGCGTCTGGGGTGTCAATGCCGCTGCCGATGGCCTGCTGACCAATGTGCGACTGGACGGCGACCTGGCCTATAGCGACAACCGCCTGTTAAGCGACAATATGAAAATCCGTTCGGATAAGCTGAACGGCACGGCGCTTCTGGTGGCGGATTTCGGCACCGGCATCTATCAGGGCGCGCTCAAGGGCCGCATCAAAGATTACCGGGTTGAAGGCTTAGGGATCGTCAGCGTCGTCACCGACGCCGAACTGGTGCAGCGCCCGGTCGTGAATGGTCAAGGTGGCGGATTCGGCATTAAGGGCTCATTTCAGATCCAGTCAAAGCGGCTGTTCAATGACGGTCTGCAAAGTTTTCTGGGCGGCAATGCCAAAATATCCGGCGCGTTTTCGACCGCCGCCAATGGCGACATGATCCTCAATAGTTTCAAAGGTACATCGCCGTCTTTTAATATAACGGCTCAGGGCCGATATGCCCTCAAAGGCGGCGGGATTACCCTCAAGGCGCAGGCCACATCCAAGCAGTATGGCCCCCTCACCGCCAATGTGTCGGGCACGGCCAACAACCCGAAAGTGGTGCTGACCGCCGCAAGCCCCGGCCTTGGGCTTGAGTTGCGCGATGTGGTCGCGACCCTTACCACCTCCAAAGTGGGCTATGAGGTCAAGGCCGAAGGCGCCTCCGCCTATGGTCCGCTGCTGGCCGATGTCGATATCCGCTCAGGCGAAGGCCCGCTGACCCTCGACATCAATCAGGCGCGTGTGGCGGGTATCGACGCCAAAGGGACTATACAGCAAACACCCGGTGGCAAGTTCGCCGGCGATCTCAACCTTACCGGCTCAGGCATTACCGGCGTAGCGTCCCTGATGGAAATCAATGATGTACAGAGTGCGAAAATCAGCGCTCGCGCAAATGGTGCCGCCCTGCCCGGCGATTACAATATTCAGGTCGGACGCGCTTTGATTGACGCGACCATTGCGCTTTATGAACAGCCGGAAATCGTTGCCGATGTTCAGGCGCAGAACCTCAACTATAACGCCACTTTTGTGGAAAAAGGCCGCGTTAAAATCAACTATCGCAATAATCAAGGCACGGCGCAGGCGGTACTTAACGGCTCATCCGGCGTGCCGTTTAGGCTGGCCGTCAATGCCGATCTGTCGCCGCAACTTTACCGGGTTGCCGCCAACGGCGTCGTTAACGGTATCAATGTCAGAACCGAAGCCCCCGCCCGGATCGTCAAACGCGGCACTGGTTATCAACTCTTGCCGTCTACCCTTTCGACCAATCAGGGTAAGGTGCAACTGGCCGGACAGTTTGGCGACACGATCAAGGCTCAGGCCCGCTTTGACAGCTTCGATCTGGCCATCATCAATGCGATCGCCCCCGATGCGGGCATTGGCGGCACCGCGACGGGTAGCCTTGATTACACCCAGAACGGCGATGACATCCCCGATGTGCGCGCCCGTTTGACGATCGATGATTTCACCCGCTCCTCGATTGCCGCGGTATCTACGCCGGTCGATATCAATATTGACAGCACGCTTGACGCTGAGCGTGGCGACCTGCGCGCGGTGTTCCGCCAGAACGGCGCGAACCTGCTGGGCGGCGTCATTGGCCGGATGCAGGTTCAGCTTGATCCCGCCTCTGGCGGCACCTGGGTCGAACGCTTGCGTCAGGGCGGCATTACCGGCGGCATCCGCTATAACGGCCCGGCCAGTGTGCTGTTTTCACTGGCGGCTCAGGGCGATCAGAGCATGTCCGGCACTATTGCCGTAGCCGCCGATATTTCGGGTCAAGTCCGCGATCCGCGCCTCAGCGGCGTCATGCGCGGCAATGGGCTGGCGTATGAGCACTCAGGGTTTGGCACCCGCATCACCCGCATTAATCTTGAGGGTGAATTCAGCAATGACCGGCTGGAGATCCGTAAATTCGATGGACGCGCTGGTGACGGCACGGTGTCGGCTACCGGCTGGGTATCGCTGGCGGCGGACAATGCCTTCCCGCTGCAACTGAACGCCAAGCTTAACAATGCCCGTCTGGCGGCGTCGGATCAGATATCTTCAACTGTATCGGGTACGCTCGATATCACCGATGGCACTGACGGCGGCCTGATCAAGGGTGATCTGCGCCTGCCGCAAACGCGCTATAAGATCGTCACCCAAGGGGCTGCGGAAATCACGGAGTTAGAGGGTGTGCGCCGCCCGGCCATCACAACCGCAGGGCCTCCGCCGCGTCAAAAAGCACCACCCAAAGACTGGCGATTAGATGTGCGGGTACGCGCCGACAATCAGATTTTTGTGTCAGGCCTAGGACTGGAGTCGGAATGGCGGGCCAATATCACTGTCGGCGGCACAACCCGCGCGCCGCGCATCCTCGGCAACCTCAATGCTATTCGCGGCACCTATAATTTCGCCGGTCGTGAGTTCAGGCTCGATACCGGCGTGATCAGCTTTGAAGGCGGGCAACTGACCAATCCGGAGATTGAGATCGCCGCCTCTACGGTGGTTGAGGACATCACCGGGCAGATAAATGTCACCGGCACAGCCCAGCGACCGTCCATTGCGTTCTCATCCGACCCGTCCCTGCCACAGGATGAGGTGTTGTCGCGGATTCTGTTTGGCGAGAGTGTCACTAACCTTTCGGCGACCCAGGCCCTGCAACTGGCGGCGTCGCTCAATCAACTCAGCTCCGGTGGCGGCGGTGTCAATCCGCTCGGCACCCTGCGGGCTGCGACCGGCATAGACCGTCTGCGCGTGGTAGGTGAAGACAATACTGCCGGGCGTGGCACGGCGGTGGCGGCGGGCAAATACCTGACCAACAATGTCTATGTGGAAATTGTCACCGACACCAAGGGCTTTATGGCCACCCAGTTGGAAATCGCCCTGTCGCGCAGTTTGAGCATACTGTCGCAGACCGGCACGGCGGGCGGCACCGCCGTCAACGTGAGATATTCGCGCGATTACTGATTGCCAAGCTAACCGGATTAACCTTAATTACCATTGCAATGACTATGGGGGCTTAAGGTGATCGATCAGGGTCTGGGCTGGGTTAGCGCGCATACCGACTATCTGTGGGTGGCGGCGGGCTTAACTTTCCTGTTTATCGGCGGCGAAGGACTGGTGCGCGGGGCAACGGCCTTGGCGCGCAAGCTTAAGCTGTCAAATCTGATTATCGGCCTGACGGTGGTGGGCTTTGGCACTTCCATGCCGGAACTGATGGTCAGCCTACAGGCGGCGCTAAAAGATACGCCTGATATCGTCGTCGGCAATGTCGTCGGCTCCAACATCGCCAATATCCTGCTGACTATGGGTCTGGGTGCCCTGATTTACCCGATGAGCAGCAAAAGTGCCGGTATTCAACGCGACGTGGCGGTCATGATCGTCGCCACTATTGGGCTGTTGGTGTTGGCTTATCGCGGTGGCATTGACCGGCTGGATGCCCAGATCATGCTGGGCTGCCTGATCACCTATCTGGTGGTGGTTTACGTGCTGGAGCGCGGTAGCCCTGAACCGGAGCATGCCATCCATTCCACCGTGCCTGAGATGGGCATATTCATGGCCATGGCCTGGGTATCTATGGGTCTTCTGGCGCTGGTGGTGGGCGCCGACAGCCTGGTCAAGGGCGCAACTAACATCGCCCGCGACTTTGGCATCAGCGAAGCGGTGATCGGCCTGACCCTGGTGGCGGTTGGCACATCATTGCCCGAACTGGCCGTGACCCTGATTGCCGCCTTCAAGCGCCAGAGCGATATCGCGCTGGGCAATCTGATCGGCTCCAATATTTTCAATATATTGGGCATCTTAGGAATCACAGCCCTGATTACGCCCGTCCCTATCGACGCCCGCTTTACGCAGGTCGATATCCCAATTGCATTGGGTGTGGCTGTAGTGGCCGGTCTTTGTGTCTATATCTTTGGCAAGATAGGCCGCCTGATCGCGCTGGGCTTCTTGGCGGCCTATGCCGGTTACATGGCGTTTTTGTTTGTAGTCTGACTACTTCTTTTCGGTCAGAATATCATCGAGATAGGCCGGTTTGCCCGCAATGCGCTCAAGGCGCGGATAGCGCAGGCCGCCCTTATAGTCAATGGTGACCGTTTTATAGACTTTGCCCTTTTTAATCAGCAGTTTGATCGGCTTGGCGTCAGGTTTGGCGGCCTCTGTGATTGCCGCCTTGATGCCATCGGCCTCATAGGCCACGCCGTTCACCGCCACCACCGACATGCCCTGCCCAAGCCTGGCCTTGAACGCCGGACCGTCCCAGAGGGTCCCGGTAATATCGCCTGTGGCATTGAGCGTAAGCCCTAACGAATAGCTCAGGTCGGTGTTTTTCTGAACCTTTTCGCGCGACTTGATCCAGTCGGTCGGGGTTGAGGTATAGACCAGCTTATAACCGCCGCGCTCCAGCCCATCTAGCGGCGCGCCCGTCATCGGCTTATAGAGCCGGTCCTTCAGGAAGGTCTCCCAGTCATAGGCATAGACGCTGTTGAGGGTCGCCACCACATCCTTGAACTCGTAGGTTTCTGGCACCCATGAGCCGTCTTCAACGCCAAAAAATGCCCCCGCAAAGTCATCGAGCGATTTCTTATTGCCGGTCTTTTCGCGGATCAGGGTATCGGCATCGAGCCAGATCAGCAGGCCGACATTATAGTAATCCTCAGAGCGCTGCATCGACAGCCAGTTCTTAGGCGCGCGGCTGGAGATCACCGGATCATTGGTGGTGTCGACCGTCGGGCGCCATTCCGTGCCCTTGAAATTATCATAGATAGCGGCGATCAGGGCGATCGCCTCACGCGTTTGTTCCTTAGTGAACATGCCCGATCGCGCCGTCAGCATATAGCCCCAATACTGGGTTTGGCCTTCGTAGACCCACAACAGGCTGCCACGCATCGGCTCCTGAAAATCGGGGGTATAGAGATCGGCCCCACGCCGGAACTTGCCATCCCAGGAATGGGTAAACTCATGGGCCAGCAGGTCACGGCCGATATAGCCATTGGTCCAGTCGGTGAAATATTTGATATCGTGGCCGTTTTCGGAAGAGCGATGATGCTCTAAACCGATATCGCCCAGCTCTTCCGACAGATGCACCAAAAAGTCATAGTGGTCATAGTGTTCGGATTTAAACAGCTTAACCGACTGGGCCACCATCTTACGGTGCAGGTCGATGGCTTCGGGTTTGGCCTCCAGGTAGTCCGGCTTATCGGCAAAGACATTGAGGCGCACCGGCTTTTTGCCCGCCGGCGTCAGATCCCACTGCTTATAATATTTGCCCGCGAACATCGGCGAATCGATGAAGTTGTCGTAGGATATCGGCTTGAAGGTGACGGTATTATCTGCGGCCGTGGACTCGACCTCCAAAGCGCTGGCGTGCGACCAGCCTTGCGGCAGTTTCAGGCTCAACTGAACAGGGATGCGGCTGGTGAAATAGCCCGCCGGATACATGGACGCCAGTTCCCACTGGAAATTGGCCATCAGGTCGGTCTGAACGATCCGCCCCGCGGTTGGGGTCATGGGGGCCAGATATTCAAAGTCAGCCACCACTTCGGTCACCCCATCCGGCACTGTAAAGCGAAACGCATTGACGGCCACCGGATCACGCAGCCAGGTCAGGGGTTGCCCGCCCGCGCTAAAGCGGACATTGGCGATCTTATCGGAAAACTTTTGCGCCGAATGTTTACCCGGCAGCCACAGTGGCGTCATCAGCACCATCTCACCGGCCTTATCGACCGGTACGACCTGACGCACCACCCAGCGGCGATGATCCAGATCGGTGGCATCGACGGAGATCTTAAGCGTGCCGGGATAGGCAATATCACGCGCGGCGGGAATGGCGGGAGTTGGCGGGGCCTGATAGGGCGGCGGCGACGTGATTTGCGCGGACGCCGTTTGCGCCACTAAGGCCGCCAGAACCAAACTCACTGACGAGCTAAAGCTCGCCGCCGACACCCGTTTTTTCATAGAAACGCCCCTGCTTAACCAACGCAAAGACGACACTATTGAAAAGCGGTTCGGGTTTGTAAAGCCCTAAAAATTACAAATGAAACGGCTTAACCCGCCGACGGTACGGCGCGCAGACGCGTATCGCGCGTAATGATATCGCTGCGAACCTGCTGATGGCTAAGGTTCACGCTGGCATCAGCCATGGACGCATTGAACGCGCCGTTAAACGGCAGGTCAAACTTGGTGACCTGAAACAAAAGCAGACCCCAGACCACGAGGCTAAATGCAAAGGCGCAAGCATAGCCGCCAACTACATAACCATTCAGGACTTTTTTCTCATACATGGGTTTAACTCTTATACTTGTTACCGGTCTCGGCACCTACCGAGGGAGGAATCCGGCGCGTTTTTCGCCTGTGAGGCAATAAAGCGCATATTAACCCTAATGAAAAGCAAAAAATAAACATAGCGGTCAAAATTTTTACTTAAACCCACCACCAAAAGGTAAATTAATGATTAATTTTGCCATTTTATGGTTTAATTTCAGATAGTTAATTTTTTGACGAATCTGTTAAAAATTAGAAATAAAACGAGTTAAAATTTGTAAATTTTTAGTAAAAATACGTATTTGAAGTCTAAACGCGCCACTTAGGGCATAGAGATGGCCCCCCACCACTATGCTTACGTATATACTTGAATAGGGGATTTTGGCCCGCTATCAGGCCCGATTTTGCGCCGATACATCGATATCGGACACCGTCTCGATCGCCGTATCCGACGCCAGCAAGGTGCGCTGAACCGGGCATTTGGACGCAACCTCAATCAGCTTGGCCCGCTGATCATCACTCAACAGGTCGCCGGTGATGTGCACGGATTTGGTGAACACATCCTGCCATCCGCGCTTTTCGTGGGTGACACGTACCTCAATCTGATCGACCGGCCAGCCCTGACTGCGGGCATACCAACGCACGGTCATGGCCGTACATTCGCCTAAAGCAGAGGTCAAAAGATCATAAGGCGACGGCCCCAGATCCAGCCCGCCCTTATCGGCCGGTTCATCACCGATCAGGCTATGGGCACCGACCTCAATGGCGACACTGTAGGTACTGGCATGGGTCTCATATATGCGGACTTTGGTCATATGGTTTTCTATTCTGGTAGAGGGATAAATTCGATGTCGTCACCGGGCACCTTGGGGAACCGGCCCGCTTTCCAGTCGGCCTTGGCCTGCTCGATCCGCTCCGGCCGTGAGGAGATAAAGTTCCAGTAGATATGGCGCTCCGCCATGCCCTCGCCGCCAATAATGGCGATACGGGCATCGGTCGTCGCGGTCAGGGTTGCCGTCGTTCCGCGCTTAAGGATGGCCATATGGAACTCATCGACCGGAACGCCGTCAACTGACACGACTCCTGCCGCGACATAAACCGCCATCTCGTCCACCCCTTCCGGCAGATCAAGGGTTTGACCGGCGGTAAGTGCCGCCTCGGCATACAGGGTCGGGGAATAGGTCTTGACGGGCGAAGTCACCCCAAACGCCTGCCCCATCATGACGCGCACCGGCACGCTGGTAACCTCGGTTTTCGGCAGCACAGCGCTATCATAATGAAAAAAGACCGGATCAATTTCCTCATCGGCTTCGGGTAAGGCCAGCCACAATTGCAAACCATGCATCCGGCGCGGCTGATCCAGGGTTTCCGGCACTTCGCGCTCCGAGTGGACGATCCCGCGTCCGGCCACCATAAGATTGATATCGCCTGGCACGATCGTCGCGACCGACCCCACCGAATCGCGGTGCAGAATGGCCCCTTCAAACAGATAGGTCACGGTCGCCAGATTGATATGCGGATGCGGCCGGACGTTCGATCCGGCACCCGGCGCGAAATCAACCGTCCCCATGTGATCAAAAAATATCCACGGCCCGACCATGCGCCGCCTGGCAAACGGCAGCAGCCGGCGCACCTGAAACCCGCCCAGATCCTTGGCGCGCGGCGGCACGATCAGATCAATAACGCTGTCGGTCGCACCTGAATCTTCGGCAGACATGATTACCTCTTAAATGCTGGGGCTATTACGGACGGAACCTATGATTATTCCGGGCTAAGGTCACCCTGAAATATGGGGGGCAGTCTGTAATTTCACGACCAACCGAAATATTTTTTTATGATGTCACCCTCGCCGTTCGGGCGCGGCGTTTGTCGGCTGATTTGGGCTTGGTTTTTAGGGGAGTGGCGACTATGTTGACGCTATGGCCGCTTTTAAGACCTTTTTACGCCTGATCATGCCGCTGATCTTCTTGTTCAGTGCGCAGGTGTCGGTTGCGGCCACCACCCTGCCCTCGGCCCATGCCGCGCCCGCCGCGCAAATTGAGACCATGAGCGACTGCCATGATCGGACACAAAAAGAGGCCGCAAAATCGCACAAGGCACCTAAAAGCGAGTCAGACGATAGCTGCTGCGACAAAGCCTGCGCGTGCGCCCTCAGTCATTGCCAAACGCCTGCCCAAGCGGCCCCATCAAGCGACACTAAAATGCCCGCGCCGTCCGTCAACACCCGTTACGAGGCTTTTTCAAAGCGGCTGCTGTCAGCCATCCGCGAGCAGATCAAGCCCCCGCCCAAATCCTGAGTCCATTCCAGTTCTCTATTAAAATCCTCAGGAATTTTACCATGATCCGCAAATCTCTGCGGTGGATTTTGGCCCTGTGCGCGCTGTTGATGACGACGCCCGCCACGGCCAAGACCACCGAATATAATCTCACCATCGCGCGTGAGACGGTCATCGTGACCGGTCAGCCGACCCAAAAAATCACCGTCAACGGCACCATTCCCGGCCCGACGCTTATTTTTGACGAAGGCGATGAGGCCGTCGTCCACGTCACCAATCGCATGGATGAGGATACCTCCGTCCACTGGCATGGCCTATTGCTGCCACCCAATATGGACGGCGTGCCAGGATTGGGTGGTTTTACCGGCATCAAGCCAGGTGAGACCTTCACCTATCGCTTTAATATCCGTCAGAGCGGCACCTACTGGTATCACGCCCATTCCATGACCCAGGAACAGGACGGCCATTATGGCTCTATGGTCATCCGGCCCACAGGCGCTGATCCGGTCACATCCGATCGTGACTATGTGGTGTTACTATCTGATTTCACACCGGAAACCTCCGGCCAGATCATGAAAAACCTTAAAAGCAGCGCTGACTACTACCAGACCGCGCGCCCGACGGTGGGTGAGTTTGTCAAAAGCGCCCGCGACAAGGGTTTAGGTGCCGCATGGAAGGCGACTTCCGAATGGGGCAAAATGCGTATGTTACCGTCGGATCTGAGCGATGTCACCGGCTATACGTTTTTAGTCAATGGCAAGCGTCCTGATCAGAACTGGACCGGTCTGTTCACGCCGAATGAGCGGGTACGCCTGCGCCTGATTAACGCTTCGGCCATGACCGTGTTTGATGTGCGCATATCCGGCCTTAAGATGGAACTGGTCGCTGCCGACGGTCAGAATGTCGAGCCCGTCAATATTGACGAAATGCGCATGGGCCCGGCCGAAACCTATGATGTCATCGTCACCCCAACCGAGGACAAAGCCTATACGATTGCGGCGGAATCCATTGATCGGACAGGCTTTGCACTGGGCGCACTGGCCCCGCGTGAGGGGATGAGGGGTGAGATACCCACGCAACGACCCCGTGCCCGCCTGACCATGACCGATATGAACATGGCTATGATGATGCACGACGATCCGGATATGGATATGTCAGATATGCCCGACAGCGGCTGGGCTCAAACCGGTGCATCGGAAGGCACCAAGATTTTGGATTATAAGGATTTACGAAGCTTAACCTCACAGACTGATTTAAGAGCGCCGGAACGTACCCTGGAGTTGCGTCTGGGCGGCAATATGGAGCGCTATATCTGGACGCTGAATGGTAAAACCTATGCCGACAGCGACGGTCCGTTGCTACTGAAAGCGGGCGAACGCCTGCGATTGCGGTTCGTCAATGAAACCATGATGACCCACCCCATGCACCTGCACGGCATGTTCATGCAGCTTGAGAACGGTCAGGAGGCCGCCAAAGTGCCCAATAAGCACACGGTCGTGGTGCCGCCGGGGGCTACCTATTCGGTGCTGCTAACGGCTGATGAGGAAGGAGAATGGGCGTTCCATTGCCACCTGCTCTACCACATGATGTCAGGCATGATGACGACAGTTCTGGTGGCCGATCGTGATGTGCCTAACGCAAAAGCCGCGCCTGAGATGGATCACAGCCACCACGATCACGGAGGCCACCATGAATAGTCAATGGTTGATAATCTGCGGGATATTGGCGGCGTCGGACGCTGCTGCCGAAACCGATCATAAGCATCACCACGGCGGCATGATCTTTCACACGGTGGTGGCTGAAGTTGCCGCCTGTGACGATCGGCAGCATGTTGATATCGATGGCCGGGTTGGCGGCGATACCCATAAGTTTACCTATAAGATTGAAGGCGAGCGTCATGAAAGCGAATGGGAAACGGCTGAGGTCTGGGCGCTGTATAGCCGTAATGTCTCAACCTTCTGGGACGCGCAGGTCGGCATCCGGCAGGATATGGAGCCCAAATCTCATGCTTATTTGACTGCGGGGGCCTCTGGTCTTGCGCCCTATTTCTTTGAAACCGAAGCCCATCTGTTTGTGCGTGATGACGGCAAGGTAAGTGCGCGTCTGCGGCAGGAAAATGACCTGCTGCTGACCCAGAAATGGATCGTACAGCCGTTCATCGAAATCGAAGCCCACGCTCAGGACGATCTGAAAACCCATATCGGCGCGGGCTTCAGCTCAGCCGAAATCGGCCTGCAGACTCGCTATGAGATCACCCGCCGCTTCGCCCCCTTTATCGAGGTGAAGCATGAAACCAAACTGGGCGAAACCGCCGCCATCGCCCGCCGCTTGGGCGAAGACCAGTCGGAAACCGTCATCATGGCGGGTGTGCGGGCAATGTTTTAACTAACTCACCGGAAAACGCAGGTTTTCCGGTGATTAAAGGATTCCTTTGGACGCGAAATGAATCAACTTACTCTCCGCCATAATGGCTTTAGAGGATGTGATGGCAAATTTCCTAAAACTAACCCACCAGTGGTTTAGTAAAAATTGGTTCTGGTTGATTATAGGATGCCTATGCTCGATCATGTTATCTACTATGTATGGTGTGTCGCAGTGGATGCTTGTTCCATTAGGCGAGACTAACTCCATAGAGGAAAAACTAATACTGCGTGGCACGTTTGGAGATAAATTTGGGGCCGTGAATGCCCTTTTTTCAGGCTTAAGTTTGATCGGCATTTTAGTTGCGATTTACCTTCAGTGGAATGAATTGAAGGAAACCAAAAGCGCATTACAACGAGAAAAATTTGAGGCGATCTTTTTCCAAGCTATCACCCACCTCAATGATTGTGAAAAATCAATTTCATGCGACACGACCAATCATAGATTTGGCTCCGCTGGAATTAAAGCCAACATTATTAACGGTAAGAATGCATTCACATTTTTAATGGCGGCAGGCTTACCAGTGGAGCATTTCGTAGAGCAAAACGACATAATTCATACGTCTAATTTTTTCAATACAAACTACGGAAGTGTTAATGACGATTTGCACAATTATTTTTTAACGATTACAGCAACATCAGAGCTAATTTCAAGCTACAATGAAAAAACCAATGATGATACACAGACATACAAAAAATACTTCCGCTCTTACATTTCACCAACGCAAGCATTCATATTAGCCGTTACATCAATATATGAGGGAAATTTTGAATTGAAAAATGCTATTATTAATTTGGAAATTTTAAGACCTTTCAACAATAAATCGATAGACATACAAAAGTACTTCGGCACTATTTTCCCACCATCTGCGTACGGGCTGACCAAATTTCATGAGGGTTGGGGCCAATAAACTTCACTTTAGCCGGAGCGTCGCTTCGGCTAAAGAGGTGAGTCATGACCGACCTCCTTCCCCCGACCGAATCGACCCCAGAATCCACGAACGCTGCCCCCTATTCGGTATCCGAACTGGCCGGCGCGCTGAAACGCACCTTAGAGACCACCTATGACCATGTGCGGGTACGGGCGGAGATTTCCAAAGTCACGCGCCATTCGTCCGGCCATGTCTATCTGACCCTCAAGGACGACCGCGCCGCTATTGATGGCGTGATCTGGAAAGGCAATGTCAGCCGCCTGAAAGCCCAGCCGGAAATGGGGCTTGAGGTCATTGTGACCGGTAAGATCACGACCTTTCCGGCGTCTTCCAAGTACCAGATCGTCATCGAGTCGCTGGAAGCCGCCGGCATGGGCGCGCTGCTGGCCCAGCTTGAAAGGCTTAAAGGCAAACTCAGCGCGGAAGGCCTGTTCGATCCGTCGCGGAAAAAACCGTTGCCATTTGCGCCCAAAACCATCGGCGTTATTACTTCGCCCACCGGTGCGGTTATCCGCGATATCCTGCATCGCATCCGTGACCGTTGGCCGTGTCGGGTCATCGTCTGGCCGGTGGTGGTTCAGGGCGATGCCGCACCGGGTCAGGTGATCCGCGCCCTCAAAGGGTTCGAGAACGGCGAAGCCCCCAAACCTGACGTGATCATCATCGCCCGCGGCGGCGGCTCGGTCGAGGATCTGTGGCCGTTCAATGACGAAGCTCTGGCGCGGGCCGTTGCCGCCTGCCCCATCCCGATCATTTCCGCCGTCGGCCATGAAACCGACACCACCCTGATCGATTTTGTGTCTGACCGGCGCGCGCCCACCCCCACAGGGGCGGCTGAAATGGCGACACCGGTGTTGAGCGAACTCAAAGGTTTCTTGCTTGATCTGGAGCGCCGCCGCGTCGGCACGTTTGGGCGCTATATGGAATCCCGCCGCGAACGGGTGGCGCTGTTGAGCCGCGCCCTGCCCAAGCCGCAGGACCTGATCAACTCCGCCCAGCAGAGGCTCGATTATATCGCCCATCGCCTGGATGGGGGGCTGTTGAAAAACCTCAACCTGCATGAAACCGGCTTTGTACGGGTGGCGGGTCGGTTTAATCCGGCTTTGCTGGCCCGTCCGCAGGCGCTAAAACGCGATCAGGTGTCGCAATTATCAACCCGCGCCCTGGCCGCCTTGACCCGCCGCGTGGCGCTTGCTGAGTCACATGCGCGTCTGCCCGCATGGGCGCAGCGCATGGATGACGCCGTGCAGCGCCAATTCAAACAACGCAGCGACCGGCTGTCATCCCTTGAGCAATTACGCCAAAGCCTGAACCCCGACCGGCCCCTCAACCTCGGTTTTGCCCGCGTCCACCGTAAGGACGGGGCTCTGATCGCGTCAGCCGCCGCCGTGAACGCCAATGATGCGCTGGAACTGCATTTCAAGGACGGCATTGTCGATGTGGTCGCCACTACCGAAGCACCACCGCAAACGTCTTTGCCCAAGCCCGCGCCCAAAAAAGTCACACCACCTTCATCTTCGGATCAGGGGAGCTTGTTTTAAGCCGCCATCTGCGCCTATATTACGATAATGAATATGCACACCCCTTCCCCCCTGCCCGATCAGGCCGTTCTGCACTATGGCGACGGCGAATATGTCGTCATGAAGCCCGGTAAGTTCGTCATCTGCGCTGTATCGGGCAAGCACATCCCGCTGGAGGCCCTGCGCTACTGGAACCCCACCGCTCAGGAAGCCTATGCAGGCCCTGAAGAAGCCACGGCCCGATGGAAAGCCCAGAACCAGCGCTGAACCGCAGACATGTGTTAAAAGCCGCAGGCCTGATGGGCCTTGCGGCCAGGCCCGCCTATGCGGTCCCCCTGATCCCGCGCACCCTAAACCTTCGCGGTTGTTTTAAGCAGGGCGGCTATGCCATAGGCCAGGCCGATCCCCACGCTGACGTCTGGGTTGACGGCGAATGGCGCACCAAAGCCTCCGATATCGGCAGCTTTTTCATCGGCTTTGATCGCGACAGCCCGCCCCAGTGCCTGATTGAACTGAAAGGCCCGGTCTCAGGCCAGTACCAAAAGACGACCTGCGACGTTTATCCCGCCACCTATGACGTGCAGCGCGTCGATGGCCTGCCGCAAAATACCGTCACCCCCAGCGACCCGGCTTTGCTGGAGAGGATCGCGGCGGAGGTCGCGCTCAAAAACGAGGCTTTCGCCCACCGCGAAGATGCCGACTGGTTCCGGGATGGGTTTTCATGGCCGCTTGATATCTACCGCGTGTCCGGCACCTTCGGCAATCAGCGCATCTTAAATGGTGTCCCGTCGCGGCCGCACTATGGCTATGACATGGCCGCCCCCGTCGGCACGCCGGTGCATGCGCCTCAGACCGGGCGGGTGGTGCTGGCCGAACCCGATCTGCATTTTGAGGGCGGGCTGATACTGATCGACCACGGTCAGGGGGTGATTTCCATGTATCTGCACCTGTCACAACTGTTTGTCGCCAAAGGTCAGCTTGTCCCGAAAGGTCAGTTGATCGGCCACGTCGGGGCCAAGGGCCGCTCCACCGGCCCGCATCTGTGCTGGCGACTCAAATGGCGCGACCGGTCGCTTGACCCCAGCCTGATGGTCACCGACTGAGACCAATTGGCGTCAAATTCGCCATCAAGAGCGCATACTATTGCAAAATGCGTCACATTTCATGGAAATATTGCGTCCACCCTGTTCAATCAGCGACAATATTTGTGTGCCACACTTGATCTTTAAGGTAGGTTTGCTTAACCGCAGGCAGGGGCCAATCCTTCAGTTTTCAAAATGAACGGTGCCGATCCCATCAGTACCGCGTACCTCCTTTTAGATTTCAAGTTAAATCATCTGCCGTGTTGAGGCAGAACGGACTTATGTGTCATGACTGATTATAGTGCCCTTAAAATTCTGCTGGTCGAAGACAATCAGCACATGCGCTCAATCGTCATGGCCATCCTCAAAGGCACCGGTCTGCGTAACATTCGCGAAGCGCGCGACGGCGCCGAGGCCCTGGAGATACTGCGCCAGTATGACGCTGATATCGCCGTTGTCGATTTCAACATGCAGCCTATCGACGGGGTTGAATTTACCCGCATGCTGCGTAATTCCAGCGACAGCCCCAACCCTTACCTGCCGGTCGTGATGATCACCGGTCATTCTGAGAAGAGCCGCGTGATGGAAGCCCGTGACGCCGGGGTCAATGAATTTGTGGTCAAGCCGCTGACGGCGCGCGCGCTGTTGGGCCGTATCGACACCATCATCATGCGCCCGCGCCCGTTTATCCGCTGCTCGACCTATTTCGGGCCGGATCGCCGCCGAAAGACCGATGAGGGCTATAAAGGCCCGTATCGGCGCAATACCGACGGCATGTTTTAGGCTTAAAATCCAAAAGTTAACGCCGCGCTTTGCGTCAGAGGAAAATCACCCCATAGTGCGCTCTACGCGTATTAGTGATTCTTCAGGACCACGCATTCATGGCCAGAGCCACCCCTGCCCTATTGATGGGCACCTACATCTTTCTGTCGCTGACGGTAGCCGCCCTGTTGTGGCGCGGCGGCTCAGACGGCGGTGCGTGCGTGGCGGCGTTTCTGGGCACTATGGGCCTGTGTACCGGGTTCCATGTGTTTGTCGGCCAAAAGCTGATGGCCGCGCGCATCGACAAAGATATCGACCGGGTACGCGAAGCGCACCGCCTGATGATCGAAGCCATTGACGCCACCCAAAAAGACATGATCGATCTGGCCGACAGCGTGCAGCATCAGCGCACCACCCGCACCGAAGAATTGACATCTGAGGTTAAGATGCTGGAAGGGCTGGTGCTTAAGCTCGGCGAAAGCATCGAAGATCGCCTGAACGAATGGCAAAGCCGCACACCGGCACCCGCGCAGCCAAGCTATGCGCGCGGTCCGAACGCCGCCGAGGCCGTGCGCCAGATGTCGCGTCAGGAACAGCAAGCCATTGCTCTTATTGAGACCGTGCGCGAAGCCCTGATTGAGAACCGTGTTGATCTCTATCTGCAACCGGTCGTGTCCCTGCCACAGCGCAAGACGGTGTTTTACGAAAGCTTTTCCCGTCTGCGCGATGAGACCGGCCGCGTGATGATGCCGGCGGAATATCTGACCGTGGCTGAACCCGAAGGCTTACTGCCGTCGATCGACAATCTGTTGCTGTTCCGGTGCGTGCAGATTGTGCGAAAGCTGGCCAAGAACGACCGACGTATTGGCATTTTCTGCAATATCTCGCTCTCGACCCTGCGTGACGACAGCTTTTTCCCGCAGTTTCTGGAGTTCCTTAAGGAAAACAGAGACCTGTCCGGCGCGCTGATTTTTGAACTGGGTCAGGACGCCTTTATTGCCCGCGGGTCAGCCGAAGCCCGCAATATGGCCAAGCTGGCTGATCTCGGTTTCCGCTTCTCGATCGATAAGGTCACGACGATTGATTTCGACGTTCATGACCTGCAACGCTCAGACGTACGCTTCGTCAAGATTTCGGCCAAGCTGTTGATGGAGCAACTGCTCGACATCGACGGCCGCCCGGCCATGAAGTTCCTCAAAGATATTCACGCCGGTGATTATGCGTCGCTGCTGGCGCGTTACGGCATCGAAGTTATTGCCGAAAAGATCGAGTCTGAGCGGCAGGTCGTTGACGTGCTCGAAGCCGATATCGGCTATGGTCAGGGTCATTTGTTTGGTGAGCCACGCGCCATCAAGGAGCAGGTGCTGCTTGAAACCGCACCACCCGCCGGTTATGCCCGCTCAACCCTGCCGCCGTTGCGCCGCCGGGCTTAGAGCCGTTCACAGCAGACCCTTTTCGCGCGCCCACTGGTGAATAGCATCCACAACTCTGTCGGGCGCTTCTTCCAGCACCCAATGGGAAATGCCCTCCAACGATGCCAAAGTGAAGTCCGCCACCAAGGCTTCATTCCCATCCGTTAGGGCGCGGTCAAGGAATGGATCATTCATCCCCCAAACCATCTGTACCGGCACCTGTAAAGGTTTATGCATATAAGGCGCTACCAATCGCGTCATATTCGCCCGGTAATAGTTGATCATCGCCGTCGCGGCACCGGGCTGGCATATATTACGCGCATATACCGCCAGAGCCTCACCACTAAATGCAGATGACTGACGCCCCAAGGTTTCCATCAACCCCTTTCCTTTCCGGCGCGTCACATGCCATTCCGGCAGCAAAGGTAAAAGGAAGAACAAAACGTAGAGTGATCTCAACCTCTGTTTCAGGCCCGATTTTAGCAAGGTATCAAACACAATGGGATGCGGCGCATTAATGACCACCAGACCGTTAATTTTATCTGCATGATCTATGGCTGTACGCCATGCAATAACACCGCCCCAGTCATGGCCAATCACAATACGGCGCCTTGCCTTCAGGGCATCAAATAGCCCTACAACATCCCTGGTCAAGGCCTCAATGCGATAATCCTTAAGACGTGATGGGCGTTCTGTATCTCCATAACCTCGCATATCCGGCGCGACGATTCTCCAGCCAGTCGTAGCTAATGACGACATAAGGGGCGTCCACGCCAAACGGCTTTGTGGAAACCCATGTAACAACAACATGACATCTTCCCCTTCACCGGTTTCATCAACGGTAAAGTCCAGATTATTTGCTCGTATTTTATAGCTGCGCATAGCCCCCCTCCACCGCTCTTTACCGGTTACATTTTTCATATTCTCCCTGTATTTGATAGGATCATTCACGATCTTAGGATCATTTTTCAAACCGACCATTGCGCTCTCGAACACGCGCAATACAGCCACATGTGTAAAAAGGTACCGATAAATGCCCTCCCCTGAATTGATGACATCCCTTGCCTCGATCTCCGGTCGTTATGACGCTTTATTTTGCGATATCTGGGGGGTGATCCATAACGGCAAGTGGCATTTCCCGGCAGCCTATGCGGCACTAAAAACCTTCAAGGCCACGGTCGGGCCGGTGGTGCTGATTTCCAATTCGCCGCGTCCTAATGACGGGCTGGCCGCACAACTGGCTGAACTCGGCGTGTTTGAGGATGCCTACAGCGCCATCGTCTCCTCCGGCGATGCCACCCGCGCTTTCCTAAGCCAATATGCGCCGCTCGGTTCAGCCTGGATCGTAGGCCCCGCCCGTGACGCCAACCTCTATGACGGCCTTGACCTTGATGACAGAGGCACACCGCAAACCGCAGCCTTTATCAGTTGCACCGGCCTTTATGACGATGAAAACGACACTCTGGAGCAGTACCGCCCCGATTTCGAGATCGCCGCCAAACGCGGTATTCCGCTGATCTGCGCCAATCCTGACCGCATCGTTCAGCGCGGCGATAAGATCATCCTGTGCGCCGGATCGCTGGCCGATCTTTATACGGCACTGGGCGGTGAGGTCATCATGGCCGGTAAGCCCTACCCGCCGATCTATGACCTGTGTTATGCCGCGCTCGAAAACCTGACCGGCAAAGCGATTGATAAATCACGCATTCTGGCCATTGGCGACGGTCTTCCGACCGATGTGCTGGGGGCCAATGCGCAAGGGCTTGATCTGCTGTTTATCGCCGCCGGTATCCACGCGGTTGAGGCCACCGGCGCTGACGGTAAGCTTGATCCGCATCTTCTGACCGCCGTGCTGCAATCGCAGAACGCCCAGGCGAAGTATGTGGCGGCAGAACTGGCCTAAATCAATAAAAACCGGCCGCGAGGGGATTTCGCGGCCGGTTTTTCACCATCACCAGATCTTCGTCTGATTATTCTGCTTATTTTTTACGCGCATCTGAGTCCAAAAACCGCGTTACACTTTTTGGAAACGAAGTTCGGCGAAGCCAATGCGCTTGTCTTTAGTCAAACAGGGCGTCGATATCGTCCTGTGAGTTGGTCTTATTCAGGTCTTCGGGGCTCATGTCGAACAATGAGTCGATATCGTCCTGAGAATTGGTTTCCGCGGCCGCCGCGGGGGCTGGTGCAGGCGGTGCAGGCTTCGGAGCCGGTTGGGGCGCGGGCTTAGGCTCTGGCGCTTTGGCCACCGGAGCCGGAGCGGGTTGAGGCGTTACTGGCGCAGGTTTGGGTGCGGGCTGAGGTGCCGGTGTTGGCTCTGGCGCTTTAATTTCAGGGGCCTTAACTTCAGGCACAGGCACCTCGACGGGTGCTGGAGTTGGCGCCTCGACCACAGGTGCAGGGGCCGCCTCAACCTGATCAAAGCTGTCAAAACCACCGTCAAACAGGGCATCGATTGAGTCCTGTCCGGTTTCGGGGCCGCCAATCGCCGGACCATTGAGCAGAAGATCACGGTCGCGCTTTTCACGCTCAGTCAGTTCAACGCTCTTGTCTTCAATGCCCAGCTTATCGGCCAGACGCGTGACGCGGTCTTCGATTTGCTTTAAGACATTGACGACCTTAGAGACGCGCTGACCGGTGATATCCTGAAAGCTGCAGGCCTCAAAAATCATCATGACCTGATCATCGACCGCCGCCTTATAGGCCGCGGCATCACCATCAAAGTCCTTGATCGAATAGCCCATCATGGCTTCGGCGCAGTTCATGATCGTGTGGGTAGCGTTTTCTGTATCTCGGGTGATAGCCTCAAGCTCGGCCCCGGCGGTGGGGATACGTTCCTGCGACAGGTCGTAAGGCCGCAGCTCACGAATCTCTTCCTTAGCCTTGCCGATATAGCCGGCGATGATTTTGAATTCATCAGAGCGACGTTTATCAAGCTTTTGGAAAAAGCCGCGCATCAAAGCGACCAGCGCTTCGGATTGCTGCATCAGATTGATAAGCTTAGGCTCAAGTTCCTGAACCAGAGCGGGATCGAACCCGTCCATGTCAGTCTCTGCCTTTTGTGATGCCTGGGCCATTTGTAAACCTGTTATTTTAATAGTTTAAGGCTACTGAAGAAATCTAAGGCATTATCGCCCAATCAAAAATCACCGAGAACGGCGGTTATCTTTTGCTTCAGAGTGGCAGCGTTAAACGGCTTAACAATATAGTTGTTCACACCAGCTTTTTTCGCCGCAATCACGTTTTCCGTCTTGGACTCAGCCGTAACCATGATGAAGGGCGTGCGCTTAAGCGAATCGTCCGCGCGGACCTTCAGCAACAGTTCGTAGCCGGTCATCGGTTCCATGTTCCAGTCGGAAATGACCAAACCATAGGAGCCTTTTTTCATTTTATCGAGGGCTTCGGTGCCGTCCGAAGCTTCTTCGACATTTTCAAAGCCCAATTGCTTGAGCAGGTTGGAAATGATCCGTAGCATGGTTTTGTAATCATCTACGACCAGAACCGGCATGGACATATCGATGGCCATGTAAACGCCCCACCTATTATTTGGGCCCGCAACACGCGACGCCCTTCATTTGAAGACAGGGCCATCATGACAAAGACAGACAAAAATTCAGTTAAGAACCAATTTTAATTTTATCGTTTAAAAACAATGATATACCTTAAATTAACCACGATTATGGTGAAATTTTGGGACAGATGCAAAATTTTTTTGTCAGTTTGGGACATAATTTCAAGGATGAAATCGCAAAAAGATTTGGCATTTGGCCCCGTCACATAATAACGGTGACGCTCATTCTCTTAAGCCTGTAGCCCATATGTCCGATTCCGCCCACACTGTGTACCTCGAAGACCTGATGATCGATCAGGAAGTCAGCCGTGTCTTTCACGTCACCGACGCGGTGATCGCCGCGTTTGCCGAGGTATCAAACGATCATAACCCGATCCATGTCGATGAAGCCTATGCGGCGGCCTCACCTTTCAAGGGTAAGGTCGCCCACGGTATGCTGGCCGGGGCCTATATTTCCGCGACGGTTGCGGGCGGCTTGCCGGGCTGGGGTACTATATATGTCGGCCAGACCCTGAGTTTTAAGCGCGCCATCCGTCCGGGTGATGAGGCCACCGTCCATATCCGCGTCAAGGACATCAACCTGAAAACCGCCCACGTCCAGCTTCAGACCACGGTCAGGGTGCGCGGTAAAGTCTTTGTCGACGGTGTGGCCGAAGTCATCGCCCCCAAGAAACCAGCGCAGTAAAACGTGTCCCCGTTCACCGCCCATCATATCAAAGCCTTTCATCTGCGGCTCAATGCGCAGGGCCAGCTTGAGGCCTATGCCATCAATGAACCGGCACGAGGTATAGGTTTCTTGGGCGAAGGCATTCCGCCGCACCTGTGTGTGGCGATCGGCAGCTTTGACGGCGTGCACGAAGGCCACCACAGCGTGATTGCCGCGGCCACCGACACCGCCCATATCCGCGGCCACAAAAGTGCGGTCATCAGCTTCGATCCCCACCCGCAGCAGTATTTCCAAAACCTCAGAGGCATTGAGGCCGAACCGTTTCGCCTGATGCATGTCCCGCAGCAGTTACGCGCCTATGAGGCTTTGGGGGCGGACTATGCGCTGATCTGCGACTTCGATACGAACCTGCAGGCTTTGAGCGCTGAGGACTTTGCGCGCATTATCCTACATGAGCAACTCCGGGCCTCACACGTCAGTGCCGGGTTTGATTTCAGCTTCGGCAAGCGCGGCCCGAATCAGCCGGCAGGTAAAGCCGATGATCTGGTCGCGTTTGGAACGCAGTTCGGTTTTACGACCACCATTCTGGATCGCCAGGACGACGCCGACGGTAATAAGTTGTCGTCGTCTGCCGTGCGTGAGGCTTTGCAGGCGGGGGATTTTGCGCGCGCCACCACCATATTGGGCCACCCGCAGGCCTATATGGGCACGGTCATCAAGGGCGATCAGATCGGCCGGACGCTTGGCTTTCCAACCCTGAATGTTGATTTAGGCGATTATGTCCGACCGAAATACGGGGTCTATGTCACCCGCACCCGTTTTGAGGATGGGCAGGTGTTGGGCTCGGTCACCAATCTGGGGCGCCGTCCGACGATCGCTGAGGGTTTAAGCGAGCGGTTTGAGACCTATGTATTTGACCTGCACCATGAGGTTTACGGCCAGACGATCGAGGTCGAACTGCTGCACTATCTGCGTTCCGACATGAAGTTCTCATCGCTGGATGAGCTTAAGGCGCAAATCGCGACCGACACAGATCAGGCAAAGACGTGGTTAAGTGCGCCCCCGTCTAAGTAACACTACCGCAACTGCGAACACAGCCTTAGCAGACTCATTTTGAGTTGCATTGTCGACACGAGACACACGACCTAATAACATAGCGGTGATTAGCTATCACATTCGTTAGACGTACACGGTTTCGCCCTTATTTATCCACATCCTTGTACCTAAATAAGTACCTCACATGAGAGGAATATGCCGATGCCCGATAGACGGTTTAGTCGCCTCATGAGAGAGTAGGTCAATAAAGTACAGGGTTCGGAACATAAAAAGGCAAAAGCCATGTCGATCAGAGGCTATGGGTTTTTGAGCATCATCGCGTTTTGTGCCGCTATGTGGTGGCTTTTGTTCAGTGCGATTTTTGCACCGCGACAAGACTGCGCGTCATTTGGCACGCCAGCTGCGTCTCCATCTTTGGCCGGATATGAGTGCGAATATAACGCCATGAGCGTCAGATAACTCCCCGAAAGCGCTAGGCAATCAAAGTTCGCTCTGATAAACGCTGAGGCCATGTTTTTTGCCGGTGCGATGCCCTGTGCGCCCGCGTAACCCGGCCTGATGAGATTACCCCAATGGCTTCCGAAACTGACACGACGACTGAAACTACCGCACGCGATTATCGCGAAACGGTGTTCCTGCCCGAAACCGACTTTCCGATGCGTGGCGGCCTGCCCAAGGCCGAGCCGGAGATGCTCAAAAAATGGGCTGAGGCCGACCTCTATAACGAAGTGCGCAAGGCCCGTCAGGCCAAGAACGCGCCTTTGTTTGTCATGCACGACGGTCCGCCCTATGCCAACGGCAATATCCATATCGGTCATGCGCTCAATAAACTGCTGAAGGATTTCGTGGTTCGCTCAAAGTTCCTGATGGGCTATGACGTTGATTACGTTCCAGGCTGGGACTGTCATGGCCTGCCGATCGAATGGAAGATCGAAGAGGAATTCCGCGCCAAGGGCCGCAAGAAAGGCGATGTGCCGGCGGCTGAGTTCCGTAAGGCCTGCCGCGAATATGCCGCCAAATGGATCGACATTCAGCGCGAAGAGTTCAAGCGTCTGGGCGGCTTAGGCGACTGGGACAACCGCTATGCGACCATGGACTTCGATACCGAAGCTAAGGTGACCGAAGAATTCCACAAATTTATGATGTCGGGGCAGCTTTATCGCGGCTCAAAACCCGTCATGTGGTCGCCGGTCGAGCGCACCGCCCTGGCCGATGCCGAGGTCGAATATGCCGACCATGTCAGCCCGACCGTATGGGTGAAATTCCCGGTACGTGGGGCTATATTCAGTGATGGAATTTTTTGGGAATCTACCGTTGAGGCATCTCGGAATAAGAACCGCAACTTCACGGAATTTCATGACAGCATAAAAGATGCATCTGTGGTGATCTGGACGACTACCCCTTGGACAATTCCAGCCAACCGCGCTGTCAGCTTCAACCCGAAAGTCGCCTACGGTCTTTACAAAATCACCGAAGTGGCTTCCGAAGAAACACTCGGCTTCAAACCTTGGGTCAGCACTGGCGATCAATTAGTGTTAGCGGAAAAGCTGGCAGAAGATGTACTGAAAGCTGCAAATGCTACAAGCTTCATCAAACTTGAAACACTTGATGCTAGCTTTATAAGCAGCATCATCCTCTCCCACCCGCTAGCTGAACTTGATGATGGATATGGCTTCAATGTGCCGATGCTGGCAGGCGATCACGTCACCGACGATGCCGGTACAGGCTTTGTGCATACAGCCCCCGGGCACGGTGCGGATGACTATCAAGTTTGGTTAGGAAACACTCAGAATCTTTCCAGCAAAAATATTGACATCACAATTCCTAATACCGTTGACCCTGACGGTGCTTATTACTCCCACGTACCGCTGTTTGCAGGCCTTAAAGTTCTAGAAACCGAAGGCAAGAAAGCCGGTAAGTTCGGTGACGCCAATAAGATCGTCATGGAGAAACTGATCGAAACGGGCAACCTTTTGGCGCGCGGGCGAGTCGAGCATTCCTATCCCCATTCGTGGCGCTCTAAGGCTCCGGTTATCTTCCGCAATACGCCGCAGTGGTTCATAAAAATGGATCGACGTGGTGATGTGTCTATTGGAAGTAAAAATTTTGAAGCCGGTTCAATCCGGTCTTACAACCCAAATGTGCTGCCTAATGACCAAGACGTGAAAGGGCAAACACTCCGCCAGACCGCCCTCACCGCCATCGACCAAATCGCCTTCTACCCCGCACAGGGCAAAAACCGTATCCGCTCGATGGTCGAGACCCGCCCTGACTGGTTGATTAGCCGTCAGCGCAACTGGGGCACGCCGCTGGCCATGTATGTGGACAAAAAGACTGGCGAACCGCTGCGCGACGAAGCCGTCAATAAACGCATTATCGACCGCATCCGCGACGGCGGAGCCGATGCCTGGTTTACCCTGCCCGACGCCGAGTTTTTGGGTAACGGCTATAATCCGGACGACTATGAAAAGATCACGGATATCCTCGATGTCTGGTTCGATTCCGGCTCGACCCACGCCTTTACGCTGGAGGGCCGCGAAAACACGCGTAGCCCTGCTGACCTCTATCTCGAAGGCTCGGATCAGCACCGCGGCTGGTTCCAATCGTCGCTTTTGGAAAGTTGCGGCACGCGCGGTCATGCGCCGTTCAAAGGCGTCCTGACCCACGGTTTCGTCCTCGATGAACAGGGCGAGAAGATGTCAAAGTCCAAGGGCAATGTCGTCAGCCCCCAGGACGTGGCCAAGGAATCCGGTGTTGAAATCCTGCGACTGTGGGTCGCCCTCAGCGACTATTCTGAAGACCTGCGCATCGGTAAGCAGATCCTGCAAACCACGATAGATGCCTATCGTAAGCTGCGCAATTCGATCCGCTATCTGCTGGGCGCGCTCAACGGCTACAGCGAGGCCGAACAGGTTGCCTATAAGGACATGCCGTCACTGGAACGCTATATCCTGCACCGCGTTCACGCGCTGGATGCGCAGGTGCGTGACGCTTACGGTGCCTATGATTTCGCCGGTGTCATCCGTCCGGTCGCGGATTTCGCCTCCCAAACCCTGTCGGCGCTCTATTTCGATATCCGCAAGGATTGCCTCTATTGCGACCGCCCCGACAGCGTGAAGCGCCGCGCCACCCGCACGGTACTCAATATCCTGTTTGAGCGCCTGACGGCGTGGCTGGGGCCGATCATGAGCTTCACCACCGAAGAAGCGTGGAGCTATCGCTACCCTGACGCCGCTGAAAACGTCTTCCGCACGCTCAATCCCGTCCCGGCCGAATGGCACAATGAGGCCGAGGCTACGCGCTGGGAAAAGATCGAACATGTGTTGGATGTTGTCACCGGGGCGCTTGAGGAAAAACGCCGTGAAAAGGTCATCGGGGCCGCGTTAGAAGCCGCGCCCCATGTCTATATAGATAACGACGTGCTGATGGCGGCCTTTGACGGCATTGACGCATCTGAGGTGTTCCGCACCTCTCAGGCGGTTTTGTCCAACTCAATGGGGCCGGAACACGCCTTCCGCCTTGAGGACGTGAAAGACGTCAGCGTGGTGGTACTGCTGGCCCATGGTCAAAAGTGCCAGCGCTCATGGCGCATCCTGCCCGAAGTCGGCACCGATCCGCGCTACCCCGACCTGTCGCACCGTGATGCCGACGCCGTTGCCTATTGGGATAAAGTACATGGTTGATATATTGAGCGGGATTGAAACCCGCTTTAAGGGCCGTGTGAGCCGTTATGGTGCGTTGGGTCTGATCGTCGCCATCGTCGCCCTGATTCTCGATCAGATCTCAAAGCACTGGATTCTGTTCGGTATTAACCTGCCGGTGCAGCAGCAGATCGAGGTTTTGCCATTCTTTCACCTCAGCATGGTGTGGAATGACGGGGTCAGCTTCGGATTGTTAGGCGCGGACGGTCTGGGGCGCTGGCTTCTAGTGCTGTTCTCAATCGTGGTCTCGATCTTTCTGATCAACTGGGTGCGTAAGGCCGAACGTCCGTGGCTGGCCTGGTCGCTTGGCCTCGTTATCGGCGGCGCTATCGGTAACGCGATTGATCGTATTCGATTCGGGGCCGTGGTTGATTTTCTGGACTTTTCCGGCCTTTATTTCCCGTGGGTGTTCAATATTGCCGACGCCTGCATTTCGATCGGCGTGGTCATGCTGATCTGGGAAGTGTTCACCACCAAGGAAAGTGACGCGAAAGCTTAAGTACGGGCGAAAAAAAGGCTTAATTGCCGGTTAGGTTTCCTGATCTTTGGGGGCTTGGCATAGCCGCTTAAACACAGTAACGGTAAATTTGATAATTTTGGTGCCTCGCCATTACAGGCAGGTCTGGAGCGAAATATGAAGTCGGTTAAGGTCGTTTTGGGTTTAACGGTGCTGGCGGGTCTGGCCCTTACGGGGTGCGAATCCACCAAGTCCGCGCTGGGCCTCAACAAGGTTACCCCCGATGAATTCCGCGTGGTCACCAAGGCTCCGCTGATCGTACCGCCCGATTACGCCCTGCGCCCGCCCGCGCCCGGTGAGCCCCGTCCGCAGGAGCTTCAGCCCGAAAGTGCGGCCCGCGAAGCTTTGCTGGGCCAGCGTCAGGGCTTTACCCGCTCTGAGGGTGAAAAGATTTTTGCCTCAAAAACCGGCGCTGACCGCGCCGATCCGCTGGCCCGATATGTGGTTGACGATGAATTTGGCGACCTGACCTATAAGGAAAAGTCGTTTTCCGATTCGGTCATGTTCTGGAAAAAGCCGGAAACAAACGTGGTTGCTGGCTCTAACGCGGCTCTGGGGGCCGAAGTCGCCCCGCTGGATGCCGCCGCTGAAAAGGAACGCCTGACCAAGCTGGTCGGTGAACAGCCGATCATCATCGAGCAGAAAAAAGACGCTAAGTTCAAGCTACCGGGCCTGTAAGGCCAAGGATTTTAAGATTTAAAAGGCGGCTCTTAACGGGCCGCCTTTTTTGTTAACGCGGTTGTAACTTGCATCCCTGACGCCCTCGCCTATCCTCCCGCCACCTGACCGCAGGAGGAAAAATCATGCGCCTTTATAAAAGCCTTGCCTTAGCCCTTATTTTGACCGCCCCTATCGCAGGCGTCCCCGCGATAGCCCAGACTGTCACCGCCGAAGCGGCCATGGCAGCCCCCGACAGACCGCCTCAGCACACAGAACGCGATGCCGCCCGTAAACCCGAAATGGCGTTTCTGCTGCCCTATCTCAAGACGGGCGATACTGTGCTCGATTTGGGGGCCGGTGGCGGCTATACGTCCATGCTGATGTCAACCGCCGTCGGCGAGACCGGTAGAGTATTTGTGCAAAATCCGGCCAGTTGGGTCGAAAACTATAAGATTCAGCCCGCCCTTGATTATATGACCTCAAAACGGGCCAATATCACCGTGGTCGTCGCCCCGTTTGACGACATCCCCGCCCCGGCTAAGCCCTATGATATTGTGTTTGCGGGTATGATTTATCACGACACCTTCAATGATCCGAAGGTTGACGCCACCAAAATGAACACGGCTTTATTCAAGGATATGAAATCCGGCGGCTATTTCATCATTACCGACCATAAGGCGCCGGATGGGACAGGCTTACGCGATACTAACACCACCCACCGCATCGACAAGCAAACCGTGATTGAGGGCGTAACCTCGGCCGGTTTCAAGCTGGTGCTTGATTCCGACGCCCTCAGCCACCCCGAAGACGACCGCAGCCTCAATGTCTTTGATGTCAAAATCCGCGGCAAGACCGACCGCATGGCGCTAGTGTTCCAGAAACCTTAAAGGAATCACTACAAAATGCTCACCAGTTTCTGTATCGTGATTACTCAAGGCTTTAATCCGCCGTACCGAAAGCCTTCAGTTTGGATGAGATGCCAGGCGTCAAGCGCCGCAGGTACACATGGTACCTGCAAGCGATGACAACGCCGCAGATCGCCAAAATCAAGGCTTTCGCATGTCCGTCATCGCCCGCTTACCTGTTGAAACCATCAACCGCATCGCCGCTGGCGAGGTGGTCGAGCGCCCGTCATCCGCCATCAAGGAACTGGTCGAAAACGCCATTGATGCCGGGGCCCGCAGCATCGACATTCAGGCTGAAATGGGCGGTTTGTCGCGCATAATCATCGAAGACAATGGACGCGGCATGTCCGAGATCGATCTGCCGCTGGCGGTCGAACGGCACGCCACCTCAAAGCTGAAACCGCAGGCCGATGGCACCTGGGACCTGATGCATATCCAGACCCTTGGCTTTCGTGGCGAAGCTTTACCCTCGATGGGGTCGGTGGCGCGGCTCAACATCGTTTCCAAACCCGCCGATCAGGATGCAGCGTTTGCCATTGAAGTTGATGGCGGTCGGATCTCGCCCTTGCGCCCTGCCGCCTTTTCGCGCCCGCATGGCACGCGGGTTGAGCTGAAAGACCTGTTCTACGCCACCCCGGCCCGCCTTAAGTTTATGAAGACCGACCGGGCTGAAAACATGGCCATTACCGAAGAGGTCAAGCGCCAGGCCATGGCCCACGAAGATGTCGGCTTTACGCTGGAGCTGGACGGTAAACGCCAGTTGCGCCTGTTTCCAGAGACCGCCGGTTTCGAGGGCCGCCTGAAGCGATTGGCGGCCATATTGGGCGAGGATTTCGGACGCAATTCCCTGCTGATCGATCAGGGCCGCGAAGGGGTGCGCCTGACCGGCTATGCCGGTTTGCCGACCTTTTCACGCGGCAATGGCCAGCATCAGTATCTGTTCGTCAATGGCCGTCCGGTGCGCGATAAGCTGCTGCAAGGGGCGTTGCGCGGGGCCTATGCCGATTTTCTGGCTAGAGACCGCCACCCGATGGCGGTGCTTTATCTCGATATCGATCCGCAGGATTTGGACGTTAACGTCCATCCGGCCAAAACCGAAGTGCGTTTCCGCGACCCCAATCTGGTGCGCGGTTTGATTATTGGCGCGTTGAAACATGCACTGGCGTCTGCCGGTCACCGCGCCGCGACCACCGTGGCCGATCAGGCGCTTTCCGGTTTGCGCCCGCAGATTGCGCCGTTTCAGCCCAGCCTGGGATATCAGTATCCGGCCCCGCAGCGCCAGGCCTATACAGTTGATGCGCCGCATCCCAACTATATGCCAACGCCCGCCGCCTTTATGCCCCCCCCTGCCTTTATGCCATCCGCGCGAGTCGAGGCTGATGTGGTGCCGCAATACGGCGAACTGGCCGAAGCTATCGCCGATATTGAGTTGTCCGCGCCCCCCGCTGACACCGCTACTCAGCATCCGCTGGGCGCGGCGCGCGCGCAGATCCATGAAACCTATATCCTCGCCCAGACCAGCGATGGCCTGGTCATTGTCGATCAGCATGCCGCCCATGAACGGCTGGTCTATGAACAGATGAAGACGGCGATGGCGCAGGGCCATGTCGCCCGCCAAAGCCTGCTGATCCCGGAAATTGTCGATCTGGAACCCGCCGATGTATCGCGCCTGATGACCAAGCAGGCCGATCTCGATGTCATGGGACTGGCGATCGAAGCCTTTGGGCCATCATCCATATTGGTGCGCGAAATCCCTGCCCTGTTGGGCGATTGCGATGTCGGGGCTCTGATCCGCGATCTGGCCGATGATATCGCCGAACACGGCCAAGCGCTGGCGCTCAAAGAACGCATGGCCGAAATCTGCGGTAATATGGCCTGCCGTAATTCGGTTCGCGCCGGCAGACGCCTGACCGGCGAAGAGATGAACGCCCTGCTGCGCCAGATGGAGGCCACCCCCCACTCCGGCCAGTGCAATCACGGCCGCCCGACCTATGTTGAGTTAAAACTCAAGGATATCGAAAAGCTGTTCGGGCGGCGTTAAAGCCTATCGGGGCTTGACTCTTAAGACTAAAACGCGCAAAAGGCCCGACACATTGGCGCCCTCCAGCGCTTTTGACGACAAACCTTCGTCATCATGACCCCGGCACTGCGACCGGACAGGGATGGGAAGGCTCCCCGACAACGCGTGGCGTTCTCGGGGTCTTTTTGTTGTTCAAAATCACGGGTGCCAGATATGAGGATTTTGAGGTTTGACTCTCTACCATGTTTGATAGCTTAAATGAGCGCCTATCGGGACTGTTTGACCGACTGAGTGGCCGTGGCGTCCTTTCGGAAAAGGACGTTGACGAAGCCCTGCGCGAAGTGCGGGTCGCCCTGCTCGAAGCCGATGTCGCCCTGCCGGTCGTGCGCAAGTTTATGGACAAGGCCCGCGAACTGGCGACCCGGCGAAGCGATCATCAAGGCCGTCAAACCCGCCGATCAGGTGGTCAAGGTCGTCTATGATGGCCTGATCGACATGCTGGGCGGCGAAGAGCCGGAACCGCTCAATCTGGCCGCCGTGCCGCCAGTGGTCATCCTGATGGCCGGTCTGCAGGGGTCGGGTAAGACCACGACTTCCGCCAAGCTGGCGCTGCGCCTATCCAAATTTGATCGTAAAAAGGTCATGATGGCCTCGCTCGATACCCGCAGACCCGCGGCTATGGAGCAACTGAAATTGCTGGGCGACCAGGTCGGCGTCGATGTCCTGCCGATCGTGGCCGGTCAGTCCGCGATTGAAATCACCCGCCGCGCTTTGCAATCAGCCAAGCTTCAGGGCTTTGATGTCCTGATCCTCGATACCGCCGGCCGCACGACGCTCGATGAAACCCTGATGGCCGAGGCGGCTGAGATTGCCAAAATCTCATCGCCGACAGAGACGTTTCTGGTCGCCGATAGCCTGACCGGTCAGGATGCGGTGCGCACGGCGGAAGCCTTCCATGCCCGTCTGCCGCTGACCGGCCTGATCCTGACCCGCGCCGATGGTGATGCGCGCGGCGGGGCCATGCTGTCGATGCGCGCGACGACCGGACTGCCCATCAAGTTCCTCGGTGCCGGTGAAAAGATCGAAGCGCTCGATGTCTTTGATGCCAAGCGTATCGCCGGCCGGATTCTGGGCCAAGGCGATGTGGTGGCTCTGGTCGAAAAGGCCGCCCAGGAGCTCGATGCCGCCAAGGCTGAGCAGATGGCCAAAAAGCTGTCCAAGGGCCAGTTTGATCTTAACGATCTGGCCGATCAGCTTGGCCAGATGCAAAAAATGGGGGGTATGCAGGGGATCATGGGCCTGCTGCCCGGCGTGCAAAAGATTAAGAAGCAGATCAGCGATCTGGACATGTCCGATAAGATGTTCGCCCGTCAGGTGGCGATCATCTCGTCCATGACCAAGCTGGAGCGCAAGAAACCCGATATCCTCAATGCCTCACGCAAGCGCCGCGTCGCCGCCGGGGCCGGTGTCGATGTCGCCGAAATCAACCGCCTTTTGAAACAACACCGCCAGATGGCCGACGCCTTTAAGATGATGGCGCGCAATACCGGCGGGCGCGGTGGCGGCATGGGCGCTATGGCCAAGATGCTGGGCATGGGCGGCGGTCCAAACATGGCTCAGATGCAGCAAATGGGTAAGGCCCTCAAAGGCGACCCCAATCTCGCCATCGGTGAAAACGCCGCCGTTGATATGGAGCGGCTTAAGCAACTGGGCGCTGGCAAACTTCCTAATCTTCCCACCGGAGGCCTGCCCGGCCTCGGCGGGGGCGGACTTCCCGGATTGGGTGGGGGCAACCCCTTCGACCCGAAAAAGAAATAACTGAAACGCTTTAAATCTCTATCTCTCTAAAGGATCTTACATATGTTGAAAATTCGTCTGTCGCGCGGTGGCTCCAAGAAGCGCCCGTACTACCACATCGTCATCGCTGATGCCGCCGCCCCGCGCGACGGTAAGTTCATTGCCAAGGTTGGCGCCTACAACCCCATGCTGGGTAAGGACAATGAGGCCCGCGTGACGCTTAAGGTTGAGGCCATCGCTGACTGGCTGAAAAAAGGCGCACAGCCGACCGACCGCGTCGCACGCTTCCTGGCCAAAGAAGGTCTGGTAAAGTGGGAACATGGCAACAACCCGCAAAAGGGCACACCTGGCAAGAAGGCTCAGGAACGCGCCGCTGAACGTGCGCAACGTGAGCAGGACCGTCTCGACGCCGAAGCCGCTGCCAAGGAAGAAGCTGCCGCCGCTGCGGCCGCTCCGGCCCCGGCTGTTGAAGAAGCTCCCGCCGAAGAAGCCCCGGCTTCCGAAGAGTCGACCGAAGCTTAATTGCTTTATTTTATTCCCTCGCCGGGCGGCGGCATCCGCCGCCTTGGCCGCCGCCGCAATGGCGGCTTGAAGGGAATGATTCAAAGCTATATCATTCCGCTCTAAATAACGATAAGGCCGGGGCAAATATATGTTCCGGCCTTATCGCTTTGGGTATCCTCATGACCGAAAAATCCGACCTTATCTTTGTCGCTCAGGTGGCCGCATCATTCGGCGTTAAGGGTGAGTTCAAGCTGTTGAGCTACACCGCTGATCCCTTAAGCGTGCTGGAATATAACCCGCTCTGCAATGACAAGGGTGAACCGGCCCTAAGCCTGACGGGGGCCCGCGCCCACAAAGGCGCTCTGGTTGTGCGCGCCGAAGGTATTGATGATAAGGATAAGGCCGATAAGCTTAAAGGGCTTAAGCTCTATGTGCCGCGGTCGGACTTTGCCGAACCCGAAGATGAAGATGATTTCTACATCGCCGACCTGATCGGCTTAGAGGCTAGGGATGGCAGCGGCGACGTCGTGGGCAGGATCAAGAACGTCGATAATTTCGGCGCGGGCGATTTGCTGGACATCCAGCCGAAATCAGGCGCCAGTTTCTATCTGGCCTTCACGCGCGAAAACGTGCCCGAAGTCTCGGTCACCGGCGGCTATGTCGTGATCGAACTGCCGCCGGAAACTCAAGCCGAACCGTCGGATGCGGAACAGCACTAATCGTTAAATTTAGCGGGCGATATTCAGCACAATCAGGCTGAGGCCCATCAGCACGCCCCACGCCTGCACGCTCAAACCTGCGATCAGCAGCAGCTTAAGGGCGTCCGAACGACCCTTTACCGGCTTGGTATCCGCCGAGTTGATGTTTGCCGAGTTAATATTCATTGTCTGCGTAGTCATCACATAACCCCTTTAGTGATTTAACTTAGGACGCAGTTTTCCGGCCCGAAAAGAACTTAAGTTCAAAATCGGCGAAAATGCGCATGTACTATTCGAGTACTGCAAGGTATGTGCCGGACGGCCTGTCTCTCCCCATGGCCCCCTACCTCGCTTTTGACGCCTAAAAAAGCGCCGCCCCCGGCTCCCGACGGGGGTCATGACGGGCATTTAACCCCTCATTAAGCATATATTGGGGATAGATTTGGAAAGGCGTCAAGCCGCTATTTTGCCACTAGCGCCAATTATACAACAATGACGCGAAGCAGGCCTGAAATGGCCATATTTATCAATAATTTATTTATTAAGAATTTTTTGTTTCAGGAAGAAAACCTGCGCCGCACCATAGTTACGGGTGTCGATTATTTCCCACAGTTCGGACAAAAACGTCGCTTCATCGGCCCCTTTTTCGAGCACAGCGATGGCATTTTCACTTACCCATTTACCTTCGATGAGCTCGGTAAGGGCGACCTCCCCCAACCCCTTGTGGTAGGGCGGGTCCAGGAACACAAGATCAAAGGGCGCGCCCGCAGATGAGGGCCGAATCCCTAATTGGGTCGCATCGCGCCTATGCACGCGGGTCACGCCGAATTTGCCAAACGCTTCGATATTTTCGCGGATGGCCCCGCGCGCGTCATCATCGGTTTCAACAAACAGGCAAAAGGCCGCCCCGCGCGACAAGGCCTCAAACCCCAACGCGCCGGAGCCTGCGAACACATCCATAACCCGAAGGCCCGATAAGGCAGGCATCCAGTCGGCATGTTCAAGAATATTGAACACGGCCTGCCGCGCCCGATCAGACGTCGGGCGCGTCGTTTTACCTTCGGGTGTCGCTATGGCGCGGCCCTTCAAGTCTCCGCCGACGATCCGCATGAGGCCTATTCGCCTCTGGGCTTACGAGGCCCGTCAAAACGGGGGCCAGATGAACGGGGGGCCGAAGATCTGGGGCCCGCACCGCCTGGCTTGGAGAAAGACGGACGACCACCAGAAGGTTTACCACCAAATGAGGGCTTTCCGCCAAAGGAGGGTCGGCTACCTTCGGGGCGATCACCGCGAGGCTTGAAATCACCACGGGGCTTGTCGCCGAAACCACCACCAGCAGGACGGTCGCCACGGGGCTTGAAATCACCACGCGGCTTGTCGCCAAAACCACCACCAGCAGGACGTTCACCGCGAGGTTTGAAATCGCCACGAGGTTTGTCACCGAACCCACCACCAGCAGGACGGTCGCCACGAGGCTTGAAATCACCACGCGGTTTGTCCCCGAAACCGCCACGATCAGGACGGTCACCACGCGGTTTGAAGTCGCCACGAGGTTTGTCACCAAAACCGCCACGCTCCGGACGATCACCGGCGAGTCTATCAAATCTGGGTTTATCAAATCTGGGTTTATCAAACCGCGGCTTGTCGCCAAATCCGCTACGGTCAGGGCGATCACCCCGCGCGGAGAAACCTTCCCGCGGTTTGTCGAAGCGCGGACGTTCAGTCCCCGCGCCCTCCCCTCTGGGTTTGTCGAATCTGGGTTTATCAAAGCGTGGTTTATCGCCAAAATCGCGGCGTGGGCGATCCGAAAATTCCGGGCGCGGATTGCGGTCTTTGGCATCGCCGTCGCCTTCAAAGCGCGGGCGATGGTCGAAATCGCGTTCTTTGAAATCGCGGTCATCCGTGAACTTCGGACGCCAGCCAGCATTGTCGCCGCGTGGTTTATCTCCGAATGGCTTCTTGTCACCAAAGGATTTGCGGTCGCCAAAAGCCGGCTTATCCCCAAAGCCGCGTTTGTCGCTGAAACGATCGCCGCCACCGCGCCGACCATCAGAACGTCCGTCAGAGCGGGCGTCATCGCGGCCACGGCGCGGCGCATCGGCGGTCTGGGACGCGCCTTCCAGCGGCAGATTATTGAGCGGCACCACGCCACTCAGCATTTCGCGGATCACGCGCGGGCCGATTTCCTCAGCCTCTCCGGTCGGTAGATCACCCAACTGGAACGGGCCATAGGCCAAGCGGATCAGGCGGTTGACCTTCAACCCGATCGCTTCAAGCACCTTACGGACTTCGCGGTTCTTGCCTTCGGTCAGCGATACCGTCAGCCACAGATTGGCGCGGCCATCGGCCTTTTCCTGCGCCTTATCAAGCTTGGCATCCATCGAGCCATAGTGCACGCCCTCAACGGTCAGGCCGTCCTTCAGGCGATCCAGACGCTCCTGCGTCGTGCGCCCCAAAGCGCGGACGCGGTAGGTGCGAATCCAACCCGATGATGGCAATTCCAGCGCACGCGCCAGACCGCCATCATTAGTCAGCAGCAAAAGGCCTTCGGAATTCAGATCGAGGCGGCCAACCGAAATCACCCGTGGCAAACCTTCGGGCAGGTTGGCAAACACAGTCGGGCGGTCTTGGGGGTCAGAATGGGTGGTCACCAGGCCGACCGGCTTATGGTAGCGCCACACGCGCGTGGGCTCGGCCTTACCGACCGGTTTACCGTCGACGGTGACCTGATCGTCAGGTTTAATCAGGGTGGCCGGTGTATCGAGGATGCGGCCATTGACCTTGATCTTGCCCAGACCAATCAGGCGCTCAACTTCGCGGCGCGAGGCAATGCCGGCACGGGCCAGAACCTTGGCGATACGCTCACCCGAATGGGCGGCGGCAGCACCCTTTTTGTCACCCGCTTTTTTAGCGTCATGTTTTTTGAGGAAGGCGGCTTTACGGAAATTATCGCGCTTTTCCTCACGCGCGGCGTTACGGGCGTCATCACTCAGTTCAACGGGAGCGTCGGCAGGTACTTCATTTGAGTTTTCGGGCGTGTTTTGGTCATCGACCATGGTCGCTATCTTTCTAAGAGTGAGGGCCTAAACCACTTAGGTCCTTGAAATTGGTCAGCGGATCGTCTGTAAGAGCCTATGGATCATACGGACGAAACCCTGATGGCACTGGCATTGGACGCAGCACGCAAAGCGGGCCTTGCCGGTGAGGTGCCGATAGGCGCTTTAATCTACGATCCGTCAAGTCAAAAGGTGCTAACAACTGTATCAAATGCACCGATATCGACCCATGATGCCACCGCCCATGCTGAAATTCTGGCATTAAGAGCCGCAGGACAGATTGTCGGCAATTATCGCCTGACCGATTTGTGGCTCTATGTGACGCTGGAGCCATGCGCCATGTGCGCAGGTGCCATTTCCCATGCCCGCATAGGCCGGGTGATATACGGTGCCCCCGATCCCAAGGGCGGCGGGGTTGAATACGGTGGCCGGTTCTTTGAACAGCCGACCTGCCACTGGCGGCCAGATGTGCGCGCAGGGGTGCTGTCGGATGACAGCCGCGACCTGCTGAAAGCGTTCTTTAAAGACCGGCGTAAGCCCAAATCTGCCATTTAAGGGTTCACCCTGTCACAAATTTGGTCTTTAATTACCCTAACCAAAGACCAGAGGTTCAGATGATATTTGATTTCAAGGCCATGGAAGCGTTCGTCGGGCAATATTCCGCGCACGCCGAAAAGCAAATTCAGGGCCTGACCGCCAACGCCGACACGATCATTGGCAAAGTCATTGCGGTCGTGCTGATCCTGACGGTCACGCTGATTATCTCAGGCTGGCTGTCAGGCATGGTGCGCAAGATGGCGCGCCGACTGTCGCATAATCCGGCCGACCGGACCCTGCCTGAGTTTTTCTCTCAGGTCGTCAACTGGCTGATCATGGTCATCGGCATCGTGGCGATCCTGTCGCAGCTTGGGGTGCAGACGACCTCGATCATCGCGGTTCTGGGCGCGGCGTCACTGGCGATTGGTCTGGCCCTGCAAGGCACGTTAAGCAATGTCGCGTCCGGCATCATGCTGCTGGTCATCAAGCCCTATGTCATCGGCGATGTCGTGCGCATCAATGATATATCGGGTACGGTGTACCGGCTGGGGCTGTTCACTACGGAGTTAGTGGATGCCAACAATCTGCGCATCAATATCCCCAATTCCAAAATCATCAGCGACCAGATCACCAACTTCACCCACAACGGCACCCGCCGGATCGAGATGATGATCGGCGTCGATTACGACACCGACCTTGATCACGCGCTTAAGGTTCTGAAAACCATCGCGGAAAGCCACCCCAAAACCCTCGAAGCCCCGGTGACGTGGACGGGGGTGCGCGGTTTTGCGGACTCATCCGTGACCATTAGTCTTCAGACCTGGGTGCAGGCGGGGGATTATTTCCAGACGGAAACCGATCTTTATCTGATGATCAAGAAGGGTTTTGACGCCGAAGGGATCGTCTTCCCCTACCCGCATCAGGTGCAACTCGATAAGTATCCGAAGGCCGCCATGACGCCCGCGACAGACTAGCTAGAACTGCTCGACTATCTCTGTGTCAGTGGCAAGCTGTAAACGACAGATGTGCCCCATAACTTTTGTGAAAAATATGCTGGCAAGCAGCATAGGCAACAGAGTCCCCATATAAGCCACGGTCATTAGACTATAGGTCGCGGACATACCGTCTGCCCCCAACGTCACCAGCCCAACAAGCGCCAAGGCTAAAACCCCAGCGCCAAGGTTACATATCCACCACCATAAGATCAGGGGAGCCCCCAATTCTAGCTCACCCGCCTGGCTGGCACGGTTTATCGCCTGCATAATATAGAAAGGCCGGTAAAGACTCAGGATCGGGATGAAAAAACTGCTTACAAACTCAAAGCTGTGTGTGCGCACAGCAGAGGACATGTCGCGAGCATTCTTCAGCGCGCGAGACATCCACAAAAGGTTGATAAACCCAGAGATTACGAAGAAAACGACTTGGTTTACAGCCGCGATTCCGACCCCCATGGCAACTGTAGCCATATTGTCTTCATACCACATCTGCAAATTATCAGAGAATGGCCGGACGATAAGTACGATAAGAAATGCGCAAAATACCGTGGTCGATAAGATATTGATCCACGTTACAAATCTGGCGGTCGTGGTCAGCCTCTTAAATCGTTTCAGCCCCCCGCCTGATTTCATGTACGTCTATTCCAGCCCGATCTTGCCGATAGCATAAAACCGTTCGGCGCGTTGGGCGACCAGTTCCTCGGCGTTGAGGAAATTGAGGGCTTTCAGCTCCTCTTCCAGCACATTACCGACCGTGCGGATCATCAGTTCCGGATCGGAATGGGCGCCACCGGCCGGTTCTTCGATAATGCGGTCAACAATCCCGAATTTCAGCAGGTCAGGTGCCGTGATCTTCATGCGGTCGGCAGCATCCTGAGCGCGCGCACCGTCTTTCCACAGGATCGAGGCCGCCCCTTCGGGTGAAATCACCGAATAGATCGAGTGCTCCAGAATCAGCACGCGGTTGCCGGCGGCGATGGCAATAGCCCCGCCGGAGCCGCCTTCGCCGGTCACTGTCGTGATCATCGGCACTTTCAGGGTCAGGCTGCGCTCGGTCGAGCGGGCAATGGCTTCGGCCTGACCGCGCTCTTCGGCGCCGATACCGGGATAGGCGCCTGCGGTGTCCACAAACGTCAGGACAGGTAAGCCAAACTGTTCGGCCATATCCATCAGACGCACGGCCTTACGGTAGCCTTCGGGGCGGGCCATGCCGAAATTGTGCTTGAGCCGCGTGGTGGTGTCGTGGCCTTTTTCATGGCCCATAACGACCACGCTTTGACCGCGGAACCGGCCCAGACCGCCGATAATCGCCTGATCATCGCCGAATTTACGGTCACCGCGCAGTTCGACGAAATCCTCGATCAGCCCGGAAATATAATCAACAAAGTGCGGACGCTCAGGATGGCGGGCGACCTGCGTCTTCTGCCAGGGCTCCAGCTTTGAATAGGCTTCTTTGCGCATCACATGGGCGCGGAGACGCAGGGCATCCAGTTCCGGCACCATGTCCGTGCCGCCGCTTTCGGACAGGCTGGACAGTTCTTCGATCTTGGCTTCGAGATCAGCAATCGGACGCTCGAATTCGAGATAATGACGCATCAAAGGAATCCCACAACACCGCTTAAGGCGAGCAAATTATAAAGTCTGGCCTTATACAGCAAGCGATCATTCGGAAAAGCCGAAAAATGACGCCCATCTCCTCCCTACGCAGTGGGGAGGTGGCGGCAAGCGTAGCGAGACCGACGGAGGGGTAGCTTGTTGTACGACGCAAATACCCCTCCGCCTCGTAAACTCGGCACCTCCCCACTGCGTAGGGAGGAGAAATTTTAGCGCTTTCCGCATTGTTACTCCGCCCTAACGCTGCGCTTTTTGAGGGCCAACGGATGATGGGTTTCCACCACCTCACGCAGGCGCTCACCGGCGACATGGGTGTATATCTGGGTTGTCGAAATATCCGCATGACCAAGCAGGGTCTGCACCACCCGCAAATCCGCGCCACCTTCGAGCAGATGGGTTGCAAAGGCATGGCGCAGAACGTGCGGTGACACCCGCGCCGGATCAATACCTGCATTTGTGGCGGCTTCATCCAGCAATTGCCCGACCCGGCGGCGCGTCAGGTAACCATCGCCGCCCCGTGAGGCAAACAGAAAGCTGTTTCCCCTATCACCCTTGGCCAGAAACAGCTCGCGCACCCCCAGATAATCCTTGATCGCCACCCGCGCTGACGGATTAAGCGGCACCAGCCGCTCCACCCCGCCCTTGCCCTTAATGATCAGATAGGCCGGGTCTTTCATGACCGCATCCAGCGGCAGGGAGACAATCTCAGACACCCGCATCCCCGACGCATAGGCGATCTCAATCAGGCATTTCAGCCTCAACGCATGATGCGGGCCTTTCAGTTCGGCAGCCGAAATCAGTGATTCGACCTCGTCCCGGCTGATGATTTTGGGCAGGGTTTGGGCCTTTTTCGCCGCCGGTATTTTGCGGCTGGGGTCGGCCAGAATAAAACTCTCACCGACACAGAACCGGTAAAACTGCCGGATGGCCGAGCGCTTTCTTTGCAGGGTTGCCCCGGTTAGGCCCAGCGCATCCAGATGCTCGAAAAACCGCGCCAGAGCGGCCTCGCCCAAGGCCAGCAAGTCATTGCCTGCAAACGCCTCAAGGTCGCTTAAGTCCTGCCCGTAGGCCTCCAGCGTGCGTTTGGACGCATTGCGCTCCACCGCCATCATTTGCAAAAACTGCTTTACCGGATCACGCGCCATCACACTCTCCCACATCCCTTTGCGGGCGGTTCAGCATAAACACTGGAAAATACCCATGAATATACTGTAAACCCTATCAACATGAGCTGTTTTTTTCAACCGTGCCGCCCATGACCGGGCCGTCCGACATAACCGATTACGTGCGTCCGCGTTTTGACCTGCCCAAGCCCCTGGTTCTGGTCGGCTTAATGGGGGTGGGCAAAACCACGGTCGGGCGGCGTCTGGCCGACCATTTCAGCCTGCCCTTTCGCGATGCCGATGAAGAAATTGAAAAGGCGGCGGGCCAGTCTATTGCCAATATTTTCGCAAGTTTAGGTGAGGCCAATTTCCGCGACGGCGAACACCGCGTCATCCTGCGCCTGATTGACGAAGGCCCGCAGGTACTGGCGACCGGCGGAGGCGCGTTCATGCACGCCCAGACCCGCGCGGCCTTAAAAGACAAGGCGATTGTGGTCTGGCTCAAGACCGACCTTAAGGTGCTGGCGCGGCGGGTAGCCAATAAACCCCACCGCCCGCTGCTCAAGGATCGCGACCCGATGGACGTCTTGCGCGAACATGAAACCAACCGCTACCCCTATTATGCCGAGGCTCATCTGACGGTCGAAACCGGCGATCAGTCCCATGCCAAAAGCGTTGATCTGGTGCTTGAGGCCCTCAAAACCTATCTGGATACCCATAAATGACCACAATCCCTGTCGCCGGCGGCGCTTTCACCCCCTATGACGTTCTGGTCGATACCGGACTGGTCGGTGATGTGGTCAGCCATGTCGGCCCCTACCTGAAAAATAAGCGCGTGCTGATCGTCTGTGACGCCAATGTCGATGGGCTCCATGCCGATGGCGTCGTCGCGCAATTTGAGGCGGTGGGTTTTAAAACCTATAAGACCGTCGTGCCTGCCGGTGAGCAGACCAAGTCCTGGGAAGGGCTTGAGACCGTCACCGATGCGTTTGTCGATGCGGGCCTTGATCGCAAGGACGTGGTGGTAGCCCTGGGCGGCGGGGTGATCGGCGACCTGACCGGCTTTGCGGCCAGCATCTATATGCGCGGCATCGATTTCATCCAGATACCTACGACCGTTCTGGCGCAGGTCGATTCCAGCGTCGGCGGCAAGACGGCCATCGACCACCCGCGCGGCAAAAACCTGATCGGCGCGTTCCATCAGCCGCGCAAAGTCCTGTGCGACCTCGATGTGCTGGCGACCCTGCCCGCGCGGGAAATCAAGTGCGGCTATGCCGAAGTCATCAAATACGGTCTGCTGGGGGATAAGGCCTTCTTTGAATGGCTTGAGGTCAATGATCAGAAGGTGTTGGCGCTCGAAATCGACGCCATCAAATATGCCGTCGCCCGTTCGGTCGAAATGAAAGCCGAAATCGTCGCCGCCGATGAGCGCGAAGGCGGCAAGCGCGCCTTGCTCAACCTCGGTCACACCTTTGGCCATGCGCTGGAGGCCGAGGTTGGCTTTGGCGATACCCTGCTGCACGGTGAAGCGGTGGCGATCGGTATGGCCATGGCTTTCCGTTATTCTGCGCGTGCGGGGCTGTGTTCAAAAACCGATGCCGACCGCGCCGTCGCCGCCATTGCGCAGTCCGGCCTGCCGACCACGATTGCTGAAATTCGCAACGCGCCATTTGATGCGGATCGACTGATCGAACACATGGGCCACGACAAAAAAGCCGAAGGCGGCAAACTGGTGTTCGTACTGGCCCGCGCCATCGGTGAGGCGTTCGTGGCTAAAGACGTTCCCACCGCCGATATTTATGACTTCCTGCTGACTGAGGGCGCGCTGGCCCGCCTAGACGCATGATCGCCACCCTGCTCGTCCTCGCCCCAATCCTAATTGGGCTACTGTTTGTGTCGGCGCTGTTTTCGGCGGGGGAAACCTCCATGACGGCAGCCTCACGCGGACGGATGCATCAGCTTGAGCGCGACGGCGATAAGGCCGCCAAGCGGGTCAACCGCCTTCTGACCGATCAGGAAAAGATGATCGGGGCCATATTGCTGGGCAACAACCTAATCAATATCGGCGCGTCGGCGCTGACGACCTCGGTGCTGGCAGCCATGTTCCCCGGCGCCATGGGTATTGCTATCTCCACCGGCGTCATGACCGTGCTTATTCTGGTGTTCGGGGAAGTCCTGCCTAAGACCCTGGCGATCACCAAGCCCGATGATGTGGCGCGCGGTATGTCGCGGATGGTTTTGTGGGCCGTCTATATCTTCGGCCCCGTCGTGCAGGCCGTGCAGTGGTTTGTGCGAAAAACCCTGAAATTGTTCGGCGTCAATATGTCGATGGAAACCGACGTTCTGGCCGCCCATCAGGAAATCCGCGGGGCCATCGAATATCACCACGACGAAGGCTCAGTCGAAAAGCGCGACCGCAACATGTTCCGCGGGGTGCTGGATCTGTCTGAGCTTGATGTCAGCCAGATCATGGTTCACCGCAAGCAGATATTCATGATTGACGCCGACCTTGGCATTGAGCGCATCATCGATGAGGCGCTTAAAATCGGCCATACCCGCATCCCGCTTTATCGCGACAACCAGGAAAACATCGTCGGCGTCCTCCATGCCCGCGACCTGTTCGCCGCCATCACCAAGGCCAGAGGCGATGTCTTAAGCCTCGATATTGACGCCATAACGCGTGAGCCGTGGTTTATCCCCGACACCACCAACCTCAAAAGCCAGTTGAACGCGTTTCTAAAGCAAAAGCAGCACTTTGCGCTGGTGGTCGATGAATACGGCGCGCTGCAGGGCATGGTGACGCTGGAGGACATCTTAGAGGAAATCGTCGGTGATATCGAAGATGAACATGACACCGCCCAGACCGGCATCCGTAAGCAGGCCGATGGGTCGTTGATTGTTGATGGTGATGTACCGATCCGCGATCTGAACCGCTTTATGGACTGGGATCTGCCCGATGATGATGCGGTAACTATCGCGGGCCTTGTGATCTATGAGGCCCGCACCATCCCTCAGCCCGGTCAGACCTTCATCTTTTTTGACCGCAAGTTCCAGATCCTGCGCCGCCAGCGCAACCAGATCACGGCGCTAAAAATCACCCCGATAGTGATCGAGAACTAAAATACCTCCCTGAAATCAGAGATTTCAGGGAGGTATAGTTTACGCCCTAAACTGGGCGGTCATAGCCAGCCCCGGCGCCGAAAGACCCAGTAAGGCACCAGCACCGCCACACCCATCAACCCCAACGCCAACGGATACCCGATCACCCAGTGCAGTTCAGGCATGTGGTCGAAATTCATGCCATAAACACCGGCGACCAGTGCCGGTGGCAGGAAGAATACCGCTGTGGTCGAAAATATCTTGGATATTTGATTCTGCTCGACATTAATCATACCCAGAGCGGCGTCGAGCTGGAAGCTGATCTTGCCTGACAGAAAGGCAGATTGCTCGGTGACGGAAAATGCGTCAGAGCCCAGAGCTTTCAGAGCGCGAACATGGGCGTTTCCCTGTGGCAGGGTATTGACAAGGTAGGTGCAAAGGCGGTGCAGGCTCTGGGTGCTTTCGTGGATGCGCGAATTGAGGTCGGCATAGAAGCCGAGCGCCTTGAGCACCTCATGCATAATCTCCGAAGGCGTGCGTTTTTCGCCTTCGAAACCATGATCAGAAAAGATACGGCCTGAAAGGCTATCAAGGCCGTTAATCACCTCTTCGGCATGGGCTGCGGTACGTAGAATGAGCGTTTCCACCAGCGCCATCAGCACATCCGTACTGGTCTGAAAGTTCTTGGGGGATAAAAGCAGGCGTTCCTGAAGCTGCAAGAAGACAGGCGCATCAATATCGCGCAGGGTAATAAGAAAGTCGGGTGTAAGAATTAACGTAATCGTACCGCAGCTACGCGCTTCATCATCGTCTAGCAAAGTGGCCGTCATATAGGCAGTGCCATCACGCGTATACATGCGGTTCAGGGCATGATCGCGCCAGGTTTCTTCCCGCGACGGTAGGGCAATATTGAGGTACTGTGGCAAGCGCCACAGTTCTTCTTCGCTAGGCTGGATCAGATCGATCCATACGGGATCGTCCGGTACATTCTGATCGGCCTTTTGCTGTGTTTCCGCTATCCGTTCGCCCGTCCGGTGAAAAATGGTAATCATGAGGACACCCTGCTGCTTTCGACAGGCTACGCTCATAGACTTGCCTAATGTTTAAAAAGTCCCCCACAACCCGACCGTAAACGGTCGCGGCTCCCGGAACGCAAAGCACTCAGGAAGGTATAAACTTATGACCTGAATTGGGCGGTCATTGTCTGCCCCTGCCGGATGATGCTGATTTTCCACACCGCCGGACGGGTGTTGAGTATCTGCTCTAACTGCGCAGCCGACGTAATCGGCGTGCCGTTGACATCCTTAATGATGTCGCCGGGGCGGAAACCGGCGCGGGCCGCATAGGCGCGGTTCGATTCAATCCCGTATACCAGCACCCCGCGCGGGGCGGCAAAGATATCGATGCCCGCTTCTTCGGCCACGGCGGGCGACATATTGACAACCTTGGCCCCCAGCAGCGGGGTATTGGCCTTGATCAGGCGCTCATCCTTGGCGGGTGTGGCGATGGGCGGTTGCACCTTGACCTTAACCGATTGCGGTTTGCCGTCACGGATAATGCCCAGTTGCGCCGTCTCACCGGGGTTGCGTACACTCATCCGGTAGGCGATGGCGCGGGCGTCATTGACCGCCTGACCATCGACCGCGGTGATGACATCGCCGGTGCGCAAACCGGCCTGATCGGCCGGACTGCCCTTATAGATATCGCTGACCAGCACGCCTTCAGGGCGCGGCAGATTCATCGAACGGGCAATATCAGAGGTCACCGCATCGCCCTTGGCGCCCAGCCATGGCCTAACCAGCGTGGATTTCCCACCCAGCGCCGTATCAACCACCCGACGCACCATGGCCGACGGAATGGCAAACCCAACCCCCGCCGATGAGCCTGAGCGTGACAGAATAAAGCTGTTGATGCCGATCAGGTCGCCGTCCATATCGACCAGCGCCCCGCCGGAATTGCCAGGATTGATGGCGGCGTCGGTTTGAATGAAAGCCCCCTCACCCGGCCCGACATCGGTGCGGTCAAGGGCTGAAATAATGCCATTAGTCACCGTCTGGCCGACCCCAAATGGGTTGCCGATCGCCAGCACCAGATCACCGACCTCCAGATCGCGACCGTCATCCAGATTGAGCGTGGTGAACTTTTCGCCGCTTGTCTCAAGCTGAAGCACAGCCAAATCCGTGCGTTCATCAGCCAGCAGCAGCTTGGCCGGAAACTCACGCCGGTCATTGAGCACGACCATGAACTCCTGCCCGCCCTGAACGACGTGGTTATTGGTCACGACCACGCCGTCGCCGCGCACGATCACACCCGAACCGAGAGACTGCTCGACCTGCGGACGCGGATTGACGCCGCCGAACATCTGCCAGAACGGATCGACCTGACGGCGGGTGACGCGCTTGGCATAGACATTGACGACCGCGGGCGCTGTATCGCGCACGACCGGCGCAAAGGACGACTTCATGCCGATGGCGCTGTCAGGCACTTTACGATTGGGTGTGCCGAGCGGTTGCTGATGAAACCCCGAACCCTCGTAATTATCCTGCGGTTCGGTCTGGCCGGAACAGGCGCTCATCAAACCGGCCATAGTCAGGGCGATAATGGAGGCAGCTTTGCGTAAGGATGTCGTCATGGGTTCAGTCAGGCTCACAAAAGGAATAGTCATCCAATTATGTAGAGGTCTTTGCGGCGCTATCAAGGCCGCATGACGCCTGAAAAAAGCCGGATATCATTTGTTCAGCGCGGGCTTAAACGGCCGCGTCGTGCCGTCATAGGGTTCGGGCTTAAGGTCAAGCAGTTCCATGATCAAGCCATAGACATTAACATTATCGAAGGTTTTCAATCGCACGCCGGATTTAAACGCAGGTCCGCTGGCGATAAACACGGCTTGCATGTGCTGATCATAGGGGTCATAGCCGTGACTGCCACCCTCTGGTTTGGGCATCCAGCCGTCGCGGGAGGGGGCCACGATATAGCCGCCGACATCAGCCATGCAGACGATCGTGCGCACCCTGATGTGTTTCCCGAAATGGTAGCGGGCCGGGATCTTGCCTTTGCGCCAACAGGTCATGTGCGGTGGTTTATTGCGGATCAGAATCCGGTTCACCTCAGCCTCATGACCGGGCTTGGGGTCAAGCAGCACCACCTGCCCGCCCGCCACCAGATCATAGCTGTCATTCGGTAGTATATCGGCGATGCGGACAAAGGTTTCGGGTTGGTGTTTGGCCATGCCGTGATCCGACACGATGACGATATTGGCGGTGATGCCTCTCGATTTCAGACCATCGATAAGTTGCCCCACCGATTGATCGACATCAGCCAGAGCGGCATTAACCTGCGGGCTGTCGGGGCCAGAGTCATGGCCTTCGTGATCGACGGTCGAGTAATAGAGCGTGATAGCATCGGGCCGTTCAGCGGTCGGCATATCCAGCCAGTTGAGTACCTGCGCCACGCGCGCCGGGTGCGGCATCTCCTCATCATAGGTCATCCAGTATGTCGGTCGCACACCACGGATATCGGCTTCAGAGCCAGGCCAAAACATAGCCGCGACCTTAAGGCCGCGCGCCTGCGCGCTGACCCAGAACGGTTTGCCATCATCCCACCAGAAGCGATCAATGACCGCCTCGCGGTTGGACAGCCGGAACGTCACCTCCGGCTTACGCGGATCGCGCATGGTATTGCCGATAATACCGTGATGGTCAGGCCGCAGGCCGGTGACCAACGTATAGTGATTGGGAAAGGTCAGGCTGGGGAAACTGGGGCGCATGGTCGCACGCGCGCCACTATCGGCCAAGGCTTTGAGATTGGGGGCTATGCCACGATCCAGATAGTCGGCCCGAAAGCCATCAATGGAAATCAGGATCAGCGGGGCTGGTTTTTCACTGACCGCCTCAACGGGCACCACAGGCGCCTGCGGCTTGGAAACGCAAGCCCCCAAGCCCATCATGATCAGGGCGATGGCCCCCAAAATCTGTTTACGCATAGAACACCCGGCTTAACCCAACGATCACAACAGACTACATAAAAGATGCGTCAGAGCGGTGACAAGGGGGAGACGGCAGCGGCCCACAAAAAAGGCCCCCGCTAATGCGGAGGCTTTTGATATGTCTATCGTGTTGGCTTAGTCGCAGGTGCGGATGCGATCCAGAACGTCCATATCAGACGCTTCATTAAGCTCGGGCACATCATGACCGAAAAGAGTTTCACTCAGCAGCGCTTCCGAAAGGATCGGTGCGCCTGTAGCAGGGGTGTACGCATGGCTTTGTACGTCATTGGACATAGCAACCTCCTGAAAATGGGTGATGTAAGGTAGAAGACCTGACCCCGTGGTCTTAATCTTCACCTGAAGCGTAGGGTATAAACCACGACAGGGGAAGTCACAGTCCTTATGCGGACGATCACAGGCGCGTTAACTAAGCAGTAATAAATAATTATGTGATAAATATCACGCGCCGCACACCGTCGAATGTCTGCTGTGTAAGACGTCTAATGTGCCCCTGCCCGATTTTTACGCACCCGCAAACATAAAAAAGCTCCCCGCCATAGCGGGAAGCCTTTTTAGGTAATCTGCATCGGCAGGAGAGGTTTTTAGGCCTCTTCGGTCTCAACCGACAGCACCGTGCCGGAATCCTTGCCCTTTTCGCTTTCGTCACGCTCGACGAATTCGATGATGGCCATAGCGGCGTTGTCGCCGTGGCGGAAGCCAGCCTTCATGATGCGGATGTAGCCGCCGTTGCGGTCTTTGTAACGCGGGCCAAGCACTTCGAACAGCTTGCCGACCTGAGCGACGTCACGGACGCGCGAGATGGCGATACGGCGGTCGTGCAGGGTGCCCGACTTGGCCAGCGTCACCAGCTTTTCGACGAAGGGACGCAGTTCCTTGGCCTTCGGCAGGGTGGTGGTGATTTGTTCGTGCTTGATGATCGACGCCGCCATGTTGGCAAACATTGCCGTACGGTGGGCGCTGGTGCGACCGAGTTTGCGGTGGCCTGAACCGTGACGCATAATAAAATCTCCAAAAGACCGGCGGCACGCAGCCTGTCCGACCTCCCAAAAACGAGCCCATGATCTAAAGGCAAAGAAACCCGAATGGCCCCTGCCCGTCATAAGCGTCGACCCGAAACGGGTCGAAATTACCGGGACAAGGTTTTGGTCTTTCCCGATAAGTGATCCGGCAATTCACAGAATTGCCCTCTCATAAAAAGGGAAAGCCAAGCAGGGCTTTGCCCGTACTTGGCTTTCTCATTCTTGCCATACAACAAAAAGTACACTGAGGCCAGTTCTCAAAGAGCGAAGCGTTAGAACAACGCTTCAGGGCCGAAGGACTTTTTGTTGAGTGCCTTAGATCTGGTCTTCGAACTTCTTGGCCAGATCTTCAACGTTTTCAGGCGGCCAGTTCGGCACGTCCATGCCCAGGTTAAGGCTCATGGACGACAGAACTTCCTTGATCTCATTCAGCGACTTACGACCAAAGTTCGGGGTACGGAGCATTTCCGATTCCGTCTTCTGGATCAGGTCACCGATATAGACGATGTTGTCGTTCTTCAGGCAGTTCGCCGAACGGACCGAAAGCTCCAGCTCGTCGACCTTCTTGAGCAGAGCCGGGTTAAACGGCAGCTCAGGCTTGCCTTCTTCGACGACGGCTGGCTTAGGCTCTTCAAAGGTGATGAAGATTTGCAGTTGGTCCTGAAGGATACGCGCAGCAAACGCCACAGCATCGATCGGGGTCACCGCGGCGTTGGTTTCAACTTCCATCACCAGCTTATCGTAATCGAGCGACTGGCCCTGACGGGTCGGCTCGACGCGGTAAGCCACCTTCTTGACCGGCGAATAAAGCGCATCGACGGCGATCAGGCCAATCGGGGCATCTTCCGGACGCAAACGGTCAGCCGGGACATAGCCCTTGCCGGTCTGGACGGTGAATTCCATACGCACGGAGGCGCCTTCATCCAGCGTACAGATAATGTGATCCGGGTTCAGAACTTCGATATCGGCCGGGACATCAATCTGACCGGCGGTTACCGGGCCTGCACCTGATGCGCGAAGCACCATGCGCTTGGGGCCTTCGGCGTGCATACGCAGCGCCAGTTGCTTGATGTTGAGGATGATATCCACGACATCTTCACGTACGCCTTCGATAGATGAAAACTCGTGAACGACACCATCGATCTGCACAGCCGTAACAGCCGCACCCTGCAACGAAGACAGGAGAACACGTCTCAAAGCGTTACCGAGAGTTACCCCGAAACCGCGCTCCAGCGGCTCCGCGACCAGACGCATCTTGCGCGTAGAATCCACGCCGGACTCGATCTGGGGCTTCTCGGGACGAATTAGCTGTTGCCAGTTTCTTTCGATCATTGCGTCCCTCAAATTGTGGGAAAGGCCGCCGCTTCGCGATCAAACGAAACGGCGGCTGTTAAATAGAATTAGACGAAATTAAACGCGACGACGCTTCGGCGGACGGCAGCCGTTATGCGGGATCGGGGTGACGTCACGGATAGTCGTGATCGTGAAGCCCACCGCCTGCAGGGCGCGCAGAGCCGATTCACGGCCCGAACCCGGACCGGCAACGCTGACTTCCAGCGTCTTGACGCCATGTTCCATAGCCTTACGGCCTGCGTCTTCAGCGGCAACCTGAGCGGCGTAAGGGGTCGATTTACGCGAACCCTTAAAACCCATGTGGCCAGCCGACGACCACGAAATCGCATTGCCCTGCGCGTCCGTGATGGTGATCATGGTGTTGTTGAACGAAGCGTTGACATGTGCCACGCCCGAGGTGATGTTTTTACGTTCGCGCTTTTTAACGCGTGTAGGTTCCTTAGCCATTGCTCAGCGGTCCCGATTACTTCTTCTTGCCAGCGATAGGTTTCGCCGGACCTTTGCGCGTACGCGCATTTGTGTGAGTGCGTTGGCCACGCACCGGGAGGCCCTTACGGTGACGCAGGCCGCGGTAGCAGGCCAGGTCCATCAGGCGCTTGATATTCATCGAGACTTCGCGACGCAAATCGCCTTCGACCAGATAGTCACGGTCGATGGTTTCACGGATCTGCAGCACTTCGGCGTCAGACAGCGAATTGACACGACGGGCATCTTCAATGCCCACTTTTTCCACGATTTCCTTAGCCTTTTGCGGGCCAATGCCATGGATATATTGGAGCGCGATAAGGACGCGCTTGTTTGTCGGTATATTGACGCCTGCAATACGGGCCACGTCTAATTCTCCTCGGGGCACAACCTTACGGCGCGCCAAAAAACGAAAGGCGACACGTATGCCTTTAAGCGTGCCTGTTGTAAAGGCCAGCCCAAAAGAATACGCGTGTTATTTTCGCGGAAGCGACCCCTTATAATAAGGAATCATCATCCGTCAATGGTTTTTTGCCCAAAACCTTAAGGTTTAACGCCTTAAGCGATCTGGACGGCGAAGTTGCAGACTAAGACTTAAGCCCAGAGGTGAAAAAGCGGGGCCAGCATCTTTTGTCTTAATTGTAGAACCGGCTTTGGGGTGAAAATTCAAAACCGGCATTTAAGTCTCTCAGGCCTTCTAAGGGAGCCTGAAAGGAAATCTGTTAAGCAAGGGCCGCTTCGATACGGGCGGCGACCTCTTCCATTGAGCCCATGCCCTCAACCTCAGCAAGTTTGCCTTGCGCGGCATAGAAGGGCAAAAGCGGGGCGGTCTCGGCATTATATTTTGCCAGACGCTCCTTATAAACTTGCGGGTTATCGTCGCTACGGCCCTGCTCGGCAAAGCGCGTCTCGATCCGGTCAATAAGTGCTGCTTCATCGACATTCAGGCGCACGACCTTATCGATCTGGGTACCACGCTCGGCCAGCATGGTGTCCAGCGCCTCGGCCTGGGCCACAGTGCGCGGAAAGCCATCAAAGATCGCCCCACCGGCAGCTTCGGCCTCTGGCAAGCGCTCACGGATCAGGGCGATGACGATCTCATCAGCCACATAGCCGCCGCTGGCCAGAATATCCTTGACCTTGAGGCCCAGTTCGCTTTCGGCAGCAATAGCGGCCCTCAGCATGTCACCGGTCGACAGTTGCACCATGTTACGTGCCACCACCAGACGCTTGGCCTGAGTGCCTTTACCGGCCGCAGGCGGCCCGAAAAGTATTATATTCATCGGGCTCCCCCGCGGAGTCTTGGCGCTCCGCCTTTCATTTTCGATTTTTTGATCAGGCCATCATACTGATGGGCCAGAAGATGCGACTGGATCTGGGCAACCGTATCCATGGTTACCGACACCACGATCAGGATCGACGTACCGCCAAAGTAAAAGCTGTTGCCAAGGCTGGAGATCAACAGTTCCGGCAGCAAACAGACGATGGTGATATAGGCCGCACCAATCACGGTAATGCGCGTCAGAACGAAATCGAGATACTCAGCCGTGCGCTTGCCCGGACGGATACCCGGCAGGAAGCCGCCGTATTTACGCAGATTCTCAGCCGTTTCATCCGGATTGAACACCAGCGAGGTGTAAAGGAAACAGAAGAAGATGATCAGAGCGGCATAGATGGCCATGAACAGCGGCTGGCCGTGGGTCAGTTGCGTCGTAAGCGACGGCAACCAGCCCAGCCACGTTGGCATGGCATCCGGGTTAGAACCGGCAAATTGCAGGATCGTGGTCGGCAGCAGCAACAGCGACGAGGCAAAAATCGGCGGAATAACACCGGCGGTATTGACCTTAAGCGGCATGAACGAGGTATCGCCGCCCATGATACGGTTACCGACCTGACGTTTAGGGTATTGCACCAGCAGACGGCGTTGGGCGCGTTCCATGAACACGATAAAGACGATGGTGGCAATTAGCACCAGAACGACCAGCAGCAACACCAGCGGCGCAATCTGGCCTTCCTTGGCGAGCGCCAGAAGCTGGGCAATAGTTGACGGCAGAACCGCGACAATGCCGGTAAAGATGATCATAGACGAGCCGTTCCCGACGCCGCGCGCGGTGATCTGCTCACCCAGCCACATCAGGAACATGGTGCCGCCGGTAAGCGTCGTCACGGTCGAAATCAGGAAGAATGGCCCCGGATTGAGCGCCAGCCCCGACGCCTGCATACCTGCGGCGATCGAGAACGACTGAACGATGGCCAGAACGAGCGTCAGATAACGGGTGTACTGGTTAAGTTGCTTGCGGCCCGCCTCGCCGCCTTCCTTGCGCAGCTTTTCCCACGGGCCGTAGATCGAGCCCATGAGTTGCACAATGATCGACGCGGAAATGTACGGCATGATGTTCAGGGCGAATACAGCCATACGTTCCACGGCTCCGCCGGAGAACATGTTGAACATGCCCAAAATACCCTGAGACTGCCCCGAAAAGGCGCGGTCAAACGCGGCCATATCAATGCCGGGAACGGGTATATAGGTGCCCAGACGGCAGATAATCAGCGCGCCCAGCGTGAAAAGAAGACGCTTGTGAAGTTCGGTCGCCTTGGCAAAGGCGCCGAAATTCATATTCGCAGCAAGTTGTTCAGCAGCCGATGCCATCAACTATCCTTAAAAATCAGAAAGTCCCCAAAAAGTCTGATCATTCAGACTCAACGAACTCCGGCAGATATAGGCGGGTGAGCGCCAAAGGCCAAGAGGCAGGGTTAATCAAAGCGCCCTGCCCTTTGACGGATGATGCATCACCCGTGGATAACTTACTCAGCCGACTTTTTGGCCGGACGCTTTTGGGTCACGGTGCCACCAGCAGCTTCAACGGCCTTCACGGCCCCTGCGGTCGCCGAATAAACGTTCAAGGTAACCTTGGACTTAAGCTCGCCTTCGCCCAGCAGACGCACGCCATCGAGTTCACGACGGATAACGCCCGCAGCCTTAAGCACAGCACCGGTGATCTCAGCCTTGGCATCGATCTTACCGGCGTCGATGGCGTCTTGCAGGCGCCACAGGTTAACTTCAGCGAATTTCAGAGCGAACGGGTTGTTGAAACCGCGCTTAGGCATACGCATGTACAGCGGCATTTGACCGCCTTCAAAGCCCAGCAGCGAGACGCCCGAACGGGACTTCTGGCCCTTCACACCGCGACCTGCGGTCTTGCCCTTGCCGGAGCCAGGGCCGCGACCTACGCGCATACGGCCCTTGGTCGAGCCTTCGTTATCGCGGATTTCGTTCAATTTTGTCATTTTATGCCTCATATCTGAATGCGCCCGCACTGTGCGGACTCGGCGTTGATGGATTTCCCTCTCCCAGTTTGCGGGAAGAGGGTTAGGGTGAGAGGCAAAACCTGTTTGTAAGAGGCCCCTCATCCGGTTCTTCGAACCACCGTCTCCCCGCAAGCAGGGAGAAGGGAGCTTCTATAAATAGCAAATGCCCGGAGTTTCCTCCGGGCATTTGTTTAGTCTACGATTTCGATCAGGTGAGCCACCTTGGCGATCATGCCGCGAACCGAAGGCGTATCTTCCAGAGTGGAGACACGGCCCATCTTGTTCAGGCCCAGACCGGCGAGTGTTGCGCGCTGATCTTTGGTACGGCGGATGGGCGAACCCGTCTGCTTGACTGTGACTTGTGCCATGATGATTAGCCCTCAATCGCTTCCGGCGACGAAGCGCCGTCGTTACGGCGCGTCAGGATGTCGCCAACCTTTTTGCCGCGCTTGGAGGCGATCTGACGGGGCGAAGACTGCACCTTCAGCGCTTCAAACGTGGCGCGCACCATGTTGTAAGGGTTCGAAGACCCAAGCGACTTGCCGACCACGTCGGAAACGCCCAGGGTTTCAAGCACCGCACGCATAGGACCACCTGCGATCACGCCGGTGCCCGGAGGGGCCGCGCGAAGCTGGATCTTACCGGCGCCCCAACGGCCGTAGCCATCGTGGTGCAGGGTGCGGGATTCACGAAGCGGCACGCGAACGAGCGACTTCTTGGCTTCTTCGGTAGCCTTGCGGATAGCTTCCGGCACTTCACGGGCCTTACCGTGACCGTAGCCAACGCGGCCTTTTTGGTCACCAACGACCATCAGAGCGGCGAACGAGAAACGACGACCACCCTTAACGGTAGCGGCGACGCGGTTGATGGCGACGAGCTTTTCTACGAATTCCGAAGGTTCTTCGGTGCGATCGCGACGCTCATTGCGGTTTTCGCTAGGACGAGCCATGAACGTACCCCTTAGAAGTTGAGACCGGCTTCGCGCGCGGCATCTGCCAACGCCTTCACCCGGCCATGATAAATGTAACCACCACGATCAAAGACAACGTCTTTGATACCGGCTTCGATGGCGCGCTGGGCAACCAGCTTACCAACTTCGGTGGCGGCGGAGGCGTCCGAACCACGCTTGGTCGACGATTCCAGCGAGGACGCCGCAACGACGGTCACGCCTTTCAGATCGTCGATGATCTGAGCGTAGATGTTTTTATCCGAACGGAACACCGACAAACGCGGGCGGCCGTTGGAGAGCTTCTTGAGGCGCGTACGATTACGTTGCGCGCGACGAGCCAATTGTTCACGAGGAGACAGAGCCATGACTTACTTCTTCTTGCCTTCCTTGCGGCGAACCTTTTCGCCGGCATAACGAACACCCTTGGCCTTGTAGGGCTCAGGCGGACGAATTTTGCGGATCTTGGCGGCCAGTTCACCGACGACTTGCTTGTCGATGCCCTGGATCTTGATTTCGGTTTGCTTAGGCACCACGAAGGTGACGCCGGTAGGCGCCGGGACTTCGACCGGGTGCGAGAAACCGAGTTGCAGCTCAAGCGAGGTTCCCTTCATGGCGGCGCGGTAACCCACGCCGACCAGTTCCAGGTTTTGCTCGAAGCCATCGGTCACGCCCTTCACCATATTGGCGATCAGGGTGCGGCTGAGGCCCCACATAGACTTGTGACGCTTAGTATCACCACGCGGAGCGACAGTGATTTCGTCGCCCTCATACTTGACTTCGATTTCTTCAACGACAGTCCAGGCCAGTTGCCCCTTGGGGCCCTTAACCTGAATGTCCTGCCCGTTAAGCGTGATGGTCACGCCCTTCGAGACAGCAATAGCTTTTTTACCAATCCGAGACATGGTCTTAATTTCCTATCAGCCGGTCTTAGTAGACGCGGCAGAGGACTTCGCCGCCGACGTTGTTGTCGCGGGCTGCGTTGTCAGACATGACGCCCTTGGGCGTGGACAGGATCGAGATACCGAGGCCATTCTTGATAGGCTTCAGATCTTTGATCGACGAATAGACGCGACGGCCAGGCTTTGACACGCGGGCGATTTCCGCGATGACCGGCTCACCGTCGAAGTACTTCAGTTCAATCTGGAACTGAGGAAACTCGCCGGGAACTTCCAGAAGCTCGTAGCCGCGGATATAGCCCTCGTCCTTAAGGACGTCGAGCACGCGACCGCGCAGCTTGGAGGCCGGGGTCAGAACGCTGGAACGCTTACGCATGGCCGCATTCTTGATACGAGCGATCATGTCGCTCAGAGGATCGTTAACGAACATATTTCAATCCTCCCTTACCAGCTTGACTTGGTCAGACCGGGGACTTGTCCCTGGTTGCCAAGCTCACGCAAAGCGATACGGCTCATCTTAAGCTTACGATAGAAAGCTCTCGGACGACCGGTGATTTCGCAGCGGTTACGGATGCGGTTGGGCGCCGAGTTGCGAGGCAACTTGGCCAGTTTCAGACGGGCATCGAAGCGTTCTTCCAGCGGAAGAGACTCATCGACAGCGATCGCTTTGAGGGCTTCGCGCTTAGCGGCATATTGAGCCACCAGCTTCTTGACCATCTCGTTGCGGTTAATTGCGCTTTTCTTTGCCATGATATCTTTCTTTCCCCGCTTACGACGTGAACGGGAACTGGAAGTGCTTCAGGAGAGCCTTGGCTTCCTTGTCGCTCGAAGCCGTGGTGCAGACAACGATATCCATGCCCCACATCTGATCGATTTGGTCGTAGTTGATTTCCGGAAACACGATGTGTTCCTTCAGGCCCATGGCATAGTTGCCACGACCGTCGAAGGAGTTACCGTTCAAGCCGCGGAAATCCTTCACGCGCGGCAGCGCGATCGTGATCAGGCGGTCGAGGAATTCATACATGCGCTCCTTGCGCAGCGTCACCTTGGCGCCGATCACCATACCTTCGCGCAGCTTAAAGCCGGCGATGGATTGACGAGCCTTGGTTTCAGCCGGCTTTTGACCCGTGATAGCGGCCAGATCCTTGATCGCAGCCTTTACCTTCTTAGAGTCAGCCACGGCCTCGCCGATACCCATGTTGACAACGATCTTGTCAAGCTTAGGGACCTGCATTTCGTTCGTGTAACCGAACTCAGCCTTCATGGCCTCACGGATGGTCTCAAGATAAACCGTCTTGAGACGCGGTGTATACTTCGTATCAGCCCCAGAACTAACCATTGATGACCTCACCGGACTTCTTGGCGACGCGCACCTTCTTGTCGCCGTCAATCTTGAAACCAACGCGGGTTGGCTTGCCGGACTTAGGGTCGATGTGGGCGACGTTCGAAACGTGGATAGCGGCTTCTTTATTGATGATGCCGCCTTGCGGGTTCGTCTGGCTGGCGCGGGTGTGGCGTTGAACCACAGCAATGCCTTGCACGACGACGCGGTTTTCTTCAGTCAGTACCCGAAGGACCTTGCCTTGACGGCCCTTGTCCTTACCGGTCAACACAACAACGGTGTCGTTTTTCTTAATCTTCGCAGCCATATCAGATCACCTCCGGCGCCAGCGAAATGATCTTCATGTGGTTCTTGGCGCGCAATTCGCGCGGAACCGGGCCGAAGATACGAGTGCCAACGGGCTCGGACGACTTATTGACGATCACGGCAGCATTGGTGTCGAAACGGATCACCGATCCGTCTTTACGCTGGATGTCTTTCGCGGTGCGAACGACGATGGCGCGCAGCACATCACCCTTCTTCACGCGACCACGCGGAATCGCTTCCTTAACGGAAACGACGATCAGGTCACCCACCGAGGCGTAGCGGCGCTTAGAGCCACCCAACACCTTGATGCACATGACCCGGCGTGCGCCGGAATTATCGGCAACATCCAGGTTAGTTTGCATCTGAATCATGTTCAAACTTCCTTGAAACCCAAGCCAAAACCCTTCGCTGTTGCTTAAGGTGCCTTGGCTTGAAACGATACGAGCAAATCACGCGGTCAGGGCAGGCCCCTACTCATGATTTGAATTTCTTTTTCGGCAGGTTTTGCGGCCAAAGCAGACCACAACGCTATACCGACAAATATTCGCGGAATGAGGCATAAGCCTCATTCCGCGTTAGAAGTAAACTTAAAAATGTCCGAAGACCGGCTTCAAGAGCATTTTTCCTGAATTGACCCGCCAAAAACGTATTGAAAGCATAGCTTTCAAACTTTTTGGCGAAGCCATTAGGCTTCTTTAGGAAGCACTTCCCAGGTCTTCAGCTTCGACTTAGGCGCACATTCGATGATGCGTGCGGTTTCGCCAGCCTTATAGGTGTTAGCTTCGTCGTGGGCGTGGTAGCGCTTCGATACGCGAACCGTCTTTTTCAAGAGCGGGTGCAGAACGGTGCGTTCAACCTTAACAACGATGGTCTTGTCGCCCTTATCGGAAACAACCAGACCTTCCAGAATACGCTTGGGCATGGTCTCTCCTTAGGCTTTTTGGGCCGTCAAAAGGGTCTTAATGCGGGCGATGTCCTTACGGACTTCGTCTACACGGTGAGTCTTTTCCATCTGGCCAGTGGCCTTCTGGAAACGCAGGTTGAATTGCTCTTTCTTCAGATTGAGCAGTTCTTCGTGCAATTGGTCAGGGGTCTTGCCCCGCAGGTCAGCAATCTTGGTCATGATCCTACTCCGCAGCCTCAGCGACCGGCGCAATGCCGGCATCAAGGCGGGTCACGACGCGGGTACGAACCGGCAGCTTGGCCGCGCCGAGGCGCAGAGCTTCGCGAGCGATATCGTCCGGCACGCCGTCGATTTCAAACAGAATGCGACCCGGAGCCACGCGCGCGGCCCAGTAATCCACCGCACCCTTACCTTTACCCATACGGACTTCGGCAGGCTTACCCGTGACCGGCAGGTCAGGGAAAATACGGATCCAAACGCGGCCTTGGCGCTTCATTTGGCGGGTGATCGCACGACGGGCAGCTTCGATTTGACGAGCTGTCAGGCGCTCAGGCTCGACCGTCTTCAGGCCATACGAACCAAAGTTCAGCGTAAAGCCGCCCTTGGCGTTTCCATGAATACGGCCTTTGAAAGCCTTGCGGTATTTGGTGCGCTTAGGGAGCAACATGGCTCTTAAGCCTCCTTCTGATTACGATCGCGGCGCGGGCCGCGGTTACGGTCAGAGCGCTCAGGACGTTCGTTCGACGATGGGCCAGCCGCCTCAATCGCCCAACGCTTGTCCTGGGCCATCGGATCGTGCTCAAGGACTTCGCCCTTGAAGATCCACACCTTGATACCAATGATACCGTAGGTGGTCAGAGCTTCAGCGAAACCGAAGTCAATGTCAGCACGAATAGTATGCAAAGGCACGCGGCCTTCACGGTACCATTCCATACGCGCGATTTCAGCACCACCGAGACGGCCCGAAAGGTTCATACGGATGCCCTTGGCGCCCAGACGCATAGCCGACTGGATCGAACGCTTCATGGCGCGGCGGAAGGCGATACGGCGCTCAAGCTGCTGAGCGATAGACTCGGCAACCAGTTGAGCGTCAACTTCGGGCTTACGCACTTCGACCAGGTTCAGGAACACTTCGCCCTCAGTGAGGGTGGCGATGTCCTTACGCAGCTTGTCGATGTCCTGGCCTTTTTTACCAATCACGACGCCCGGACGGGCAGCGTAGATGGTGATGCGGCACTTCTTATGAGGACGCTCGATGATGATGCGCGACACACCGGCAGCGTTCAGCTTTTCCTTCAGTTCCTTACGGATCTTCAGGTCCTGATGAAGCAGCTTGGCATATTCCTGACGCGCCGCGAACCAGCGCGAGTCCCAGGTGCGGTTAACGCCGAGGCGCAGACCAATAGGATTAACTTTCTGACCCATTACGCAGCCCCTTTAGCAGCTTCGGCACCGAATTCGCGAACCACGATCGTGATTTCCGAAAACGGCTTGAGGATACGCGACGAACGGCCACGAGCCCGTGAAGCGAAACGCTTCATGACAATGCCCTTGCCCACATAAGCCTGAGCGACAAACAGGTTGTCGATGTCCAGGTTGTGGTTGTTTTCGGCGTTGGAGATAGCCGAATACAGAGCCTTGCGAACGTCTTTGGCGATGCGCTTGTGGCTGAATTCCAGTTCGTTGAGGGCGCGTTGCACCTTCAGACCCCGAATGGATTGAGCGACCAGATTGAGCTTACGCGGGCTGATGCGCACCGAAACCAGCTTAACGCGGGCTTCGTTGGCTTCAACGCGGCGAGGATTTTTTGTCTGAGACATAATTACTTCCTCTTCGCCTTCTTGTCAGCGGCGTGACCGGGGAAGTTCCGCGTAGGCGAAAATTCACCGAGCTTCATGCCGACCATGTCTTCCGACACGATTACGGGCACATGCTTTTGACCATTATATACGCCGATCGTCAGCCCAATGAACTGGGGCATGATGACCGAGCGACGCGACCAGGTCTTAATGACCTCTTTGCGACCGGAACCCTGCGCGGCGTCAGCCTTCTTAAGAAGGTGACCATCCACGAAAGGACCTTTCCATACGGAGCGTGCCATGGATTAGCGAGCCTTCTTAACGTGACGCGAGCGGATGATGAACTTATCCGTCGCTTTGTTGGTACGAGTCTTACGACCCTTGGTGGGCTTGCCCCAAGGTGTCACAGGGTTACGACCACCGGAGGTACGGCCTTCACCACCACCGTGCGGGTGGTCGATCGGGTTCATGGCGACACCGCGGACGTGTGGACGGCGGCCCTTATGGACAGCGCGACCGGCTTTACCGAGGTTTTCGTTCATGTGGTCCTGGTTGGACACAGCGCCGACGGTCGCCATGCAGGTGTCGAGCACCATGCGCAGCTCGCCCGAACCCAGACGGATCTGAGCGTAACCGGCGTCACGACCAACAAGCTGAGCATAGGCGCCGGCCGAGCGGGCCAACTGACCACCCTTAAGCGGCTTCAGCTCAACATTGTGGATGATCGTGCCGATCGGCAGGGCGCGCAGCGGAGCGGCATTACCAGGCTTCACGTCAACCTTTTCAGAGGCGATGATCTGGTCACCGGCCTTGAGGCGTTGCGGGGCCAGGATATAGGCCTTTTCGCCGTCGGCGTAGTTGATCAGAGCGATGAACGCGGTACGGTTAGGGTCATATTCCAGACGCTCAACCGTGCCAACCACATCAAACTTACGACGCTTGAAGTCGATGATGCGGTACAGGCGCTTGGCACCACCGCCGCGGAAGCGGACAGCGATACGGCCACCGGCACCACGACCGCCGGACTTGGTCAAGCCTTCGACGAGTGATTTCTCAGGGCGACCCTTGTGAAGTTCCGAGCGGTCAACCAGAACAAGCTGACGACGGCCGGGGGAGGTCGGATTATATTGCTTTAAAGCCATTGCTCAAACCTCTCCTTACAAGCCGGTTGTGATGTCTATGGATTGGCCCTCTTCGAGGGTAACAATCGCCTTTTTGACATCAATGCGGCGGCCCTTAATGCCCTTGAAGCGCTTGGTCTTGCCCTTTTGGACGATCGTGTTCACCTTAGTGACCTTCACGCCGTAAAGCGCTTCAACCGCCGAGGCGACTTCGTCCTTAGAGGAGTCCAGCGCCACCTTGAAGACAACCTTGTTCTGCTCGGAAAGCAGAGTGGCCTTTTCGGTGATGTGCGGCGACAGAAGAACGTCGTAATTGCGAATAGTAGCAGCCATCTCTTAAGCTCCCACAGCAAAGCGTGCTTCGATGGCTTCGACCGCAGACTTGGTCAGAACCAGCTTTTCACGACGCAGAATGTCATAGACATTGAGACCGGCGTTCGGCAGCACATCGATATTCGGGATGTTGCGCGAAGCCAGAGCGAAGTTGGTGTCGACTTCAGGACCCGCGATAAACAGCGCGTTCTTCAGGCCGAGCTTCTCAAAAGATGCCAGCAGGCTTTGGGTCTTCGGGGCATCCACAATCGCCTGATCAAGAATGATCAGCGAGCCGGACTTTACCTTGGACGACAGAGCATGACGCAGGCCGAGCGCACGAACCTTCTTAGGCAGGTCAAACGCATGAGAGCGAACGACCGGACCGAAAGCGCGCGAACCGCCAACGAACTGCGGGGCACGACGTGAGCCGTGACGCGCGCCGCCGGAGCCTTTTTGCTTATACATCTTCTTACCCGTACGAGAATTCTCGTTGCGGGTCTGAACCTTGTGCGTACCGGCGCGGCGCTTGGCCAACTGCCAGTTCACGACGCGGGCCAGAATGTCGGAGCGGATATCTTCGAGACCGAAGACGTTGTCCGAAAGTTCCAGCTCGCCCGCTTGATCAGCGTTCAGATTGGTGACTTGGATTTTCATAATTATTCAGCTCCCTCTTCTGCGGCAGGAGCCTCAGCCGGGGCTTCATTTGCAGCGACCGGAGCGGCAGCTACAGACTTAATACCAGCAGGGAACGGCAGACCTTGCGGAGCGGCCTTTTTCACGGCGTCACGGATCTTGACGAAAGACCCTTCCGAACCGGGAACAGCACCGCGAATATAAAGAAGGCCACGCTCGGCATCAACGCGAACCACTTCGAGGTTCAGGGTCGTAACGGTTTCAACACCGTAGTGACCGGCCATCTTCTTACCTGGGAAGGTACGGCCCGGGTCTTGACGCTGACCCGTTGAACCGTGCGCCCGGTGAGACACCGACACACCGTGAGTTGCACGCATACCACCGAAGTTCCAGCGCTTCATGGCGCCGGCAAAGCCCTTACCGATGGTCGTGCCCTGAATGTCGACCTTCTGCCCCTCAACGAAGTGGTCAGCCGACAGTTCAGCCCCGACGTCGACAAGCGCGTCTTCGGAAACACGGAACTCAGCGAGGATCGCCTTGGGCTCAACCTGAGCCTTGGCGAAGCGCTCACGCTCCGGCTTCGTGGTGTTCTTTGCTTTCGCCGATCCAGCACCGAGCTGGAGCGCGACATAGCCGTCCCTGTCCTTCGTACGCTGCGCCACAACCTGGCAGCCCTCTAGGGAGAGAACGGTAACTGGCACATGGACGCCATCGTTATCGAAATAACGCGTCATGCCCAGCTTTTTGGCAATCAAGCCCGTCCGCATGGTCAATATCCTCAGATCTTAATCTCGACATCGACACCCGCCGACAGGTCGAGCTTCATGAGCGCGTCCACGGTCTGAGGAGTCGGATCGACGATGTCGAGCACACGCTTGTGCGTGCGAATTTCAAACTGTTCGCGGGACTTCTTATCGACGTGCGGCGAACGGTTTACGGTGAAACGCTCAATGAGCGTAGGCAGGGGAATAGGCCCCCGAACGGTGGCGCCCGTTCTCTTGGCCGTGTTCACGATTTCGCGTGTGGAATGATCCAGCACGCGATGATCGAAGGCCTTGAGTCTGATGCGGATATTCTGACGATCCATATCGCTCGTATTCCAATAAAAGAGCTTGCGGGTTTAACGCGTGCAGTGAACCATTTCAAAGACCAACTCAGGCTCTAAAAAAGAGACTGAACGCATATTCCGCAACTACCACCCTCATCTATCGGTTTCCCTATAGATGAAAGCAAAAAAACAGACACCGTTTCGAGCCTTACGGTATAAGGCTCAATTCCGTGCCTGAACGTTTGATTTGCGAACCGCGTCTGACACCCCAATCACTTGAGGCACCACAGCCGATCCAACAGAGGTCGCGCTTATGCCCAAGGATTCCCTCCCCGTCAAGACCTGATGTCGGAAAAATCCAAAAACAATAAGGGGAAACGCGTTTCCGCAACGCCTTGGTTTGCCCACGGCTCCGACAGCGCCATTTCAGCCGCATAACACACCCATGGGTGATCAATTTTGATCACTACCTGATTGCAGTTGACGGCTCCACCAAAGCGGGCATTATGTACCGCAATAAACCGGCACCGCATTTAAGCTGCCGACAGGGAACACATTCAGGGGGACAGTCATGTCATTGAAATCCACAGCCGCCACAGGTGCGTTTGTCGCATATACATTTATTATAGGGGCGACTATCGGCGCGGCCTGCCCGGCTTGGGCTCAAAGCCCTGAAGCTAAAGCCGCTGCGGCTATCCCGGCAGAAACGACCGTAACCGTCGAAGGCAAGACTAAGCCCAAGACCGCCGAACGCGCCCTGCGGTTAAATCCCAGAACCGCCAGTTCCTGTAACTTCATGTCCTCCGGCATGGGCAATTCCGAGACCTATTTCATTCAGGATTACATCGCGGCGACCACCGGCAATGCCAGCCCCGAAGCTATGGCCTCAGCCGGCGTCACCTATAATGACGACGGCACTATGTCACAGGGTGACGGCAACACCTATTTCCGTGAGAACAGCCCGTTTGGCGACGCCTCAACATCGTCCAATGCGGCGGCGGGTTTTTTCAACCGAATGGAAAACGGCAGCGTTAGCGAATCCAATATAGCCCAGTACTGCTCACCCGGCGATCTGGCCTATGCGGCCGGACGCGCCCATATCGCCCGTCGCGACAAGACCCTGCCCGAAGCCTATGCCCTGTTCGATGCCAAGAAATACCCCGAAGCCTTGGAGATGGCGAAAAAGTCCTACGCCAAACTGACCGATGCCGAGGGCGGCGTTGAGGCCTCGCTGATGATCGGCAAAATCTATGTCTATGGCCTGCACGGCACCGCCGACGTCCCCGAAGGTCTGAAATGGCTGGAGCGTGCCGCCGGCACGGCCTTTGATATCACACAGCAGATGCCGCCGTTTGATCCCAAATACCCCGAAGACAGCCTCACCCCCATAAGCGAAGCCGCCATTCTGATGGCCAAGGTCTATATGATCGGTTTGGGCGTGCCCAAAAACCCCAAGGAAGCTCGCAAGTGGTTTGAGCGGGCCAACTATGTCGGCTATGTCCCGGCGGCCAAAACCCTGGGTGATATCTATTACTATGGCTATGACACCCCCAAGGATGTCAAAAAAGCCGTCGAATATTACACGCAAGCCGCCAAGCTTGGGTTCACGCCTGCGCAGTATTCGCTGGCGGAAATCTATTACTATGGCGACGATGGCACCAATGCCGACGTTAAAACCGCCGTCGCCTGGTATTATGAAGCATCCAAGCAAAACCATGCCGGCGCGCTTCATGCGGTCGCTCGTGCCTATGACGCTGGTGAAGGCGCCGATGCTGATCCGACCAAGGCGCTGGTCTATTATAAAGAGGCCGCCTTGGCCGGAAATGCCGATGCTCAGAACGCCATGGGCACCTATTTCTATCAGGGGGGCCAGATCGCCAAGGATGATGTCTCAGCCCGCAAATGGTTCGAAGCCGCCGCCCGTCAGGGGCAGGATGACGCCATGTTCAACCTCGCCGTCATGCTGATGAAGGGCGAAGGCGGCGACAAAGATCTGGTCAAGGCCTGGGTCTGGTTCCGCCTGGCGCAGGCCAAGGGCCACGAAAGCGCCAAAGCGGCCCTCACCGCCCTTGAGAAGCGCATGACCGATGCCGATAAGGCGCAGGCTCTGGCTATCCTGTCACCGCCAGCCAAGTCTTAAATTACAAGTATTATCGGGAGGGAAAAAATGACGGCGATTAAGAAAAACCACATCTGCATGTTTATGCTCACCGCTGCGGTTTTGTGTACGCCCCATGTTGCGAATACGCAGACTGAGACTGCTCAGAAAACGCCTTCAGAGGCCGTTAAACCAGCGAATCGGGCCGAAGGTGATATCACGACCGTTACGGTGTTTGGGAAACTCACCCCTCCAACCGACTCCCTGACGATTGATGTAAGTTCCGCATCCTCTTGCGGCTTTATGTCATCGACCGGTTCCACGTTCGACGGCTATGCGCGTCGCGCCATCCGTGAAGGCAGTGACGATTATAGATTCAGTACCAGCAGTCCCTATGGCGATGCCTCACGCGAATACAATGCGTTCTATCTTCGCGACACCAGCCGTTCACTAAATGGGCTCGCCGGTCGGGGACCGTACAACAGGGGATGCGGCCCCGCAGATTATGGTTTCGCTGCAGGGCGCGCTCATATACGCGCTCGCGACACCACTATGCGCGAAGCGGTTGATCTGTACAATGCCGGAAAATACCCAGAATCTCTGGCGATGTTCAAAAAGTCATATAGCAAGATAGGGTATCATGAGGCCGCACTCATGATCGCCAAAATGCACCTTTATGGTGTTGGCACTGAGAAGAATGTCCCCGAAGCCATAAAATGGTATGAAAAACTGGCGCTGCAACCCAACCGGTCAAGTTATAAGACGACCTCAGATTACATGACGCCCATGGTCGAAGCGTCTATGACACTGGCTAAGATCCATCTGATCGGTTTTGATGTCCCCAAAGACCCAAAGGCCGCCCGTAAATGGTTCGACCATGCCTATGACGTTGGTTACGCTCCGGCAGGTAAGACTCTGGGAGATATGTACTATTTCGGCTACGACACGCCGCGCGATCTGGGCAAGGCTGTAAAACACTACACGGATACCGCCAGCCACGGTTACGCGCCCGCCCAATACGCGCTGGCCAATATCCTCTATTCCGGCGAAGAAACGATAAAGGCTAATCCCAAAACCGCGCTGGACTGGTACTGGCACGCCGCCAGGCAAAAGCACCCCGGAGCGACCTATGCTGTGGCGCGGGCCTATGATCTGGGCGAGAACGTCAAGGCCGATCCAGATCGGGCTTTGAGCCTCTATAAGGAAGCGGCGATTGGTGGCGACGGTGACGCCCAGAACGCGCTGGGCACTTACTTTTACAACGGCCAGATATTGCCCAAGGATCAGGTCATGGCCCGCAAATGGTTTGAAGCCGCCGCCGTGCGCGGTCAGGCCGACGGCATGTTTAACCTGGGGGTCATGATGATGAAGGGCGAAGGCGGCGAGACTGACCACACCAAGGCTTATGCGTGGCTGACGCTGGCGCAGACAGCCGGTCACCCCAATGCCGAAGCCGTGCTCAAAATTCTGAAAGGTCGGATGACACCGGCTGAAAAAGCCGCTGCCGAGGCCCTGCTGGCCCCGCAAGTTTAGCCAAACAGCCCGCTCTTATCCTGTTGGTCTTCGTCCTTTTCCGGGCCGAAGGCCGACAGGAGTTGAGTCTGGAACAGCAGGCCCTTATCGCCGTTGTCTGAGCCGAACATCATGTCCAGCAACGCCTGATTGGCATCAACCCGCTGGGCGCGCGCCACCAGAAACCCGCTTAAGCTTTCCTCGATCGCATCGGGTTGCATATCCGGCATAGTCACCGCCCCACCCGCCTTGCTGGTCAGGTTGGCCATGACTTCGGCCACGGTCGCCGCCCGGCCCTGCTTATAGAATATCGAGCGATTAGCCGCGGCTGCCTGCGGGAACAGAGCTGCCGCCGATGCCCCCGGCCGGCTGTCATGGGCTTGCATCAATTGCGCAGCCCCCGCCGGCCCCAGAAAGTGCGCGGCATATAGCTCACCCGCCGACGGATTACGCCCCGTCCGGCCTTTCAGATAGGCGGCATTACCCGCCGTCAGTTCCGCGCCCATGGTTGAGGCGGCGGTGGCGTCATAGCGCAAACCCAGCACCTGCTTACGGGCGGCGCTATCGGGCACGCTGTAGCGGCCATTAGCGCCCTTGACGATCTGATTGGCATAGGCCCCATAGCCGTGCTTGGCCCCGTGGCTTTTGACCGTGGCCAGCCAGGTCTGTTCGATAAACTGAAACAGGCCCGCCGCCGAAGACGTTGGGGCCTTGGCGCGCGGATTAAGCGAGCTTTCGCGCTGGGCGGTCTTGACCAGATAGCTGAAATCCACGCCGGTCGTCTGCGAAGCCCGTTGCAGGGCTTGCATGACCGGATTGGTGTTTGCTGTCCCCTTAGTTTGGGCCGCAGCTTCACCGCCTGATGTGGGAATCAAACCGAATTTCATACGGCAAATTTTGCCGCCTTATGGTTAACTGGGGGTTAATTAAACCTATTCGGGTCATATAGCCCGGCATCGTCCGGCAAAGTTACACCGGTCAGACCCGCGATAATCGCTTCGGCGGCATAGGGTCCGTAGATCCAGCCATTGCGGCGCATCCCTGTGGCCACCCATACGCCAGACGCCGCATCCTGACCGATCAGCGGCCAGTGATCGGGACTGGCGGCCCGCACCCCTACCCGCGCCACCGCGTCATCATCAATCGCGGCCATAAGTCCGGATGTGAACTTCAGCGACTTGTCCTTCAGCGACGCGACCGCGTTATCTTCGATATCCAAATCGCTGCGTCCAGTCTGCATGGTCGCGCCGAACTTCGACAAGCCATCATAGAATACAAAATAACCCCATGGTGAGCGCACCATACGTCCCGCTAAAGCTGAATCGGATTTGCGCGCCATATCCAGCAAATGCCCTTTGATCGGCGACAGGGTCGACAGCGACGGCACATCCGTAGAAAAACGCGCCGAGCCAAAGCCTGCACACACCACCACATGACCGGCGCTTAAGTGTTCATCACCCGCGAGCACGACCTCATGAGCTGTGACCTTAAGGACATTCCCCTCACGCCACTGCCCGCCGCGCTCAAGGAACAGGTTCTTGAGATAGGCCAAAACCGGCTCAGGCGAAATCACCCAGTCACCGGAAATCTCAATCCCTAAAAACGGCGCATCATAGCCAATCGCCCCAAGGCTCGCGTCCGTCATCAGCTTGGCGCGCGCCCCCATGTCGGTAAAGCGTTTCAGCATGTCATCCGCCGTGGGCCCCGGCTCCCACAACCATATGCCGGGCTGCGCCATTTCAAGCACAGCGGTCAGCCCAATGCCGTCCGCAAAGGCCGTCCAGGATTTCTGCGCGGTCGCATAGCGCGCAAAACTCAAATGAGGATCGGCTTCGGTCATGGCCTCCAGCGTCGGCGCGACCATCCCCGCCGACATGGCCGAGGTCGTGGCCATCACGTCGTCCTTGGCCACAATCGTCGCCGACAGCCCCAGATCAAGCGCGCGCAAGCCCACACACAGGCCCACTATGCCGCCGCCGATTATGATTACGCTATAGGGTGATGCCGTCATCGCATATCCGCTTTGTATGGAATGGCGCCTGTTTAAACATTCGACATTACCTACGCCACACAAGAATGGCGGCTTGCGGCAATATGACCATTTACGGAAAGGTTGGTGATGGTACCGTCTGCTGGTTTCGAACCAGCTACCTCCAGAGCCACAATCTGGCGCTCTACCAAGTGAGCTAAGACGGCACGCTATCACAAGACATAGCTTACACGACACAATGTCAGGGCGCTGTCTCTAACCGAGGCCGCGTCCGTGATCAAGTGCGAAGTTATGCCAAAGGCACAATTATGCCCAGTAAAGACTTAAGGCCATCGGGATCAGCTATAGCCCTTCGACTTGATATAGGCTTGCAATTGGCTGATGCGGGTGTCATCCGATGGATGGGTCGATAAAAACTGTGGCTGAGCCCCGCCGGTGCGTTGCGCGGCCATATTGCGCCACAGGGCGATCGATTCAGACGGTTTGTAACCGGCCTTGGCCATCAGATCGACGCCGATCTTATCAGCCTCAAGTTCATGCTGGCGCGAGAACGGCAGTATAACGCCCAGTTGCGCCCCGATGCCGCCGTAGCTTGAGATCACCTGTTGGGTGCGGCCGGATGTGGCCCCGGCAGCGACCTGAATACCGACCGAGGTGGCCACCTGCTGGGAATAACGCTCAGCCGCATGTTGCGCGATATTGTGGCCGGTTTCGTGACCCAGAACCGCGGCCAGTTGATCATCGTTTTTGACGACCTTGAACAGGCCGGAATTGACACCGACCTTGTTGCCGGGAATGACAAACGCATTAGGTTGAGGGTTATCGAACACGACATATTCCCACGCCTGCCCCGACAAACCCGCGGCCTGAACGATGCGGGCACCAACGGTTTTCACCCGGCGGTTCATCTCGGCGTCATTGGAAATCTTGGAGGTCTTGAGCGTTTCCTGCCAGGCCGCCATGGCGGGCTCGGCCAATTGCGCATTGTCAACCAGCAGCAATTGTGACCGCCCAAGCGTTTCATTGGTAGTGCAGGCCGCAACCGACGCCAGCGCAAGGGCGGCTATGCCTGCGAATATATGCTTTGAGTTCATGAGCGATGTCACCTGATGCCTGTTCCAATTTTCGCGAAGTATCGCCCAGCCCGTATCAAATTACAATCAGCAATCTTCAGAGCCTTTAGCCCGAAGACTGCCTGTGTATTCCGCAGATCAGTCAAGCGACCAGCGATAACGGATCTTCATCTTGTCACCGTCACGTAACGCACCATTGGCCGTTTGCGGTTTGGCGCGGGCGTGCGCAACCAGCAGGTTCACGGTTGCCTGACCAAAGCCGTACTTGGCCGGATTTTCAGACAAAACCGCACAGGCCGTAATCTTGCCTAACGCGTTGAAGGTACATTCCACCAGCGCCTCGCCCTCAACTTCGCCGTCGAGGGCGCGTTTGGGGTAATAGCTCAGCGCTGCCTCCCCGGTCGGATAGCTGGCCCACTGCGCCTTGACATAGGGCGACGCAGCCGGTTGCGATGACGTGCCCGTAGTTTCAGTTGGCACACCGGTCGTTATCGTCACGGGCGGCGATGTCGTGACCACCGGGCCGGGATCAACCGTTGACGGCTCCACCGAGATCGGCGGCGAGGCCAGCGGGGTGATCGGGGATTTATGCAGATCGATGGGCGGTGATTTCGGTTGTGGCGTGGGCGGTGGCGGCGCAAACCTGACCATAACGCCCTTGGTTACGACTTCCGGCGGTTGCGGCGGCAGTTCAATCATCTGAAAATTCTGATTGATCAGATAGACCGCAATCCCCGCATGCAGCAGGGCTGCAACGCCCAGCCCGGCCAAAACGGACGGTGATAACCGGCGATGAACGGTCGTTGCAAACAGCGGATGATAAACATTATGCGCCACTTCGGACATGATAAACCCCTGTAAAAGGTCGTGACGCCCTTTGGTCGGTTGCGTCCGTCATGCCACATATCTGGGCCACCGGCATTAAGCGCAGCAAGCCCGAAAGGCCAAAATATCAAGCGGCTTTGGCCACGACATCGTGACACACAAAAGCTCATGAACCCTAAGAACGACAGGACTTATGGTTGTTGCGCCTCCCCAATCTGACGCTGGGGAATGCAGCATCAGAGTACCGCAGAATTTTGCGTCTCAAAGTCAATAAACTGTGATCACAAAAACTCGCGCCCCGCACGAACCACGTTGACATAGAAAAACACCCCGCAGTGGCCTGCGGGGTGTTTCTTTTAGTGGGGATCGAACGGATTAGTTCAAGGTCCAGCGATAGCGGATCTTAATCTTATCACCGTCTCGGATAGCACCGTCAGAGGTCTGAGGCTTAGCGCGCGCATAACGCACCAGAAGCTTCACGGTTTGCTCACCAAACTTATAGCCCGCAGGCTTTTCGCTGATGACTGTACAGGCCGTGACCTTACCATTGGTTGCCAAAGAACATTCAACGGTGGCTTCACCTTCGACTTCACCGTCTAAAGCGCGCGGTGGGTAGAAGTTGAGCGCGGCATCACCCGAAGGATAGTTTGCCCATTCCGCTTTCACGTAACGCGGTCCAGCAGGAACCACGGGTGCAGGCGGCGGCGGCGGTCCGGGGATGACTTGAGGGGGCCCCTCATATTCAACCCGGTCTTCCTTCTTGGTCGGCTCGATCCGGATAGGTTCCGGTGCCGGTACGTCCGTCACAACCGGCTCACGAATCTGGAGCTTGGGCGGTGGCGGCGGCAAGTCGGGTGGTGGTGGCGGAGGCGGCGGAGGCGGCGGCGGAGGTGGCAGAAGCTCCTCCAGCGTCGTATCTATCTTCTCATCCACATACTGGACTTCTTTGATCTCGAACTTTTCTTTGTAGATATAGTACCCGAGAGCAACGTGGAATACGGCGGCAACACCGACACCGATAAAGATAGCACCCTTGTTCTTATTAGGGGGCGGATCCAGAATCGGGTCGCGGCGTCTGTGGGGGGTCTCTTCCATAGTGTCTGGGCCCTCCTTACTTGTTACCGTCTTCGCCGACCAGAGCCACACTGTAGAAACCACTGTCCTGCAATGCGTTCATGACTTCCATGAAGGTGCCGTAGCGAACCTTCTTGTCAGCACGAATAAAGATGCGCTCTTCATCGGGATTACGCTTACCAATCAGACGCTTCAGATCTGCACCTAAGCCATCGACTGATGTGGGACCGTCACCGATAAACAAATCACCATCAGCTTGGATGGAGATGAATACCGGTTTGGGCGGGTTTTCTTGCGGTGGGGCGACGGCTGTTGGCATTTGAACTTCTACCGACACAGTGGCCATAGGGGCGGCCACCATGAAGATAATCAAAAGCACCAGCATGATGTCGACGAACGGCGTAACGTTAATTTCGCTGTTCTGCTCGATATGAAACTTCGAGCCGCCGCCACCTGATAGCTTGGCTCCCATCTAAATTACGCCCCTTTGTCGAGTTGACGCGACAGCGTATTCATCAGTTCCGAAACAAATTGCTCCGAACGGGTGCCGTAAGCAGCGATCATGGTGTTGAAGATGTTGTACATGGCAACGGCCGGAATAGCGGCAGCCAGACCAATACCCGTAGCCAGAAGAGCTTCAGCGATACCCGGCGCCACAACGGCCAGGTTGGTGGTGTTGGTGTTCGCGATACCGATGAAGGAGTTCATGATCCCGTAAACCGTACCGAACAGACCAATGAATGGCCCAAGCGACCCGGTCGAAGCCAGGAAGGTCAAGCCACCCGAAAGGCGCTTGGACAGACCGGCTTGAACGGCGTTGATCGAAGATTCAGCGCGGTGCAGGGTCGAGTCACGGTGTTCACCGGAGATCGACAGACCCGCGGACTTGGATATCTGAACTTCTTCGGTCGCCACAGCGGCCATATCGGCCATCGGGTTACCGGCAAATTCGTCAGACACCGAAACGCGGTTGATGTCAGCGATCGAGCGGGCGCCGCGGAAAGCTTCGAGGTAGTTGTTCGAGGCTTTGTTCAGGCTGCTGAATTCGATCATCTTGACGACCAGGATAATCCAGGACAGGACGGACATCAGCACGAGGCCGATCATCACGACCTTAACGACCGGCACGGCCATCATGAACATGCCGGCGACGGTCAGATCACCGTGACCAGCTTCGGCCGGAGCCGCAGCGTCATCAGCCGGAGCCGCAGCCGGTGCAGATTCTGGGGCCGGAGCCGCTTCAGCCGCCGGAGTAGCCGGAGCCGCGGCCACCAGGCTGGGGACACTCATGAACAGTGCAGCCGCACCGAGCAGAGCAATGAGAGGGTTGTGTTTCTTGTGTTCGAGCATTTTTCGCCAATTCCTGAATTAGGACGTGACCCGTAACGGGCTGACCAAGGACTAAAGGGGGAAGCGTTTACCCCGTGTTAAAACCAAATTCCCCTCAAAAAAATCCGGACCGTTTGGCCCGTCTTTGCCCTCTTGGGGAATCTTTTTGCGTTACAACGGCCCATACTGAGTTCTAAAACTGCTCTGTCAGGGCCTTATGCACACACAATGCGTAGCCATTATGAACCATTAAGGTACAAATGGCGATCACTTTGTTACTCCCAACAATGTGATTTGTGATTAAAAAAGCCGCGCTTGCGTTAAACGTCAAGCTGTTTAAAGCGACTTTTTGAGGCATTTCCTTCCCCATTTCGCAGACCGGCGCATAAGGAAATTATAAAAGATCAAATATGTCCGCAGCTTAACCGAATTGTGGCGAATGAAATTAATTAAGAACCTATTTGACTTTTTTTCGCATTGGCACTGTCACCTGCACAATTACACACGCATAAGGGGAAAACGGAACCGTCGTTACCGCTACCACGCGAGCGGCGAGGCGTGCAAAAGTGACACAAATATGTTACAAATGAGCAACTTGTCTGACTTTGCCCATTTCGGATGTGCGAATCTCAACGCACCCGTCTGGTCAACACCTATCGCGGTCGGCGTGATGGCTGATAGCATCTGTATAAACAGCTATACCGTTACAAAACCGTCAAACAGGCTCGCTATGGCAGGCTTATCTGGATAAGGACATCGCCATGCGCCCGTTATATGCCACCCTCACCTCAATTCTGGCTCTGATGGCGGCTACGGCCCACGCCGAGCCCATGCGTCAGTGGCTGGCCGGGGATCACCATGTCCACAGCCGCTTTTCGGGTAAGGTCAAGGATGGCCAGTATGTGCTGGGCACGGACGGTATCTACACCATCCCGAAAAATGCCGAGATGGCGCAAAAGTACGGGCTAAAGTGGTTTGTCTCGACCGATCACGGCGGGCTTGGGTTGTCGCAACTGCACTATGACCAGACCTGGCCGGAAGTGGTTGAAGCGCGTAAGTCGATGCCTGACCTTATTATCTTTTACGGCATGGAGTTCGATACGCCGGGTGGGGATCATTCGTCGATCATTCTGCCGATAGGTGCCGATGAGCGCGAACGCCTGCGCCGCTTGGAGCAAGCCTATTCCAAGCATGAGGTTGATGATCCCACGCGCGATTCAACCGAAAACATGCTGAAAGCCCTGCGCGACATGGACGGCTTGACACCCAAACCGCTGGTCTTTGCGCATCATCCGTCGCGTTCGGCAAAAGGCGCCTCCGACTATAATGGTCATACGCCGTGGGAACTGCGCGCGTGGCATGACACGGCCCCCAGCGTCGCCGTTGGCATGGAAGGCGCGCCGGGCCATCAGGGCACCTCGCTGAAGGCCACCGACAGTCCTCGTAAGCGTGGCTACTATGTCAATTCACCGACCTACGGCGGCTTTGATATTATGACGGCTAAGGTCGGCGGGGTGTGGGATTCGTTCCTCGGCGAAGGCCGCCGTTTCTGGATCACGCCCACGTCGGATTCTCACCGCAATATCGAAGACGGCGGCGAAGATTTTTGGCCCGGTCAGTACGCCAAGACATACGTGTGGGCAGCCCCTGATCAGGCCGACATTATGGATGGTCTGCGAAATGGCCGGATTTTTGTGGCGCCCGGCGACCTGATCAGCGAGCTGGATATGGATATCGCGGGTGCCAACGTCGGCGACACGGCCCTGGTCAAGGCCGGACAGACCGTGACGCTTAAGGTGCGTCTGCGCGATCCGGCGGGCCCCAATGCCAACGGCGACCGGCCAGAGCTTAAGCGCGTCGATGTGATCATGGGAGATATCACCGGCAAGGCGGATACAAAGGCCGACAGCAATCCGACCACGCGCGTTGTCAAGCGCTTTACCTCTGCCGACTGGACGCGCGACGGTGAGATCATCACCTTCAACTATTCATTCAAAGCTGAACGCGACGGCTATGTCCGCCTGCGTGGCACCGCGACCGACGAACTGGAACCGCAGGCCGATCCGCTGGGCGAAAACCCGTGGCCGGATTTGTGGTTTTATTCCAACCCAGTGTTTATTGAGGTGAAATAGTTAGCGCCCACCACCCCACTAAAATACCCCCGAAGCTGTAAGCTCCGGGGGTATTTTCTTGTTAAACCTCACCCCACCCGAAAGTATATTGACCAACGGCCAATAACTTTGGGGTGAGTTTAACTAGAACTGCATGCTGACGCCGACAAAGACCGTCTTGCCAGACGTGGTGGTATTCCACAGGCGCTTGGCACCCGTTTCACCCGCGCCCGGCCAGTAGCTATTGTACTGGATTTCTTTCTCGTCGGTCAGGTTAATACCATCCAGTGTCAGGCGGATTGATGGCGTGATCTGCCAGAAGGCCGCCGCATCCACATAGGTGGTCGAGGCAAACCCGCCGCCGTCGATCAGGTAATCCGAACGGAAATTCTCGGAAACCCGTGCGCCCCAGGTCGAGGTTTCGTAGTAGATCGTCAGGTTGTGGTTGACGTCCGACATACCATAGATCGATGTTTTTTCCGTCTTGGTGTAGAGCGAACCGTAAAGATTATTCGTCTCCATCTCCGACTTGATGAAGGTCATGTTGGCGACTACACCGAAGTTATTGAACGGTGCCGGCAGGAAGAAGAAATCCGTCTGACCGCTGATTTCAAGGCCGGTCAACTTGGCGTCCTTGGCATTGATAGGGCGGGTATAGGTCGTGACATTGCTGTCCGCGGTAAGCCCGTCCACCAGATCAGTCGGCAAGCCCGTTTGTGAGTACGGAATGTTGCTTTCAGTTTTATTGACGATAAAGCCGTCAATTTTCTTGTGGAACACGCCAGCCGTGACCATACCTACGCCCCCGAAATACCACTCACCTGCCAGATCGAATTCGTCCGAAGTATAGGGCTCAAGGTTCGGGTTACCGGTCGAAACCGTCAAGGTGTTGGCGGTTTCATCAAGGCTAACCGAGCCGTTTAGGGCATAGGATGTCAGGGATGGACGGTTGAGGTTCTGCGCCACGGCCGCACGTACCTGGAAGCTATCGCTGATTTCCATGACGGCGTTGAAGGACGGGAGGGTGCCAGAATAAGACTTTGATGACGTAACCGGTGTGGTGGCACCATTAACACTCATGAAGCCCTTAGAGGTCAGTTCGGTCTCATAACCGCGCATACCGACGTTACCACGCACCGGCTTACCGAACAGATCGCCCTTCCAATCCATTTGAATGTAAGCTGCGTTAGTGTCTTCGGTGACGCTGTAGTTTGACGACGCCACCAGATTAACCGTGCGGGTGATGTTATAGTTTTCCAGCGCCTTGTCGAAGTCGGCGATGACCCAGTCCTGATCATCGTGATCTGTGAAAACTTTATAGTAGTTGGTCACGCGGTCATCGACCGAGCCGTTCTGCCAGGACGACAGCAAAACGTTGTCATTGGTATATTGGCGGCCGGAATTGGTAAAGCCGCGGAATGACAGACCAGCCTTAATGGTCAGGTCATCTCTGACTTCATAAGCGCCGTTGAGCTCGGCATTTTCCAGTTCCGTCGATTGATAAGTCGATGAGAAGTCAATTTCATGGGCGCGGTAGTTGTTCGGGTCGGTCGTATCCCACTTATAGGTATTTTTGGCATAGAATTGATCGACGCGGTAATCGGTTATCAGGCCGCCAAAAGCTTCCATGTAGAACTTGTCCGATACCGGAATATCGTAGTCCGAGGTTTCCTTACCCAGATGGCCGTTGATATTCAGCTTATCAGATACCTGCCAGTTACCGGACAGGACAAACTGATCAAAGGTATTTTCGGTAGTCTGGCGACGTGTTTCCGTGGCGAATACCGTGTTTTCGACATCAGCATAGACGACCGAGTTATATTTGTCATACTGGATCGAATTGAGGACTGGTGCCGGACTGACCAAAGATCCGGAGTGCGGCGTAGAGTTACCCAGAATGGTCGAACCTACGCTGGCGCGGGTGGCCAGGTGCAGTTCATCGCGGTCATTGGTGAATTCACCATGCAGCGCATCCAGAGTAAAGGTCAGGTTTTCGATCGGGCGCCATTGCAGGGCCGCAGTAATACCGAGACGCTCCTGCTCCGAGCCCCAAACCGACAGGCGGTTGCCGCGTTGGAACACCAGTTGCCCTGCCCGTGCCTTGGTCTGATCTTCAGGACTCAGGTTGACGACGTTAGCCGCCGTGGCGACCTGACGACCCGCGCCGTAGGTATTGTATCCCTGTTCCTGCGTGTCGCGCTGACCGTAGGCGACCGAGATTAATGCGCCAAACTTGCCTTCATGATTCCACGACAGCATCCCTGCGCCACGCTTCTGGAAGTCTTCGGTGTTGGTATTGGTGCCGCCTTGCAGCGAGAACGCGCCTTTCAGACCGGTCTTGTAGTCGAACGGCTTGGCGGTATAGAGGCCAACGGTGCCAGCCATGCCGCCTTCATCCTGCTCAGCCGAGAAGGACTTCTTGACATCAACCTTGTTGAACAGGTCAGAGGCAAACAGGTTGAAGTCGAAAGCGCGGTCGCGTGACGTCTGACCGCGGCTGTCCATCGGCGAGTCAACATTGCCCAGCACTTCCATGCCGTTCAATTGTACGCGGGTAAAATCAGGACCCAGACCGCGCAGAGACACGCGGCGGCCCTCGCCACCTTCACGGTTGATCGCCACACCCGGCAGGCGTTGAAGCGATTCCGCCAGATTCAGATCCGGGAACTTAGCCATATCTTCGGCGACGATAACATCAGCGACCACGTCCGAATTGCGCTTTAAAGCGCGGGCCTGACCCAGAGACTTGCGGAAACCGCGCACGACCACTTCCTGAACATCGCTGTCATTGGTCTGAACGGCGGTTTCGGTTGCTTCCTGCGCATAGGCTGCACCACTAACCAGCGACAGGGCGAGCACGCTGAGCGCGGCACTCGACCACAGCGAAGAATTCGATTTTGACATATTAAGAACTCCATTATGCCGCGATCATGGGGAGGTGCGGCCTATGGAGCGCCCGTTATGGCTAAATTGTGAACGGGATTTTGCGGATTTATGGCAGATATATGAATTACCATTTTACCCAACGATATCGGGAGCGAATTTGCGTATTTGTCATGTTACCGTGGTACGGCGGACACATACCAATTTACAGCCAGCACGAGTTGACCCATGCGCCGCCCCCTCATAACACTGTTCTTTGCCTGCCTTGCCACATCAGCGATAGCGCGGGATTTAGAGCCTTCCGCCGCTTCACACCTGCGCATGAATGACCTGCAGGCGATTGGTACGCACAACAGTTACAAAGTTGCCATACCACCGGCGGAACTGGCCATGATTGCCACCCGCTCTGAGCAGGCGGCCCGCGCACTCGATTACGGCCATTTGCCGCTGAAAGATCAGCTTGATCTGGGGATGCGCCAGCTTGAGATCGACGTGCTCTACGACCCCGACGGTGGGCGCTATGCCCGCCCGCGCCTGCCGCAATTGAGCGGTGTGGCCTATGACGCGACCGGCATGGATAAGCCCGGCTATAAGGTGCTGCACATGCCCGATGCCGATGTCCGCAGCCAGTGCGCGACCTTTGTTCTGTGTCTTAAGCAGGTCAAGGCCTGGTCGGACGCGCACCCCAAACATGTGCCGATCCTGATCATGATGAACGCTAAGGACGGTAAATCAACCGTGGACGGCGGCACCAATGCGCTTGATTATGATGCCAAGGCCTTTGATGCGCTCGACGGTGAAATTCGCTCGGTGTTCGGCCCTGACAGGTTGATCACACCCGATGATGTGCGTGGCAATCATAAAACCCTGCGCGACGGGGTTCTGGCCAGTGGACCTAAAAGCGGTTGGCCGACACTGGAGGCGGCGCGAGGCAAGGTGTTCTTCGCCCTCGATGAAGGCCCCGCCAAGGTCGCCGTCTACATGCGCGACCACACGTCACTCGAAGGGCTGCCGGTGTTTGTCAATTCACTCAGCGAAACCGCCGACCACGCCGCCTATTTCACGATGAACGATCCGGCCAAGCAGTTCGCCCGGATCCAGGCCGCGGTTAAGGCAGGCTTTATCGTCCGCACTCGGGCCGATGACTCCACCACAGAGGCCCGCACTAATGATCTCAGTCGGTTTGAGGCCGCGCTTAAATCCGGCGCACACTATATCTCCACCGACTATCCGACGCCGCGGCCTGAGTTTGGCCCTTATAAGGTCGTTCTGCCCGACGGTGCCGCCGCCCGCGCTAATCCGGTTCGGGTTAAACCCTAAAGCGCCTTAGAGAGACGATCTGCCCAAGCCTCAACGCCCGCTGCATCGCTGATTAAGTCCTGCCGGATTTCAATCATAACGGCCTCAATGCCTCGGTCATCGCCGTGGATCGGTATACCATAATCATCGTCCCGGCCGGTCTGGTAAGGCACATTAGCCCCCAGGACCAGACCCGGATCGCTCAGCCGCGCCAGCACCGCGTCACCATAGGTTTGCGCCTTGTCGAACAGCACTCCGCCATGCCAGCGACGCGCCTCACCATGATAAACCGGTGTGAAGCTGTGGATGCTGACGATGCGGGTTGGTCGCCCGCTTGCCTGCCGGTCATCCAGATGCGCGCTCACAAACGCATGGAAGGGATTGAAGATGCCCTCAATGCGGCTCTGACGTTCAGCTTCATCAATATTGATATTGCCAGGGATGTCCGTAGCTTCGGAGCGGGTAACAATGCTGGCCGGACTATGCAAAGGCCGGTTCAGGTCGATCAACAACCGCGAATACCCGCCCAAAACCGCCACCGCCCCCAGGGCATCCGACAGTCTGCGCGCGACCTCGGCCGCCCCGATATCCCAGGCGATATGGCGGCCGAGGTCAATCGCAGACAGGCCCAAACCGTTATAGCGCTCAGGAATAAAGTGTGACGCATGTTCGCACAGCAGCACGATGTCTGATGCCCCTGCGCGATTGCGCACCTCTACGGCGTCTGGCCAGTCTATAGGCCTCACGCGTAGCTGGCCTCTTCTGTGACCACGCTGAACTTAGTCAGCACGCCCGGCCCGAACTGAGTAGAGATCGCTACGTCCGTCGCATCACGCCCGATCGCCATCAATATCCGGCCCACGCGCGGTTTATTATGCCGGGCATCGGCCGTATACCAGTGCCCGCCCAAAAAGACCTCAAACCAACCGGAAAAATCCATCGGTGACGAACTGTGCTCAACCTTGATGTCGCCCAGATAGCCTGTGCAGTACCGCGCCGGAATATTCAGGCACCGGCACAGGGTCAGGGCCAGATGGGCAAAGTCACGGCACACGCCGACCTGTTGCTGATAACCATCAAAGGCGCTGCGGGTCTTATCAGCCATCTGATAGTCAAATCGAATGTGGTTATGGACGAAATTCAGCACGGCTTGCACCCGCGGCCAGCCTAGCGGCGTATGGCCAAACAGGTTCCAGGCAATGTCCCCCAGCTTATCGGTTTCGCAGTAACGTGACCCCAGCAGATAAAGTAAGACCTCATCGGGCAGGTCACGCACGTCGTGCTGAATGGCATCCAGCGGCACATAGTCAGGCCGGCCGGTATCGTGGATAAGAAATTCAGTCGATACCGTCATCGACCCAACAGGGGCGGTCACCCGCGTGCAGACATTGCCGAAGCTGTCGAGATAGTTCCAGGATTCGACCGCGGGTGAGAACACCACGTTCTGCGGCGTCAGCAGGTCGGCCCGCCGCGACGGGTGGATGTTCAGGCACAGCAGCATGGGCGTCGGCTGCGGGCACTCATAGGTCAGCTCATAGCCGGCTTTGATTTTCATAGGCGCCTTTCAGGGCAAGGAGGGAGGTTCATTCGCGTCGGCGTCAGTCAACGTCGTGACATGAACCTGAACGTCCATGCCTAAAAAATCTATGCGGCTTCCGGTATGGGTGCCCCATAAAGGGATAGCCTGGCGCGGTGTGCGGGTCACGCCAATTCGGATCAGGTCGCGGTTGCCAATAATACCGTTGGTCGGATCAAACTCGACCCACCCGGCCCCCGGCAGATAGACCTGCACCCAGGCATGGGTCGCCCCCCCGCCCAGCAGTTCGCTGCCATCGCGCATCGGCACATATATGTAGCCGGTTACGAACCTCGCCGCAAATCCCAGCGACCGGACGGCTTCCATCATCAGCAGCGCATAGTCCCGGCAGGTGCCGCTTAAGCTATAAAGCGTCATTTCCGGGGTCTGGGTGCCGGGATTATTGCGCCGTGCATATTTGAAGTCGTCATGAATGGCGTGGGTCATGGCCTCCAGAAGGGCGGCGGTATCGGTTGGGCCATTCGGATTGATGAACTTACGCGCCCACGCCTCCGTCATGCCGCCATCGCTATATTGCCGCTGCATCGAGGGCATAAGGTCAGGCAGGTCTTCTTCGTCATACTCAAATGGCCAGTGACGCGCCCCTTCTTCGGTGCGGTAATGTAGCCCCAGCAAAGGGGTATGCTCCAGCACCACCGAGGTTTCAAAGCGCAGATGATCGGCGGCTTCCCCAAAGCGCGCCACCGCTATGGAATTATTGAAGGCATCATGTATCCAGAACAGGTCGCTCGGCACCGGCGAGATGGTCAGGGATGACGAAATCAGGCGCTGATCGTGGCTGATGCGCGGCCGGAACATCAGCCGATGCTCACCAAAACCAACCGGACGGCGGTAATTATACTGGGTGATATGATGCACCCGAAGCAGAGTCATGGTGCGTCTCCTTTATGTGTGAGCCGCACTATACACTCCCGCGTCTTCAGCGGTAACGATAAAGCCTGACCTTCTGGATCGAGAAGCGATCCGGCGGCAGGCGCAGATGGCGGCCCTGATGGGTCTGGTCGCCGTTCAGCCAGCGCCCGTCTTTCCAGACACTGTTCTCATAGCTGCCCTCGATCGCCTGCTCGATACCGACACGGTAGCCGGAACCGGCCGCAGCATCCGCAAAGGTCAGGATCACACCCGATCCGGCCACCAGAAACTCATCGCCCCCAATGTGAATGATCAACCCGCCGTGGGCCGCGATGTCCTGTTTGTCCTTCGGCGTCCACGGGTCAATCATGGCGGCCTTGACGCTGTAACCGCCCAGATCGAAGGTGCGGCGGCGTCTCATCAACCACGCCCTTGATGTCTACGGCTGCCTTGAAACCGCGCATTGCGCCCTTACCCTGATGGGCCAGCATGACCGGCGTCAATTGATGTAACACGCTATAGGCCTGCGTCAGGCGATTGCTTTCTGGATTGGGCAAATCCTCGATCGAGAACGGCGAAAAGCCCATGGCGTCGTGTTCGCCAAAAACGTAAAAGGCATTGCCGCCCGCCTCGGATTTCCCGGCCTGATTGGCTTCGGGCACGAATAGCGGGTTGTCATGGCGCTTGAACTTATCGGCCCAGCCAACGAAATCCGGCCAGTAGCTGTCGATAGCCAGCACATCGATCTGCGGCCCCGCCGCCTTCCAGACATCAAACAGGTGCGGCAAAGGCCCGGCACTGGGGTATTCGCCCGGCTTTTTGTCGGGATGATTAAGGGCAGCATTGACATACATCGGCAGCGGATAGGCCGCCTTACCGGCCTTAGTCAGTTCATTGGCAAAGGTCGCATAGCCCCAGGCCTGAAACACTTCCTGCCCTTCGATGCCGCTCCCGAACACTTCGGCCCAAGTGCCTTTGGTCTTAAAGCCATTGGCCGCCCACAGATCGCGCAGGAACGGATTGAGGCGCGCCTTATTGGCCGACATATATTTGAGCAATTGAGCGGGCACGGCTGTGCGATAGGCGGCCTCGGCCTGCGGGCTGTAATCGCGCACGGTCGGCAACATGCCAATCTCGTTTTCGACCTGCACCATGATAACGGTGCGCTCAGCATCCGTCGTTTTCAGATGGCCCATAAGCGCCGCAAACGCTGACCTGTCCGCCGCCAGCGTGTCGGGATCGTGGGCGCTTAAAATTTCCTGCGCCACGCCCTTGTCATCCTCAGCACGATCATAGGTTTTATAATCGCGCTTTACGTAAGGCGGCGCATAGGTAGACATGGAATTTTTCCAGGCCCCAAACCACAGGATAACGAGCTTTATGTCCTGCGCACGGGCCTGAGCGATCATGGCATCGACGACCTTGAAATCGTATCGCCCCTTTTCAGGTTCAACCTGATCCCACTCGACGGGGGCCAGTATGGTGTTGACGCCAATGGCTTTCAGGGCCGGCCAGTGGGTTTTCAGGTGCTCAGGGTCTGAGGCCGTTGAATTGCCCAGCTCGCCACCGATCATCAGAAACGGCTGGTTATCGACCATAAGCTGGGTCGCCGTGCCTTGCGTTTTCAGATGCGGCACCTCCGCGGCCATCACCGAACCACTGAGCGCGATCAGGCTTACGGCCATAAACCTATATAGTGAATTCCTATAAAACGGTGTCATTGGCGATGTCCCTGTGTTGTGCCGCTAACTTGTCATACCCGTTGCGGATTTTTGTCAGACCTTTGTATTGCGCCAGCACTTGCCTCGCAACACCAAAAGATTTGCCGCACGATTTGCCCCTGCGGTAACCAAACCCATGGATTTCTTATCGATCATCAGGCACACTCGTAAAACGTGAATCGGTCCGCCGATAGAACCTGAACAGGGAAAAACATGATCCGCGCTATACCCTTAAGATACTGGCTATTCGGAGCCGCCGCCCTCGCGATCGTGACTGTGTGGGCGCTGATGCCGGCGCAGGCCCATCATGGCTGGTCATGGGCGCAGGCCGAACAAAGCCAACTGAGTGGCAAGGTTGAGAAAATCTCCATGGCCCCGCCGCATCCGGTTTTACATGTCAAAGCGGCTGACGGCGTCCTGTGGCAGATCGACCTTGGCAATCCGACCCAGACCGAGCGTTCGGGCTTTACCGGCACTACCGCCAAGGTTGGCGATGACATCAGTATTCTGGGCAACCGTTCGCTCGATAAGGATAAGATGCACATGAAGGCCGTGCGCATCACCCTTGGCGACAAAAACTACGACATGTACCCGGAACGCCTTAAGGCCAACTAAGGTGGCGGCTGACGCTATCTGGTTTGGGGCGGCGTGGCTTCAGGCGTCGCCGGTCGCCTATATCTTCGTCAATGCCAGCCATATCTTAAGCATAGGCCTGATCCTTGGGGCCATACTGCCGCTTGATCTCAGGCTAATGGGCGCGTTCCGGTCAGTGCCACTGAGCCTTATTGGGCCATTCCTGTCACGCTGCGCCATGACAGGCGTGGCCTTGGCGGTTGTAACCGGGCTTTGGCTGTTTTCGGTAGCACCTGCCGATTATCTGGCCAACCCAGCCTTCCTGTGGAAAGTCGGATTACTGGCGGTGGCGATCCTCAATATAGGTTTTCAGCACCTCAAGCCGGCGTTTAAACGCGCGCTCAGAGGCGGCCCACTAACCGCAGGCGTCAAACTATCCGCCGTTGCGTCCTTCATCCTGTGGCTATCGGTGCTGCTTGCGGGACGGTGGATCGGGTTTCTTTAGAACTCCCCCTGATGTAGGGGGAGCTTGAAATCAAACGGAGTTTGAATTCAAGAGGGGGTTTATTCCACCCAATCGGCTGTCATCCGGCGCGAGGCCGCAAAGAACAGGCCAGACGCGACCACATAGAACGACAGCCCAATCAGAAACGCGTATTTCATCGAGTCATCCCCATACTGCGGGCGCAGATGATCGGACATAAAGCCGAAAAACCAGGTGCCGACTGCAATGCCTATCAGGTTGTTGATCAGCAAAAACAGGGACGACATCATCGTGCGGGAGTTTGCCGGCCCCAGATGCTGAACCGCCGTGATCACCGGCCCCATCCACACCAACCCCAGAGCCTGCGGGATCAGCAGCATGATAAATACAATCGCGGGCGTTTGCGCATTCACCCCTATGGCATAGAGCGGCACGCAGATCAGCAGCGCCACCGCCGGTATCAACGGATAGGCCGCCCGCGATTTTTGCCCCAAACGGTCACCCAAAGTCCCGCCGAGGATCATCCCGGCCATGCCCCCGATCAGCAGCAATGCGGCCAGAAACCACGACCGCGCCCCCAGATCCATCTCCAGCGAGCGTGCAAGGAACGTCGGCAACCAGTACATGAAGCCATAGCCGGTCATGGAGGTGAAGGCCGACCCCAGCGACAGCAACCAGAAACCGGGTTTTGTCGCCGCTAACCGCGCCGTGGCCAGAAATCCCATTGGTTTTTCGGCCTTAATCGCGCCGTCCATCCCGCCTCTGGGCGGGTCCTTGACCAGCCACCGGAATATCGGCGCAAATAGAACCCCCGCCAGCCCCACCACTACAAACGCGAACCGCCAGTCAACCTGCTGCGCCAAAAGCCCGCCAAACAACACCCCTGCCGCCGAGCCAATCGGGATACCAAAGGCAAAAATGGCCAGCGCCCGCGCGCGTTGCCTGGGCGGGAAATAGTCGGAAATTAAGCTGAAGGCCGGAGCGACTCCGCCCGCTTCGCCGACCCCTACCCCCATGCGCGCCAGAAACAATTGGCTGAAATTACCCGCCAATCCACATAACGCCGTAAAGCCTGACCACAGGGCCAAGGCCCCGGTCATGATCCATACTCGCGAGAAACGGTCCGCCAGCCAGGCCACCGGCACCGCCAGCGTGGTATATAATAATGCGAACGCCAGGCCGCCCATCAGCCCCAGTTGGGTGTCGCTTAAGCCCAACTCTTCGGCAATCGGGTCTTTGAGAATGCTGATGATCTGCCGATCCAGAAAGTTGAGCGCATAGACGACCACAAGCAGGGCCAGCGCCACATAGCGACCTTTTGGCGATGTGGGTTCGGTCATAGCGGTCTCCCCAAATTGCCTACCAAAATCACAAACGGCCCACGCTTTTGACGTGGGCCGCGCATCTTTTAGGTTAAACGCCGTTACTGATCAATGCTGCGTTTAAACGTCTCAGGCAGGAACAGCAACCCGATGATGACCGTGCCGACCGCCACCACAATCGGATACCACAGGCCGTAATAGATATTGCCCGTAGCGGCCACCATCGCAAAGGCCGTCGTCGGCAGGAATCCGCCGAACCAGCCATTGCCGATATGATAGGGCAGCGACATGGAGGTATAGCGGATCTTGGACGGGAACAGCTCAACCAGTAACGCCGCAATCGGCCCGTAGACCATCGTCACCAGGAACACGAGGTAGAACAATATCCCCACCACCAGCGGCTTATTCATCTGGGTCGTGTCGGCCTTGGCCGGATAGCCCGCCGCCGTCAACGCGCCTTTCAGATCAGCCTGATAGGTGGCGATGGCGGCTTTTTTAGCATCGCCGGTAAGGGCCGCCGGATCAGGGGCGGTAAAGGTCTGATCACCGACCTTTACGCTGGCGATCGTGCCCGCCGGGGCCTCGATATTGGTGTAGTTGATGCCGCTTTTAGCCAGATAAGTCTTGGCGATATCGCAGCTCTTGGCATCGAATTTATTCTTGCCGACCGGATCGAACTGGAAGGAACAGTCGTCCTTGTGGGCGGTCACCATCACCGGAGCGCTGACCTGCGCCGCCGCCAGCGCCGGATTGGCCGCGTCGGTCAGCAGTTTAAAGGTCGGAAAATAGGTCGCCGCCGCCAGCGCACAGCCAAACAGGATGATCGGTTTACGCCCGATCTTATCCGACAGCCAACCAAAGAACACAAAGAACGGCGTGGCCAGAGCCAGCGAAATCGCAATCAGAATATTAGCCGTCGCGCCATCGACCATCAGGGTTTTCTCAAGGAAAAACAGCGCATAAAACTGACCGGTGTACCAGACCACGCCCTGACCGGCGACTGCCCCCAGAAGGGCGATAATCACCCATTTCAGGTTGCCCCATTTGCCGAACGCTTCGGACAGCGGCGCCTTGGAGGTCTTGCCCTCATCCTTCATTTTCTGGAAGACCGGGCTCTCATTAAGCTGCATCCGAATCCACAACGACACCATCAACAACAGAATTGAAACGATGAACGGCAGGCGCCAGCCCCATTCCTTGAACGCCTCTTCGCCAATGGCGGTGCGCGTGCCGATAACCACCAGCAGGGCTGCAAACAGGCCCATGGTCGCCGTGGTCTGAATCCAGGAGGTATAGAGCCCGCGCTTATTATTGGGCGCATGTTCGGCCACATAGGTCGCCGCCCCGCCATATTCGCCACCGAGCGCCAGCCCTTGAATCAGACGTAAACCCACCAGAATAATGGGCGCCGCCACACCAATCGACGCATAGGACGGCAGCAAACCAACCGCAAAGGTCGACAGCCCCATCAGGCCCATCGTCACCAGAAAGGTGTTCTTGCGCCCCACAAGGTCACCGATACGCCCGAACACCAGCGCCCCGAACGGCCGTACGGCAAAGCCAGCCGCAAACGCCGCCAGCGCAAAAATAAAGCCGGTCGTTTCATTGACGCCCGAAAAGAACTGAACAGAAATATAGGTGGCCAGCAGGCCATAAAGGTAAAAATCGTACCATTCAAACACCGTCCCCAACGACGATGCGGCGATGACCAGTTTTTCGTTCTGGGTCGCTTTATGGTGCTTTGGCGCACTTTCCCCTTGGGTTGCCATGCAATCTGTACTCCCTGATGTGGCATTTTCTTAATTAGGCGCAGGTTTGACCGACTATTTCCATTGGTCAAGCCTTAGTCTCACTCAGGGGAAAGTTTCTTTAGGACTACACGCCTCTGGTATTGACATAAAGGCTGAACAGCGACTGCCCCGCCACCATGAACAGGCGGTTTTTAGCCCTCCCCCCAAAGCACAGATTGGCGCAGCGGTTAGGCAGATGGATATGGCCGATCGCCACCCCATCAGGCGCAAATACCCTAACCCCGTTCAGGCCTACGCCGCCACCCCATCCGCACCACAGATTGCCGTCTTCGTCGCAGCGAAAGCCATCGGGCGCGCCATCGCCGCAATCAACGAATACCCGTCCGTTCGTCAGTGTCCGGCCATCCGCAGCCACATCATAGACGCGGATACGCTTAGGTTTTGCGTTAGATTCCGCGATATAGAGCCTTGTTTCATCAGGCGAAAAACAGATCCCGTTCGGATGATCAATATCAGCCGCCACCACCGCAGCCTCACCCGTGATCGGATCGAGCCTGTAAACATTTGTCGGCAGTTCCGGTGTCGCGCGATGGCCCTCATAATCACCGCCGATCCCAAAGGTCGGGTCGGTGAACCAGATCGAATCGTCAGATTTAACCGTGACATCATTGGGCGAATTGAGCCGCTTACCCTCGAACTGATCGATCAGGGTCGTGACCGTGCCGTCATATTCGGTGCGGGTGACGCTGCGGCTGCCGTGCTGACACGAAATCAGTCGCCCCTGCCGGTCGCGGGTATGGCCGTTGGCATAGTCGGAAGGCTTGCGGAAAGGGCTGACCGCGCCCGTTTCTTCGTCCCAGCGCAGGATGAGGTTGTTGGGGATATCGCTCCACAGCAGATAGCGCCCGTCGCCAAACCACACCGGCCCCTCACCCCAGCGCGTGCCCTCATAAAGCTTTTCGACCGCACTTAAGCTCAGGCGATAGCGCTCAAAGCGCGGATCTAGGATGTCTATGGAGGGGTCGGGATAGATTTCGCTGGGCTGCCACATGCCATGACTCACGGTTTCAGGTGATGCCGGTTTTAGGACAGCTTCGCCCTCTTGCCCACCCCGAACCTGTGGGTTAATACTGATCTGACGGGGGGCGATCAATCATGGACAGCGTAACGACGGGGACTGAGGCGGATTTTGCGCGCATCCTGCGGGAGACCCAAACCCGCATCAGCCATGCCCAGCACGCCCATTGGGAAGCGACCCAGGTTTTTGAATCCCTGTCCCGCACGCTGATGCTGTTCAACCTGATGGGCGGGTTTGTGGTATCGCTGCTGGCGGCCCTTCCGATCGTGGTGCCGGGTGGCTATGAGGCCAACAAAGACACGGTCAGCCTGCTGCTGTTTATCCTTGGCGGGCTGGTGTCCGTGACCTCGATCCTTCAGGCGTCTTTACGCTGGTCGGAGCGGTCGCAGCAGCATCTCAATGCCGCCAATGCCTATACCAGCCTGCGCCGCCAGCTAGAGATCGTGACCCTAAAATCACGCACCGAAGCGGGTTTGAGCGAGTTGATTGCCAAGCTGGCCGACCTGTCCGAAACCGCCCCGGCCGTGCCGCAAAACATCTGGGACCGCGCTATCAAAAAAGCGGCTCATAAACTCACGTAACCAGCCGCTTTTTCAAAAACGCCAACACCAGAATTTCTTCCGGCCTAAGTGGTCGGAATTCCTCGCGCCGGTCATAGCCTTGGTCCATGGCACCCGCCACAACGAAGTCGGCGCCCAACCCGCCCCCGACCGGAAGGGATGTTGAGGGTGATGGGAAACAAAAAGAAATCAGTAACGTCAAACACGTATGAGAATTTCACCAATATTGTTGACTGGACGAAATGTGCGTCGATATTCACTGCCATCTATCGATATGCTGAAGCGCTGACTAGCAACAAAATTACGCTCGGAACCTATAAAATCTATATATGTCCCACTGATTGTCATTACAGCACTTTCAATTTCAATACCTGCCCGAGCCCTCAGCAAGCCAGAAGTATTGATGAATGTATCAGTGTATTCGATGGCTTCGGGCCTACCATTATGAATCTGATTAGGACAAAAAACATCTCCAGTTACCGAGCTAGTTTGTCCAATAAAAACTGCTTCTGGCCGTCGCTGCGCCAACGTGACCATAAGAGAATAACTTCCTCTCAAGTTCCACGCCTCTGTCCGCCCATAGTTGGTAACCGTGATAGTAGGAATCGCAATATTGAATCCAACTTCGGTGAACTCGGCAAAATCAAATCTAAGATACGCCCTAAATTCCTGAATGTTCTGCCTTCGGGTATTATCCAGACTATGTCTGGATGCACTCAAGCTGCCCCAAATAAAATAGATGCTTACTGCGGTGACGATCAGCGTAATCATAGAGGTGATCGCCGTCACGATCGCCCAGTTAGCGCTGGTCGCGGCGGCATCTGCTGCTTTCCATTGTGCACAGAGCTCAGAGGTTCTTAGATCAACCTGCGGATCGCAGGGCACATCTCCCGGGGGCAATTGCTTTCCCCTGTAAACTTCCGTTATCGCCCATTCTTTCCAAGCGTTTTCACGCATCGCGTAAAAGCCGTTAACGTACAGAACCGATGCCGCGGTGATCGCGACACTTATCGCTATGCAAATCGCAATCGCGAGGTGGGTCTGTGTAATCTTGCCCTTCATATTTGGAATCACCCCTTGCCCGCTCGACCCAACCGTTTTGATACACGACGCGATTGCACGCGCCAAGCTGACCTTCGGCACATGCCGGTTATGGAGGTGGTGTAATGGCCTGGGAAGCTACCCATAAACGCCAAAAGCCCAAATCAGGAACGTAAAGTTACAAATATCGCCATCGGATTTGCAACAAATCCAATTTACCCCAATAAATTCAATATACTATTTTATGAGTGGTAGGCGAGGAGGGATAACCTTTCATACCTACCAAAAGCCTATATTTTTCACCAACATACTTATTTTACTATATTTTTTTCCAACCCACCTGCTACCACAAACGCCATTTTTTGCTACCATTAAGGTTTGACAGCGCATCAATTAACGCCATAACTAAAGGTTGATAGTAAAGCGCCGCCTTAATGGTCGCAAAATGGTGAAGTGATGCCCGCTAAATCTGATGAAATTTATAACCGTAACGGCACATATTACTATCGGGTCAGGGTTCCCAAGCCCCTTCAATCGATCATGAACCGACTGGAATTTCAAGGCTCATTGAAGACATCTAACCAGCGTGAAGCGTTCTCAAAGTCTGAACCGATCATCCGCGAATGTCACAACAGGATCGCCATTGCACAACATGCGGTCAACCTGAACCAACCGTTTCATGATGCTGATGTCAAAGACCCTGACGAACCGGTCACACAAGCGTTGGTTCAAGCGTTGGATGAATTGCGGACACGATTCACAGTCGCCCCACCGTTGCTAAATGATCCAACCATAGACGCTAAACACACGCTGGAATATCTAGCGTCTGGTGAAGCTGATTTGACGAATGAATTTAGACGCTGGTGCGCCAATCGTGGAATTCATATCAGCCCTAAAAGCCAGCTTTGGGATACGCTATACGCCACGGCTTTAGTGATCTTTAAGCGCGGCATTGACCGAACGGTGACGATCCACCGTGACCGCTTAATATCCAAACTCAGCGTCATGGATAGTCATGATTTTATTGAGCATGTGACACCAGCAGCCCCCCGCGCTGTGCTCAACCCAATGCTTGATCCATCTAAAAAGGCTGACACGCTAAATCAATATTTCACACGGATGGTAGCCAGCAGACCTAAGCTTGCCGCCGACAAAAATGAAATCCAGCGTTACGAACTGGTCATTTCAAACTTCAATCAATTCATCGGTGAAGCCAAACCCAATTCTTCTTCCACCTTTATCCTTAAGCGTTTTCAGGAAGGTCAAATGGCAGCCGCCGATGCCCTGAGCGCCTTGGAGCAGCAAGCCAAAGACCTCGAAGCCGAAGACGCCTCACATGCGACCAGTGGATTGAACGCGCGCGCCTACGCCATTCTCAGGCTCGTAGAGGGGCTTGAAGATGATGGGGACGCGATAACTATGAAAGCCTTCGCAGAGCGCGTAGACGGGTTGTATAGCGGCGATGACACAGCGCCTAAAGGCTGGCAGACCCGCGATCAGTTAAAAAAAGAACTACGCCAACAGGTTCGGCTTATTGCGCACGAACTTAAACTGAAATCCTTCAAAGAAATTTCTGTGCCCGTCGAGGAATATGCCACGAGGAATTATGCTAAATTCCAGTGATGAATCATATTCAAATCGGCAAGGTTACGATCCCCTATGATGTGCGCAGAAGTTCATCTGCTCAGAAAAAAAGCATCATAGTCCGTCCGCACCATGTGGAAGTGGTCGCGCCTGACACCGCACCTGAAAGTGATATATCAGCATTCGTTCATAAGAAGCGGCACTGGGTTTTCGACAAGCTGACCGAGATGAATGAGCGGTTGGCGTATCTTGAACGCCATAGTTATCACCGCCTTCAGTCTGGAGCAAAGATAAGGTTTCGCGGTCGGAACGCGAAACTAACCATAAGGCGCGCTGATGTCGCGGACTTTGACATCCAGTTTAATGGCGGATTCCAGATCACTGCGCCCAGCCACATTTCTGATGCCGATTTAGATGCCGCTCTCAGCAACCGCATGATTGAGTGGTTCAAAGCCTATCTGGAAAAAGACGCTTCCACACTCGTGCGCCGATATGAAAAAGCCCTGAGTCTAACCACAAAGGGCGTTCAGATCATACATTCTGATACATTATGGGGCAGCCTGACGCGCGGCGGTATCGTTAGGATCAATTGGCACCTTATAGAAGCTCCCCGCCCGGTTCTTGAGTATGTTGTGCTCCATGAGATGTGCCATCTCACCCACCGCAACCATACGAATGCCTTTTGGGCGCTTGTTACCCAGCACATGCCCGACTATCCGGTTCGCAAACGGTGGCTTGAAAACATGATGCCGAGCTTCAAGCTTTAGATTTTTTTTGCTACCATTTTGCTACCACTAAAGTCGCATTTTGCTACCGCATTGCTACCATCGCAAAATTTTATTCAATAAAAACTGAATAAAATCAATACTATATAATGATGAAAATGGGGTGGTAGGCGAGGAGGGACTCGAACCCCCAACCAGACCGTTATGAGCGGTCGGCTCTAACCATTGAGCTACTCGCCCCCGAAAACGCATAAAGCCAGCCGTTGCGGCCGGGCGCTTCAAAAGGCCTTAAAGACGCGGTGCGCCAAAAGGACGGCTTGCCTAACATGCCGCGTCCGCAATTTAAAGGCCTGATTTAGAATTTCAACAGGTGCCGCCACCTCACAACTCCCGCATAAATATCACAGGTGTGGACGGTCTTTGTCCCGTCACGCCCCAGACTTAATCGCGCCGTAATTGTGGTTTGTGATCACCATCGGGAATAAGGGATTTTTCAGGACCTCACTAAGATGACAAAACTAAACATAACCACGCTTTCCGCCGTTGCGGTGCTTATGGCAGGCTCCGCCGCCCTGCCCGCCGCGGCGCAAACCGCGCCTACCTTTAATTGCAACAAGGATGCCTCCTGTTTGTTCACACCGCAGGCGACCACCACGCTCAACCTCAGCGCTCAGGGCGAAGTCAAGGCCACGCCCGACACCGCGTCGATCAACTTCGGCGTCATGACCGAAGCCAAGACCGCCGAAGAGGCCATGAAGCTCAACCGTGACCGCATGAATGCTGTCTTTGCCGCGCTCAAAAAACTCGGCATCGCTGATAAAAACATCCAGACCTCGAACCTCAACCTCAACGCCCAGTACGACTATCCGCAAAATGCCCCGGCGGTGCTGCGCGGCTATCAGGCGTCGAACCGCGTGACGGTCAAGGTTGATGACCTTAACCGCCTAGGCACCAGCATCGATGCGGTCGTTAAGGCCGGCATCAATCAGATCGACGGCATCAACTTTGGCCTGAAAGACTCACAATCTGCCGAAGACACTGCCCGCAAAGCCGCCGTCGCTGCCCTCACCCAGCGCGCCAATCTCTATGCGTCGGCTATGGGTTATAAGGTCAAGCGCATCGTCACCCTGTCGGAATCCGGTGGCTACGCGCCGCAGCCGGTCTATAAAACCATGGCCCGCGCCGAGATGATGGATGCCACCCCGATCGCCGCCGGTGAGCTAAATATCGCCATCAACGTCAGCGCTGAGTTCGAACTGGAGAAATAATTCCGGCAAAATCTCTCGCAGCGCGAAAAAATTCATCAGGGTGCGGCCTTTCGATCACAGGCCGCACCCTTTTGTTTTTCAAGGGTTTACGCCGGATGACAAATCTGTCCACACCCGTTAACAACTTCTTAACGCAGCAAAAGGCAGTGTGTAGGGGCTAAAGCCAATGGCAGGGAAACGCACCAAAATCCGTCGCCGGATCATCCGAAAAATGGCCCATCCCTATGTGATGGTCACGGTGGGCATGGGGATCGTTATCCTGACTCCGGTCATTGGTCTTGGGTTGTCGCAACTGGCGGTCGCCCAAGTCGCCCCCGTTACCGCCACCCGCGCGCCGGTTGCCCAAACCCAGCAAACCCCCGCCCCTGCAACGCAACGCCCGCGTATCGACTGGCAGGCCGCCGCCGCCCGCCATCAGCGCGGCATCGTCGCCAAGACCACTGCCGCCATTGTGGCCCGCCTGCCCCGCCCGGAACTGGATAAAATTCGCCTGCCGATCCTGCTGCCGCGCAGTGGCGGTGCGTTGAAAACCGCTCAGGCGCGCCTGATCTCTTTCGGGGATGCCTATTCAATGAACCTGCCGCAGGGCGACGGCGTGCAGATCACCTTGTCCGGCAATGCCGCCGCTTTGCCGGTGCCATCCGGTGCCATCAGCCGTCTGGAAAAGCGCGCCGCCCGTATTCAGGGCGTGACCGAACCGGTGCAGATCGACCGCACCGAAGATGGCTGGACCGCCAGCTTCACACGCTTCAATGTGACCTACACCGCCGATCTGACCTGCGATGATAGTGAAGCCGCGGCCTGCAAGACCGATGGCTATCTGCGCACCGTGGTCGCTGATCTTACCGATGTGGTGATGGGTAATGCCGCCATTGCCGCCGCCCGCGCCGCCGGAGCGAACCTCGGAGACGCACAATGATCCGGGTCCTGTTTGCCGTCGCCGTCATTGGCTTTGCCGCCATCAGCCTGTGGGCCTGTGACAGCCCGCCTGAACCGGCCCCCGTGCCCGAAGTCGGCACCGAAACCGAAGTCGCGTCCGAAGCGGCTTCAGAGGTTGCCCATGAGACGTCATCGGAGGTCGCCTCATCAGGTGCCGCCACCTTTCCCTACGATCCCCCAACCCAACTGATCGCAGGCTCCGGTCCCAGCTATACCAACACCAAAAACTGGGCGCCGGGCATCTGTTTTCCGCTGGCCGATACTCCATCCTATGCCAATTCTCAGGTGTGGAAACCGGGCGGCTATGAGCGCCCCGACAACCCCAGCCAGTGCGCGCCGGAAAACTACGCCTATCCGTGGCAGGACAATTTCTGTGAGACCCGCACCGGCAGCAATGTCATGTGCAAGACCGGCACCAAGGGCCATCAGGGGCAGGATATCCGCCCCAAAACCTGCAAGACCAACACCTATTGGGCCGTGGCCGCCGAAGACGGCGTGGTCACTCAGGTGGCGTCCATGACGGTGGCGATCACCGGCAAATCCCCGCCCTACCGCATCTATCGCTATCTGCATATGCAGTCATCGACCCTTAAGGTGGCTTACGGCGATCATGTGGTGCGCGGGCAGAAACTGGGCCTTGTGTCCAACAATCTCGGCCTCAAAAACGGCGTTCAGCAGTACACGACCATCCACATGCATTTTGAGGTGCGGGTGGCGCAGGCCGAAACCCTGCCGGACGGGACGGTACTGTCGGCCAATACCTTTGTGCCGCCCTATGTGGCCCTGGTCGATGCCTATGAGCGCAAGCTGGGCGGCGACTGCCCGCCGGTAGGGTAAAAAATGCCAGCGGGTTAAATCCCTTTGGCACTGTGTCCCCCCTGCCATTGCGAAGTTGCAAAATAGTGGCATACTCGTGTTATCCGAAGGGGTAAGGGGGATTGATCATGGGGTTTCTGTTTTCGCTTAGCGGGCGGGTGGCGCGGCTGCCATTCATTGCCTTTGTTATTGGGGTTAAGCTGGCGATCGAAGCCATTGGCTATGCCCAGCGCCAGTATATGCCGCCGCTGCCGATTGACGACATGATGATCGCGGCCATACCGGGGGTGATTACATTAGTCCTGATGTGGCCGTTGTTTGCCGTGACGGTAAAGCGGCTGCATGACATCGAATGGCCAGCGGTGCTGGCACTGGTTCAGTTTATTCCGCTGATCGGGATCGTGATCTTTTTTACCCGTTCGCAGTACTACACGGCCGATGCCGAACATCTGGCGCGGATGTTTGAATGGGCGGGGATCGGGCTGAATATCATGGCCCTGATCAGCTTTGGGCTATTTCTGCTGCTGGCGGTTATACCAGGGGTTAACCGCACCAACCGCTTTGGCCCGCCGCCGGGTGTGGCACGCATGGCCGAGGAAGCGTACTAGAACTCCCCCTGCGGGGACGCCCGTGCGGTGTAGGGGGAGCTTGCAAGCAAAATCCTTTTTGATTGCAAGAGGGGGTTACTTAACAATGTCCGTTGTGTTTACCCCACCTCCGGCCTGACGGCCTCCCATGACTGACAAACGATTCACTGGATCGTTTGTTGGCGTCAAACCCCTGCAACAGGGGAGGCTCTTAAGGTATTTACAGACCATACTCCCCGCTCTAAGCTCACAAAAAATCAGGGGGGATAATTCATTGTCAGCGCTCAAATTTCTGTTCTCGACCCAAGGCCGCGTCACGCGCCTGCCGTTTATTTTATTTGTCGTTGGGTTAAATTTAATCCTCACCGGAAGCTATTTCCTGATCCAAACCTATTTTCCTAAAGAAGACATGATGCGCTATGGGCTAGCGCTTTCTATACCGGCCTTCGTCACCTTCATAACGCTTTGGCCCGCATTTGCGGTCACAGTAAAACGTCTGCATGATGTCAATTGGTCAGCATTCCCAGCGCTGGGCCTATTCATTCCAATCGTTGTTGGCATCGCAGGAACCAGTTTCATATCTTTCCAAAATTTCGATACTGATCAATTCGTGGCGGCTCATCAGAAAGTCTCATGGGTTACAAGTATATCTAGCTATTATGTTTACGCCCTTCTGCTCGTCCTCTCCCTAGTCAAAGGCACCAAGGGGCAGAACCGTTACGGCTCTGATCCTCTAAGCAAAGGCGGTGGGGCAGAAGCCGCTTTCTAAACACCGCTTGCCCGCGCCCCGTTATCGGCGCTAAACAGGCGTCATGAAAATACCCTCCCCCGCCACCATTACCCCTCTGTTTGTCACCGAAATCTACCGCGCCGACCTGACCGGTGAGGCCGGTTTTGCGACCTTCATCGAAGAAATCGACGACACTTGCCGGGCCTTTGCCGATGACGATGAGGCGGGCCATGACTGGTGCGAGAAAAACGCCTATCCGGGCTATACGTCCTATGGGTCGATGAGCAACCTCATCCACTATGCGCCGGTGTTTGCCGACCTTAAAAAACAGCTCGATGCCCACGTCCACGCCTTTGCTGAGGTTCTGGAATACGATCTGGCCGGCAAGAAGCTGAAAATCGACAATATCTGGATCAACATCCTGGAACCCGGCGGCTTTCATTCCGGCCACATCCACCCGCACAGCGTCATTTCCGGCACATTCTATGTCGCGGTGCCGGATAAGGCGTCAGCGCTCAAGTTCGAGGACCCGCGTCTGATGGGCTTTATGAACGCCCCGCCGCGCAAAACACCCCACCGCCGCGATCACGAAGTCTTTGCTTACGAAGCGCCATCTGCGGGCACTATACTGATGTGGGAAAGCTGGCTGCGCCACGAAGTGACGATGAACCAGAGCGATGATGTCCGCATAAGTGTGAGTTTTAATTATGGTTTCTAATGTGAATGCCGCCGTCGTTGGCTTTGGCAATGCCGGTCGCATCTTCCACACACCGCTGATCCGCGCGACCAAGGGCTTGCGGTTGCACACCATCGTCTCGTCACGCCCCGCCGATGTCGCAACTGCCGTGCCGGGTGTGCGGGTCGTCCCCGACTTAGAGACCGCGCTTAATGACCCTGAGATTGATCTGGTGGTCATTGCCACCCCCAACGCCCTGCACGCGCCGCAAGCGCTGGCGGCCTTACGCGCCGGTAAGCATGTTGTGGTCGATAAACCGTTTGCTATCAATCTTGATGAGGCCGAAGCCTTGATGGTTGAGGCCAAGGCGTCAGGCCGACTGCTGTCGGTGTTTCATAACCGGCGCTGGGACGCCGATTTTCTGACCGTGCAACGATTGATTGCCGATGACAAACTCGGCGAGATCACCCGACTTGTGTCGCGCTTTGATCGCTTTCGCCCCAAACTACGTAACCGCTGGCGCGAACAGGAAGGGCCCGGTTCAGGCCTGTGGTTTGATCTGGGGCCGCATCTGGTCGACCAGATGCTGTGCCTGTTCGGTAAGCCCATCTCCCTGATCGCTGACATGGCCAAGCAGCGTGACGGCAGTGTGGTTGATGATTACTTCAACATCACGCTGAAATATGAGCGCCTGCGGGTGACGTTGAGTGCCAGTGTGCTGACCCCCGCCGCCGGCCCGCGCTTTGAGATCCACGGCACCAAAGGCACCTTTGTTAAATACGGCCTCGATCCGCAGGAAGATGCGCTCAAAGCCGGCGGCGATCCGACCGATCCCAACTTTGGGATTGATCCCCACGAAGGCAGTTATTGGCCGGTGATCATCGACGACCATGTCGGCATCAATGAAAGCGTGATGTCTGAACGCGGCCGCCACCTCAGCTTTTATGAGGCCATTGCCGCCGCAATCATGGACGACGCGCCGAACCCCGTCCCCGCCGAAGAGGCCTATGAGGTCATGCGTATCCTGGAACTCGGCCAACTCAGCGCCCATGAGGGCACAGAAGTGCATCTGTGAAAAAAGAACTCCCCCTGCAGGGGGAGCTTTTATTTGGCGTGCCAAATGAAAGAGGGGGTGAGTTTACCCCACCACCGCTACGCTGACGCTTGCGGTCCCCCTCCCCTCCCAAGCACTTGGCAAGAGGGGAGGTTCTAAAGGTCTTAAAACCGCTTCTTGACCGTGATGAAGGCCATGCGCGGGGCTGCCGGCAGGATGGTCTGGGCTGTGCCCGCCACATCAGCATTTGTGAAGCCGCCCGAACCGATGGTCGAGATATAGTCTTCGTCCAGCAGGTTGGTGACGTTCAGTTGCACATCCAGATCATTGCCAAAGCGATAACCCGCCGTGAAGTCAGCCACCTTTGCGCTGTCAACCTTACCGCCGCGGTTTTCATAGGTGTAGTAGCGCTCACCCGTAAACTTCATGCCGAGCGTACCGAACAGCTTACCGTTGTCGTAAGCCACTTCGGCGTTGAACATGTGCTTAGGCGTATCAACGACGGTCTTGCCCTTGGTGTTGGCCTGGATCACACCCGCAGCATTGACGACATTATCCTGATACTGGGAGTCGTTATAGCTGTAGGACGAATAGATCTTCCATTCCGGCGTGATGCGGTAGGTACCGGCCACTTCCACGCCATTGGTTTCAACACCCCCGACGTTCGACAGCACGGTCGCATTGCCGACTATCGCCGCCCCCTGAGCCACACCCAGCAGACGGTTATCAAACTCGACATGGTAAAGCGCCAGCACGCCCTGGAAGGCCGAACCGGCGTTCAAGCGCAGGCCGCCCTCGATGGTCTTGGAGGTTTCCGGATCGATCGACGACTTCACATAGTCCAGCACGGCCTGAGACTGAGCGCCGAACGGGCCGGAGGTGGCCGCTGACACATAGGCTGCCATGTTTTCGGTATAGCCGCCGAACAGTTCGATATTGTCGTCAAGCTTATAAACAGCCCCGACCTGCGGCAGGAAACTATCCTTGGATTCGAGCGAGCCGTTCATTGGGGTGGCGGCCGTGACGGTCTTGACTTCGTTCTCGACCTTGACAGCCTTGAAGCCAAAATTGACCTTAAAGGCGTCGGTGACAGTCCAGACGTCCTGGACATAGCCGACCGTGGTCTTGGTGTTGAAGGCATATTCCCACTGGGTGAAGAAAGCGCCGGACTGGAAGTCGAGCGGATCACGCGACGGGGCCGACAGGGTTTCACCATAGAAGCGGCGGGCCTGATTGAAGTCGTTGTCTTCGATCCAGAACCCGGCCTCAACCTGATGCGCGCCCAGATCGAACATCAGCGACCCGAAGGCACCGGTACGATCAACGTCATATTCAGTCGTGCGGATCGACAGGGCAGCATTATTGCTGGTCGCACCCGACACACCGAAGTTCGGAGACGGCACGTAAGGCGTGTACCACAGGCCCTGCCCTTCGTTGGTGTGCTTATAGACACTGGCCTTGACGCTGATGATGTCGGTCAGCGGATAATTGATGCTCACGGCACCCAGATTGTCGTCACGGATGCCCGCACCGGCGTAGTAGGCATCATCGACCGTCGCCACCGGCGCTGGCAAGGGCTGATTTGTAAGGTAAGCAGCGGCGACCTGATTGGCCAGAGCCCAGTTTGGCTGGAAGTTATCCCAGTCGCGGCCCAGACGGCTGATCATGTCAAACGACATGTCCTGATAGTCCTGCTCACGGCGTTCTGAGCGGTTGATGAAACCGGTCAGTTCACCTTCGCCGATTGGCATGACGGCCTTGGCGCTGATCTGGCGCTGCTTTTGCTCAGAGCCGCCCTTCCACTTGTCGGTCTTTTGATCGGCAACCGACACATAGGCGCGCAGGTTGTTCAGTTGCGCGATCTCACCGGTTTCAAAGCGGCCATAAAGACGGTGCATGGCTTCGGAACCTACGGTACCCGCCACTTCGCCCCCCATATCATTGGACGGATCGCGCGAGAAGAACTGCAGCGTGCCGCCAAGGTTTGAGGTCGAGGCCGTCGACAGTGAACCCGCCCCTTGCGTCAGCTCAACGCGAGCCACGTCTTCGTTGGTGATGGCGCGCGAAATGTGCAGGCCATTGTGGTTGCCGTAGGACATGTCGCCCAGTGGCACGCCGTCCAGGGTAAAGCCCATCTGGTTCTGGTTAAAGCCGCGCACGCCGATCCGGGTTGACCACTCATAGGCCCCGAAAGGATCAGCGGACTGGAAAGTCACGCCCGGCAGTTTGTCGATGGCTTTCAGCGGGCTGGTACCCGGCGCTTCCAGCGCCAGTTCGCTCGCCTTGACGGCCTGAATCTGGCGGCTCTGGCCCTGACCGTAGACAATAACTTCGGTGATGGTTTCATCCGCAGCCGGATCGGCAGCAGCTACGGTGTCAGCAAAAGCGACCGGCGCAAACGTGGCGGCACTCAGAATGGCCACAACGGCCACGTTGGTAAATAAGGCTGTCTTCATTGTCGTATCCCCAAAGCCCACATGGCTTTAAGGCGCTCTTAGGCTCAGCAGACGACAGATTAGAGACGGATACATTACACGCACACGTCAGTCCTGCGACGACAGCATAACAACCGCTGTCAAATTTCTGAATTCATGGAATAATGTTTCAGAAAATTATGCCGTTACCGGATCATTGCCCCCGCGCGATCGCTTACGGCTGTGCCTGTTATGCCACGGCTAATAGCGTGCGCACAAAGAAAAACCCGGCACAGAGGCCTAAAACCTCCGTACTGGGCTTGATTCTTTAGGTGCCTGTGTTCGATCAGAACGGCAGGATATTGCGCTTTTTGGAATAGGACAGCCAGCCGACATTGGCCCCCAGACGGAAGCCGACACCGGCGCGGATCGGCGCCAGCACAATGCCTTCGGCGCGTTGATAGTTTACGCCTAAGCCCCCGATGAAATAGGCTGAGCCTTCGACGCCCGGAAAGCGGCGGAACACCTGCTCAGGATTATCGAGGAAGTAGGCCAATGTGAACACGCGCGACGCATTGGCGCCGGTGTCAAAGCCAATCGACGGCCCTTGCCAGTACACCGTCGTCGGGCGCTGAGCGGTTTTCATGTGCACCAGTCCCTTACCGTAGCGCAGACCAACCCCGATAGCCCCGGAGCCTTCTTCACCGGCAATATAGGCGGTCGGACGGTCACCGTAATCGCCAAAGATGCGCTCGATCGCGCCGCCCAGAGCCTCAACCGTCACCCCTAAGAAATTGGAGCCGGCATTGAGCACTTCGTCGCGCGAATAGGTGCTGTCTTCGGAGGCAGGATTGTTCTGATAGGTCGGCGTGGCTACCGGTGGGGCCGCCTGGGCCAGGCCGGGTAACAGCCCGCCGATCAGCGGGGCCGCCCCCAGTGCCAGACCAGAGGTGACGAATTGACGACGTTCTAACTGACGACGATCCATGAGGGCGGATACTCCTGAGAAAAAGGCTTTTGATAACCTGATATTAACCCTAGAGCTATGACCAAAGTCTTACCCGGGCGTTAATACTCAGTTCATCACCAGACTAATCACCGCTTGCGGCGCGATTGTGGCATGTGTAGCCGCATCTGCAACATTGACAGCCCCTTTAATCAGAGCCACCTTCATTTGCACGCACGAGATGCATGAAGGGGGCGGCGCGTGATCACTCTAAAATTACTGACAGAGGCTATATTGCTGCTGGCTCTGGTTCTGTCCTGGGGACAATGGCCAGAAACCAAAACCTATCGCCGTCAGCGTATAAAGGCTCTGAAAAACGGCGCGCCAGAGCAATATTTTGAGGAGCTTCGCGCCCTTGAAACCTATCCGGTCATTAAGGCTGAGCGGTGGGAGTATGCCGCCTTGAATATCGTAAGTGTAAGCGCGGTAATGTGTCTCTACCTTATGAACCGGTAGTTCAAAAACCGTCAATCACGCCAGTCCTTTAAGCAGTCTTTGTTGCCTTTGATCATGTTGCGCAGGCCCGGATAGGGGCCTGTGCCATCGCGGTAGCGTTTCCAGTCTTTTTCGCGCTCAGCAATACACAGTTTTGCCGCACGCTTCTCGGGCGGCTGAAGCGGCAGAGGCTTGGCGTCCTTGGCTATATCTTCCAAAGCGCAATCCTTATCCATCACCTTTCCGGCCAACCGCTGCTGCTGACACAGTTCGCGCTTGAGCAAAGCCTTGGTCAAAGCCCCGCGCGTGCCCCCGCCACCATAAGCCTTGGGCGTCACCACACCCGGCGCAGCACCTTGCGCCGCCGAGGTTGCGGATGGACCGGCGGCCGTTACGATAGCGGGTTTAGGGACCGGGGCGGGTGTCGTCGCTTTGGGTATTACACTGACGTCAGGCTCTCGCTCCGGTCGCGTTGCGGGCTTTGGCTTGGGTTGAACGGGGGCGGGCTCATCGGTGCTGTCTGCACCCTCCGGCGGAAGCGGTGGCGGCATCTCGACCATTACGGCCTCGATCGCCCGCACCTCCGGCAAATCGAATCTGGCCTGCGTCTGCCACAGCGCCCAGCCGGTCAGACCATGCACGATCACAGCGACGCCCAGACCCAGCAGGATCGTTTTTTTATCGTTAGGTTTGCGGGCCGCCATAACCGGAACTGAACCACCGCCCTGTGTCGCAATTGCGGCCTTTAGGTTACCGCAGGCGAGCATAGGCAAAATAAAATATCGGCAAAATCTGAGATCGCGGCAATCCGCGCTCCGCTCGGCGGCGTATTCCTGATCAGAAGCGCGCTTTGATTTTCCATGTCCCCTCCAAGTTTCATTCAAAAACCACTCAAGGAGCTACCATGTCACATCTGCGCCCGATGGGCCGTTTTGCCGCGTCCATCCTGATTGGAGCCAGCCTGATGGCCGCCCCGGCCATGGCGGATCATCATGCCAAAAAAGCCGATAAGACCATCGTCGAAACCGCCGCCGCCAACCCGGATTTTTCCACCCTGGTCGCCGCCGTTAAGGCCGCAGATCTGGCGGGCCCCCTGTCAGGCACTGGCCCATTCACCGTCTTTGCGCCCACCAATAACGCCTTTAACGCCCTGCCCGCCGGCACGGTTGATACCCTGCTCAAGCCTGAGAACAAGGCCCAACTGACCAAGGTCCTGACCTATCACGTCGTCGCCGGTAAGGTGTCGGCCAAAAAGCTCGGTGAACTGATCGCGGCGGGTGGCGGCAGCTACAAGATCACCACCGTCAGCGGCGACACCCTCACCGCCACTCAGGATATGGGTAAGATCAAACTGATCGATGAAACCGGCGCATCCGGCCATGTCACCGCGGCCGATCTTTGGCAATCGAACGGTGTGATCCATGTGATCGATAAGGTCGTATTACCCCAGTAGTTAGATAGTAGCGTTGCGTAAAGTGTTCGAAATACTTTAAGCCCTAATCCCTAATTAGGCCCCCTACTTCCCCCGGAGGATCCCCTTCTCCGGGGTCTTTTTTTTCGCCTATAGCTGCGCGAGGTCATAGGCTTTAATAGTCGCCTTCTTCGCCTGAGCCCGCCACACCCGTTCGATATTGGCGCGCACCCAGTCGATGTCGAGCCGCTCCGGCCGACCCAATATCAACGGCCAGGGTTTATGGTGATCGGTGGTGAAAAAGGTGTCCGGATCGACCTCCAGCAGGAAATCGCGTTCCTCAAACGCAACCTTAAATACCGGGCAATCATGCTTTGGGTTCCAGAACAGGATCGCCTTATTGCCCACCTTAAATGAGCGGGCATCCCACGACATGCCCTCGGTTGTGTCGGGAAAGCTTAAAATAATCGCGCGGATATCTTCAAACGTGACCATGCTTTTCTTGCCTCTGTGGTGGCTTTGGTTCTAGGCTACCACAAAAAGGGAGAAAGATATGAAACGCCATATGTGGGCCGTACTGGCCGCCGCTTTTGCCTTGTCGTCGCCTGCCGCGTTTGCGGAGAAGTGGATCGGGACATGGGGCTCATCGCAATATCTGGCCGAAGGCGACAACGCCCTGCCCGCCGAGGCTCAGGACATCACCTTGCGTCAGATCGTGCGCGTTTCGCGTGGCGGTGAGCGCTTTAAGGTGCGCATCTCCAACGCCTTTGGCACAGAAGCTCTGACCATAGGGGCGGCCCACATCGCCCCCGGCACACCCGGCACATCGCGTATTGATGCCGCCACCGGCACGTCCCTGACCTTTTCGGGCCGCACTTCGGTGACCATTCCGGCGGGCGCCGCTTACGAGTCCGATCCGGTCGATATGGCGCTCAAGCCCTTGTCCGATATGGCCATAAGCCTCTATCTGCCCAAAGTTCCGGCGCGTCAGACCGGCCATCCGGGGTCACGCACCACATCCTACCGCGTCTCCGGCAATCAGGTCGCCGCCGCTGATTTCACCAACCCAACCCCGGTCGATCGCTGGTATCACATCGCCGCCATCGAGGTTGAGGCTAAAAAAGGTGCAGCCATCGTCACAATCGGGGATTCGATCACCGATGGGCGCGGATCGACCACCAATGGCAATGACCGCTGGACGGATGTGCTGGCCAAACGGCTGCAGGCCGACCGTAAGTTAAAAGACCTCGGCGTACTCAATATGGGCATCGGCGGCAACCGTATCCTCAACGACGGCTCAGGCCCTAACGCCATGGCGCGGTTTGAGCGCGATGTCCTGTCACAAGCCGGGGTGAAGTATCTGATCGTCCTCGAAGGGGTCAATGACCTCGGCACCCTGACCCGCGAAGCGCCGGTAAGCGACGCCGCCCACAAAGCCCATGTTACCGACCTGATCACCGCCTATCAGCAGATGATCAGCCGCGCCCGCAGCCACGGCATCAAGGTCTACGGCGCCACCATCATGGCCTATATGGGCTTTGACTATTACCGCCCGACTGCGCTCAACGAAGCCGACCGTCAGGCGATCAATACCTGGATTCGTACGCCCGGCAATTTTGACGGCGTGATCGACTTTGACGCCGCTACCCGCGATCCGGCCGATCCGTCGCGCCTTAAGCCGGAATACGATATGGGCGACCATATCCACCCCTCACCGGCGGGCTTCAAAGCCATGGCCGATGCCATTGATCTGTCGTTGTTCAAGAAGTGATCACAAACCTTAACAGCGACAGCAAAGCACCGTTACACGATGTGTAGACCTGCGACATTTTCGCCCCTTAACTCTTTCGCACCCGCAACATATATACATCCTGTCAAACACACAGGAGATTTTATCATGCGTAGCGAAAGACTTGGGCAAGCGTCTGTATTTGCTATACCCGGCACTTTGCTGGTGGCATTTTTGATGGCCATTGCCGCTGCCGTGTAATTCGCACAGCGATTACATAAACCTATACTCAAAAGGGCGACCGGATTAAGTTCCGGCCGCCCTTTTGAGTTTTTTGGCCCCCGCCTGTAAGGTTTCCCCGGTCATAAGTGTCTAACCTTACAAACACACCACGATTGACAAAGGGCATGGCGTGACGGGCAACGCGCATTTCGATGACTGGATAAGGCCGCACATGGGCGCGCTGATGCGCATTGCCCGCGCCTTTGCCGAGCCCGCCGATCAGCATGATCTGATGCAGGAACTGATGATCAGCGCCTGGAAAGCCATGCCCGCCTTTCGCGGCGACGCAAAGCCCTCGACCTTCATCTACCGCGTCGCTCACAACCGCGCCCTGACGTGGAAAAAGCGCCAGTCGCTTAATCTGTTTCGCGCACACGCCGCTCAGACGGACATGGCGGCTTTAAACGACGGCGGCACCGACGGGGAGAGTGCGCGGCTTGAGGCGCTTTATGCGGCCCTGCGTCAGTTATCGCCTATCGACCGGTCGCTGATGCTGCTGTGGCTGGAAGAGACGTCCTATGCCGACATGGCCGCTTTGCATGGCCTGACTGAGACCAATATCGGCGCGCGCCTGACCCGCGCCCGCGCCCGTCTTTCGGCCCTGATCCATGAGGTATCCGATGAACACTGAAGCGTTTGCGCGCCTGTGGCGCACCCACAACAACGACCTTAATGCCACGGCTACGGCCTATCTGCTGGAGGATATGATGACGACCCTGAAACAACGCCGCGACCGCCAAAACCTGTTCTTCCTGTTAATGAGCGCCATTCTGGGGACCATAACCTTGGTGGCGGGTTATGACCTGATCAAAAACGACAGCCTCGATCCGGCGCGCGAATGGGCACCGCTTCTGATGCTGGCGGCACCTTGGGTAGCACTCCTGCTGGTGCGTCAGCGCTTTAACCGCCACCTTAGAGCCTTCCCCCACACCGAAGGCACCCTGCCCGACACTTTGCGCGTCATGGCCGATGAAAACCGCGCCGCACGCACCCAGGCCCTTATTTTGCTGGTGATTATGGCCATTTTCCCGGTCATTACCGGATTTGCCCTGTGGCAACTAATGCTCACGGGCAAGATGGAGTTGGCCCATGTACAGCAGGCCGCGCTGTTGTTTGGTGGGGCCTTGGGCGTGTCGGCCCTGTGGCAGGCCATCCGCTATGTCCGCGTCCTCAAACCCGAAGGCGCACGCCTCAAGGCCCTGCTGCAAGACTATCAAAGCTAGGGCATCGAACCCATGACTATGCCAGGCTGGCATCCTGGCAACCCTGCTGACAAAAACCGACAGCATCGACATGTACATTTCCGCTCATCACGGAGAGACATTATGGAAACCCAAAGCCTGCATCGCGGTCGCCTGATTGACCACATCCAACTGGTCGTCAAAGACCTGCCCGCCAGTCAGCGCTTTTATGAAGCGGTATTGGCCGCCCTCGATATCCCGATGGGCGGCACCGGCGCTGACTATTTCTGGGTCGATGAACTGTTTGTCTGCAGCGCCGACAGCCCCGCCGCCCACGGCCAGCTGACCGGCCGCCACCATCTGGCGTTTCAGGCCAAGGATGAGGCCATGGTCAAAGCGTTTTACGCGGCAGCCCTGAACAGCGGTGGCACGGATAATGGCGGCCCCGGTGAGCGCCCGTATCACCCCGGCTATTACGCTGGCTTTGTGATCGACCCCGACGGCAACAATATCGAAGCCGTCTATCACGGCCCCGCCCGCCGCTCCGCCGCCAGCGTGGTGGTTGAGTTTGATGAGTAGCCCTGCCGACTATATGGCCTTTGAAACGCCCGAACATCTGTCCGACTGGCTGGCCACACACCACGCCACGAAGCGCGAACTGTGGGTGCGGATATTCAAAAAACAGAGTGGCACGCCGTCCGTCACATGGGAAGACTGCGTCGTAGCATCCCTGACCTGGGGCTGGATCGACGGCCACAAAAAGTCGCTGGATGAGGTGTCGTTTCTGCAGCGCCTGTCGCCGCGCCGGCCGAAATCGAACTGGTCACAGAAAAACTGCGACCATGCCGAGCGCCTGATCACAGAGAGCCGTATGCAGCCGTCAGGCCTTGCGCATGTCGAGACCGCCAAGCAGGACGGGCGCTGGGACAAGGCCTATGCCGGGTCAGCGAACTTTGTCATTCCTGACGATTTTCTGGCGGCGCTGGCGGCAAGCCCGCAGGCCAAGGCAGGGTTTGAGGGCTTAAACCGCGCCCATCTGTTTGCCATCTATCACCGCCTGCACACCGCCGTCCGCCCCCAGACCCGCCAAAAGCGCATGGACGATATCCTCGTCAAACTGACCCGTGGTGAAGGGATTTCGTAAATCGCTAAAGGTTCGATTTGAATCGCTTAAGTTCGCGGTCATGCAGGCGTTGCAAAAAAGACGGAACCTCTTTCAACGTCTCAGGCAGCTTTTCCAAACCTCCGTAGCTATGGAATCTTACGCCAGCATTCCAAAGCATCTCGACCTTTTTCCACTGCTTCAAATCTGAGCTTTTGGGAGCCTTAAAAGATCGGGCCATCCATGCAAGCGGGCGACGACACATTGGACAAGCCGCTTCTCGTAATTCCAAAAAACCGGCATTGATTTTAAATGATCGTCGACACTTGAAACAGGCATGTGCCACCAAGTAGCTAGCAGCAGGAACTGTAGCAGTTAGCTGCGGTTGCTGCCGAAAACCGCTTACACGGCGCAGTTCCATACGTCTGGCTTTTTCTGATAGGTTCGTCATGAGAGTTTAAGGCTCTGGAGTTTCACTGATGATAGATTAAATCATCGACCATTAGAACACTACCCTTGCCACTCCGATAAAAACACGCCTTAATTCCGCTACATAGGCGATGCAGTGTGCCTATGTGGAGGTAGAGTTCATGCGTGCGTTTCCCGTTAGTCTTGCGATCCTGATGGCGACCTTAACCGGCAGCGCCTATGCTGACGCCAGCGAAGACGTGGTCGCCACCGCCCGCACCCTGCCCGCCGCGACGGAAACACAAAGTCCCCCCGCCCCTGAACCCATCTCCGCGCTGGATGCCACAAAATCCCAGTTTCTGGCCACGCTCGATGGCAGCGCCCAGATCGAGCGCACCTCAGACGATCCGATTGGCTACCGCGACGGGCCGGTTACCCTCGATGAAAACCCCTATAAGCGCCGCATCCAGACCGAGGTGAGCGTCAGCGTCGGCACCGGCGGTTACCGCAGCGGCTATATCGCTTCGCTGATCCCGGTCGGTGAGCACGGCACGCTCGGCATCGCCATTGGCAAGACCGACTATGGCCGCAACAGCGTCTATGGCTACGGCTACGATCCCTATGGTTACGGTTATGGGGGTTACAGCCCCTTTGGATACGATGGTTACGGGTACGACCCGCTAGGTTATGGCTATGGGGGCTTTGATCCGATTGGCTATGGCGGCTATGGCCACGCGGGCTATCGCGGCGGCAGGTACGGCCATCCTTACGGCTATGCGCGACGCGGCGGTGAGACCCAGAGCCTGGCGATATCCTACAGCTACGATGCGCGCAAATCCAACCGCTCACGCGCCGAAGATGCCTGCGACACCGGCTTTTATGATGGCGACCGCCTGATGGAGCCTTTGTGGGTCAGCCGTGTCCGCGCCCCCAGAACGTGTGAAGTCACGACGACAACGTCGGTGCCATAAGAGCCCCCCTCCGTCATTTTCGCTACGCTCAATGCCACCTCCCCCGGCACGCCGGGGGAGTATTAATCATACCTCCCCAACTTGTTGGGGAGGGGGACCGCGCCAATTTATTGGCGCGGTGGTGGGGGCAATAACAGGCATCTGCCCCCTCTCCCCTACGAGATTGACAGCGGAAGTATTCCCCCTCCGTCTGCTCGCCATGCTCGCATCCACCTCCCCATCTGCGATAGGGAGGAGATTCATTAAGCGATAAACCCGCCGTCGCGGTAAACCTGCTCCAGCACCTGCAGCGGCACAGGGCCGTTGACCAGACCGCGATCGTGGAAGGCCTTAATGTCGAACTTAGCGCCCTGATGCGCCTTCGATTTTTCGCGCAGTTCCTCCCACTTGATCTTACCGACCATATAGCTCAGGGCCTGACCCGGCCAGACGGCATAGCGCTCAACCTCGGTGGTGGCCGCCGATTCCGCATCGCCATTGGTGTCGACAAAATATTTGATCGCCTGTTCGCGCGTCCAGCGCTTGCTGTGCATGCCGGTATCGACCACCAGCCGGATCGCCCGGAACAGGGCCGACTGCAGATAGCCGATATAGCCCGTCGGATCGGTGTCATACATGCCCATTTCCGCAGCCACCAACTCCGTATACAGCGCCCAGCCTTCGGAATAGGCCGAGAACCCGCCGATCCGGCGCAGCATGGGCAGGCCTTGCGCTTCCATCTGGATCGAAATCTGCATGTGGTGGCCAGGCAAGGCTTCGTGATAGGTCAGCGTCGGCAACGACCATTTCGGCCATTCTTTGGTGTCGCGTAAGTTTATGTAATAGGCACCGGGGCGTGAACCATCCAGGGTTGGGCGCTGATAATAACCACCCGGTGCGCCCGCCTCGATTTCCTTCGGCACACGCCGCACCGTGACGGCGGTTTTGGGCAGGGTGCCGAACCAGTCGGGCAGCTTGGCCTCAACCGCGCGGATCTGCACGTTCAGATCTTCCAGCAGCTTTTCCTTGGCCGCATCGGTGTTGTCATAAAGGTATTTCGGATCATCGCCCAAGGCCTTCATGTGCTCAGCCACCGTGCCCTTGGTCATGCCGAGCGCCTTGAAGCGCGTATCGGCCTCGGCGGTCAGTTCCGCGACCATATCCAGACCGATTTTGTGAATCTCATCGGGCGTCAGGGTCGTGGTCGTGCCGGCCCGCGCGGCAAAAGTGTAATAAGCCTCACCGTCCGGCAGGCGCCACACACCGGCGTCATGCACAGCCTTCGGACGCACGGCCTTGACCGCGGCCATTTGCGCGTCCAGCGCCTTAGCAATCGCGCCGTCGACCCGTTTGGCCGCTTCACTGGCCCAATCACCGGTAATGCCCTTGGCGGTGGTTTTGGTGGCCAGAGTCTTGGCCATCGAACTGTCGGCGCCCTTAATGGCGCGAATGGCTTCCATCTGGCCCAAGGCGCGATCAAGCGCGAAATCCGGCGGGATCACGCCCTTGGCGACATCGGATTTAAAGCGTTCAGTTTCCTGCGCGATGACCACCGCAAAGCCGTCCATACGGCTCAGGAAGGCCTCGGCATCGGCCTTGGTTTCAATGGTGTGCTGGTTGTTGAGGAAATCCGGCACCGACCGGTACGCCCCGCCTAACTGGCTGAGCACATAGGGCTGGCCAGAGCCCCAGCTTCCGAATTTGAACTTATCATAGCCGGATTTCTGGTTCTCACCGCTCCACAGAACCGTGTCGTAATTGATGCGGTCCATGCCCGATAGTTTCGAGCGATCAATGGCCTTGAGCGCGGTGATATACTTATCATTGCGCGCCGCATCGCGGGCCTCTTCCGCCTCGGAGGCGTCACCCAACTTATATTTCAGTGCGGCGCGATCACCTTTGTCGAGGCCAAGCGAGGTCGCCAAGGTCGGCGAATTATCGACCACTTCGTTGAATATGCTATCAAACAGATCATTCAGCGTCTTGACCGTCGCCGGATCAGAAACCGTTTGCGCTCTGGCCTTCAACGGCAGTGCCGCCGCCCCCAAAACCGCGCCCGCACCCGTGAGTAATTGCCGTCTGTCCATGATCATCTCCCGCTATCTACCTTCCGTGAAAAAGTATTTTGGCTTTAGCCAAAAACTTTGTTCACGAGTTATATGAGTCCCTTATCCTTATAGACCTGCTCCAGCACGGCCAGCGGCACGGCACCGGCCAAAAGGCCCGTATCGTGGAAGGTCTTGATGTCGAACTTAGCCCCCTGCTTGGCCTGCATTTTGGCGCGCAGCTCCAGCCACTTGATCTTGCCGACCATGTAGCCCAGCGCCTGGCCCGGCCAGACGGCATAGCGTTCGATCTCGGTCTCGTTCGGGTCACCCAGATTGGTATCCATAAAGGCCATGGCCTGCTCACGGGTCCAGCGCTTGCTATGCATCCCGGTATCGACCACCAGACGGCAGGCGCGGAATAGGGCGTCGTGCAGATAGCCGATCCGGCCATAGGGGTCGGTGGCGTACATGCCCATGTCGTTGGCCGCGACTTCTTCGGAATAGAGCGCCCAGCCTTCGATATAGGCGTTAAAGCCCGAAATCTGACGCAGCATCGGCAGGTTCTTGTTCTCCTGCTGGATCGAAATCTGCATATGGTGACCCGGCACCGCTTCGTGATAGGTCAGGGTCGGCAGGGTCCAGCTTGGCACCTCAGCGGTGTCGCGCAGATTGATGTAATAGGCCCCCGGACGTGAGCCATCCAGCGACGCCGGCCAGTAATAGCCACCGGGTGCCCCAAGCTCCGTCGCCACCGGCACACGGCGCACCGTCACCGGCGATTTGGCATAGACCCCGAAATAGTCAGGGATCTTGGCCTCAACGACCTTAATTTGCGCGTTCAGGTCGTCCAGCAGCTTTTGCTTACCGGCATCCGTGTTGGGATAGATAAACTTCGGGTCTTTGGCCATGGCTTTCAGGCGCTCACCGGTCGTCCCCTGGGTCATGCCGAGCGGGCGCATAATCCGGTCGATCTCAGCGTTGATTTCCTTGACCTTATCCATGCCGATCTTGTGGATTTCATCCGGCGTCATGTCGGTCGAAGTGCCGCTTCGGGCCCCGAACACATAATAGGCCTCGCCGTTTGGAATATGCCACACGCCCGCATCATGGGTTGCCGTCGGCAGGGTCGCCTCAAGCGCCGCAATCTGACGATCCAGAGCCGCCACGACCTCGGTTTCATAGGCCATGGTGGCCGCCGTTTGCCAGTCACCGGCAATGGCTTTTTCCTTGGTGCGGCGGGTGATCGAGGTCACCAGCGTCGAATCCGCGGCCTTAGTGTCGCGCTGGCCTTTCAGTTGCGTAATCGCTTTTTGCAGGGCGAAATCAGGGGCCACTATGCCCTTGGCGACATCGGCCTTAAAGCGCGCGGTCTCCTGATCGAGCAGAGTCGCATAGCCGCTCAGGCGCGACATGTAGGCGTCGGCATCGGCCTTGGTTTCTATGCTGTGCTGGGAATCCAGAAAATCCGGCAGGCTCTGATAGCTGCCGGTCAGTTGGGTGATGGCATAGGGTGCCGGATAACCGGGCGCGCCAAAATCGAACGCCTTATAGCCGCTCAGCGTGTTGGAATAGTCCCACAGAACCGTGTCGTAATTGATCCGGTCCATGCCCTCAAGCTTAGAGCGATCAACCTTTTTTATGGACGCAATCGACTTTTCAAGGAAGGCCTGGCCGCGCGCGCGCTCTTCAGGCGTGGCCGGATCAAGCTTGGCCTTTAGCGGTGCCAGTTCGCCCTTATCGAGCCCAAGACCGGTCGCGGTCATCGGCGAGTTGGCGACCAGTTCCTTGAAGATGGATTCAAAGGTCGCATTGAGTTGAGCCGCAGGCGTGACCGCCGCCTGCGCACCGCCCCCCAGAGCTGTCGCCCCCACCAAAGCCCCCGCCCCCATCAGTACCGAACGCCGATCAACCATGTCACTCACTCCGTCATTAATCTGTTGCGGGGGAGCCTAGGACCATGTGTTTACATTCGCAACGGTTTTGCGACACGCTAAGATGAATTCCTTGTAATATTCGCACCCCGCCCCGCGCCCATAAAAAAGCCGCCGCCCTGATCAAACAGAGCGGCGGTAAAGTCATGGCACCAGGAGGACTAATCGAGGAGCCAATCTCGGGGAGGAGATGTAGGGTTGGTTAACGCTTGATCGTCACACCAACAAAGAAACGCTTACCGGAGTAGCCTTCGTTAATCAGACGGATATCACCTGCCGTCGTACGCTCACTTTCGCCGGTCAGGTTCTTACCTTCGGCGAAGAACGACAGACCTTCCGGGCCGGGCTTCCAGGTAATCTTACCGTCCAGATAGCCCGTCGCTTCGGCAAATACCGGGTTCTTGGTGTTGCTGCCAACCGTTAGAGCCGCCAGATATTCAGAGCGATAGTTATAGGCCAGACGGGCATTGATCGGCCCCTTGTCGTACCACAGGGTCAGGTTGGCGCTGTCCGACGACAGACCAGGATACGGCAAGGCCGAGCCGTCCAGCTCGCTATAGAGCTCCACGTTCTTGGCTTCCTGATAGGTGTAGTTGGCATCAACCCCAAAACCCGACCAGATACCCGGCAGGAAGGTAAAGGCCGTTTTGGCCGTCAGTTCAACACCTTCTATCTGCGCGCCTTCACCATTCACATATGTATTGTAATAGTAGAGCGTGCCATCATTAAATACGTCCTGGAGACCTAAAGATGTGCGACTGTCGATATAGAAGCTTTTGATATCTTTATAGAACAAACCCACCGAAAGCTGGGTGTCGCGGTTCGGATACCACTCACCGCTCAGATCGAACTGATCAGCACGATAAGGTTTCAGATCCGGATTGCCTGCGTTACAGGTGTCAGGTTCTTCTTCGGCGGCACTGGTCAGGTTGATATCACAGGTCATGTTGGGCTGGATGAAATTCAGCTTCGGACGCGCCATCAGCTTCGCCCAGCCCGCGCGAACATTCAGTTCACCCGGTTTGATCCACGCATTGATATTAAAGCTTGGCAGATAAACCGTATAATCACTTTTCATAGTGGTGAAGGTGTTGCCTACAACGACGTAGCCCGTAGTCGTGCCAAGATTAACATCAACATCACGGTTTTCGCGGCGGGTGTACTGCCCCGAGGACGTGACCTCGGTCGTAACGCGACGTAGACCAAAGTTACCCGCGACATCATAGGTGAAGGCCGGGAAAGCGTAGTTGACCCGTAAATATTGCGCGTTGGTCTTTTCCTGAATACGGTACGGAATTTGGTTATAGGGCTGCCCGTCACTGCCGACCGTAGTGTAGAGATTATCCAGGTTGAAATGCGACGTATCCAGATGCTGAGCAACCGAATTAAAATCTGGGTATAGCCACTGACTGGCGATAGCACCACCGCCGTAGTGGAACGCGGACGGCAATGGCGTCATAGCATCCTGGAAGACGCTACTGGCAAAGGCGCGTGACCAGGTTTCATTGCTGTTCCAGAAAGTCGTGGTGTACGGCGCCGTGCCTGCCGCATTGAGCTGATCGGCCAGTTGACTGTCTGTGATAACCGCCGTGGAATTGATGGAATTGGCGTAGACAACAATATCATCGGTATTGCTGGTCAGGTTATTTCCCTGGCTAACAATATAGCCACCGTAACCATAGCCGGAGTTGACCGCGTCTGAGTAACGCACACCAAACTGAACGCTCTCAATCGGGCCCCAGTTGGTGTCGTGTGTGAAGTCCAGCTTGTACTGATCTTCTGTATTGCCAGCCTGTGACGGGCGATACTGAATCTGGAACTGCCGCGCCGCACTTATATCTGACGGGCTGTACCCCTCAGCAAAGGTGAAGGTCGGCGCATTGTCGGCCCCCAGCGACACCACCATGCCCGGCACGTCGAAACCGATACTGACATTGTTAGACTTGCTCAGCGTCTCGGTCTCAGCATTGGCACCGATAAAGGCAATTTTCCAGCGGTCGCCATTATAGTTAAAGCCGTACGACACATACTCCGACGTCGCTTTGTAGCTGAAGTCACGCGACGAAATGCTGAACGCATTGTTGCCGCCGTTATTAGCCGAGGTCAGGCAGCTACCTGCCGTCCACAAGGTAACATTGTGATTTTCATCAACCACAATACCGGGAACCGTACCGGCGTTGTTCGCGTTAGTACCTGTACAGGTACCGCCGGTGTTTACATTATCAAGACGACGCAAGGACGTGAAGCTGGTGCCATAATTGATGTCGTTAAGTTGCTGACGGCGGGTGTTGTGCTGATAGCTGGCCCATACGTCGAAATTGTCGCTGACCCGGTATTGAGCGGTAAATTCCGCGGAAACGCGGTCATCATCACGCGTCCAGACACGGTAGCGCTGGTTCTGGGCCTGATAATCATGCCACTGGGTCAGACATTCGCTACGGAAGGTCGTCGTGCTGATTTGGCCAGAGTCGGGCGTTACGGCGGTGGCACAGTCAGCTTCTGAACCGATACCTGACAAAGCGCCATTGATCGTGTCATTGTAGGCCGAATTGTAATAATCAACCGTCTTTTCTTCCGAATTGTCAAAGTCGGCCAGGCGGCGCCAGGAATGGTTGTCGATATAGTCGCCGCGCGTCTTTACCTTATCGCGCGATACGCTGCCCATCAGCCCCAGCTTGCCATCAAACAATTGCGTGGCCCCAAACAGGCTGGCGCGTGGCGTCCAGCCATCAAGGGTATCAAGATTCTGCGCTGATGCCGTGATTGAGAAGGTCGGTTTCTTGAAATCGAGCGGGCGACGGGTTTGAACCGAAACCGTACCGCCGACGCCCCCCTCGGTCATGTCCGCCGTGAATCCCTTGAACACGTCGATCGACTTAACCATTTCCGAAGGCAGTTCGCGGAAATCATTACCGCGACCACCACCGCCGTAGACATTGATATTACCCGCAGTAGACATCAGGCTGACGCCGTTGATTTCAACACGGTTCAAGTCAGGCTCAACCCCGCGAATCGATACCTGATTGCCCTCACCCATATCTCGTGCCAACTGCACACCGGTGATACGGCCCAAAGCTTCGCCAACGTTTTTGTCGGGAAACTGGCCGATATCTTCAGCGACAATCGAATCCGACACCGTACCCGCGCGCTTCTTACGGTTCATGGCCGACTGAAGCGACGCGCGCGTGCCGACAACGACGACTTCCTGAACCTCATCAGCGGCCGCTTCGGCCGGCGCGGCCTCCTGAGCCATGGCGACGCCGGAGGCCGACATAACGGCTACCGCGACCATGGCGGTGCTCAGGTTCAGACTGCGGCGCAGACGCGCGCCAAATGTGTGCGTGATACGTGATTTCATAGCTATTGCGGGCTCCTGGCGTAGTGTTATTGCCGACGCGTTATCGCGCCGATCTGGTGTTTTAAAACTAACCCGGAAGCGTGCCTGAACGCTGAAACTGCGCCCTCAACCCCATCGCCCGACACGCCACCCCTTAAGGGCACCATTGCCGAACCTTCTCCCGTGTATGATCCTTTTTGATCGTTTTATCGATCTTATCTCATTCCATCATTAACAATCAATTACGATCAGTCAATCTATTTTGACAAAATTGCAAATACCAAAGCCCTTTTTGACATAACAAAGATATTCAATTTCAGGAAAATCACAGCACAGACATATAATCGCCATATTTTAGCCATCACAATTACTAATGTTACACATAGATAATACTGAGCTATACTCTCAATTATTGTCTAAAAATTCAAACAAAATTGAAACATAATGCAATTAATACTAAAACTAATAATAATATAAACTCATATTTTTACTTATAAAAAATTATGGTAGATTATTATTTTTCATTATTGAATATAAAATTACCCATGAAACCATGAAGTCAACTTCAAGCACGCTGACCAAATAGTGTCAGCCGCAACCACACCCCCGGCCTCGCGAAATCAAGGCCGCCGCAATATCATTCAATTGTGTCCGCTAAAATTCGCCCAGAGCGCCCTGAGGGGGCAATCAGCCCTGCCGCACTTCATGGGGATTGAAGGCCTTTAGCGCCTTATTCACCACATCAGGATGGTGATAGCACACCACCGATTCGCCTGAAGACGCGGATCATCGGGTAGCGATATCGCGCACCTCCGCCGCCATGAACCGCCCGCGCAGGGACCATTTGGCGTCAATCGCACCAGCACTTTCGGATATGCGCTTAACTTCACGCCACCGCCTCTTGATGATCAGGAGCTTCCGCTCATCACCCGGCCCCGCAAAAATGCAATGGGATTTGCGCGCTTCAACCCGCTTGACATTCATAGCCAAACGGATATTGATTAATTCATAGCCATTCAGGTATGAATTAATGACCGCCCCCGACCTTATCTTTCGCGCCCTCGCTGACCCGACCCGTCGGGCGATATTTGAGCGCCTGTGTCACGACGGCGAGCAGACGGTCAGGGCGCTTACCGCTCAGGCTGGCGTCTCTCAGCCGGTGGTGTCAAAGCATCTGGCCCAACTCAAGCACGCCGGACTGGTCGATGACCGCCCCGCAGGCCGTCAGACCCACTATAGCGCCAGGGTCGAGGCTCTGGCGCCCTTAACCGCATGGACGCAAGCCATGACCGGCTTTTGGGAGCGTCGGTTTGACGGCCTCGAAGCCCTGCTTAACAGGATGGATCAATGACCCCGAAAATGAACCTGAACCTATGGATACGCAAAAGTCACCGATGGATATCCATCATCTTTACCCTGACCGTCGCGGCCAATTTTGTGGCTCTGGGGCTGGGGCATAATATTTTGTGGCTGAATTACCTGCCGCTGCCGCCGTTGTTTTTGCTGCTGTTCAGCGGGCTTTACCTGTTCGCCCTGCCCTATATCAGCCGCCGCAAGCCGTCTTAAGAAAGTAAGCCCATGACCACCGACCATAAGGCCGAGACCGTTATTATTGAACGCGAATTTGCGCACCCGCCGGAAAAGCTGTGGCGCGCCCTGACCCAGCCGCATCTGATCGAGGACTGGCTGATGAAAAATGACTTTGCGCCGGTCGCAGGGCATAAGTTTAATCTGCGCGGCGAGTGGGGCGGCGTTCTGGACTGCGAAGTGCTGGCGGTCGAGCCACACACGACCTTGTCCTACACCTGGAACCATGTGCATGAGAACCCGGCCTATGACCTGCGCAGCGTGGTGACCTTTACCCTCACCCCCACGTCAGGCGGTACGCATCTGCGCATGGAACAGACCGGCTTCCGGCCCGATCAGACACAAGCCTCCGGCGGCGCCCGCTTCGGCTGGCAGGCCTTTTTCGACAAGTTGGAAACGGTTTTGTTGCGGTGACCTTAGATGAGCGGAATATAAAGCTAAGACTCACGGTGCAAAAAATTCTATTAATTACCGAGAAAGGTGAATGCACTAAAATTAAAAAGCCGCCGCAGGATAGTTCCCTGCGACGGCCAAGGCTATTAAGGTTGGTAGGGTTCGCCTAGTGCATCACGCTCAACAGCTAAACCCTAGGGCTGTGCGGGACTAACCGCAGCAGCGCCAGTGTCCGCAGACGTGTTCGATTTTGCCGAAGCGCAACCGGACGTATGCGGAGACCCAATGACAAGCTTTGCTTATCATGGAGCACCTCCATCTTTCGAGGCGTCCTTGCATCATCCGATTCGACATGTTAGTGTCAAAAGCGGAGCCCGGGGTTAAAGGACAGGTTAGAGCGTCCCCCGGAAGACCAAAAATCACTATAACGCTTGAGCCGCCGTGCCCCCTGCCAGGGGCCGTGCGGCTCAAATGGTTTTTGGGCCGAAGCAAATCCTTAATAACACATTGCCACATAACGTCAAGAAGCCGGAAGCGATTTCCATTCCATTTATGGAAGAAAGTATGGATAGCGTAGTTTATTTGTGGTATATAAACGGAAATGCAAACGGAGACGCTCCATGGCCAGAATGCGCAGCCCAAACTACCCGAGCCTATCATTGACACAATCCGTTGATATGGTTGCGAAAATTCACAGATTAAACCGAACAAATGTTATCACGCGCGAAGACGCTGCCCATGCGCTGGGGTATAGCGGTTTAACCGGTCGCTCAATGACTGTAATCGCAGCCTTGATACAATTTGGGTTACTTTCTCGCGTTGGAACGGGCGATGTTCGAGTAACTCAAACTGCTGTGGAGATTCTACATGCTGAGAATGAGCGAGAACGCAATGAGGCGTTGATTAAAGCAGCCTTCACACCACAATTATTTCGAGACATACATGAGCGATTTCCTGACGGCATACCATCCGAAGGGCCAATCAAGTCCTATCTAATAAAACAAGAGTTCTCCGATACAGCAGTAGGGCCCGCGATCAGTGCGTTTATGGAGACCTACCGTGAAGTGGAGAATTTAAAAGAAAACGAAAGTTATAGCCATCCTGATAGCTCGTCTTTAGAATCCACCGAGCAGTCAAAGGAGGTTCAAATGCAACAGCCCCCTTCCCTTACTCCAATGCCATTACTAGCAAGTCCTATATTGTCTTACCCAGTTTCAGCGCATGCCAATGGAGTGCAAGATTTAAACAAGGTGAATATGGATATCCGTGGAGATAAAGTTCAGATCAGTGGCATATTTGATATCAGGGGATTAAGCCTTCTGGAGAAGAAGGTTGCCGCGCTAAAGACCCTCTTAGCGCTCCAAGCCGAGGAAGAGTTACAGGAAGACGGTCGAGACGCAGACTACCTAGAGGCCAAGGATCGTATATAAAGGATAAGAGACCCGCTTCAGCGGGCCTTTTTACTTCCGGCTGTAGATTTGGAACTCGGTATCTCCCTCTAACAGAAAACGGCCCCGTTTCCGGAGCCGTTTTCATAACCAGTAAAGGGGGCACATGGGGGAACGTGTTCCCCCATGACTACAATCAGTCCGCCTTCACGCGCTTCTTGCGGAACGAAGGGTTCAGCTCGCGCTTGCGCAGACGGATGTTGAGTGGCGTCACTTCCACCAGTTCATCGTCTTCGATATAGGCAATCGCCTGCTCCAGCGTCGGGCGGCGCGGCGGCGTCAGGCGGATGGCTTCATCCTTACCCGAAGCGCGCACGTTGGTGAGTTGCTTGGCCTTCATCGGGTTGACATCGAGATCGTCCGAACGGGCATTTTCGCCGATGATCATGCCCTGATAGGTCTTTTCGCCCGCACCCACAAACATGGTGCCGCGGTCTTCGAGGTTCCACAGCGCAAAGGCCGCCGTTTCGCCGTCACCATTGGAGACCAGCACGCCCTTACGGTTCTGGTCGATGATGCCCTTATACGGTTCATAGTGCGAGAACACGCGGTTGAGCACGCCCGACCCGCGCGTATCGGTCAGGAACTCGCCCTGATAACCGATCAGCGAGCGCGACGGCGACTTGAGCTGGATGCGGGTCTTGCCACCACCGGACGGGCCCATGTCCTTAAGCTCAGCCTTACGGGCCGACAGCTTTTCAATGACGATGCCGGAGAACTCATCATCGACGTCAATCATGACGTCTTCGATCGGCTCCATGCGCTCGCCGGTTTCTTCGTTGATCTGATAGACCACGCGCGGACGCGAAATCGCCACTTCGAAGCCTTCGCGGCGCATGTTTTCAATCAGAACGCCCAGTTGAAGTTCACCCCGACCGGCAACTTCGTAGGCGTCTTTTTCAGCCGTTTCGGTCACGCGGATCGCCACGTTGGATTCGGCTTCTTTCAGCAGGCGGTCACGGATCACGCGCGACTGCACCTTGGAGCCTTCACGGCCGGCCAGAGGCGAATCGTTGACGGATACGGTCATCGAGATGGTCGGCGGATCGATCGGCTGTGCGGGCAGCGCCTCATTGAGCGACATATCGCACAGCGTATCGGCCACGGTCGCCTTGGACAAACCGGCAATCGCGCAGATGTCACCGGCTTCGGTGCCTTCGTCGATCGGCTGACGCTTCAGGCCGCGGAACGCCAGAACCTTGGTGATCCGGCCGCGCTCGATTTCAACGCCGTCACGGTTCAACGCCTTGATGGCCAGACCGGCAACAGCCTTACCCGCAGCGATACGGCCGGTCAGGATGCGGCCCAGGAACGGATCGGATTCGATCAGAACGCTCAGCATCTGGAACGGCTCATCCACACGCGATTGCGCGGCAGGCGGCGGGACGTGATCAACGATCAGGTCAAACAGCGGCGCCAGCGTTTCCGACGGCTCCTTCATATCCATCGTCGCCCAACCGGCCTTACCCGACGCATAGATGTGCGGGAAGTCGAGTTGTTCTTCGGTAGCGCCCATGATGGCAAACAGGTCGAACGCTTCGTTATGCACGCGGTCAGGATCGGCGTGCGGGCGGTCAACCTTGTTGATGCACAGGATCGGACGCAGTCCCAGTTTCAGCGCCTTACCCAGCACGAACTTGGTCTGCGGCATGACGCCTTCTTCGGCGTCCACCAGGATCACACAGCCGTCCACCATGCCGAGGATACGTTCAACTTCGCCGCCAAAGTCGGCGTGGCCCGGCGTGTCGATGATGTTGATGCGCGTCTCACCGGCCTTACCGTTCCACAGAACAGAGGTACATTTGGCAAGGATGGTGATGCCGCGTTCGCGTTCCTGGTCATTAGAGTCCATGGCGCGCTCAACCGTCGCCTCATTGGCGCGGAAGACGCCAGACTGTGCCAGCAGCGCATCCACCAGCGTTGTCTTGCCGTGGTCAACGTGAGCGATAATCGCGATATTTCTTAAGTTCATAAAAGGCCTTTAAACGCACAAAAGCCTCTCAGGCATCAGAGAGGCTGCGGGGTTGGGGCGCACCCCCAAACGGGTAAAAGATGCGCGTCAAATCGTGAGCCCGCTTAAGAGATATGGTCCCGGCACCGGCTCAGAATGTCTGAATCGCGCGCTGTATAACCGAAACTGAGCGCAAGCGCCACCCCCGCCTGTGCATATTTTTTCGCGGGTGCAGCGTGGAAGGGGTGTTGAGACGGTAAGAAAAGGTTCGCAAGGGGCAAGCCCCCTGCACCCGGAATGTTTGATCAAAGGTCGAAAAGATTACACAACAGCGACCACAACCAAAACTTGTTCCATCTTGAGACATATGATTAGTTTAGCTTAAAATACAGGAGATGCCCGTTGACTTCTAAACCTACTGCTTCGATCTCAAAATTAACTTTTTCAAGCGGACAAAGTTTTGACTTATCTCCAAGCGAGAAAATTATACTTGTTGGTGCAAATAACAGCGGAAAATCTCAATCCTTAAGAGAGATAATATCGATTGCGCATCAAGGCGAGAAATTCCGACCAATTGTAATTTCAAACATGGAAATCAACAAAACTGGAACAAAGGAAGATCTAAAACAATTTTTAGAAACTAATGGAGATTATTATAACGGAAAATATAGATTTAAAAGCTGGCAAATCAACTCTGAACAAATAGCATTTTGGTCTAATAAATATTTACAACATGATTTATTATATGGCTACATTAAAAATATAGCGGCAAACGACAGATTAACAATATGCAATCAACAAAACAGTATTTCTCCAGACGAGCAAAAATCAAAACCGCAACACGTCCTTTATGATGATCAGCATTTGATGTCCAAGGTGAGTGGTTTATTTCGCAAAGCCTTTGGAAAAGACATTATGTTTGACTTTAGAGGAGGGAATAAGCTCCCTATTCATGTTGGTGAACTACCGGCTTCCCAAATATTAGATCGTGTGAGTAACGAATACGTTGATTTAGTTCGCCAAAACCCTCTGTTAGATCAACAAGGAGACGGTATGAAAAGTTATGCCGGTATCCTTTTTGAAGCAGTCGTCACAGACTTAGATATCACATTAATTGATGAGCCAGAGGCTTTTTTGCACCCCCCTCAAATGCGCCGCTTAGGCGAAACATTGGCCGCTGAGGTAAAGGGGCAGTTACTCGTTGCAACGCATAGCAGTGACATTTTACGCGGATTTCTTGAAGGCACAAAAGGAAACGTACGAATTCTTAGAATCCGTAGAGAAGGAGACAAAAATTTTGTACAAGAAGCACCAGCAGCTACGATCCAAGAATTATGGGAAAAGCCAGAATTGCGTTATTCCAATGCTCTTGAAGGCATATTCCATGAACAAACTATAATATGTGAGGACGATAGCGACTGTAGATTGATAAATTCTGTCGCTGATCACTTGTCCAGCAACTCCACGGAACAGTGGCAAGACACCGCTTATGTCCCAACCGGAGGGAAACATGGTGTAGCCAAAATTGCCGGAGTTCTTCGTCAAATTGGTGTGCCCGTTAAAGCAATATTAGACCTAGATTTTCTTTCTGAATCTTCTTTAGTAAAGACAACAGTTGAAGCTTTTGGAGGAAACTGGGATGAAATTAACCCCCTATGGACTCGCTTAGATGCAGCTGTAAGAAAAGGGAAAAAGCCAAAATCTAACAGTGACATCAAAAAAGAAATTATCGCTGTAATTGAAAAATCCGAAGAAGAAAATCTACCCAAAAGCGAAATAACCGATGCAATGAAACAAGGTGCTTCATGGTATGAAGTTAAAAAATTCGGCAAGGCTGGAGTGCCAAAAGGTAAAGCACAATCTGATTTCAACGAGTTAATAGAGTCACTTGAAAAGATTGGAATATATTTGGTTCCAGTGGGTGAAATCGAAATGTTTTGCCCGGAAATTGGCAACCATGGGCCAAAATTTGTGATGAAGTTACTGTCTGATGTTCCGTTGCATGATGAAAAGCTTGGAGATCTTCGGACTTTTGTAGAGAGGGTTCACAAAGGGCCCCACAACAAATTGAGTGCATAAACTCAACCTCTACACTTCCTCCTCCCTATCGCAGATGGGGAGGTGGCATTGAGCGCAGCGAAATGACGGAGGGGGACAGCGCCGCCCTGATTTCCAGCCACCGTCCTTAGTTTGCGTGATGCCCTAATGCCGGTGCAAACCACCTCGTCTCAGCCGTCCCCCTCCGTCGCGGACTACGCCGCGCCACCTCCCCATTGCTCCGCAACAGGAAGTAGAAGGTATGCCGATTTGCCATACCCCGTCCGATCCGTTAAACTTACCTCATGAAACCGTCCGAAGCCCTTGATGCCAAACGTGTTCAACTGCGTGGCCTTGTCAGCCGTTACGGCCTGTCGCGCCCGCGCGTGTTCGGCTCGGTGCTGACGGGCACAGACACACCGCTAAGCGATCTGGATTTGCTGGTTGACCCGTCCGAGACGACGACGCTGTTTACGCTGGCTAAGCTACAGGACGAAGCCGAAGCCCTTCTGGGGTTCAATGTCTCCGTCATGACGCCCGATGCCCTGCCCGCATCCTTCCGCGCCAAGGTCTTGCGTGAGGCTAAGGCCCTTTGAGCAAACCTGAACGCACAACCGGCTATATTGGGCACATGATTGAGGCGATTGACCGCGCTTTGATCTACACAGCCCCTTTCGACACCGCCGTAGCCTTCGGCCAAAATTCGCAAGCACTGGACGCCGTGATCCGTACCATAGAAATTCTGGGGGAAGCCGCGAACAAGATCGGCCAGCATGATCCTGATTTCATCAGCACCCATCCCGACATCCCGTGGAAGTCCATGCGCACTATGCGTAATAAGATGATCCACGACTATTTCTCGGTTGACCCTATGGTCGTGTGGCAAACCGTCAAAACCGACCTGCCGCCCTTGCGCGACAGACTGAGCACGCTTTTAGGGTAACTTATCCCCGCCCCGTCGATTTCCCCCATGCTAAGGGGATGACATCCGACCCGCACACAGTTGAACGCTACACGCCGCAAGAACGGTGCGCGCGGTTGCGGGCCTTTGCCGACCGGATGCTGGATCACCTCGAAGACTTAGCCCCGCCGCAGGATGTGCCTGAGCTTGAGCGCACCGTGCGCGTCGGCCTTATGATCGAGCGGCTCTATGCCCGCGTCGATATAGCTGAACGCCGCGCGCCCCCGCCGCCGCTCACCCCTGAACAAGAAGCAGCCGAGGCGGCTGAGGCCGAGCAAAGACGCGCCGAACACCACGCCTACTGGGTGGACCGCGTCAACGGTTTGCGGCTTGCGCGTGAAGCCGAGGAAGCCAAAACACTTAAGCCCGCGCCTGCGCCGGTTCCGGCCCCCTCGCCGCCCGTTTATACGGACTGGACACAGATTTTCGAAGGCTACGGCGACGAAGACGACGACCTGATCGATGACCTGTCCGATGAGGTCGTGGCCCCTGCCTCCAAACCTGAGCCGCCCTTAGCGCGGGTTATTGATACGCAAGACCCTCTGCGCGCACCGGTTCAGTACTGGCGCCCTCCGGAACGACCGGATTACGGCGGCGGTTAAAGTAAGAGGCCCCCTCCGTCTGGCCTTCGGCCATCCACCTCCCCCGGTACACCGGGGGAGTATAAGAAAAATGCCACATCCCACCTTTGTTTATACCTCCCCGGCGTGCCGGGGAGGGGGACCATGAGCGATAGCGAAATGGTGGTGGGGGCTCTTTACCTTGCCTTACCCAAACAACTTAATCGCCGTCTGCGCGACCAGTTCGCCCTGGTGACGCGCGCCCGCAAGCTCGTTCTCCGACGGCTGACGTGACCCGTCGCCGCCGGCAATCGTCGTGGCCCCATAGGGTGAGCCGCCGGTGACTTCATCCAGGCGCATCTGCCCCTGAAAGCTGTAGGGCAGCCCCACGATCACCATCCCGAAATGCAGCAGATTGGTGATGATCGAAAACAGTGTCGTCTCCTGCCCGCCGTGCTGCGTGGCGGTTGAGGTGAACGCCGCCCCGACCTTGCCATTGAGCGCACCCTTGGCCCACAGCCCGCCCGCTTGATCCAGAAACGCCGCCATCTGCGATGTGATCCGCCCAAAGCGCGTGCCGGTGCCGATGATGATCGCATCATAATCGGCCAGTTCGGCTATGGTCGCAATGGGGGCCGCCTGATCCAGCTTGAAATGCGCGGCCTTGGCGACCTCTAAGGGGGCGCTTTCCGGCACGCGCTTGATATCGACCGTGGCCCCGGCCTTGCGCGCCCCTTCGGCGATCGCACCGGCCATGGTTTCAATATGGCCGTAGGACGAATAATAAAGTACCAATATCTTGGCCATGTAAATCTCCTGCTGTAGGGTCTGAAAATCGCCTCGACATTAGGTTCAACAGGTGGTTTAGCGTAGTGACAATTGCGTGATTTTTAGACCCATGAAGTGCCCGACCCCAGCATGAAACCGCCCCCTAACCGCCCCCTGAGTGATGCCGAAATCAAGGCCCTGCCCGGCCGGATGGCGGATATGATCGACCTTAAACGGGTGCGGCTGATCAATGGCCGCCACCCGGTCGGCTGGCTGGCGCGCTATATCCTGGGTCACCGCCATGTCATTGTGGTGCGCGGATCGAACATCTACTGGCCGCGCCTGCCCGATGATCTGTCGGCCAAGCCTGAACTGATCGGGCTTTTGGCCCATGAGCTGACCCATGTGTGGCAGTACCAAAGCGGCATGAACATCTTCAAGTACATGTTCCGTGAACGCGGGCGCTATAAGTATAAAATCTTGCCGGATCAGCCGTTCAAAAAATATGGCTATGAGCAGCAGGCCGCGATGGTCGAAGACTGGGCGCGCCTGAACCACCGCTGTATGGCCCGCTATAATCACAGATGCTCAGTCCGGGATTTGTCGGTTCTGGTGCCGTTTGCGGATGATACCGAACCGTTGATGCCAATCGTGATGGCCGCAGCACCCCCTGCTCTGGCCCCGGCCCCGGCCCCTAAAGCGCCCGCGAAAAAGAAACCGCCGAAGCCTAAAACAGAGGCGAAAACCGCCCCAACTAAAACTGCGGAGCCTAAAAAAGCGGCCCCTAAAATCGCAAAACCCAAAGCCCGCGCAAAAAAGCCTTCGGCGTCATCCGGAGCCAGCAATGCCTGATTCTCCAAGTTTTAAGAGGGGCGACAACAGCCCGGCCCTGTGGGCAGAGGCGCTCAACTGGCCGGAGCCGGACGGCAACAAATATGATCGCGGTCATGCGGTCGTGCTGGGCGGGCCTGTGGCGTCTACGGGGGCCGCACGGCTGTCGGCCCGGTCGGCGCTTAGGGCGGGTGCGGGCCTGGTCAGCATCGCCTGCGATCCGTCGGCCCTGATGGTCTATGCGGTGGCGTGTGAGGCGGTGATGACCAAGCCGGTCAAGGACGCGGAGGCATTTGCCGAATTGATCAGCGATCCGCGCATAACCGGCGTGCTGATGGGGCCTGCGGCGGGGGTCAATGACCGGACGCGGGCGTTTGCGCTGACCGCGTTACAGGCCGGTAAGCCCTGCGTGCTGGATGCCGATGCGTTGAGCGTGTTTGAAGGCGCACCCGATACGCTGTTTGAGGCCATCACAGCCCCAGTCATACTCACCCCGCACGAAGGCGAATTCGCCCGTCTGTTTGGCAAGGTCACCAACCGCGAAGCTGACGCTGTGGCCGCCGCCGACAAAAGCGGGGCGGTGGTTGTGCTCAAAGGCCGCGATACAGTCATTGCCGCTCCAGATGGCCGGGTGGTGGTCAACCGCAATGCCTCGGAATGGCTGGCGACTGCCGGATCAGGTGACGTGCTGGCGGGTTTATGCGTCAGTTTGCTGGTGCAAGGCATGCCCGCGTTTGAGGCCGCCTGTGCCGCCTGCTGGATGCACGCGGAAGCCGCCTATCTGTTCGGCCCCGGCCTGATCGCCGAAGACCTGCCCGATCAGCTTCCCCGCGTCTGGCAGGGCCTGTCGCTTGGCCACAATGGCTTTAATATGCATGGCTAACTTCCCTCTCCCCGCACGCGGGGGAGAGGGGCAGAAAGATAATGCCTTAAATCGCGCAGACCACGCCGGTGCCTTTGAGGCCGCAATAGCCGCCGGGGTTTTTCTCCAGATACCCCTGATGGTAATCCTCGGCGTAGTAAAAGGGCGTATCCTCATCGGGACCAAAGATTTCCGTGGTGATCTCACCCAAACCGCGGGCCTTAAGGTCCGTCTCAAACGCCGCTTTCGAGGCCAGCGCCGCCTGATACTGAGCGTCGGTGCGGGCAAAGATGGCTGATCGGTACTGAGTGCCAACATCATTGCCCTGACGGTGGCCTTGGGTCGGGTCATGCTCTTCCCAGAACAGTTTCAGCAACTGGTTGAAGCTGATTTTGGCCGGATCATAAACGATCTGCACGCCTTCGGTATGGCCGGTCTGACCGGAGCACACTTCTTTATAGGTCGGGTTCGGCGTATAGCCGCCAATGTAACCAGCCGCCGTCGAATAAACCCCGTCCTGCTTCCAGAACAGCCGCTCCACGCCCCAGAAACAGCCCATCGCCACCACGACCGTCTCTAAACCTTCCGGGAACGGCCCCTTGATCGGGGTGCCGAGCACAGCATGGATATCATCGGTAGGGATCGGATCAGGGCGGCCCGTCAGGGCCTGATCTTTTGAAATCATTTGGGTTTTCAAACCGAACATGGGAAAACAACCTCGAAGTTGGGGATAATGAACTCGGATTTCTTATATAGGACGGAAAAAACGAAACGCCATAGCCATTAGGACTTGCGCTTTCGCGATGGGTGGGTATAAACGCCGCCTTCCCGCGACAGTTCAGACCTGCGGGCATAATGCGGACAGGTGGCGGAGTGGTCGATCGCGCACGCTTGGAAAGCGTGTGTACGTGCAAGCGTACCGAGGGTTCGAATCCCTCTCTGTCCGCCATTAAAACAGCTCTCTCATGGAAGCTTTTTTAATGGCAGAAACGGATTTCAGAACCGCACTGTATATATGAAAATATGGGTTGGTTACACCGGCGTTAATCTACACAACCCCTTTACTCAATTCAGTGCGCCCTTTACATCTGTTGCCTGATTTACCCTCCGGGACGGCTGTATAGATGACTACCGACACCGTAACAGCCGACAAGCGTCCGCTTCACCTGCGCATCCGTCAGGACATAGAAGCGCAGATCAACGATGGCACCTTGCGTCCGGGCCACAAAATCCCGTTTGAGCATGAATTGATGCAGACCTACGGCTGCGCGCGCATGACCGTCAATCAGGCTTTATCGGCCCTCAGTGCTGCCGGGGTCATTGAGCGCCGTAAACGTGCAGGCAGTTTTGTCAAACTGCCAAGGGTAGATTCGACCGTGCTCGATGTGCCAGACATACAGATCGAAGTGGCTGCCCGTGGTGAAAGCTACAGGTTTGAGCTGACCTCCAAAACCGTCAGGCGCGCGTCTTCCGCAGATGAGATCGAACTGGCCGGTAAAGGCGGGCGTATCCTGCATCTCACCGGCGTGCATTTTGCGGCAGAGCGGCCAATGGGTCACGAGGACCGCCTGATCAATCTTAGGGCTGTCGCGGAGGCCGAACAGGCTGATTTCAGCACGCAATCCCCTGGTCACTGGCTGCTGGAGGCCGTGCCCTGGACGCAAGTGGAAAACCAAATCAGCGCCATTAATGCCGATGCAGACACGACGCGTTTATTGTGGGGCGACCGTAAGATGGTCTGCCTGATGGTTGAGCGGCGCACCTGGCGGGCCGATGAACGCATTACGACCGTGCGGCAAATATTCGATAGCAAAACCTATCGCCTGGTTGCGCGCTCAACCCGCGACGAGGTAGAAAAGGCTTAAGTAATCTGACGGCATATTAAACGCAAAACGGCGGCCCTCACGCTTCTGAGGGCCGCCGCTTCACACGCTATGCTTACTAACTGAGGCTTAGTCTACTTCGCGATTATTTTCCCTGTAGACCAGTTACTTATAAAAGCTGTTGAAGACGAACTTATAGGTGTTGTGGGTTTGCCCGCGCCATTGCGGTTCAAAGCCGTACAGTAGGATCTTGCCCTTACCGTATTCAACCTCAAGGGCCGCCGCCTTACCCTGAATGACTTCAGGGCCGTGGATCACGCCTGAGCGTAGCGGACTTGCATCCTTAGCGTAAGACGCCAGCACCTTGCCCTTAAAGCCGTCCTTGACCTCAAAGGCCGGACCGCCCTGGAACATGATGATCGGCTTGGCCGACAAACCGGCAGTAACCTCAGACGCTTCGCCCAATTCGACCTCAAGCAAGGCCCCGGCGCAGAAGAACACTTCCGGCTTTACGTCCTTGAGGACATTGGTGACCGGCAGGTCAAACAGCTCGATAATGGCGTCAGAGGTGTTGTTCATGACCACCAGGGTGCCGCCTTCGGAGACGAAGCTTTTGAGGGCCTCGGCACCCTCTTCGCCAATACCGCCAGCGTAGTCTGCGGGGGTATCTTCGGCGCTCAGGCCGTCCTTCATGGATTTAAGAACGCTGGCCGTGCGACGACCACCCATGTCGGGCAGGATGATGGTGTCGAACTTGTCATCCAGGGCGCCCGCCTTGACGTCGCCGTTATAGAGGCTGGTCAGGCCATAGTTGTACTGCTCCAGAATCCAGCGCGTCCAGCCTTCGTCCATGTTGGAACCCCATGGCCGATACATGCCGATACGGGCAGGCTTAAGCGAGTCGGTGCTGGTGCCAAACGCCGCAGTCGTGACCGCCAGCTTATGCTTTGAGGCAATGGTCTGCATGGCGGCGGGCTTCAGGCCGGTGACCACGAAATCACCGGTCGACTTGGCATAGGCCAGCTTGCCGCCTGCTTTGATGACATCATTGGTCGCCGCATAGGACGCATTGACCTTACGGCTAAGGACATAGCGGCTGCCCTTACCCGTGATAGCACCCGCCGGTGCCGAAGCTGTGGTGATCTTGGCCAGTTGAGCGCGTTCTGCCATACCCACCGGGGCGTTCACAGCCTCAGCGGTTACCCCCATCTGCAGCGGCAGGGTCCAGCCGGTTGTGTCATAAGGCAGTTCCGCCGCCGTGCCGTCACCGGCCAGAATGGCGTCCGGATATTTCTGGATACCCAGCAATTCAGGGATAAGCCCGGAGAACGGCTGATCGGTCAGCAGCACGAACGATCCGGCCGGATAGGTCTTGCCGCCCAAGGTGATCTCGGACTTGGCCTGATGAACTTCGACGCCAAGGTCGATGAACTTTTGCGTCAGTTCAGCGGCCTCACCCATATCGGTCTGACCGGCCGGAATGACATAGCCGTGCAAGCCTTCGGACGGGAACTTCTTGATATTGTCGCGTCCGGCCTGATAGCGGTTATAGAGCAGGACGTCCTTATAGCGCACACCGGTATCGAGCACTGACATCGACGCCGTCATCATGTAATCGACCGAGTCCTTAAGGCGCCACAGACCGCCCTTCCACGGGTTCGGATACATGATCTGGGCTTTGAAATCCTGTGTCTTCTTGGGGAAGTCCTTGGGGTCATAGACCTTGGGCGTGGCGGAATCGTGGGCGACTTCGGTGAAGAACGAGATCGTATTGCGGAAAACGTGGGTGTAGTCGAGGAAACCGGCATACCAGTTGTCAAAGCGCGCCTGAGCGATCGCGCCCGGCTTTTGCTCATATTCAAAGCGGGCCATCATGTTGGTGCCGATGGCGCTGGTCCAGATGCGCATATAGGGACTGATGTTTGACGATACCGGATCAGCAAACGGCGGCATCCAGATACGGGCCGGCATCGGCGCAGTCTGATGCTGAGAGTACCAGATGACCGGATCGTAATCACGCGCGGCTTTGGTTGCGACTTTCGTTTCCTTCATGTTCAGCATATAGCCGTCACGGTTGTTATCGTGACCGACATAATCCTGATAGAGATAGGGCATACGGCTGGTTTCATACTTGGTGCCGAGGTTCTTACGGTACCAGTCAACGACCATGTCCTGACCGTCCGGGTTGAGAGTCGGCCACAGCACCAGAATGACATTGTCAAGGATGGCCTGCACTTCGGTATCGTTCGGTGATGACAACAGCTTATAGGCCAGAGCCAGCGGCAACTGGTGATCAGCCACTTCCGAGGCGTGCATACCGCCGTCGATGTGGATTATGACCTTGCCTTCTTTGGCTAAGGCTTTCGCCTGATCGTCCGTCAGGCCGCGGGCCGAACTCAGCTTCTTGGAAATATCAATATAGTGATCAAGCTTGGCCAGATTGGCCGGTGAGGAAATCACCGCATACTGCATCACGCGGCCCTGAGTGGACTTGCCCGCCTCAACCATCTTGATGCTGTCGGAACTGGCGGCCAGCGCCTTAAAATACTTGATCGAGTCCTGATAGTTGGCGAGTTTGTAATCATCGCCCGGCGTAAAGCCGATCACGGAGACGGCGGTCGGCACGTCTGCCAGCGCTATCGGGGCAGTCGCCAGCGCCAACACGGAGGCAGCCAGCATCGCATAGGTTTTGAGTTTAACCCGCAGTAACATTTTGTAGATCCCTCTTACTTTTTATAAACAAGGCCCGCACGGTTCAAATCGTGCGGGCCTTAGTCAGATCAGAACTTCTTGGTCAGGCTGACGCCGACCGTGCGCGGCAGAGCCGAAACCGCCGAACCACCAATCGGGGTGGTCGAAGAATTGGTCAGACGGGTGATGGCGACATGATCGAACAGGTTATGGACGAACACTGACGCTTCCCAGTTACCGTCCTGCGGGCTGATACCGGCGCGCAGATTGGCCAGAGTATAGGCCGGGTTCTTCATACGGTAGACATTGGCCACCGACAGTTCCGAGTAGGAAATGCCGACATAGTTGACATCACCGCGCACAAAGCCCTTGAGCGAGGCAGTGATCGGACGGCTGTAATCCGCTGAGATCGCGCCCTTATGCTTGGGGATGAAGGTGATGCGATCGCCTTTGCGGCCAGCCGCAGTCACATATGAATTGATCTGGTCTTCGGTCAGTTGGGCGTCGTTGTAGCTATAGTTACCGCTCACCGTCAGGCCAGGAAGGGGCGTCCAGGTTGATTCCAGCTCAAAGCCCTTAACCTCAGCCGCACCCGCGTTTGAGATGAAGCTGAAGGCGCCATTGGGCGTGCGCCCAGAGACCTGCATATTCTCCCATTTGACCGTGTAGATGGCCGCATTGACGTAAAGCGTGCGATCAAACCAGCCCGTCTTGATACCGGCTTCGTAGTTGGTCAGGCTGTCGGATTCATAAGGGATTAGCGCGTCCGGCAAACCAAAGGTCTGGTTGACGCCGCCGGGGCGATAGCCTTCGGCGACATTGACATAAGCCATGATGTCTTCGTTGAAGTCGTAGCTGGCATTGAACTTTAGCAAGGTACCATCTTCTTTGGTACGGCGCACATAGTACGGACGATAGTTTGCCCCGATCAGATCCCACGGAATGTCGGTTTCACCGCCCACAGATTTTTCATATTCAAAGAAACGCCCGCCAACCGTGATCAGCAACTTGTCGGTTACGTCATAATTGACCTCACCGAAGATCGCCTTTTGCTCCAGATGATCATCGACATAGCGGTGATAGATGAACTTAATCGGCTTGATCAGCTCACCCGTGGCTTCATCAGCCAGAACGTCGGAACCGACCGTGTCCTGATCGCGGTTTTCATAATAGACGCCCGCCGTGAAATTGATCGGCCCGGAATAGTTGGAGCTGACGCGGATTTCGTTAGTCCAGTTGCGCACTTCGTCCGGATAGTAGATCGCGGCCGGATAGTAGGAATTCACATAGGCCAGATAGTCTGTGTATTGCTGGGTGCCTGCCACGCAGGTCACGCCCAGATAGGCCGAGCAGCGCGCCGGCGTGCGGTAGCTGGCCACATAGGTGGTATCGTCCGCCGCATAGATCGACTTAGCTACGAAATAGCTTGATGACCCGGTGATGGTGTAGTCGCCGATATCCCAGTTCGCCGATAGCGAATAGACCTTGGTGTCTTCTTCGTAAGGCAGCAGCAGCTTTGATTCCTGCACATAGTCGCCGTAGGCCGGGTTCCAGTTGTTGTTGGACACGGCATCTGTACTCTGAACAAAGGCGGCGGCATCGATGGTCAGGCTATCGATCGGGGTATAGCGCAGCAGTAACCGCCCGCCCTTGGTGGTGCTTTTGTTGATGTCTTCGCGGTCGAGGTAGCGGTTATCGATCCAGCCGCCCTGCTCACGCTCATACATGACCACACGGGCTGCCAGCTTATCCTCGATCAGCGGCACGTTCACCATGGCCGACGCCTGGTGATTTGCCTTACCGCCGTCAACGCTGGAATAGTTGCCGGAGACAAAGCCTTCATAGACCTGGCGCGGCTTTTTCATAATGATGCGCACCGCACCGCCCATGGCCGAGCCGCCGTACATGGTGCCTTGCGGGCCGCGCAGGACTTCGATGCGCTCAACGTCGGTCGCCGTGGTGTCCGGGTTACGGCCACCGGCATCCGAAGACACGCCGACTGAGCCGGTGATCGGGGCTTCGTCGTAGAACACGCCGACCAGAGCTTCGCCGGTGCCCTGAATACCGCGCAAGGATATCCGGCCACGGCCAGGACCGTCATCGGAGACTTTCAGCGACGGCACGAACTTGACATATTCGTCCATCGTCATGGCGCCAACCTTGGCCAGGGTATCACCGGTGACCGCCGAAATCGCCATCGGGGTTTTCTGAAGTTTGGTGTTGCGCTTGGTGGCGGTGACGACCACTTCGGCAACCGGTTCATCGGCGGCCGGGGCATCTGCCGCGTCAGCGGCCTCATTGGCATAGGCGAAACTTGCCGCCGCCATCATCGATGTGGTCAGCAGGGCCATCCGCAGAGAGCGGGTGCGCAAACCGTGAAATGCTTTGGTGTTGATAGCCATCTGAATATCCCCTTTCAGATATCTCACAGCCGCGACCTGATCGCCGGATCAGACAGCGCGAGAAATTATGTCTAGACATATTCACAACGACATTCAGATATCGTCAACTCTTTTTACGCACCTGCGAAGCCGTTTCCGTCGCAACAAATATTCTTTATTATGTATAGGTTGCGCAAATTAAATTATTTATTTTCAATTCACTACGACATTGATCGCCTTTCGCAATAACCTATTATTTCATATATTTACAAATGCGTGAACTGTAATTGTCACGCATCGCAACAATTAATTACATATAAGTGAAACTCATCGTCGTATTTTTTTCATAATGCGGAACCGTGACGTCATCGCGGCTCAACCCAGAGGCTAAATGACTCAACTCGCTCATGATGGGTTCTGTGAAACGGACACAAAAAAGGGCCGCAGATCGAAATCTGCGGCCCTTATTCGAGACTAAACATAGTTATTTCAGACGCTCAGTATATCGATGCGGATCAGCTCACCCGCGCCGTTCATCAAATCGTCGGTCGGCCACTCATCCAGCCACAACGCGTCATAGACCTTAAGCTTATGACTACACACGACCGTGGGCGCGCAGGCCAGCAAAACCGTCGCCCCCACAAAAGGCAAAAGTCTCGCCTGCGGTGCCACAACCGTAACCGTGGCCTTAAATCGCCCGCGCCGAGTCATGATGTTCAGGTCGGTAACCGGCCCGCCTAGCGGCTCACCTTGTGCCGGAACATCACCGGCAAAGGCCAGCCCCTGCCCCGCTGATAACGGATGCATGTTACCGTGCACCGTCAGGCGTAAATGCCCTTCCAGCACCGTCAAATGCCGGTCGATGCCCGCAAAGGCCGAAAACGGCCCCGCGACATCGACCGTGGCCATGCTGATGCGCCAGTCGAAATCGGTCATGGATGCACCGGGCGGCGACACGATGATCTCACGCGTGAACCCGCCGCCGTTTTTCCACGGCTGAGACACGCGCGCGCTGGCGGGCAGAAAGCGGATCACCCCAAAATTCCGGGCAGATCCAACCCCTTTTCGCGGGCGCAATCAAGGGCAATATCGTATCCGGCATCGGCATGGCGCATGACGCCGGTGGCCGGGTCGTTCCACAGCACACGCCCCAGACGCTGAGCCGCATCATCGGTGCCGTCAGCCACAATGACCATGCCCGAATGTTGTGAATAGCCCATACCGACCCCGCCACCGTGGTGCAGAGATACCCAGGTCGCCCCGGACGCCGTATTCAAAAGCGCATTGAGCAGCGGCCAGTCGGATACGGCATCCGATCCATCCTTCATGGCCTCAGTCTCACGGTTAGGCGACGCGACCGACCCTGAATCGAGGTGGTCGCGGCCAATGACGATTGGTGCCTTGAGTTCACCGCTTTTGACCATCTCATTGAAGGCCAGCCCCAGACGGTGACGGTCGCCCAGACCGACCCAGCAAATCCGCGCGGGCAGGCCCTGAAACTTAATCTTCTCGCGCGCCATATCCAGCCAGTTATGCAGGTGTGCGTTGTCGGGCAGCAATTCCTTGACCTTGGCATCGGTCTTATAGATGTCTTCGGGATCACCCGACAGGGCCACCCAACGGAACGGCCCGACCCCGCGGCAGAACAGCGGCCGGATATAGGCGGGGACAAAGCCAGGAAAATCAAAGGCATTCTCTACACCTTCGTCCTTGGCGACCTGACGGATATTGTTGCCGTAATCGGTGGTCGGCACTCCGGCCTTAGCGAAATCGAGCATGGCACGAACGTGCTGAGCCATCGATGCCTTAGCCGCCTTGGCGACCGATTCCGGATCGGTTTCACGCACGGTTTGCCACTGATCGACGCTCCAGCCCGACGGCAAATAGCCATTGATCGGGTCATGAGCCGAGGTCTGATCGGTCAGCAGATCAGGCCGCACCCCACGCTTAAATAATTCCGGCAAAATGTCGGCAGCGTTGCCGAGCAAGCCGACCGAAATCGGGGTCTTGGCCGCGCACGACTCTTCGATCCACGCCAACGCCTCATCAATCGACTCAGTCGAGCGATCCAGATAGCCGGTGCGCAGGCGCATATCGATGCGCGACGCCTGACACTCAATGGCCAGACACGACGCGCCGGCCATGACCGCCGCCAGAGGCTGGGCCCCACCCATGCCGCCCAGCCCTGCGGTCAGCAGCCACTTGCCCGCTAGAGATCCGTTATAATGCTGACGGCCCATCTCAACAAAGGTCTCATAGGTGCCCTGCACAATGCCTTGCGTGCCGATATAGATCCACGATCCGGCCGTCATCTGGCCGTACATCATCAAACCCTTTTTATCGAGTTCGTTGAAGTGTTCCCAGTTCGCCCATTTCGGTACCAGATTGGAGTTGGCGATCAGCACCCGTGGCGCATTGGCGTGGGTCTGGAACACGCCGACCGGTTTGCCGGATTGCACCAGCAGGGTCTGGTCATTTTCCAGACGGCGCAGGGTCTCAACGATCTTGTCAAAGCTGTCCCAATCGCGGGCGGCGCGGCCGATCCCGCCGTAAACCACCAGATCTTCGGGGCGTTCGGCGACATCGGGATGCAGGTTGTTCATCAGCATCCGCAAGGGCGCTTCGGTCAGCCAGCTTTTGGCGGACAGTTGCGTGCCGGTGGCGGGTTTGATGACTCGGACATTGCCCGGAAATGTAGGGTGCGGATTCATTTTATGCTCCTTTAGTTACGGGCAGCGAACACCAGAACGGCGGCGATGATATGTGAAAGTTGGGTTTGCACAGCGCGGGCGCGGTCTGCGTCAAAGGGCGTGGGCCAATTATCAAAATCAACTGTTGACGACTCATCCATATAGCCGCGACAGGCCAATTCCATCTGGATAGCGTGCACCCCAATAAGGGGCTGACCATAGTGGCGGGTGGTCCATCCACCCTTGAACCGACCATTCAGGACATGGCTAAAACTGCTCTGTTCACAAACGCTTTTTACCGCTTCGCTTAAAGCCGGATCGCAAGTTGTGTCGTTATTGGTGCCGATATTGAACTGCGGCAGTTCGCCGTCAAACAGGCGCGGCACGTTTGAGCGGATCGAATGGGCGTCATAGAGCACGACAGTGTCATGGACGGCTTTCAGACGCGCGATCTCGGCCTCAAGGGCAGCATGATAGGGATCAAACCAAACGGTACGGCGATGGCTGATTTCGGTTTCATCCGGTGCCCAGCCGTGCCGATACAGAGGCTCACCATCAAAGGTGGTGGTTGTGCACAGCTCTGTCGTCGCCTGCCCCGGATAGAGCGAGGCGCCGGACGGGTCACGATTTACGTCTATCACCGTGCGCGACATCGTGGTGCGGACGGTGGTCGCCCCCATATCGCGCACAAAGGCGTACAACTGATCAATCCACCAGTCGCAATCCTTGCGCGCCCGCCACGGATCAATCAGGCGCGCTTCGATATCCGGCGGAATGTCCGTGCCTGTATGCGGAAACGCGACAATCAAGGGGGCGTCGCCCCGATGGATTTCAAGGCCACTCATGCCGCGACATCCGGCAGTTTAAGTTCGGCCACTGCGGCAATCGCGCCGGAGCGCACCAGGGTGATTGCCTTTTGCATGTCAGGATGGAAATGGCGGTCGTGATCCAGCGACGGCACCGCCCGACGGGTCAGTTCGCGCACCCGCTCAAGCGCGTCCGATGAAGTCAGCGGGGCGTGAAAATCAACCCCTTGCGCCGCCGCCAGGAGCTCAATCCCAATTACCGCAAAAGCGTTTTCGCACATCTCCATCAATCGGCGCGCCCCGTGGGCGGCCATGGAGACATGGTCTTCCTGATTGGCTGAGGTCGGTATAGAATCAACCGAGGCCGGATAGGCGCGCTGCTTGTTTTCCGACACCAACGCCGCCGCGGTCACCTGCGGGATCATAAAGCCGGAATTGAGGCCCGGACGCGGCGTTAGAAACGCGGGTAATCCCGATAGCGCCGGATCGACCAGCATGGCAATGCGCCGTTCCGACAGAGATCCGATTTCACAGACGGCCATAGCGATCATGTCGGCGGCAAAGGCGACCGGCTCAGCATGGAAATTGCCACCGGACAGGGCCTCGTCTTCCTCCCCCCCCACCCCGATAAAGATCAGCGGATTATCTGACACGCCATTGGCTTCGGTCAAAAGCGTCTCCGCCGCCTGACGCAGGATATCCAAAATCGCCCCCATCACCTGTGGCTGGCAGCGCAGGCAGTACGGGTCCTGCACACGCTCATCGCCCTTGAGGTGGGAGGCGCGGATGGCCGACCCGTTCATTAACTCGCGCAAAGACGCCGCTGTATCGATCTGACCCTTATGGCGGCGCAGATTATGGATGCGTGGATCAAACGGCGCGTCCGAGCCCTTGGCCGCTTCGGTCGACAATGCGCCCGTCACCAGCGCCGTCTGCATCAATACTTCGGCTTCAAACAGTCCCGCCAGGGCATTGGCGGTCGAAAACTGCGTGCCATTAAGCAAGGCCAGACCTTCTTTTGGGCCGGGCGTGAGCGGCGACAGACCGGCTGAGGTCAGAGCCTCCATCGCGGGCATGATGACACCGGAGGCATCAATATCCCCCACCCCGATCATGGCGGCCGCCATGTGCGACAATGGCGCCAGATCGCCCGAAGCCCCAACGCTGCCTTGACACGGCACAATCGGGATCAGATCGTGATCGAGCATGGCCTGCATCAGCTCCAGCGTCTCAGGCCGGATGCCGGATGCGCCCTGCGCCAGACTGACCAGCTTGAGCGCCATCATCAGGCGCACCACCGATTTGGGCGACGGCGCACCAACACCAGCGGCATGGCTGAGGATGATATTACGCTGCAAGGTCGCAAGGTCCGCGTCGTCAATGCGCGTCGAGGCCAGCTTACCAAAGCCGGTATTGATGCCGTAGACTGGCTCACCTTTTGAGAGGATGCGGCTAACGGCAGCGGCACTTTCCGCGACCTTGGGCAGACACTCCGCATCCAGCCGGAACGTCGCCCCGCGATAGATGGCCCGCCACTCAGCTAATGATACCGCGCCCGCCGTCAGAACCAGATCACTCATAATGTACTCCATTGAAAACGCGCGCGAAAAGCGGGTTGAACCCGATGCGATAAACCAGCTCTTCAGGCCGTGCGACATCCCAGATCGCCAGATCACAGACCTTACCAGCCTCAAGACTGCCGGTTTCTGCGTGAAGGCCCAAGGCGCGGGCGGCATTGAGCGTCACCCCCAGCAGGCACTCATCAACCGTCATCCGAAACAGGGTCGCGGCCATATTCATGACCAGCAAAAGCGACGTCAGCGGCGATGTGCCGGGATTATTGTCGGTCGCCAGCGCCATAGGCACACGGGCGTCGCGCAGGGCCTGAATCGGCGGCAGCTTTGTCTCCCGCACAAAGTAAAACGCGCCGGGTAACAGGGTCGCCACCGTGCCCGACGCCTTCATGGCGGCGATGCCCGCCTCATCCAGATATTCAAGGTGGTCCGCCGACAATGCCCCATATTGCGCCGCCAAGGCTGATCCGTTCAGGTTTGACAACTGCTCGGCATGAAGCTTGATGCGCAAACCCTGCACCTGCGCCGCCTGAAATACACGCTCGGTCTGGGCGGGGCTAAACCCGATCCCTTCGCAGAATACGTCGACCGCATCAGCCAGCCCTTCGGCGGCCACGGCCGGGATCATGACCTCGCAAACCTCAGTGATATAGTCGTCAGCGCGACCGGCATATTCCGGCGGCAAAGCGTGCGCGCCCAGAAACGTCGTTTTGATACGCACGGGCCGCAATCCTTCGAGGGCTCGCGCCGCCCGCAACATCTTAAGTTCGTCATCCAGCGTCAGGCCGTATCCGGACTTGATCTCAAGGGTTGATACCCCCTCATTCAACAATGCATCGAGCCGTGGCAGGGCCTGAGCGATCAACCCCGCCTCACTGGCCGCGCGGGTCGCTGTCATGGTTGAGACGATACCGCCGCCCGCGCGGGAGATCTGTTCGTAGGACGCCCCCTCAAGCCGCAGCCGGAACTCATGGGCCCGATCGCCGCCATAGATAAGGTGCGTGTGCGGATCAATCAAGCCCGGCGAAATCAGCCGCCCATCAACATTAATTATTCTATCCGCCTGCACATGATCATGCCCCGGCCCTGCATAGACGATCCGCCCGTCACGGGCCGCGATAATGCCAGGCTCAACAATCGAAAGCGCGCCCTGCCCGTTCGTCATAAGCAGGCGGGCATTCGTCCATAAACAATCGCATTTGACGATATCGGGCATAGTGTGTGCCTATGGATTTTGGACAGAAACACGACTAAAATAAGTCTAGACATTTTTGATAATGTATAGACATATCCATTGGCAAGCGCCATTGTGCAGGTGCGCAAACTTTTTTTGGCAAACTTTTTTGAACGTCACTGAAAACCACTCAGGAAAATATGATGACCCGTTCACATCTGTGGTTTGAACAGGCCCGGCTCACCGAAGGCTGGGCGCACAAAGTCCGGCTGACTATCGAAGACGGACGGATCAGTACGGTCACTACCGACACTATGCCCGAATCCACGGATGAGCGCCATGCCATAGGCTTGGCCGGCATGCCCAATCTGCACAGCCACGCCTTTCAGCGGGTGATCGCGGGTCTTACCGAACGACGGGGCCCTTCCGCCGATTCCTTCTGGAGCTGGCGCGAACAGATGTACCGCCTTCAAGCGCGCATCGGGCCGGATGAACTGCAAACCATCGCGGCTCTGGCCTATATGGAAATGCTGGAGGCTGGCTTTACGCGGGTCGGTGAGTTCCACTACCTGCACCACGATCAAAGCGGTCAGGCCTTTGCCGACCCGGCCCAGATGTCGGCCATGATCTGCGCCGCGGCGGATCAGACTGGCATCGGCCTCACCTTACTGCCGGTTTTCTATGCTCATTCGGGTTTTAACGGACAGCTTCCGACGGCGGGACAGGCACGTTTCATTCACGATATCAGCGGGTTTACACGGTTACTTGAGGGCGCGCGGCGTCACGCCGCACACCTGCCGGATGCCGTGGTCGGCATTGCCCCCCATTCCTTGCGGGCTGTGACAGGTGATGAACTGACCGCCCTCATCCCTTTGGCCGAAGGCGCGCCGATCCATATTCACATTGCCGAACAAACGCGTGAGGTTGATGACTGCGTGGCCTATAGCGGTCAGCGTCCGGTCGAATGGCTGCTTAATCACGTTAGTGTCGATGCTCAGTGGTGCCTGGTCCATGCCACCCATATGACTGAGGATGAGACGCTGCGACTGGCCCGTTCGAAAGCCGTGGCTGGCCTGTGCCCGATTACCGAAGCCAATCTGGGCGACGGCATTTTTCCGGCGGCGGATTATTTCAGTCATGGTGGTCGGTTCGGGATTGGCTCAGATTCCAACGTCCTGATCAGCATGGTCGATGAACTGCGGATGCTGGAATATCCGCAGCGCCTGCACCACCGTGCGCGCAATGTTTTGGCGACGTCTGGTGGCTCGACCGGCGAGCGGTTGTTTTCCGGCGCCCTCTCCGGCGGGGGCCAAGCTTTGGGCACGGGCGCAGGCCTTGCCGAAGGCCACAGTGCGGATATAGTCAGCCTCAAGGCCCGCCATCCCTCACTGGTGGGTAAGGGGGACCATGAAGTGATCGACAGCCTGATTTTTGCGACCTCAACGGGAGCGATTGACGGCGTCTGGCGGCATGGGCGCAAATGGGTCAGCGACGGACGGCATGTGGCGCGTGATGCGATCACAGATGACTATGCCCGCCTGATGGAAAGGCTGTTGTCATGACCGCCCTCAGCGACCCTGGTAAGCCCGCCCTACCGCTGCATGTCCAGATCCGGCGCGACCTTGAGGATCAAATCCGTTCCGGCCGGCTGGTACCGGGGCAAAAGGTGGCTTTTGAGCACGAGTTGATGACGGTCTATAACTGCTCACGCATGACGGTCAATAAGGCCATGTCGGCCTTGAGCGCGGCGGGACTGATTGAGCGCCGTAAGCGGGCGGGCACCTTCGTTAAGCTGCCCCGCCTCGATTCGACCGTCATCGACATACCCGATATCCAGATCGACATTACCGCGCGCGGAGAGTCTTACGGCTTTGAACTGATTGAGCGGCGCGTCCGCACGGCCGTAACCGCAAAAGAGCGCGAACTGGCCGGAGAGGATGGCCGGGTCTTGAGCCTGACGGGCCTTCATCTGGCATCGGGAAAGCCTCTGGCGGTCGAAGAACGATTGATCAATCTGGCCGCTGTGCCGGAGGCCGAAGCCGTCGATTTCAGCCGCCTGTCACCCGGTCACTGGCTGCTGGAGGCCGTGCCGTGGACGCAGGTGGAAAATGAGATCAGCGCGACCGAGGCTGATGCCGAACTGACGCGGCGGCTGGGGATCGAAAAAGGTCAGGCTTGCCTCGTGCTCGACCGGCGCACCTGGCGCGGGCCAGAGCGCATCACCACAGTGCGTCAGACCTATGATGGCACGCGCTACAGGCTTATAGCTCACTTTGATGCCATGAGGCGCAACGCCATCACCAGACCTTAACATAGGCGGCGACGCCGTGGGTCGGCAGAGTGACCACAACCGTGCCGCCCTGCGCCGTCAGTTGCGTGCTATCCAGCGCGGATGTCCACACACCCGTCCCCGCCACAGACAGGGTTTGCGGCGCGCCGGTCAGGTTGATCAGCACCCGCGCCTGCACGCCGTCCTTTTCGCGGGCAAAGATCAGATGATCGTCACCGGCTTTGGAGATCAGGCTAAACTGCCCGTCGGCCAGCACTGGATAGCGTTGACGAGCCATGTAGAGCGCGCGGTAATATTCCAGCAAACTTGTTTTCACGCCGGTTTGAGCCGTCACATTGTGGGTATCCGCATTGACGGCATAGGGGCGATAGGGTTTGGCTGCGGTCGTAAAGCCGTGCCCCTGTGTGGCGTCCCACGACATCGGCGCGCGTAGGCCCGGATCATCATACTTGCCATTATTGGCCATGCCGATTTCTTCGCCATAGTAAGAAAACGGCGTATCGGAGGCCAATATAGAGATCGCCGCCGCCACACGGTAGGCACCCTCATTGCCGGCAAATTCATGGATCAGCCGGTCGCCGACGTAACTGTCATGGCTTTGCAGCACCAGCGGCATCAGCGGGCGTTTTTCACTGCTGAGCACTGCGGCCAGTTTTTCCGACAGGCGGCCTGATTTGGCGCTGTCCTTGATCTCTTTTTGGGTGCCGAACGCAAACGAATTGGTGCAGGCCTCACCGGCATAAAGGGCGGGCTGTTCCGACGCCTCACAGATCAGATAGCGGTTGCCATAGGATTTCACGACGGCGTTTAACTGTTTCAAAATCTCAAGATTTTCGGGCTGATCCATATAGGCGGTGGGCCCATTTTCGACCAGCATGGTCACGGCATCGATACGGAAGCCATCGACACCCTTATTCAGCCAGAAGCGGAAATTATCGGCATGATAGCCTAAAGCTTCGGGGTTTTTTAGGTTGAAATCCGGCATCTGATCATCGAACAGGCCGTAGAAATAACCGCCCCCGACCTTATTCTGACGCCACGGCCCCCAGGAAAAGCCCTGCCACTTCGGATCGGTATCTGCAAAAATATACCAGTCACGGTACGCGCTTAAGGTCGAGCGCGCCGCATCCACAAAGATCGGATTATCATTGGCTGAATGATTGACCACATAGTCGATGATGACGCCAATGCCGCGCTTATGGGCCTCGCTCAAAAAGCGCTCGAAATCGGCCATGGTGCCAAAATCAGGGTTGATGGCCCGGTAATCGGTGACCGCATAGTTATGATCCTTATCGGCCGACGGATGGATGGGCATCAGCCAGATACCGGTCACGCCCAAGTCTTTTAGGTAATCCAGCCGCGCGGTCAGGCCGTTGAAATCGCCAATACCGTCGCCGTCGCTGTCCTGATAGGAGCGCACAAAGATTTCCATAAAGGTCGCGCGCCTGTTCCAGCCGGCCCCAAGGCCGGTGTCTTTGGGTTGGGCCGCTACCGTTGAGACATCAACGGCGGGCGCAGCTTCGGCGCCAACAGCAAGGCACAGTGCGCCGATACAGGCGGCGAAGGTTTTGAGCGTCATTAGGTTTCTCCCTGAGTTTTAGGGAGCAAACCACACGGCGCACGGGCTGCCTACCTTGCGGGCCCATGAATACGTATCCAGCCTTTAATCAATTTTCGCCCGGCAATTCTGCGTCACATAGGCCCCGTGATCGGGCAAGCCCGCGACTGTGGCGCTGAGGAGTTGGCGGATATTTGCCATGTACTCCGCCAGTTTTTCGTCGCTGACCGTCAGGGTCAGGGGCGACGGTGATTTCGGGATAATCCCCTGCCCGATCAGTACCTGCGCCCAATTGCTGTCGCGGAACAGGTCGGCCTCTTCGATAATCAACCTGCCATGCTCTCGGAAATAGTCGATCTTGTGCGCCAGACTGTCGGGGATTGCCATAGTGCGGCAATGGTTCCAGAAATCGCTGTCGTCGCGCTGCGTCGCCTTATAGTGCAGCACCAGAAAATCGCGGATCAGTTCATATTCGTGGGCGGTCAAGCGGTTATATTCGGCGATTTCAAGCGGACTAAAGCCCTTATCCGGAAAGAATTTAAGGAACCGCGTCATGCCCGATTGCACCAGATGGATACTGGTCGATTCCAGCGGTTCCATAAAGCCGGACGACAGGCCAAAGGCGACGCAGTTTTTGACCCAACTGGCTTTGCGCCGGCCTGTGGTGAAGCTTAGGGTTCGGGGGTCGGCCAAGGCTTTGCCGTCCAGATTATTCATCAGGATTTGCCGCGCCTCATCCTCAGTCATGAAGGCACTTGAGAACACATGGCCGTTGCCGATACGGTGCTGCAAGGGAATGCGCCATTGCCAGCCCGCGCTATGGGCCGTGGCGCGCGTATAGGGCAATAGCATCTGCGTTGACGCGCACGGCACAGCAATCGCCCGGTCGCACGGCAAAAAATGCGTCCACTCCTCATATCCGGCCTTGAGAGCGCCCTCGATCAGCAGCCCCCGAAAACCGGAACAGTCGATAAACAGGTCGCCATTGATTACGGCCCCATCACTCAGGGTCAGGCTATCGATAAAGCCATCTTCACCGTGCAGATTGACACCGGCAACCATCCCTTCGCGCCGCGTGACACCTTGCGCCTCGCACACTCGCCGCAGATACTGAGCCAGCAGGCCCGCATCGAAATGCCAGGCATGGGTAAGGCCTGCCATCGGGGCATTTGGCAATTGTTTCAATGGCGCAAACCGGCCCGCCTGGGCGGCCAGATCATTGAGGCTATAGTCCCACAGCGATCCGCCCCGTCCGGCCAGATGTTCCTTCAGCCAGTATTCGTAAAACGGCACAATGCCCAGATCGCGGCCCGGACTGCCAAAGGCATGGGTGTAGCGATGGCCTTTCTGGTACCAGTCAACAAATTCGATGCCCAGCTTATAGGTGCCCTGAACCGCCGCCAGCATCTCATGCTCAGGGATACCCAGAAAGATAAACAGATTAGCCAGCGGCGGAATGGTCGCTTCCCCCACCCCGACCGTGCCGATCTCCTCAGACTCAACCAGCACAATCTCAATGGAGCGGTTGACCACTCGCGCCAGCATGGCCGCCGACAGCCAACCCGCCGTGCCGCCGCCGACAATCACTACCCGTTTAATCGCCTCAGACTTCATATGTATTTCCCTCCTCCCTATGCCTGCATGGGGAGGTGGATGAGCGCGAAGCGATCAGACGGAGGGGTAATTTCTTGTTCGGCACCAATACCCTCCCGTCTTTCGTCAGCAAGCTGTCGAAATCCACCCTCCCGCAGAGCAGGAGGGAGAAATTTTAGAACTTGTAGCTCAGGCCCACCAGATAGGTTGAGCCGTACTTTTCTTCCTTGACCACGTTGTTGCCCTTATAGAGGTAGAAGGGCTCATTGGTCAGGTTGGAGCCGGACACCGAAATGGCCAGATCCTTAAGCGGGCCATCCTGGAAGGTATAGCTCATCTGGGCATCAACGACGGTTTCTTCACGCACTGTCCGGTTTTGCAGAGCGTTGGTGAAGTCCGGCACTTCGCCGGTGAAGTCGCCGCGATAACGACTCGACACCCGTGCCGAGAAGCCATGCTTTTCGTAATAGACCGTGCTGTTGATGATCTTTTCAGACAGGCCCGGCACCGGAATAACGGCGCTGCCCGACGGATTGATCTCAGAATCGTTGAAGCTGGCGGTCAGGATGGCGCCGAAACCATCCAGAATCGGATGGATCATTTCCCCCGGCACGGAGACGGTGAACTCGGCGCCCTTGATCCAGCCGCCTTCGCCATTGGCCTGAGCCGAGGTGATGCCTGTGCGGAACTCATCCGCCAACGAACAGACCCAGATATTGGTCACCGGATCAATACGTTGCACTGTATTGTTGGAGCCGGACTCATAGCATTTGCTGGGTAGCGGCGCGCCGGTATAGTCCTTAAGCACGGTACGGTTATAGATAAAGGAGGTCAGGTCTTTATAGAACAGGGCCGCCGACACATAACCCTTGCGGCCGAAATACTTTTCGATCGACACGTCAAAGGCATTGGCCTTCCACGGGCGGATCTGGGCGTTGCCGCCGCTGCCGGACCATGCATAGGCATTGCCGCTGAACAGCACCGGTGTCTCCGTGTTCATCTTGGCATCGTAGGTGGTGCCCGCCGACATGTCGTCCATGCGCGGCCGCGCCAGTGTGGTGCCAGCGCCGACCCGCACCGTCATGTCCTCAGCCACCTGAAAGTTCAGGTTCAGGCTCGGTAAGGTTTCCATATAGTCGTCGCCATCGGTGACGATACGGTTTTCCGTGTCGCTTAGGAACAGTGAGGTCGCTTCCTGCTCGGCCTTCTGCACCTGAATACCGACATTGCCGGTGACGGGGATGCCAAAGAAAGTCGTGTCGATATCGCCCTTGAGGAAGACCACATCGATGGTTTCCGACACCGACCAGTCGCGCTTCAACTCACTGGCATCTGACGACTGAACCAGCGTAAACAGGCCGTCGCGATACATGGCCAGCGAGTCATAGGAAATCATGCCTGATGTATTGCCCAGGAAGGACGCATCGGTCGTGCCCAGACGGTATTTCTCCGGCACCACCAGTTGAGCGACTGTCCCTAAGCTCATATAGGCGGCATAGTCGTCCTTGGACTTGGTATGATCGTTGCGGCTGACGCCAAAGGTGACCTTATTGATCGGCCCGGCGCCAACGGTGCGCTCGACCGCCAGCTTGATGATATCCATTTCATCTTCGACGTGCGGTGCGCGGAAGAAGCCTGCGCGGTTGGTCACCCCGCCCCACCCGCCCGGATCGGTCAGGAAGATGGTGTTGAAGTCGGAATAGTCGAGGACGCCCGACAGCACATAGGCATTGTTCTCACCGGTATTGCGGAAATCGATAGTGTCGGTTGCGCCACTGCCCGAAGGGCCGGTGCCGGCGGTCGATTCAATGATAATGTCATCGCGTTCGACTTTTTGGGTCGAAATATCGGCGATCAGGGTCCACTGATCGTTCAGATTATAGATCGTATTGACCCCAAAGGCCTGCACGGTCGACTGGCGCTGGTTGGTGTAGTTTTCCACCACCGTCTTGACGCCGGTAAAGGTGCCGGAGGTCACATAACCGCCCTCGGTCGTATAGCCCGGTTGCAGGGCCGATGACGACCAGTACAGCGGATATTCAAGGCGGGCGATGCGCTGCAGTTCTTCGAATTCGGAATAGTAGGCATCAAAGGTCATGCGCAGGCGGTCATTGGGCCGCCACTCGACCACCGCCATATAGCCGTCACGCTCAAGGTTTGAGGACTGAACCGCGCTTTTCTGGCCGCCGGGGATGAACTCGCCGCTCGGCAGGGTCGGCAGATCGCCATCACCCCACGGCTCAAGGCGCGTAACCTGATAGGGCGAGGTCGTGCGGGCATAGCCCAGGGCCACACCTAAAGTCTTGTCAAAGAACTGATCGATATAGTTGATCGAATAGCGCTCACCTTCATTGCTGAGGCCCGCGACCGCCGCGTCTTCTGAGTTGTACTCCTTGCGCACATTGAGCGCGATGGCTTTGCGTCCATAGGCCAGCGGGCGCACGGTTTGCAGATCGGCGGTCCCGGCAATACCTTGCGTGGTCATGGCGGCGTTCGGGGTTTTGTAGATCAGCACCTGATTGATCAGTTCGGACGGGAACTGGTCAAATTCGACGGAGCGATTGTCATTGGTCGAGACCTGCTCACGCCCGTTCAGGGTGGTCACCGTATAGTCAGGGCCAAGGCCCCGGATCGACAGGGTCTGGGCGCGGCCATTGGTGCGCTGGGCCGCAATACCGGGCAGGCGCGCGATCGATTCGGCGATCGACTGGTCCGGCAGCTTGCCGATGTCTTCGGCAGAGACCACTTCGACGATATTGGCATTGCCCTTCTTGGTGGCGATGGCGTTCTGGATACCCCGGCGGATGCCGGTGACGACGACTTCGGTGACGTCAGAGTCAGCGGCCGTAGTGGGGGCGGCCTCTTGCGCAAAGGCGGGTGCGGAAAACCCGCAGGCCACGGTCAGCGCTATGGCGCTGACGGTCAGTCTTTTTTTACGGATGTGGGGGGATGCAGAGCCTGAGATATAGAACATGTGAGCCTTCCTGGTTGTTATTATAAAAGCTTTTCGCAACACAGACGACGACGCACCGCCTCCCGCACATAGGCGGAAACACTCGGCGGCACCGTAGAAAATCTGTGTCCCTGTATTTTTATTCTCAGCTTTTGTGAGGCTCTTGCGGCCCCATGAGGCATTTATCTACATGGTCGTCGAAAATTTGCAAGCATTTGCAAAATTACAGACAATTTAGGAAACGCTTTGCCATACCCTGTGGCTAACAGGATACAATTTTGGCCCATTTCGGCGCTTAAATCGTATATTTTGTTTAATTTATTGCATTGCAGCGCGAATTTTAGCCTTAGAATCCTTGAAATATTTTTTTCAATATAATGCAAATTTATGCAAATCCATGCAAAATTTCACGCCAGAAATGATGGTTGCGCTAACATTTTTGAGCTAAAAAAAAAGGGCTATCCGCCGCACGACTCACGCACCACCAGTTCGGTGGATAAACGCTCAGAGCGGATCTCGGTATTCGACAGGGCGCCAATCAGTTTGGAGACCATCAGCTTACCTGCCCGTCCCAGATCCTGAGAGATCGTCGTCAGCGCCGGATGGGTAAAACTGGAAAGCTGAATATTGTCATAGCCGACGACCGAGACATCGTGCGGCACCTGAAGTCCCGCCCGCGTCAGCCCCTTAATGGCCCCGACCGCAATGACATCGGAGGCGGCAAAGACGCCATCGATCTTTATGCCCTTGGCCAGCAAACCGGCGATGGCGCTTTCACCCGCCGCAATATCAAAATGGGCGGGCACGACCAGACGGGGATCAAAGGCGATATTATTTTCCGTTAGGGCCGCCACATAACCATCGTAGCGCTGCTTGATTTCAGGGGCATCGGTATCGCCCAGAAAGACGATTTTACGCCGCCCCAACCGCGCCAGATGGGCCGTAGCGCGCGCCCCACCCTGCACATTGTTGGACCCGATCGAACAATAGGTCTGCCCGTTCAGTTCAGCCCCCCAGACGATGAACTTATGCGGCCCTTTGGCCAGTTGGTTGAAGCGTTCGTGAAAATAGCTCTGGCCCAGAAAAATCACCCCATCGGCGCGGATATTCTGCATCAGCTTCGACAGGTCATGCTGGTTACGCGGCGTCAGATGCGACAGCAATAGATCGCAGCCCATATCACGGGCCGCTTCCCCCACGCCAGAGATCAACTCCAGATAAAACGGGTCATTAAAACGCCCGTCACGGCCCTGGGGCGGGGGAATAACAATGGCAATGGTCGCCTGAATACCGCTTAAGGAAATCGGCAGGTCATGGCCGGAAAAGTAGTGGTTTTCGCGGGCAATGTCCCAGATGCGCCGCTTAGTGACACGGTTGATCGCCGGTGAGTCATTGAGCGCCCGCGATACGGTCGCCACCGACACTCCGGCGATTTTGGCCAGATCTTCCAGACGGGTCTTGGTTTTATTCACGAAATTTACGCTCAATACTCAAAGGGGGAGTCGGTTCTTGCCGCTATAGAGTGGCAAGCCGCCAGTGGCGTCAAGAACCTTCCGAACCCATCCCTAACGGCCTATCTTGATTTTGCAGCCACAAACCGGATGGCCTGCCCTCCACCGGGTGCCAGCTTAAGCGTCAAGTGATCGGTGGCCGTCACGGTCTTTTGCTCGATGACATAGTGGTGGCGGGTATCGGTGCGGTAGTCAGTATCGTCCGCGTCACGATAGATTTGCGCTGTGTAGACCTTGCCCGGCTCAAGGAAACTGAGCGCCACCTCAAGCGTGCGCCCATCTTCATCGGTGGCCGCCCCCAGATACCAGTCGGCAGACGCCTTATCCTTGCGGACGATGGTGACATAATCCCCAACCTCGCCATTGAGGACTTTGGTGTCTGCCCAATCGGTCGGCACGTCCTTGATAAACTCAAACGGTTTCATGTGTTTGCGGTAGTTCTCGATCGTATCGGCCGCCATCTGAATGGGCGAATAGATCACCACATAGAGCGCCAGTTGCCGCGCTACGGTCGATTGCAAGGGCTGGCCCGCGCCCTCAAGGCTTAAGACCCCCGGCGCATAGTCCATGGGCCCGGACAACAGGCGCGTAAAGACCAGATTGATCTCATGCTCCGGCGGGTTGGGCGGCTGGCCCCAGGCATTATATTCCATACCGCGCGCGCCTTCGCGTGCCACCCAGTTGGGATAGGTACGCCGCAAGCCCGTATCCTTGATCGGCTCATGCGGATTGATGGCGATTTTGCGCTTGGCCGCTTCGGTGACGACTTTCAGGTGGTGGCGCGACATAACCTGACCGTCATGCCAGGTGTAGAAAATATTGCCGTCGGCATCGCGGGCCTTAACCCCGCCCGCATCCGCCACATAGCCGGTCTTGATGCTGTCGATGCCAAGGCGCTGATAAAGATCGAGCGCGGCCTCAAGCTGCGGCTCGTAAACCGCGATATTGCCCGCCGTTTCATGGTGGCCAACGATATGGACTTTCTTCTTTTTGGCATAGGCGGCCAGTCCTTCGATATCAAAATCGGGATAAGCCTTGGTGAAATCAAAGTCATCGCCATTGGCAAACCAGTCGCCATCCCAGCCCATGTTCCAGCCTTCGACCAGCACCCCGCGCAGGCCATTTTTGGCTGCAAAATCGATATAATCTTTGGCCTTCTTCGTGGTCGCGCCATGCTTAGGGCCGGAACCCCAAGTGCTGTTATTGAGGTGCATGTCCCACCAGATGCCGACATATTTGTAGGGCTTAACCCAACTCACGTCCCCCAGGGCATTGGGTTCATTGAGGTTCAGCACCAGATCATTTTCGACCAGCCCCCCGCCGGTATCAGCCATCTGCACGGTGCGCCACGGGGTATTGAACGGGGCGTTGCGGGTAACCTTGGGGCCATCGCCATGCGGTGACAGATTGGCCTTAAGCGTTTGCCCGCTCACCCGACGCAGCCACATGGCCGAATAGTCAACCAAGGCCGCCTCATGAAACGCCATATGCAGGCCAGACGTGGTTTTGAGCGTTATGGGCGTATGGGCCTGACTGACTTCATTAAGCGGGGTCTTGTTATAGAGATATTCATAGCGGTTCCATTCCCCCGCCGGGATCCACCAGGCGGTGGCCGGTTCCGTGACCGAAAACTCGGTCAGCTCCTCAACGATTTTCACCGTCTTTAACTGCGGCTGATCGGGGAACTCATAGCGAAAGCCAAAGCCATTGTCATAGAGCCGGAACACGACCGTCAACTGCCGCTTGAGGCCGGTCTTTTCAGTAAAACCTAAGCGCAGTTCAGTATAATCGTTGCGCACGAACTGCCGCTCCCCCCACGGCAGTTCCCAGGTCTCATCGTGGCGGGACTGCGCCTGCGAGGTCAGGGCCATGTTACGTTCGAGCTTAGGCTGATCAGCCAGAATGAAGCCGAGCTTTGAGGGCGAAATGACCTCAACACCCTTGCGATCAATGGCATAGGTGATGTGGCCTTCATTGCCGGTCATGATCCGAACGGCAAGCTGCCCGCCAGGTGACGTCGCGGTGGCGACCTGATCGGCGTAGGCGGCAATAGCTATCGCCAGACTAGCGATCAAGGTGAACACGAACATGAAGACGGCTTTTGATAAGCCCGTGACGAGTGATATGCGCATGACGTTTCCAACGATTACGCGCCCGTTAAACGGCGCTTTATGGCGGCGACCATAACCAGCTTTTGCGCAAACGCCGCCTGAATACGTATTCATGACCAGCAACCGCCTGTGAATACGTATTCGCGTTGCGCAATCCCCGCCTCAGTGAAATAGGCTTAACCCCAAGATGTGGTCGCATCGACGTGTGTAAAGGTTGTCCCTGACATTTGCGCGCTGTGTGCTCCCGCAGTCTTTAGTATTGGGATTGATCTGGCGGGTGCCGTTAACACCTGACAGGGGTCAGTCCTGCGGCTCATGGATGGCAACATTCATGAGTGCCTGTAGTTTACGGCTCAATTTGAGTGGTAAGCGTCTTCTCAGCACACCTGCCCCTTGTCCGCATGTAATGGACAGGGGGTATTTTTTTGTCGCAAAGCCCGCCTTAAGGTTTTGTAACCCGCCTGCATACGTATTCACATTGCCGGTAGGTTTCCAAATCCATATGAAGGCACATAAGGCGCGTTTTTTCAGGGACAACGCGACGGGTGACTTTCAGCACCCACCATAATTAAAAACAGTTCAAACACATGTCGCGCACAGCCCAAACCGGGCAACGGCGAACGGCAGGGAGCTTACCCATCATGACGTCCAAACTAACCAAAACCGTTGTCCTTTTGATGTGCAGTGCCGCCACCGGCGTATTGGCCATGACCGCCTCAGCGCAGGACACCGCGTCTAACGCCGCCCATACCCCGAACCAGGTCGTACAAAAGGAAGCCACAGACGGCCCCGGCGAGGTTTCGCCCTGGGCCTATTCGGCCAAGCAGGGGATCGGGGCATCTTACGAAGCCTATAAAGCCTTTCACTTCTCCGACGATGCCGCCACCGGCAAGGTCTCAAAGGTGTGGTTCTCAATGGCCGACGGGATCGTCACCGAAACCATGTCCGGTCTGATCCATGAGGCCCAGATCCGCGAATTGCAAATCGCGATTGCGGGTAAAGGGTATGTCGCACTGGAGACCTCTGACACGACCTCAAAGATCGAATATATCCATACCGATGCTGACGGCCGGCCGCTGTCGCCCGCCTACCGCCTGACCAATACCGATAAGCAGGGCCGGTTTGTGATCGTGAAAGACATCTTCACCGACCCGGACCATCAGACCCTGATGATGCGAGTGACGGTGACCGCGCTAAAGGGGCCGGTCACGCCCTATATCGTGCTTGACCCTTCGGTCGCCAACACCTCCGGCGATGATCAGGGCCAGGCCAGCACGACTGCCTTGCAGGCCTTTGAAGGCAAAGCCGCTTTGTCGCTCAAAGCCAGTGTCCCGTTCAAAAAAGCCACGGTCGGCTTTACCGGTAAAGATGGCCTGACCGACTTACTGGCGGGCAAAAAACTCGGCAAGCTGTCGTCAGACACCGGGGGCGTCAAAGGCAATATCCGCCTGATCGGTGAGTTGTCGCCGGTCACCTCCAGCGCGACCTTTGATGTGGCGCTGGGCTTTGGCGCGACCACCGCCGCCGCCGATGCGGAAGCCGCCGCAACCTTAAAGACCGGCTATGCTAAGGTTTTGGCCAATTATAATGGCGAAGGCTCGGCCATCGGATGGGAGGACTATCTGGCCTCTTTGAGCGAACTGAAGACCCTTATTCCCGTGTCTGAGGATAACGGCAAACTGCTCTATGCGTCGGCGCTGGCGCTTAAGGTTCAGGAAGACCGCACCTATTCCGGCGCCCTGATTGCGTCCCTGTCCAATCCGTGGGGGGAAACCGCCACGCCGAAAGTCAGCGCTACCGGCTATAAGGCGGTCTGGCCGCGCGACTTCTATCAGGTGGCGATGGCGATGGCCGCTCTGGGCGACAAGGAAACGCCGGTCGCCGCGTTCCGCTATCTACCCAAGGTTCAGGTCGGCGCGCACACACCGGGCAATAAAGGCGGCGGCGGCTGGTATCTGCAAAAAGCCCATGTTGACGGCACGCCCGAATGGGTCGGCGTTCAGCTTGATCAGACGGCCATGCCGATCATGCTCGGCTGGAAGCTGGAAAGCCTTGGCCTAATCTCGAAAGCCGAATTGGTCGGGTCCTATAAGGCGTCGCTGAAAAAGGCGGCCGATTTCTTAAGCTTTGGCGGCACGCCTAACCTCGGCTGGAACAACCAGAAAATCACTCCACCCTATAGCCAGCAGGAGCGTTGGGAGGAGCAGGAAGGCCATTCGCCGTCCACCACCGCCGCCGTGATCGCAGGCCTGCTGGTGGCGTCCGATATCGCCACACACGCGGGAGACGCGCCCTCAGCCGCAACCTACAAATCCAAAGCGCTCGACTATTCGGCCAAACTGGATCAGCGCCTCTATACCACCAAGGGCGAGGTTACCGGCAGCCCTAAGTCCTATTATCTGCGTATCAGCCGCTCAGACGATGCCAACACTCCCTGCGTGCAGGATGAGCGCAATGGACGGGTCGGCCTAAACAGCGATAAGGTCATTGATGCTGGGTTTCTGGAGTTAGTGCGCTACGGCGTGCGCCCGGCCAGTGATGCAAAGATCGCCCAGTCCCTGACCGTCATTGATGATGAAACCATCGCGGAAAACCTGCGGGTCAAATATACGTTCGAGGGCAAATATCCGGGTTTTCGTCGCTACGGCAATGACGGTTATGGCGAAGATCAGGTCACCGGCGGCAATTACGCCGTCTTTGGCCAAAGCTCCCCCAACCAGCGCGGGCGGGTGTGGCCGATCTTTACCGGTGAGCGCGGGCATTACGAACTGGCGCTGGCTGCCGCTAAGGGGGTCACGGATGCCGATATCGCCCGCATCCGCACAACCTATGTGGCCGCGATGGAATATTTCGCCAATGACGGCCTGATGCTGCCGGAACAGGTCTGGGACGGGGTGGGCGCGCCCTCACCCCACGGCTATGCCGTCGGCGAAGGCACCAACAGCGCCACCCCTCTGGCCTGGACCCACGCCGAATATGTCAAGCTGCTGCGCTCAGTTCGTGATCGAAAAGTGTGGGATCATTACCCGGTCGTGGCCGATCAGTTGACTAAATAGCAGGTTTAGAACTCCCCCTCTTGCCAAGAACTTGGGAGGGGGAGCTTTGTGGGTATCTTTGATACACGCAAAGAGGGGGTACATTCGAGTGCATTTTTAACCCCCTCCGTAATCAAGGCTATCGCCTTTCCCCGGCTCCCCCTGCATCAGGGGGAGTTCTTTTATCCCCCGCACGATTCCCGGATGATCAACTGGGTCGGGATGCGCTTAAGCTCCACCGGATGACCGCTGATCAGCACATCGAGCGCATCGACCAGCACATGGGCGGCCTCGGTCGTATCCTGACGCACCGTCGACAGCATCGGGCTGGTGCAGGTGCATACCCACAGGTCGTCAAAGCCCATCACCGACACGTCCTTTGGTACCGATAATCCGGCCCGCAGCAATTGCTGGATCGCCCCGACCGCCAGAAGATCGGCCACAGCAAACACCGCATCGAACACGACGCCGTCCGACATCAGGCGCTCAATCGCCGCCACGCCGTCCTCACGCGAAATAAAGCAGTCGATCATAAGCTCCGGGTCAGGCGTTATCCCGGCCTCAGTCAGGGCACGGACATAGCCTTCGAAGCGTTCCTTATATTCCAGATGACTGGCCGACGGCTCCCCCAGAAAGGCAATCCGCCGTCGCCCCAGACCGATCAGGTGCCTGACCGCTCTATAGGCCCCGCCTTCGTTGTCGGAGCCGATGACCAGATTGGGATGTTCAGGGATCACCGGCCCCCACAGCACCCACGGCTCCCCCATCTCGCCCAGCACCGCGACTTTTTTGGTATAGGTGTCGTAATCGTTATAGCCTAAGAAAATAATGCCATCGGCCCGCCGCGCATGGCCATAATCCGAGCCCCAGTTGTCGCTCTGCTTTTGCAGCGAAACCAGCACGTCATAGCCTTTTGATCCGGCATATTTCAGGATCGATCCGATCATAGGCATGAAGAACGGATTGATCGGGCTGTCGGATTTTTCCATGTCCTCGGAAATGAGCACCGCGATCGTGTTGATCTTTTTGGAGCGCAGCTTGCGGGCATTGACATCGACGGTGTAGTTCAATTGCGCGGCGGCATCGACCACGCGCTGGCGCACCGCCTCACTGACCACCCCGCCCTGACTGAGCGCACGCGACACCGTTGCCTGAGACACCCCTGCAAGGGCCGCAATATCAAAAGACGTCGGCCGTTTTCCGGTCATTATATATCCTTGTAACGCCCCTGGCGTCCCCACAGGATAGAGGAATTTGAGCCTTAGACAAGGCAGGCCTCATGCCCGCGCCCGCAAACCGTTTTTTACGCATGCTCAAAAAGATAATTTTACGGAACGGCCCGTCTCAGGCATCGTCTGAGTAGGAGGCTTTATGGTTTCTGCGCCGGGACACATTGTAAGCTGGGTTGGTACTCAGATTTTGCCGCATGAGGCGGACGTGCGCCGTTGGCTGCTGCGCGCCCGTTTGGGACGCGATGACATAGAGGACATACTTCAGGAATCCTACTGCCGGATGGCGGAACTGATAAGCATTGATCACATCTCGTCGCCACGGGCCTATTTCTTTACGGTCGCCCGCAACATCGCCCTGATGCGCTTAAGGCGCGCGCGGATCGTGAGCATGGAGTCGGTGGATGAGATCGACCGGCTGGAGATCAGCAGCGACCTGCCCTCGCCGGAGCAGGTGACCGTGGCCCGGTCGGATCTGGCTCGTCTTAAGCGGGTGATCGCGGGCCTGCCGACGCGTTGCCGCCAGATATTTGAGATGCGCCGGATTGAAGGTCTGCCCCAAAATGAAATCGCCCGGATCATGGGCCTGAGTGAACATATTGTTGAAAATGATGCGGCCAAGGCCCTTCGGCTTATCATGAAAGAGATAGCGTCCGAAGACAGCCGTTTCCAACCCCAAAAGGAGTTTAAGCGTGGCACCGACGCCGGTCGAAACTAGCGAGCAGATTGAGCACGCGGCCAGTCTATGGGCGGTGAAGGAGTATCCTTTGTCCCCTGATGATGAGGCGGTCTTGCAAGACTGGCTGGCGGGCGATCCACGCCGTCGGGGCGCGCTGTTGCGGGCGCAGGCGGGCTGGCACGCCCTGTCACGGGCGCGGGCGCTTGGGCCGTCGGCGGAGTGGCAGGGGGCCTCACGGTTGCCGACGCATAACCTGTCACGGCGTCGGGCTTTTGCCGTCGCGGGTGGGCTGGGGCTGGTGGCCGCCAGTGTGCTGGGCGTCATCGGTCTCAGGACGCATGAGACCATGACCCACACCGGCGAAATCCGTCGCTTGCCCATGAGTGACGGCTCGATCGCCGCTATGAACACCGAAAGCCGGTTGCGCATCGACATGGCCGAGGCTGAGCGCCGGATCGAACTGGTCAAGGGCGAAGCCTGGTTCAAGGTCGCCAAAAACAAAGAGCGCCCCTTCATCGTCGCGGCTGGCACGGCGCGCGTCAGAGCGGTTGGCACAGCCTTTTCGGTCAAGAAGCTTGAGGACGGCGTCGAGGTTCTGGTGACCGAAGGCACGGTGATGGCCTGGTCCACCCAGGATGGCGGCGATGAGCGGGCGATACGGCTGAATGCCGGGGACCGCACGATTATCAGCGATCATAAGCCTGCGCACATCCGCCACGCCCCCGACGATATCGATGACGATCTGGCGTGGCGCGAAGGCCAGATTGCCCTGAATGGCAAGAGCCTGTCGGAGGTGGCGGGCGAGTTTAATCGTTACAACCAGATCAAGATTGTCATTCAGGATGATGATCTGGCCAAAGAGCGCCTGATTGGCCGCTTAAGCGCCAATGATCCGGAGGCGTTTTCCAATGCGATCCAGCAAGCCTATGGTGCCAACATAAGCCGAAGCGAAAAAATAATCCTTATAGGCACAAAAAAATGAATAACAGCGTACGGAAGTGCGCGGGCAAGACATCGTAGTTAAAGAAGGCCTAAAGTCTTCGAAAATAAAAAAGCGCGACACAGCGCAAACCTACAGGGAATAATTTAATGACGAATGCATTCATGCGCGCGTTTAACGGCCCTTTGCTGCTCGCCAGTGGGACGTTGCTTATGGTTTCGGCTTCGCCTGTTCTGGCTCAGAACGCGGTCAAGTCATTTAGTGTACCGGCGCAAGCGGCTGAAAAAGGGATACCTCAGTTCGCCCAGCAGGCCAATATCCAGCTCATGGCTCCGGAAAAACTGGTCAAGGGCAAGCAGACCGCAGCGGTTGAGGGCAATATGCCGGTGCGCGAAGGCTTAGAGCGGCTTCTGGCAGGCACCAACCTGACACCGGTTACCCAGTCCAACAATATCATTGTTTTGGCCGAAAACACCCCGGCCCCCACTGCCCGCGCGCCGTCCGTCATCAAGACCGCCTATGAGGCGACCGCGACCGCTGCTGACGAGCCGGTCAGTGATGGCGATGTCACCGAAGTTATCGTCACCGGCATTCGCGGATCGCTCAGCAAGGCGCGCTCCATCAAGCGCCGGGCACCGAACGCCATTGAGAGCATCGTCGCCGAAGATATCGGTAAGATGCCGGATCTCAATCTGGCCGAATCCATCCAGCGCGTTCCGGGTGTGGCCATGTCGCGCGAAGGCGGTGAAGGCCGTAACATCACCCTGCGCGGTTTTGGCCCGGACTTTACCCGCACCACCTTAAACGGCATGGAAGTGCCCGCCAGCAGCGACGGCCTCGATACCGGCGGCGTTACCCTCAATGCCGGACGTGCCTTTGATTTTCATCTGTTTGCGTCGGAGCTTTTCAACCGCATCGACATCGAGAAAAGCCAGAAAGCCTCGACCGAAGAAGGCGGCATTGCCGGTACGGTCAATCTCTATTCGGCCCGCCCGTTCGATTTCCGCAAGGATTTCACCGTCTCGGCCTCGGCCCAAGGCAATTACAACACCCTGAACAAGAAGGTTGATCCGCGCGTCGCTTTACTGGTCAGCAAGACCTTTGCTGACGGAAAGTTCGGGGCTCTGGTCTCCATCGCCGCCTCTGAGCGTACCGTGCATCAGGAAGGTTATTCCAGCGTTCGCTGGACCTCACCGTTCGTCAACGGCGACTCCTGGGCTGATACCAATCCGACCGTCACCGGCACACCGTCCGGCGATTGCGGTGCCGCCGATCCGCTCGATTGCCTGTGGGCCCCGCGCCTGCCACGCGCCGACTATTTCGGCAATGACCAAAAACGGGTCGGCCTGACCGGCTCATTCCAGTACCGGCCTTCGGACGATCTGCTGATCACGCTGGATGTGCTCCATTCGGAACTGACTAATGATCGCCTAAGCTATAATTCGATGGAATGGCTGCTGACCCACGGTGTGGCAGGCAACTATACCGGCCAGACACCGCGGTCGTTTACGGTCGGGGCCGACGGCAAGACGCTGGTGGCCGCAGCTTTTGATGATGTCACCTCCTGGTACGAAAGCCGCCATCAGAAGTCAGAGTCCGCCTTTGATCAGGTCGTCCTGTCGGGCAAGTACAATGTCAATGACAGCCTGACGCTGGAGGCCATGATTGGTAAGGCGGTCGATGATGCCGATCGCTCGGAACTGCGGTTCTATTACCGCTCGGTGCCGCACTATTACGCCTATGACTACAGCGGCAATGAGTATGTGCCGGAAGTCAGCTTCGGCAGCTATGACCCCAATAATGCCGACAACTATATCAATGCCCAGACCGCTTCCAACCGCATCAATACCGTCAAGAAGGAAAACTTCACCTCACGGTTTGACGCCACCTATGCGGTGGATCGCCTGTCGCTCAAGGCGGGCCTGAGCTATAATGACCGCACGGTCAGCTATACCGAAGGCTTAGGTGCTGCCCCGACCTTTGATCCGTCGGACTATACCAAGCCGTTCCCGGTGTCCGACTTCGGTGACGGTCTGGACGGCCCCGGCCTCCTGCCGTTCCGGGTGGCTGATTTCGACGCTATCGCGGCGGCAGGCATTATACCGGCAGGCTATACCAACAATGCCGGTGCCGCCTGGAAAGTCGGCGAAGAAACCATCGGGGCTTACGGCGAGATCAATGCCGAGTTTGACATCGCCGGTATGCCGCTGCGCACCAATGCGGGCTTGCGGTACGTCAAGACCAATGTGACCTCTCAGGCCCTGGTCAGCGGCACGCCGGTTGAGGTCAATGTCTCCTATGACAACTACCTGCCGTCGATCAATGCCGCCCTTGATGTCCGCAGCGATCTGGTGGTGCGGGCCTCCTATGGCCGCAGCATGACCCGGCCGGGCCTGAGCACGCTAAATATCGCAGGACCTGTGTTTGGTTACACCACCCGCACGGTTGGCAATGTCGGCAACCCGTCGCTTAAGCCCTATGAGTCCAACGATCTTGATCTGGGTGTCGAGTGGTACTTCGGCAGCGAAGGCCTGCTGGCGCTTACTGTGTTCAACAAAGACATCGTGCGCTCATTGCGGACTGATGTTGTCACCCAGATGATCGACCCGTCCTTCTGGCCGGCCATCTATGCCGATCCGCTCTATGACACGTCCTATAATGCCGACCCCGCAACCGTACCCTATACCTTCACCATCCCGGTCAATAATGATGACGGCAATAACGTCAAGGGCTTTGAAATCACCTATAACCAGCCGTTCACCTTCCTGCCGGGGATATGGTCGAACTTTGGGGTCGCCTCCAACTACACCCATGTCGAGGCCGAAGATTCGACCGGCCTGTCGCCCAACTCCTACAACATGACGCTTTACTACGACACCGAGACCTTCGGGGCGCGGCTGTCGGTCAATAAGCGCGACGATTACCTGCTGAGTGAGCCGGGCGGCAATGGTCACGTTCAGGAGCGTAAATACGGCCCGACCCATGTTGATCTGGCGTCGTTCTACAATGTCACGCCCCGCCTGACCCTGACCTTTGAAGGCATCAACATTACTGATGAGGTCGAGCGCATCTATGGCACCGGCGATACCGGCAGCATGGATCTGACGCGCGAATATACCCACACCGGCGCCCAGTGGATCTTGGGCCTGCGTTATAAGTACTGATAGACTGAACGCGGCCTCTGGTGGATATCACCAGAGGCCGCAGCTTTCACGGGGTAAAACATGCGTTTGTTATGGTCGAAATTGGCTGTAGTTATGGCCCTATCCGGCCCCGCGCTGGCGGGAGAGCTTATCCCCGTTGACGACAGCTATACGATTTCCCAGCGTTATGAACGCTATAAGAATGAGTTTGCGGGCATCACCTGGCCCGTCTCCACGTTCCAGACCGGCCAGCAGGTTCTGTTTGACCGCCGCTATAAATCGGTGGGTGCGCGTGAACTGCATATCGATGTGTTCCTGCCTGCGCCCGAAGTCAAAACCGGCAAAGGCATTGTTCTGGTGCATGGCGGTGGCTGGCGTTCCGGCGGCAAATCCCACTTTTACGGCCTGGCCAACCGGTTGGCGCAAAAAGGTTACGCCGTTTTTCTGCCGGAGTTTCGCCTGTCGCCCGAAGCGCCCTATCCGGCGGGTCTGATGGATGTCAACGACGCCCTTGTGTGGGTAAAATCTCAGGCCGACACCTTTGGCATTGACCGCGATAAGCTGGCGATCGGCGGGGCATCATCGGGGGGCCAGATGGCGGCATTGCTGGCCTACACCGCCGATAAGCCCTTGTTTAAAACCACGCCCGGCGACGACACGCGGGTGAGCGCCCTGATTGATATCGACGGCGTGCTGGATTTCACCACACCTTTGGCCTTGCAGTTTGAAAACGCTGCCGGAAAGAGTTCCGCCGCCGGCTTGTGGCTGGGCGGTGCGATGGAAGATGTCCCCGACCGCTGGCGTGAGGCCAGTGCCGCCCAACATGCCGGGCCGCAGTCACCACCCACTCTGGTCATCAGCAGCGGCATCCCGCGTTTCACCGCCGGTCGTGAGATCGTTGAGGCCAAACTCAAAGCGCAAGCCGTGAAGTACCGCTACACGGCGTTTGAAAATGCCCCGCACGATATCTGGCTGTTCGACCCATGGTTCGGTCAGATCGTCGACCAGATCGATAGTTTTCTGACGGAACAATAAGGTTTCATATATGCTTCGCGCCGTTTGCCTTGCCCCGTTTTTTGCCATTCTGGCCCTTGCTGTTCCGGCAATGGCTGATGCTCACTATACCGTCAGCCCGTCTTGCGGCGACCAAAAGCACTGCTTTACCCGCCTGCAATCCGCACTGGATACCGCCAAGGCCGATACCAGCGATCAGTGGATTACCATCAAGGTCGCGGCGGGCGATTACTATGAAAAAGTCACGATCAGCCGCCACAAAATCCGCCTGCGCGGGGCTGGGCCTGATAAAACCCGCCTGCATTACGATGCTGTGGCCGAGACCGCAGGCAAATATCACCGCCGTAACTGGGGCACGCCCGGTTCGGCCACGCTCACCATCAATGCCGATCAGGTTACGGTCGAAGGCATCACGATTGAGAACACCTTCGATTACCTGTCGAACGACGCCCTGCTCGATGCCGATCCGAAGAAAATTTCCAATTCCCAGGGGGTCGCCGTTCTGCTCGATATCGACAGCGACCGGATACTGATCCGGGACGCGGCGCTGGTCGGCTATCAGGACACGCTGTTTGCCAATGGTAAGCGCGCCGTGATCCGCGACAGCCTGATCTCCGGCAATATCGACTTCATTTTCGGCAATGGTCAGGTTCTGATCGAAGGTAGCGAAATCCGCACGCGCAACCGCGCTGCGGCCATAGCGCCCGGTGAGTTTCATTCCTACCTGCTGGCCCCATCCACGCCGCTCAGCCAGCCGGTTGGCATTGTGGTCTATCGCTCAAAGCTAACCCGTGAAGCTGGTGTGCCTGATCATTCGGTGGCGCTGGCGCGGCCCTGGCATCCGACCACCACCTTTGCCGATGGCCGCTATGCCGACCCGGATGCCGTCGGACAGGCCTCGTTCATTGACTGCACCATGGACGCCCACATCCACCCCGACCACTGGACCAGCATGAACGGCACGGCCCGCGACGGCACCAAGACCGCTGTGTTTTATCCGCAGGACTCACGCTTTTTTGAAACCGGCTCAAGCGGCCCCGGTGCGGCCCGCCGCGACATAGGCATCACTTGGAGCATCACCTGGAAAGACGCGCTGGATATCACCGCCGTGCGCCGTCACCTGTCCCAAGACTGGCCCGCAGTGTCTGCCCCTTAAGCCACAACCCGATCCGACGCTTCTTCCCCGTTGACGCGTCCAGCCTTAACCGCTTTGTCCCCGTGACAAAGCGGTCTTTTCTTTCGGCGGGGCGCTTTCTTTAGTAAAATCATTGACCAATTTTCGTAACACCCGTTAATTGGATGACCACCGCACAGATCAATCCCGGAAGTATGACATGGCAGCATCAGATAGCGCATTTGACTGGACCGATGCTGAAAAGGACGTTCGCGCCTATCAGGTCGTCGGCAAGTCGCTGCTGGAACGCATAAGAAGCGGCGAATTTCGCACCATAGGCAAGTTGCCACCCGAACGTGAACTGGCCGAAGTCTATAACGTCGGTCGCGCCGTTATCCGCGACGCGCTGGTCATGCTGGAGGTCAAGGGGCTGGTGCAATCGCGGCAGGGCTCAGGCATCTATATCACCCGCAAAGCCTATGAGGCCGATGCGGTCGACCATGCCGCAAACCTTGGCAATGCCGCATTATCGCTTATTGGGCCCGCCAATCCGGTGCAATTACTGGAAGCGCAGCAGTGGCTGGAAAGCCATATTGCCCAGATCGCCGCTACCAAAATTACCGATGACGACCTGCGGATACTCGAAAAGGCCTATGATGATTACGTGCTGGCCCAGTTGCGCGAAGTCCGTGAGCGGCTGGATATGGCCTTTCACCTGGCCATAAGCCGCGGCGCCCAGAACCCGGAGTTTACCGGCATGGTGGCCGCCCTGTGGCACCGCCGCGACAACAACCCGCTGTGGATGAGCCTGATGGCGCGCACCCCGGACGACCCGCGTAAATCCACCCAGGCTGAAAATTACCGCAAAATCGTTGACGCCCTGAAACGGCGCGATCAGGGCGGGGCCTTCTTTGCCATGTGGCAGCATTTCGAGCATATTAAAACCATCGCCCTAGTGGATGAATAAGGCGGCATTTCGCACCATACCAAAGTGATTTTGGCGCTGAAAATTGGCCAACCAATTTCAAAACCCAACACGGCAGACCTTACCGCCAGACTCTTCCATTCAATTAAAGTTACATAATTATCACACACATCAACCAATAAAGCTGCGAATTTCATTCCCACAATCTGAAATATTTCAAATAATAGTCTGTATATAAATAATTATTTTTATAGACGATATCTCAAAGCTTTCGAAGCCGCAAAATTGGCTGACAAAAAAAGTTCACAGAATCGACATTGAAATTGACAGGCCAATTTTTCAAGCCATAGTCTAAACTCAGCAATTGGCCTTCCAATCCTACAAAGTGGTATTCACGGAAGGGCATTGCCCGCACAGCTAATATTTAACGGTGTCGAGTGATGGGACAACGCTGTCTCCATGTGAGCGGTCGTGTCCAGACGCCAAAAGGGGATAAATCTATGACTTTCAAGCACTATGTCTTAGTGAGTACCGCCCTGACCGGGCTTCTGGCGACCTCCGCAACCATGGCCCAGGATCAGGCAGCTACCACTGCCGATGAGCCCGTACAGGAAGTGGTGGTTACCGGCTTTAGAAAAAGCCTCGCCACCGCACTTCAGACTAAGAAAAACGACATTCGCGTTTCGGACGGCATATCTGCCGAAGATCTGGGTAAGTTCCCCAGCGATAACATCGCCGAAGCCATTCAACGCATTCCGGGCGTGCAGATTCAGAACGTCAACGGCCGCGGGGCAACCATCAGCGTGCGCGGCCTTGGGCCACAATACGCCAAGGTCACCATCAACGGCCAGGACTTTGCCAACCCGAACTTCATCGACGGCTTCCGCTTCGACATCATTCAAACCGAGCTGGCCAGCGGTGTTCAGGTCTATAAGTCACCGACCGCTGACATGGACATGGGCGGACTTGCCGGCACGATTGATATTTCGACTGCCAAGCCCCTCGACATCAAGGGCGAGAAGCTGATCGTTTCAGTAAAGGCGCAGCAAGCCACTCTGGCAGATGCAGGCGTTAACCCTGCCGTGGGCTTGACCTATGCGAACCAGTATCTGGATGGCAAGCTGGGCATCTATGCTGGCCTTAACTTTCAGCAGCTTGATGACCGCGCCGACTACCTGTTTATGGACCGTTGGTACACCGCCGCCGGTACGACCGGTGAATTCAATGGCGGTGTCGCTACCCCCGCAGGTACGCTGGTGCCACGCCGTTTCCGTTATCGCCGCATTGACCGCACCTCTGACCGCACACAGTTCAACTTCGGCCTGGAATACAAGGCTACCGAAGATCTGAAACTTGGGTTTGCGGGCGTGTACTCAAAGGATGAGACCAATTACGACGTCACGCAACTCGTGTTCGGCAACTTCTCCCAAAGCTCCATCACGCCCGTAGTGGTCGAAGACGGCGTGGCCAAGGTCGTCAACCTGACCAATTTCGCCTATGATAACAACCGTCAACTCGAAACCCGCGATTTATCAACCCAGGCCTATACCGCATATGCCCGCTGGAACCTGTCGCCAAGTCTGGTTTTAAACGCCGCCGTTCACTATACTAAGGGTGATGGCTATCTGACCGAAGAAGCGGCCATCACGGGTGCCGGAGAAGCCACCGGAACTCTGGATATCAGCGACTCCGATAATATCAAATTCAATGTATCCGGCGATCCCGCCAGCGCCAGCCAGTATGCAACATCCAATCTGACCTGGTCATCATACCCCAATGGCGCCCAGAACAGCCAGGTCACCGACTCTACGTCAGCTCAGATTGACTTGCTCTACAACGCTGATATCGGCATGCTGCAAAAGTTGAAATTCGGATATAAAACCAAGGAAGAAAACTTCGATCGATATGTTACACGCCGTGACTTCTTCGATGATAATTTCGCCTATATCCCGCCTTATACCAATAGCGGCCCAAAGGTCTCAGGCTTCCTTGATGGTAACGTCTCCGGCGTTTCAAGCTGGCTTACGCCAGACATCAATGCCTACCGCAAGGCACTGTCTGATGCAGGTATTGTGGTGCCCGCCCTGTACAACCCACAAGACTCATATTCGCTGACGCGTTCGATCGACTCGGTCTACGCTATGGCAGATTTCTCAGGTAACATCGGTGTTGTACCGTTCCGTGCTAACGTCGGTATTCGTCATGAAGTCACAAACCAGAGCGTGACCTCAAACCTGACGGATGGCTGTGATTGCGATATCCAGAACCTTATTGGCGTTCAAACCACAACATTTAAGTACAACAACACTTTGCCCAGCGCGAACGTCGTATTCGATCTGACCGATACGCTTATTCTGCGACTGGCCGCAGCCAAAACGCTTGTACGGCCGATTCTGGATAACAGTTCACGGTTGAATACGACCCAGTATCAGGCAACCGACACCTCTGGCATCACGACCGTGTTCGTAAATCAGGGCACGCCCTACTTAAAGCCGTTGACGGCCAAGAACTACGATATCAGTCTTGAATGGTACTATGGCCGCGATGCCGGTCTGAGCCTTGGTTTGTTCGCCAAGGACGTCAAAAACGGAACCTTTACGACCCTGACCTGTCCGGGTTCGTGGGATGGCACCAGCCTTTCGCTGGATGCCCAGACTAACGACTGTATGGGTACAGACGGCAAGATCTATGACATCAACATAACCCAGAATGACCCCTCTGTGGTTAAGTTGAAAGGGGCAGAAGTCAATTGGCAGCAGTCGCTGGATGCCATTTTACCGATCGAAGGTTTTGGCATCATTGCTAACTATACCTATGTTGATCCACAATATTCCAACACGGGCTTCTCGCTGCGTAACCTGTCGAAAAATTCCGGTAACGTCACAGGTTACTGGGAAAATGAAACCTTCAGTGCGCGCGTGTCGGCGAATTATAGAAGCGAATACGAGCAGACCAGTGTAGACAGCTTCTTCGCCCGTGAAGGACACACCATCAAAGCAGGTACTCAGGTTGATTTTTCACTCGGCTACACCGTCAATGATCATGCCAGCTTTACACTTACGGGTCAGAACATCTTCAATAAAAAAGAAGAAGCCTATAAGGACAACGAAAATATTTGGCAGGAACTGGGCGTATTCGGCCCAAGCTACCAGCTAAGCTTTACCTACAAAATGTAAACGTTTTCTGATAATAAGGCGGGCACGATCTCCCTCCCGAAAGCCCGCCTTACACTGGTGCGAGACCTGAACTTTACCCTCAAGATTTAAGTCTCGCACCTTTTTTACTATTACTCGTTGCCGGGTACTCATATGCAAAAAAAGGTTTTCATGTCTGCTGTATCCCGCCGTCAGGCCCTGATGCAATCACTGGCTGCCATGGCCTTTACCACGGCACCCGCCTTTGCGGCTGAGGACAAAACCACCGCCGCCCGCGCGGTTTTGGGCCGCCTGATGGGCACGCGCGCCAAGGACATAAAACTTAAGCTTACCGGCGGGGCGGAACCCTATTTTGCCGTTAAATCCGCCAAGGACACGGTCGCCATCGAAGGCTCATCGCCGGTGGCCCTGACCCGCGGTGCGTACAGCTACCTGACCTCTATCGGAGCGGCCAATGTAAGCTGGGAAGGCAACCGCGTCGCTCTGCTTAGCCCCCTGCCCGCCGCCGATACGGGAAAAGTGACCACCCCATTCGCCCACCGCGTCTATATGAACACCTGCACCTTTGGCTATACGACGCCGTTCTGGGGCTGGGCGCGCTGGCAGAAGGAACTCGACTGGATGGCCCTGCACGGCATCGACATGCCGCTGGCCATGGAAGGTCAGGAATTTGTCTGGCAATCGCTGTGGCGTGAACTGGGTCTTAGCGATACCGAACTGGGCGACTATTTCTCCGGCCCGGCGTTCACGCCCTGGCACCGCATGGGCAATATCGAAGGCTACATGCCCCCGGTGCCGCAAGCGTGGATCGAAAAGAAACGCGCCCTTCAGGTCAAGCTTTTGAAATCCATGCGTGATCTCGGCATGACGCCGATCCTGCCGGCCTTTGGCGGCTATGTCCCCAAGGCGTTTGCGCAAAAGCACCCGGAGGCCCGCATCTATCCCATGCGGCCGTGGGAAGGCTTTCATGAAACCTACTGGCTTGATCCGGCCGATCCCTTGTTTGCCGTGATCGCCAAGCGCTTTATCGAACTTTATACGGCGACCTACGGCGAGGGTCAGTATTATCTGGCCGACAGCTTCAATGAGATGCTGCCGCCGATTTCCAAAGACGGCTCGGACGTGAAAAACGCCAAATATGGCGACGGCACGGCCAATACCAAGGAAACCGAAACCGTCGTCGATCCGGCGCTGAAATCTGAGCGACTGGCCGCCTACGGGCAGGCGATTTACGACTCCATTCGCGGCGCTAACCCTGACGCCGTCTGGGTCATGCAGGGCTGGCTGTTCGGGGCCGATAAGCATTTCTGGTCGGCGGACGCCATTGGTGCGTTTTTAAGTAAAGTGCCGGACGATAAGCTGATGATCCTCGATATCGGCAATGACCGTTATCCGGGCGTGTGGCAAACGACCGACGCCTTTCAGGGCAAGCCGTGGATCTATGGATATGTTCATAATTATGGGGCCTCAAACCCGGTCTATGCCGATCTTGATTTCTATAAGGCCGACATTGGCGGGCTGGAGGGCAATCCGAAGACCGGCGCGCTCAAGGGCTTTGGCATGTTCCCCGAAGGCCTGCACAATAACTCGATCGCCTATGAATATTGCTATGACATCGCGTGGGGCGGCGGCAAGGGTTCCGTCGATGACTGGATCGCCACCTATCTGAAGGGCCGCTATGGCCGCGTGACACCTGCGCTTTTGAGTGCATGGAGTGATTATCGCAGGTCAGTTTATACCACTAAATACTGGACGCCGCGCTGGTGGAACAAGGCCGCCGGCGCCTACATGGTCTTTAAACGCCCGCAGGCCGCCATCACCAGCTTTGAGGGCCATCCCGGTGACCGCGCTTTGCTGCATAAGGCCGTGACGGAATTTTTGTCGCTCAAAGGCTTTGAAGGCTCACCGCTTTATCGCCACGACGTCATCGATGCCATCCGCCATCTGGCGTCAGAAGCAATCGACTATCTCCTGATGCGGGCCATCACCGACTACGAAAAGGGCGACCTTGCCGCCGGGGATGCCAAACGCGCCAAATTCACCGAGCTGATGCTCATGGTCGATAGCCTGCTGGGGGATCAGCCCGACACCCTGTCGAGTTGGATCGATGAGGCCCGCGCTTACGGCGACACCAAGCCTGAATCCGATTATTACGTCCTCAATGCCAAGGCGCAGGTCACCGTCTGGGGCGGGCTTGGCAATCTCAACGACTATGCCTCCAAGGCATGGCAGGGGATGTATAAGGATTTCTACCTGCCGCGCTGGACCAAGCTGTTGGCCGCTGTCCGCCACAGTGCGGTGACCGGCAAGGCCTTTGATCAGGTAGCCTTTACCCGCGACATTACGGCATGGGAGCAGGCCTGGGTCAAGACAAACGCGACCTTTACCCGTCGCCGCCCCAAGGATGCCTTTGCCCTGTCGCGCCAGATCCTTAAGCGCCTGAGTGAGGCGTGATGGACCGGATGCGCTTTACCGCTCTGGATGTGTTTCGCGGCCTGACCGTCTGCGTGATGATCGTCGTCAATACGTCAGGTGCTGGCGCTGAGCCGTTCTATCAGCTTCAGCACGCGGCTTGGTTTGGCTTTACGCTGGCTGATCTGGTGTTTCCATCGTTCCTGTTTGCGGTCGGCAATTCGATGGCGTTCGCGTCACGCCGTACCCTGCCGAATGATCAGTTTTTGCTTAAGGTCGCCAAGCGCACGGCCCTGATTTTTCTGCTCGGCTACCTGATGTACTGGTTCCCGTTCGTGCATCAGCTTCCCGACGGGTCGTGGGCGTTTAATGACATTGGCCAAACCCGCATCATGGGCGTGCTGCAACGGATTGCGCTCTGTTACGGTGCCGCAGCCCTTGCCGCACGTTATCTGCCAGTCAAGGGCATCATCGCCCTGTGTGTCGCCCTGTTGTTCGGTTATTGGGGCGCGCTGATGGCCTTTGGGCCTGCCAGTGAGCAACTCAGCATGGCCGGTAATATCGGCGCCCAGATCGACCGCGCCGTCCTCGGCCTCGATCACATGTACCGCGGCGGGGCCAAGGGCTATGAGCCCGAAGGGCTGTTTTCGACTGTGCCCGCCATCGTCAATGTGCTGGCCGGATATCTGGCGGGGCTGTTCATTACCCGAACCACCGATCACAGAACCGCCGTCTCGAAGATGCTGGTGGCGGGTATGGCCCTTGTGGCCGCGGGCCTGATCTGGAGCCTGTTCTTTCCGTTATCCAAGCGCATCTGGACGTCGTCGTTTGTGCTTTTGACCATCGGCATCGACTGCCTGATACTGGCGGCCCTGATCACCTATACCGAGCTTCAGAAACTCAATTTCGGCGTCAAATTCTTTGAGATTTTCGGCAAGAATCCGCTCGTTATCTATCTGTTTTCGGAACTGCTGGTCATCAGCTTGCAAACCTTCACCACACCGGCTGGCACCAAACTTTATGACTGGGTGGGCATCCACCTGTTTCAGGTTATTCTGCCCGGTGCCATCGGCTCACTGGTCTGCGCCATTGTCTACATGCTCGTCTGCTGGCTGCTGGGCTGGTGGATGGATCGTAAAAACATCATCATTAAGCTTTAGGGGATCACCATTATGTCGCCACCGTCTGAAACTACCCGATCTCCCTTACTCGCCATGAGCATTATTGGCGGCATGTTCTTTATCTTCGGCTTTGTCACCTGGCTGAACGGGCCGCTGATCACCTTTGTGCAACTGGCCTTCACCCTGTCGGATGTCGAAGCCTTTCTGGTGGTGACGGTCTTTTACATGTCCTATTTCTTTCTGGCCTTGCCGTCCGCGGCGATCCTGAAAAAGACCGGCATGAAAAAAGGCATGGCGCTGGGGCTTTTGGTCATGGCCGTAGGGGCGGCAATCTTCGGACAACTGGCCACCATGCGCATTTTTGAAGGCGCGCTGACCGGCCTGTTTATCATTGGCGCGGGTCTGGCCCTGCTGCAAACCGCGTCTAACCCCTATATCTCCATCCTTGGCCCCATCGATTCCGCCGCTCAACGCATCGCCTTCATGGGTATCTGCAATAAGATCGCGGGTATTTTGGCCCCCATCGTCGTCGGCGGTCTGGTGCTCAATGGCGTCGGGGAATTCGCAGCCCAGGTCGAAGCCGCCACCGATCCCGTTGCCCGCGAAGCCCTGCTTGATGCCTTTGCGCAAAAGATCCACCTGCCCTATCTCGGCATGGCGGCTTTGCTGGCCGTGCTAGCCTTTGCTGTCGCCAAATCGCCCCTGCCTGAAATCAGCGATCAAGCCAATGAGTCCAAAGCCTCCGACACGACGGGCAAGAGCATCTTTGCCTTTCCGCAACTGTGGCTCGGCTTCGTGGCGCTGTTTTGTTATGTCGGCGTCGAAGTCATGGCCGGTGACGCCATCGGCACCTATGGCGCGGCCTTTGGTATCCCGCTCGATATCACCAAATACTTCACCTCGTTCACTCTGGTCGGTATGCTGATCGGCTATGTCGTCGGTCTGATCATCATCCCGCGCCTTATCTCGCAGGAACGCTATCTGGCGATCTCAGCGGTCTTAGGCGTTGCGTTCTGTCTGGGTGCGTATCTGACCCACGGTCTGGTCTCGGTCGGGTTTGTGGCGGCGCTTGGCTTTGCCAATGCCATGATGTGGCCCGCGATCTTCCCGCTCGGCATCAAGGGGCTGGGTAAGTTTACCGAAACCGGCTCAGCCATCCTGATCATGGGCATTGCGGGCGGGGCCGTCCTGCCGCAACTGTTCGCCCACTTCAAAGGCAGCTTTGATTTTCAAGCCGTCTTTGCCGTCATTATGATCCCCGCCTATCTCTATATTCTGGTCTTTGCGCTGTTTGCCATCACACAGAGCGCCAAGGCCAAAGCCGCCTCAGTTAATTATTAGTCCTCTTATCGCGTTAGATTTCATGCAAGACCTTGCCCCCCCTCCTCTCTATTACATCGGCATCGACGGCGGCGGCACCCGCTGCCGGGCGCGTCTCAAGACCCGCGCGGGCCAAACCTTAAGCGAAGGCTATGGCGGTGCCAGCAATATCCGTCTGGGCCTTGGTCTGGTCTGGAGCAATATCATGGCCGCGGTCGATGAAGCCTTGGCTCTGGCAGAGCTTACCCATGCCGACCTGCCCGACATTCATATTGGTCTGGGGTTGGCGGGGATTTCCTCGCCCACCGGCGCGCAGGTCACCATCGATTCCGGTCCTAATTTCGGCGCGATCCGCGCCTCCAGCGACGCCCACGCCGCCTGCCTTGGGGCCTTTTCAGGTAAGGATGGCGCGATCCTGATTTCCGGCACCGGCTCGGCAGGCTATATCTTTAACAATGGCATCGGCCGCGGCATTGGCGGCTGGGGCTTTGAAGTCGGCGATGACGGTTCCGCCGCCGGTCTGGGGCGCGAAGCCCTGCGGGCCGCTCTGCGTGGCTATGATAAGATCGCGCCGTCCACCGATTTTACGCAGGAAATCATCGCCTCCTTCGGGGGCCATGCCGCCGATGTCATCGCCTTTGTCGATACCGCCACCCCCAGCGATTACGGCGCGCTGGCCCCGCTGATCATGAGCTATGCCGAACAGGGCGATCCGGTGGCGGTTGGCCTGGTCAAAACCGTGGCCAGCGAGATCGGCCTTTACCTGCAACGGCTGCATGCCCTGGGGGCTGCCAAGATCGCCCTCGTCGGCGGCCTGTCCGAACCGATCCGGCCGTGGCTGTCGGGCCGTGACGCTGCCCTGCTCAGTGAGCCCGAAAGCGACGCCGTCGAAGGCGCGCTGCTACTGGCGCAAGGGGCAGGCACCGGTCTCGGCTCTGCGCGTATTCCGGCATAACTCACATGATACATCATACACCCGCCGCCAGATTGCAGGTCGCCCGTCCCGCCTTCGCGCACCAGATCGGTACGCTGAATAAGGACGAGCCGACCCCGCTCTATCAGCAACTCCAAAAACGGCTGCGCACCGCAATCCATAGCCAGATCATTACCGCGTCTGAGGCCATTCCGCCGGAGCGAGATCTGGCCTATGATTTCGACGTGTCGCGCATCACCGTGCGCAAGGCCATTGACGGGCTGGTGTCCGAAGGTCTGCTGGTTCGCCGTCAGGGTTCCGGCACCTATGTCGCCAGCCGGTTTGAAAAAAGCCTGTCGCGCCTGTCGTCATTCTCTGAGGACATGATTTCGCGCGGGCGCAAGCCCCATTCGGAGTGGATCAGCAAGACCCACGGCGTCGTCACCCCCGAAGAATCCCTGTCGCTAGGCCTGTCACCGGGCTCTCAGGTCTGCCGCTTTCAGCGTCTGCGCTATGCCGATGCCGCGATCATGGCGCTGGAATATACCACCCTGCCCGCCTTTGCCCTGCCGACCCTCGATGAGGTCGGGGATTCACTCTATGAGGCCTTGAGCCGCACCGGCCACCGCCCCGTGCGCGCCTTGCAGCGTCTGCGCGCCGTCGCCCTGACCGGCGAACAGGCCGACCGCCTTCAGGTGCCCCCCGGCACCCCCGGTCTGTTTATCGAACGGCGCGGGTTCTTAAGCGATGGCCTGACCTGTGAGCTTAACCACTCCTATTATCGCGGCGACGCCTATGACGTGATCGCCGAAGTCAATGAACTGGGCAATCTGACCTACGGATTTTGACGGCGCGCCCACCTGTTTTTGAAGAGTTTAACATGATGAATACATCGATAGTTCAGCCCGCCAATACCACGCTTATGCACCGTGAGGCGGGCGAGGGTGGCGATGCGGTGGCGCGGTTTTTAGAGGCCAACGCGTCAACGCTTACGCGGATCGCGGATCGTTTGCGGGCCGATCCTCCCAAAGGGGTTACGACCTGCGCGCGCGGATCATCCGACCATGCCGCCACCTATGGCAAGTACCTGATCGAGACCCTGATCGGGGTGCCGACCTCAACGGCGGCGCTGTCGGTGGCGTCGATCTATGACGCCCCGGTCAAGGCTGCGCAGACCCTGTGCATCGCCATTTCCCAGTCTGGCCGCAGCCCGGACCTTTTGACTTCGGTCAAGGCCCATAAGGATTCCGGTGCGTTTGTGGTCGCCCTCGTCAATGACGTGACCTCGCCGCTGGCAGACCTTGCCGACGAAGCCCTGCCGTTGTGCGCGGGCCCGGAGCTGTCCGTGGCGGCGACCAAGTCCTATATCGTGTCGCTGGCGGCTCTGGCGGCCCTCGTGGCCGAATGGGCCGGTGATGACGGCCTGAAAGTCAGCGTCCACGCCCTGCCCGATCAGTTGCGTGCCGCCTTTGATCGGGATTGGTCCCACGCCCTGCCGCCCCTTGAAGACGCCACCAACCTGTTTGTCATCGGTCGTGGCTATGGCTTTGGCATCGCCCAGGAAGCCGCGCTTAAGCTCAAAGAAACCTGCGCCCTCCATGCCGAGGCGTTCTCCTCGGCTGAGGTCCGTCACGGCCCGATGGCCATTGTCCGCGAAGGCTTCCCCATTCTGGCCTTTGCCACCTCCGATACGGCTGGCGACGGGGTACGCGAGGTCGCCGCCGAGTTCCTGTCGCGGGGGGCGAAGGTCGAACTGGCTGATGCTGGTGGTGGCGCGACCTCAACCCTGCCTGCGGGCCGCTTTGAGCCCGCTCTGGAGCCGATCCTGATGATCCAGAGCTTCTACCGCTTCGCCAACGCCCTGTCCCTGCGCCGTGGCCTTAACCCCGACGCCCCGCCGAACCTCAACAAAGTGACCCGAACCGTATGAGTCCCAAGACCACCTTCCGCAACGGATCGATCCTCAGCCCCGAAGGCTTTGTCACTGATCATGTCCTGACCATAGCGGGCGACCGGATCGCAAGCCTTGAGGCGTCAAAATCCGCGTCTGCCGGTGAGGTCATTGACCTTGATGGGGGCTACCTGCTGCCGGGATTCATTGACACTCAGGTCAATGGCGGCGGCGGGGTTTTGTTCAATGACGACACCTCGTCTGAGGCCATTGCGGCTATTGGCGCCGCCCACAGACAATATGGCACAACCGGCTTTTTGCCGACCCTGATCTCTGATGAGCTTGAGGTCATTGATGCGGCCATGCGCGCGGTTGAACAGGCGATCGAGGACGGTGTGCCCGGCGTGCTCGGTATCCATATCGAAGGCCCGTTCATCAATGAGGCCCGCAAGGGTACCCACGATCCGGCCAAGTTCCGCACCCTGACCGAACAAAGCCTGAAACTGCTGTCCAGCCTGAAACACGGCAAGACGCTGGTTACCCTGGCACCTGAGACGGCCACGTCGGACGATATCCGTACCCTGACGCAGGCGGGCGTGATTGTTGCCGCCGGTCATACCGATGCCAGCTATGGCCGGATGCATCAGGCCTTTGATGAGGGGGTGACGGGGATCACCCACCTGTTCAACGCCATGTCGCCGTTCACCCACCGCGCGCCCGGTGTGGTCGGGGCGGCGCTGGAGAACCGATCCGTCTATTGCGGGCTGATCATCGATGGCCGCCATGTCGATCCGGTGGCGCTCAAAATCGCCGTGCGTTGCCGCCCCCACGACCGCTTCATGATCGTCACTGATGCCATGCCGACGGTCGGTTCCAAGACCAAAACCTTCATGCTGCAGGACAAGCTGATCCGGGTTGAGGACGGCGTCTGTGTCGGCCCTGACGGCACCTTGGCGGGCTCTGACCTCGACATGGCCACCGCCGTGAAGAACGCCGTGGAAATGGTCGGCTTGACGCTTGATGAGGCCGCCGTCATGGCCTCAAGCGCCCCCGCCCGGTTCTTAGGCCTTGATGCCCACTACGGCACCCTCACCGCGGGGGCCCGTGCTGACCTCGTTTGGCTGGATCGTGACCTGAATCTCAAAGGCGTGTGGCAGGAGGGCGCCTCTGCACAGTTTGTAACTCCGGCCTGAAGTCTCACGAAGCGTTTACCCCGTCACTCTCAGGGTTTTCGAGACCTCAGATCCTTGGCGCCTTTCCTTTTTGGGAAGGCGCTCTTTTTTTGTTATGGGATTACGTCTTTACCGACCCGCCCTCGCCCCACGGCCTTACGCATCATTCGATTCACTTATAAACTGCCGCGCGACATGGCCACGCACTATGTAGCGATACGCCAAAACACGTTCAATCTATTGAATTATAAGGCAAAAACAAATGGCGGAGACGCAGGGATTCGAACCCTGGGTACCCCTTACAGGGTACGACGATTTAGCAAACCGTTGCCTTCAGCCACTCGGCCACGTCTCCGTTATGGCTGATTTAGCGTGTCCGTTTCCAAAAGGCAACGCCTCGCGTCAAATTGTGCACAAGTCGCGTTTCAGTTTTCTCAAACTCAACACCTGTGCTATCACCTCAGCGCTTGGGGGCGGCGCAAAACAATCTCAAATTGCAGAAATTCCCCTGACGAATGTGCGTTAACGCCCCTCTAAGGGATGTATGTTACTGCGTTATATATAAAAAATACTTGTGATGGTTTCGCCCCCAGATGTTAATCGACCTTATTCGGCCCGATGCCGCCAGGACGGGCGATAGTTTACGTCACGACGACGGACTAAAGCCCGAACGCCCAGCCGCGCGGGCAGGCCTTGCGGAGGCGTTGCACGTCCGCCGTGGCCCGTTTCGCCCCCAGCGACTGGTCAGTTTACGCGAACGCAAAAGCGGGTACTGGGCGGCCTATATCTTTCGCATGGTTGATATTTGTGCCCTGGCGTTTTTCGGATTTCTGGGCGTAGGTGCCCATTCCGGCGGGCATATGCTGTCGCTGCCGGTCGGCGAGGTTTTGCCGTTTTTGTGCGCCACGGTCGCGGTCGCCATGACCCTTTCGGCCTTTGGGCTGTACCGGCTGAACCGTACCGAAAAGCTGTGGGAGCGACTGCTGAAGGTTGCGGGTTCAATTGGGATGGGCGCGGTGGCCGGCTTTGCGGTGACCTGCCTGATCAAGGGGACTTCCACCTTCCCGCCCGCGTTGGAAATGTGGTCCATGGCCTGTCTGGCCTTTTTCAGCCTGCTGCATCTGCTGTGGTTTACCACCGTGGCACGCTGGCGCAAGCAGGGTCGCCTGACGCCCAACATCGTGATTGTGGGCGCGACCAAACACGCCCAGCGCCTGATTGATGGGGCTCTGGCGCGGCGCGATGTCAATATTTTGGGCATTTTCGATGACCGATTGGCACGTAATCCTGATACCGTTCTGGGTGTGCCTGTGCTGGGCGACACCAAGGCCCTGCTCAGCCATAAGATCACCCCCTATGTCGATCAGATTGTCGTCGCCGTTGATCCCTCGGCCAAGGCCCGCGTCAAGGACATTATAACCCGCCTCAAAAGCCTGCCCAACGAAGTCTCTTTGCTGGTTGACATGCATAATGACGAAGGCCGGCAAGCCGCCCTGTCGCGCATGGCTGATCAGCCGCTGGCGCGCGTGTCTGGCATCACCGAAGACGACAAGCGTGCCTTTAATAAGCGTATTCAGGATATGATTATCGGCCTGATGGCCCTGATTGTATTTGCGCCGGTTATGGTGCTGATCGCCGGCCTGATCAAGCTAGACAGCCCCGGCCCGGTCTTCTTCCGTCAGCGCCGCCACGGCTTTAATAATGAGCCGATCATGGTGTGGAAATTCCGCTCGATGCGTCAGGATGCCGAAGATGCGACCGCGTCCCAGCAAGTGACTGCCGGTGATGAGCGCGTGACCCGCATCGGCCGCATTATTCGCAAGACCAGCCTGGATGAACTGCCGCAGTTGTTCAATGTGATTATGGGTGAAATGTCGCTGGTTGGCCCTCGCCCCCACGCCATTGGCATGAAGACCGGCCCGGACGAGTCGGCGCGTCTGGTGGCCGAATACGCCTGGCGCCACCGCATGAAACCCGGCATGACCGGCTGGGCCGCTGTTAATGGCTCCCGCGGTCCGCTGCATAATGCCGACGATGTGCGCCGGCGGATCAGCCTTGATGTCGATTACATTGAGCGGCAGTCGTTCTGGCTGGATCTCTATATCATGATGATGACCCTGCCGTGTATACTGGGCGACCGTAAGGCGATCCGATAATCAGTTACGGACTCTGGAGTGTGTCTGCGCCTCAAGTGCTGCACAATTGGCGTCACCGGCGTAGTCAAGATTGACGAACGGCAGGACGGTATTGAACGCCGCCGCCAGCCCGCCTTGAGCGATCGCGGTCTTTGCGTCTAAGCCAATCTTTGGCTGGGTCAGGTTGCCGCCGATAACGATCGGGACATCAACCCGCACCAGACGAAATGTCTTGGGCTTGCCCTCAAACACCAGATCAAGGCTTTCGTCCTTAAGGTTGATACGGCCTGAGCCGCTGACCCGCACGACTTCGGTATCAAAGACGATGTTCTGCGCCCGCATGACGCCGTCTGTGATCTTGAACCCGGCGATGGCGCAACGCACCGGCGTTTCCTTTGGGTCTTTTGAAATCAACATAAACAGCCCCTTAGTGGCATTGACGCCCATCAGTTCCGCAAAGCTTTGGCGGATGGTGCCCTGCGGCATGACCAGCGCGAAATCGCCATTAGCCGACGATGCCGCATCATGAACCGTGTGGCCGGTGCCGGTGGCGCGAATGCGGGCATCCAGCAGTCCTTCGACCGGCTCAGCACCGCCGATGGAGGGGGTGAAATCCTGTATGCGCAGGCCCGTCAGGCGCATGTCGATATGGTTGGTCTGAACGTCAGTGCGTGCGTCAATATCAGCCATACCGGTCAGGCGACCATGCGGAAAATTAAACTCAACCGGATTTAGCGTCAGACGGCCTTTGTCGAGCACAATCCCCAGATTAACCTGACGCAGCGGCCAATTGGGCCGCGTCTTAACTGACAGTGCCTTGTAGTTGACCTTGGCATCCATGCCGCGTACACGGGCGACATCAAGAGGTACATCGGGTAGCAAACGGCGCGCGGTGACCGCAGCCTCTTCGGGGGCTGCCGATAATTCAGGCGCGTCAGGCCGGTTAGCCGCCGTCGCCCCAAACAGTGAGCCCAGATCCTGAAAATCGAGCATTTTTGAACTGATGTCGCCGGTCAGATAGGGCCTCCCCTCATTATTCAGATTGACCTTGAGGTCGCCCGCCACATCGCTGCCGCCGACGCGGCCATTGATGCGATTGATATGATAGACCCGCTCATTACGATTTACATGGGCGGTGATTTTATAGGCCGGTGTATTGGGCAGGGTCAGGCCGGTGATCTCATAAAGCTCGGCCAGACTGCGCCCTGTGACCGAGACATCGCCGTCAAGCTGGCCCAGATTAAACGGTTTTAGCACGCGGCCTTTGGCGGTCAGCCGCGTTGGGCCTGCCCGCACCGTCAGATCAAACGGATAGGGCTTATCGGTGCGCACATTCAGCAGCGGCCCGCCGGTCGCGGCCATGTCAAACACCTGACCATTGAGCCGACCGTCGCCATCAAAATTGAAGGCATATTTACGGCCAGCACCTGCGCTTTCCTGAGCGCTGACCGTGCCTTTGAAATTCAGACCAAGGCTGACACTGTTATAGCTGATCTGGCCATCGCGGATGATAAAGGTCTTGATCGGCGGTAGCTTAAAGGCTTCAGCGGATTTGGCGCCCGTGCTGAAATTCCAGTTGGCGCGCCCGCCCTTATCCTGAAACAGCGTGACAACAGGTTTAGTAATCTCAACGTGCGGCAATACCACCCGCCCGATAAACAGCGGCATAAGCTCGGTTGAAATATTAAACTGCTGTGCCTCGGCCATGTGGGCGGTTTTGACAGCACTTTTTGCCCAATTCGGCTGACCGATTTTCAAGCCACCGACCCGGGCTTCGGGGGTGAAACTAAACAGCTTTACCCGCAAATCGCCGGTGATCTCGACCGGGCGGTTAAGCCGATCCGACACAATCGACGACAAGGTTGGCCGAAACCAGTTCCAGTTAGGTTGGGCCAGAAAGATGATGATCGCTAGCAGAGCGGCCAGCAGGGCACCAATCCCCCACAACACCTTGCGAGGCACATGCGAAACACGATTTTGCACCCGCACGGCCTGCACACCCGCCCATTGCCGAGACCACGCAGCACCTGTGGCTAGTCGGGTCTTGGTGGCCTTTATCATCTGGCCGAAGCGGTCTTTGTTCCAGACTGACATACTCCCGACTTAGACATACAGATCATCAGAAATCGATCCGGTTAGTTTTGCGTCATATAAACCCTTGCATATTCAAGTCTTTTAAACATCTCCGTGCCATAGTGGCGTGACCATTCACACGTAAGATCCCGCATGTTCCGCAAAGGCCTGATCGGCTATCTGCCCGCCAATATTCTGCAAGGTATAATCGGGTTCGCCACATTGATGGTGTTCACGCGCATCCTGTCGCCAGAGGATTATGGCCGCTATGCGCTGGCGTTCGGGGTATCGTCGCTGGCCCAGACGGTATGTTTCACCTGGCTGGAAGCGGCGATGGCGCGCTTTTATCCCGCCGAAGCCAGAGACGATGTAACCGCCCCGGCCCTGTACGGCAGCGTTTATCGGCTGTTCGCTGGGGTGACGGTCGTCTTTGCGGTCATAACCGCGATAGGCCTGTGGCTATGGCCGGCGGGCGATGATCCGGCGCTGAAAATCGCCGTCGGTTACGGACTTGGGGCCGTGGTCTTCCGCAGCCTGATCAAGCTGGTTCAGGAACAGCGCCGCTCAGAGGGCCGGGTCAGGGCCGCGTCGATCCTTGATATGCTGCAAACCGCAGGCGGGTTCGGCTTCGGGGTCGCGTTCGCGCTGCTCGGCACCGGCGGCGGATCGCCATTGTTAGGGGCTGCCGTTATCGCCCTGATCTGCTTGCCGTTTTTTGCGCGTGAGGACTGGGGCCGTGCCGTCCGTGGCCGGTTTGATGCCGAACGCGCCAGACAGTATGCCCATTACGGGTTTCCGATTGCCGCCTCTCTGGTGTTGACTCTGGCGCTCTACACCGCCGACCGTTTTTTGATCGCGCATTACTTAAGTGAAGCCGATGCCGGAGCCTACCATGCCGGTTATAGTCTGGCGTCGCGCATACTGGACGTGCTGTTCATTTGGTTCGGGGCGGCGGGCACACCCGCGATGGTACACGCGCTCGAATCCGACGGTGAAAAAGCGCTGAAAACCACCGCCACCGAACAGATCAAAACCATGAGCTTTATTCTGTTTCCGGCGGTCGGCGGTCTGATCATGGTGGCGCCTGCCTTTGGGGAACTGATGATCGGCGAAGACCTGCGCGCCAAAGCGGTAAGCATCACCACACTTGTCGCCTTGGGGGCACTGTTTTCGGGCCTGAATACCTATTACTTCCTTCAGGCCTTTACGCTGGCCAAGAAAACCCGCCTGCTGGTGGTCGCCATGCTGATCCCGGCGGTCGCCAATATCGCGCTCAATGTTATCCTCATCCCGCGCATGGGTTTAATCGGGGCGGCATGGGCGTGCGCTTTGAGTTTCGGGGCCGGTTTGATCGGCTCGTGGCTGTTGGGCCTGCGCACCCTGCCCTTGCCCGTACCGACCGCAGATCTGGCCAAAACCGGCCTCTGTACAGCCGCCATGATGGCAATGATTGCCGTCCTGCCGTCACATGGCGGTATCATCGAACTGATGCTGAAATCGGCAACAGGTGCGATTATCTACGGATTTTGCGCGTATTTTTGCAATTTACACGGTATTCGCGCACACTTACTAAGATTTTATAATCTATTTCGCGCTAAACTCGGCGTATGATCATGCAGGACACCCGCCTCGATATCGAAGCGACGCTGATTTTCAACAGCGTGCATGAGCGCGTGTCACCGCGCCTGTCGGTGCTGATCCCGTTTTTCCGTGAATCCCCCGCCGAACTGATGAAGGCGCTGAACGCCATCGCCACCGATGTGCGTGATGAGATCGAAGTCGTGGTGCTGGATGACGGGTCGCGCCGCCCGGAACTAAGCCTTGAGGTCATGGACCTGCTCGATACCTTAAATATCGCCATCTGCTTTATCGAGCTAAAGCACAATGTCGGGCGCGCCAAGGGCCGCAATCGCCTGGTTGATGCCGCGCGTGGGCCCTATGTGCTGTTTCTCGATGCCGACATGCTGCCGGATCAGGACAATTTTCTGGAACGCTGGGTCGATATGACCCGCGCCGAAGCCCCGGTCGTGTTTGGCGGTTTTTCGCTTTTGAAAGCGCCCAAATCGAAAGCCTTTGCCCTCCATGCCCAGATGGCCGGTTATAGTGACTGTTTAAGCGCCGCCCAACGGTTGGAAGCGCCTGAAAAATATGTGTTCACGTCGAACCTTTTGGTGCGCAAGGACGTGTTTAAAACCCACGACTTTGACCCGGAATTCCGTGGCTGGGGCTGGGAAGATGTTGAATGGGCCATGCGCGTCTCGGCCGATTTCGGCATTGACCATATCGACAATACCGCCACCCACATGGGCCTGGATACTGCTGATGTCCTGCTGTCGAAATATGAGCAATCCGGTGCTAATTTCGCCCGTGTCGTGCGCAAACACCCTGAGATCGTCACCCGCTACCCCAGCTATAAAATGGCCCGCCTGATCAAGGCATTACCGTTTGGTGGCTCCTTGCGCGGCGCACTAAAATCGACCGTGCAAAGCCAGAGCCTGCCGCTGAAAGCCCGCGCCTTTGCGCTTAGGCTTTACCGCGCCGCCATCTATGCCAATGCCTTATGAGTGAGCCGATCTATAGTGCCGACCGATCTGTGTACGGCAAACTAAGGCGGCGCGCCTCAAAGCTGATCTACCGCAAGCCCGGGCGGCTTGAGGGGCTGAAACGTCCCCTGATCACCTTCAGCTTTGATGATGCCCCGCAGTCGGCCTTGACGGAAGGAGCGCGGATTCTGGAAGCTTACGGCGCGCGCGGCACCTATTTTATCTCGACCGGTCTGATGGGTAATGAAAGCCATCTGGGAAAATACCTGACCGGCGATGAGGTGCGCGACCTGTCAGACCGCGGCCACGAAATCGCCTGCCACACCTATGAGCATCTCGATTGCGGGCGCGCCGACGCCATAACCATCGCCCAAAGCCTTGCGCGCAACCGCGCCGAACTGGCGGCCCTTGGCGTGACCGGCATCAGCACCTTCGCCTATCCCTATGGTGACGTCTCCCCGCAGGCCAAGTCAGTGTTAAGCCGCACCTACGCCTCCGCCCGCGCCCTGCATCACGGCCTGATCACCACCGGCACAGACCTCAATCAGGCCCCGGCCATTGGTATTGAAGGCGAAAACGGCGAAGCGGTGGGACTGAAATGGATCGAAGCCGCCCGCGCCACCAAAGACGCGTGGCTGGTGCTCTACACCCACGATGTCCGCGAAACCCCAAGCACCTGGGGCTGCACCATCAAAACGTTCGAGCGTCTGGTCAAAACCGCCCGCGACCATGACTTTGAGATCGTGACCTATGCTGAGGGTGTCAGTCGCGCGACCTACTGAATCTTGCGCATCTTGGCCAAAGGTTCAAAATCGAGCTTACCCTTGGCCGGCAACCACATCAGACCGCGTGAGCAGAACACTTCGGTCGCGAAACTGCGCTTGACCGTAGTGCCGCAATCAGCACCTGCCACATCGACCCACAGCTTGGCGCTGGCGGCGGATTTATCGAGGTTGGCCGCGTAGACATAGCCGCCCCACGCCTCTTTATAGCCCGAAGGCCCGGACACAAAAACCGTCAGCGGTGATCCGGCATTGCCACCATAAAGGGAGGCCGCGCCGTCGCAGATCAGCTCGCCCTGATAGACGCCGTAATCCGCCCGTCCGTCGCCGTTGAAATCGGCCACCCGCATGGCCGAGGCCGGATCAAGGAAGCGTCCGCCGACCTCCGCGCACATGAGCGACAGGGATTTGAGGTGATCCGCCACCGGCTTGGGGTATCCCTTGCCCCCTTGGGCCAGGGCGCCGCCCGCAAAGCTCAAAACGGCGGCGCACGCGACCACGGCGCCCATTACGCTTTTGACATTCAACATCGCAAATCCCCCTGATATTTTTGACATAAGACTATAGCCGATAAAGCCTTCATAGCATATCCACAGGAAATAACCGTAACGTATCGGCTACATATCTCAACCCTCTGTTGACTAAAGCCATATGTGATATATAAATGCCGCCGGGAGACTGTTGGGGGAACCTTATGAAATTGAACCGTTTTTTGGCCGCCGCCACTCTGGCGACCGCTGTAGCCGTGTGCGCGCCGCAGGCCTTTGCCGCCAAGGCCGAAACTTTTGTAAAAATCGAAAAACCGGCGGCGGGCACGCCCGTGTTGCTGATCAAGCCGGATGCGGATCTCAGCATGCTGACGGCATCCGGGGTGACTGAACCCAAGGTCGAATGGTCGGATAATGCCGAAAAATATCTGGCCGAAGCGCTAGAGACGGCCGTCAAGGCCCGCAGCTACACCACCCATGCCGTGCCGATCGAATCCTATCAGGAACCACGCGCCGTCCAACTGGTTAAGCTCAATACGGTCGTGACCTCTTCCATCGCCATGCAGGAATGGCCGATGATGCGCCTGCCCACCAAGACGGCGTTCGACTGGACGCTGGGCGAAGGCACACAGGTTCTGGATTCCGCAGGTCGCGGACGGTACCGCCGCCCCGCAATATGTGATTTTCCTGCGCGCTACGGGGTCTTACTCCAGCGGCGGACGCGCGGCCTTAGCCGTCGGTGCGGCCCTGTTGGGGGCAGGCGTGCCTCTGGGCGGGCAGTTCGTACAGGCGACACTGGTTGACCTCAAAACGGGGAAAGTCGTGTGGTACGAATTCGATAAGGTGCCGACCGGCGAAGACATTCGCACGCCTGAGGGGGCGACCGCGACGGTTACCCGCCTGTTCAAAAAGCTGCCGATCTAAGGTCGCGTCATGAAACGCTTAACCCTTAGCGCGCTGATGTCGGCGGTCGCCATTTGCGCGATCCTGCCCGCACCGGTGCTGGCCCAAACGGCTGCCAAACCGGCCAAAGACCTTGATGAGCGCACGCCCGGCCAAAAACCGGCTGATAACAGCCTGGAGCATAGCCTGTGGGACCAGTCAGAAAAGGCTGAATACAAGGCCCAAACCTCCGGCGAACGCAATCGCGATCCGGCGCTTAATGCCTATGTCGACAGCGTGGTTGATAAGGTCACCGGCCCTTACAGCGGCGATGTGCGGGTCTATGTCATGGACCGGCCGTTCTTTAACGCCTCCATGGCCCCCAACGGTTATACCGAAGTGTGGTCGGGCCTGCTGCTGCGGGCGGAAACCGAGGATGAACTGGCCTTCGTGCTGGGCCACGAATTCGCCCACTTTCGCCACACCCATTCGCTTCAGGCCTATAAGAACTTTAAGTCAAACCGCGATGCGGCACTGGCGGCCACCATGCTAATTGCCGTGGCCGGTGCGGCGGCCGCAGGCAATGCCGGCAGTTACGCCGCCGCCCGCGATATCTCAAACCTGACGCGTGGCCTGATCGACGTAGTTTATCTCGGATCGATCGCCGCCTATTTCGGCTATTCGCGTGAGACGGAAACCGAAGCTGACCGTTTCGGCAGCCAGTACGCCCATCAGGCCGGTTACACGTCTATGGCCGGCGCGCAATTGTGGCGCACCCTGTTGGATGAAACCGCCGCCTCTGATTACCGCCGGGTGCGCAATTCCCCGACCCGCATCAATATCTTTGGCTCTCATCCGCTGGAAACCGACCGGATCACCGCCATTCAGGGCTATGATAAGGCGCTGAATGGCGGTAAGGCCAGCGCCTTTGATGACGCGGCACTCAAGCCCGCCCGTGCCGCTTACCGCGCCCATATCCGCGCCCATCTGGGTGACTGGCTGAAGGACGATCTGCGCCGGATGGACTATGGCCAGACGCTGTTTACCATCAAGCGCTTAAGCCGCGACGGCGAGGATCTAGGCCTGCTCAACTTCTATGCCGGTGAAGCCTATCGTCTGCGGGTCAAGGAAGCCAAAACGACCGAGACCAATGCCGATAAGCTCGACCGGTTTGAGGTCGATAAGACGCAGAACCTGGAGGCCGCCGCCACGGCCTATAAAACCGCGCTGCAACATGCCGATGCGCCCGCTGAAACCTACCGCCAGCTTGGCGATGTCTATCGCAAGCTGGAGCGCAAAACCGATGCCATCGAGGCACTGACTAACTATATCAAGGCCCATCCCGACGCCGAAGACGCCTGGATGGTCGAAGACCAGATCGCGACATTAAATAAGGGGGGCGCGTGATATGAACCTTAACTCAACATTGAAAACTATGGCCGTAATCGGCGCATCCGTGGCGGTTTTGGCCGCCTGTGCGTCAGGCCCGAAACTGGTGCCAGCGGGCAAGCTGGCCGTCGGCAATGCCAGCGTAACCTTAAGCCGCGACTGGTCCGACATCGGGGTTTTGTCCTATCACAAGGCCAAGAAGGTCAAAATTCTGTCGATCGACGGGCCGGGCCTGAACCGGCTTTATGTGTCGGAAGGCCTGACCAGCGATGACCCGCTGATGGTGTCGCCCACCGCTGGCGACCGCAAAAACGCCCCCGCCCCGCGCGGCAAAAAGGACATGTCCCTGTCCGAGCAGATCGAGTTCGTGACCACCAGCCTGAATGTGCTTGAGTACCAAAAGGTCGAGACCGATAACCCCAAGCCGGTCACCGTCGGCGATTCCCGCGGCGTGCGCTTTGACTTCACCGCCAAGACCTCGGACGGGCTGGATATCAAGGGCGTCGCTCAGGCGGTCAGCAAGGGCGGTCTGAACTACTACATCATCTATCTGGCCCCGGCCGAGCACTATTTTGACGCCAGCCTGAAAGACGCCGTCGCCGTTATGGATGGGGCTAAGGTTTAAGTCGGCCAGACGGAGAGGGAAAGCCATGCTCAAAACCATTCAGCGTCTTGTTTTGAGCATGTTTACTGCCATTTGTGTCATGGCAGCCCTGCCCGCCCTGGCGCAAACCCATCAGGAGACTGTGGCCAAAGCTGAGGCCGGAGATATGTTTGCCCAGTTTCAAATGGGCCTGGACTATGAACTTGGTCAGGGCGTGGAAGTGGACAAAGCCCAGGCCGCAAAGTGGTATCAGAAATCCATAGATAGCGGCCTGCACTGGGCCTATGGCGGTCTGGCTAAGATGTACGAAACAGGCGAAGGTGTCCCCAAAGATGCCGAAAAAGCCAAACACTACGCAGCCATAGCCATGGAAAAAACTCTGGATGAGATGATCCATCCGGAAAAATACGGGCACATCAGAGCGCACTACAACAAAATCGAAGCCCGTGAACGTGACGAAAAGCTCAGATTAGCTGAAAATGGCGATCTGGATGCGCAAAACGAACTGGCACAAGCTTATCTCGAAGGCAGGAATGGTTTCGAGCAAAGCGATCAACAAGCGCTGTATTGGTTTAAAAAAGCAGCAGATCAGGGTGACAGCAGCGTTTTAGGTGCATGGCTGATCTTGGGTGGTGATCTGGACCTATCTCCCGAAGCCGCCAAAGCCAAAGCTATTGAATGGCACAAAGCTGCCCTGAAAAATGGGAATAGCGAAGCTGAGGCTGAGATTGAAGCCATCAGCCGCATGAGTCTTGATGAAGTTATTGATGAACAAAGGTTCCAAAAGTACAGGAAAGCGGAGGCCATTCTTTCTTGTGACCAGAACGAAACCCTTCCCTGTTCGGAATACTTGAAAAAAGCCGCACTTTTACAAATTAAAGCCTTGGCTGAATTAGGTGTGACCGCGGCTGAGGCTGGCTGGGGCATATCTCTGCTTGATGAAGGCGCCATGGCAAAACTAGATGCCAAGCCTGACCCAAACGCAGCCATCGCTTACCTTAACAAAGCCGCCGAAAAGAATGACGAAAATGCCATGCTGTTTCTGGCGCGGGTGTATGAGCATGGCCGGGGCGTACCCAAAGACACCGCCGCCGCACTGATGTGGTATGATCGGGTGATGGTCAAAATGACTACGGAAAGAGCCGAGGCGGCAAAGAACAATCATTATATCTCCGGCGGTAATGACACGCTTATTCAGTGCAAACTCTATTTCCTGCGCGGAGATAAGATCGCAGACCACACCCGTCAGGAATGTACCGCCTGGGATCGCGAAGCCTTTTACAGAGCCTATTAGGCTGCCCCTACGCCCGCGACCAAAGGCCACATAAACGCTAAGGTCATTCCGGTATAAAAGCCCGGCATCACAGGCGCGGAGCGAAGGCTATGGGTGTGCAGACCTTACAGAGATCATGGCAGGATCAGGACATTCTGCGCTACCTAGGCCGCGAGGCGCCGCGCTATACCAGCTATCCATCGGCCCATCATTTCAGTGATTTAAGCCCGCAGACCTACGGGTCATGGCTCGAAACACTCACACCCGACCAGAGCGTAGGTCTTTATCTGCATGTACCATTCTGCCCGCAGATGTGCTATTTCTGCGGTTGCAACACCCAGATCACAAAGCGCTATGATCCGGTGGCGTCCTATGTTGACTGCCTGATCCGGGAGATCAACATGGCTGGTCAGTGGATAGCGTTTAAGCCACGCGTCCATAGCGTCCATTTTGGCGGTGGCTCTCCGGGCATACTGGAACCGGCCGATATGGGCCGGATATTCGAGACCCTGCACGCGCGCTTTGAGATAGCCCCCGACGCGGAAGTCTCCATTGAGCTTGACCCGCGCCGGATCACGGCCGTCAAGGCTCAAACCTATGCCGCCCTGGGCTTTAACCGCGTCAGCATGGGCGTTCAGGACACCCAGACCGAGGTTCAGGTGGCTATCAACCGCGTCCAGCCGATCGAAGTCATCCAGCGCGCCGCCGACCTACTGCGCAGCTATGGTCTGAATGCACTCGGCATCGATTTGGTCTACGGCCTGCCGATGCAGACGCGCGCGGGCCTTGAGGCGACATTGAAAGATGTCAAAGGGCTGGACGCCGATCGCATCAGCGCCTTTTCCTACGCCCATGTGCCGTGGTTCAAAAAGCACCAGACCCTGATCCGTGATGAGGATATTCCGGGTGTGGAGGCCAAGGCCGACTATTTCCTGACCCTGAGCCACGCGCTGGAAGCCCAAGGCTATCAGAGCCTCGGCATCGATCATTTCGCCAAACCTGACGACGGCCTGTGCAAGGCCCAAGCCCACCGCACCCTGCGCCGGAATTTCATGGGCTATACCGACATGCCCAATGACCGGCTGATTGCCTTTGGGGCCTCATCAATCAGCGAACTGGATGACGGCATCGCCCAGAACATCCCCCAAAGCACCGCCTATCAGAACACTATCGGTCAGGGGACGCTGGCCACCAAACGCGGTTGGGCCTACCACGCGGATGACAAGCTGCGTAAGGCCGTGATCAGCGACCTGATGTGCTATTTCGAAGCCGATGTGGCGGCCATTCTGGCGCGTTTTGGCTATCCAGCCGACTATTTCGATGCCGAACTGACCGCCCTTTCGCCCTTTATCCGCGACGGTCTGGTCAGTGTTCGCGGGGGCCACGTCCGCTTTCATTCGCCGCTTAAAATGCTGGCGCGGTCAGTGGCGTGCATCTTTGATCTTTATGCGCAGGAGGGCGGCACCAACCGCTATTCGCGCGTGGCCTGAAGCCCCCTAAACCACCTTATGATAGGTGTAAAAGTCGGTGCGGGTGGCGACCTTATCGTACAGGGCCTGAGCGTTAGTATTGTGGGTATGGGTGACCCAGTAGACCCGCTCGGCACCCAGTTCACGGGCCTGAGCGGTGACGCCATCGATCAGGGCGCGGGCAATGCCTTTCCCCCGATGGCCCTCACTCACAAACAGATCTTCGAGGTAGACATAGCCCCCGCGCGCCCAAGTCGAGCGATGGAACATGAAGCTGACAAAACCGGTCACCTCATCCCCCGTCCGCGCGATCAGCAGATACATATGCTCATCCGGATTAAGAAAACGCCCCCAGGTCAGATCGGTGACCTCAGCCGGCAGATCCTGCTGATAAAACTCAAGATATTTGTGCCATAAAGGCAGCCACGCCGCTTTATCGGCGCCCTGCGCATAAGCGATATCAACCATGCCCCACCCCTTCAAAAGATCAGCATAGCGCGATAGCTGGGCCGCGCACAGTCCCCCATTTCACCCCCGTTTTCATAGATTTTGCTTATCCAAATTTCAATTATAATTGAATTTCTTTATTCGCTTAGCCGGCGCAATATCCACTCGCTGACCGGCTTAAGACAACCCATGTCTGAGATTGCGATCAGCAGAAACGACGGAGATACCCCCATGAGCGCAGATAATCCATCCCCTAAATGCCCGGTAACCGGCCTGACGACCACCGCTGGCGCGCCGGTATCCGACAACCAGAACAGCTTAACCGCTGGTGCGCGCGGGCCGGTTCTGCTGCAAGACTATCAGTTGCTGGAAAAGCTGGCCCACCAAAACCGTGAGCGTATCCCCGAACGGGTCGTGCATGCCAAGGGCTGGGGCGCCTATGGGACGCTTACCATCACCCACGACATTACCAAATATACCCGCGCCAGGGTGTTTGAGGTCGGCAAGCAGACCCCCATGCTGCTGCGTTTTTCGACCGTCGCCGGCGAACAAGGCGCTGCCGATGCCGAGCGCGACGTGCGCGGCTTTGCCATGAAATTCTATACCGAAGAAGGCAACTGGGATCTGGTTGGCAACAATACGCCGGTATTCTTCATTCGCGATCCCTATAAGTTCCCGGACTTCATCCGCACACAAAAGCGCCATCCGCGCACGAATTTACGGTCGCCTACTGCCATGTGGGATTTCTGGTCGCTCAGCCCCGAAAGCCTGCATCAGGTGACCATACTGATGTCAGACCGCGGTATTCCGGTCGATCCGACCCATATGAACGGCTACGGCTCCCATACCTATAGCTTTATCAATGCGCAGAATGAACGCTTCTGGGTCAAGTTTCACTTTAAGACGCAGCAAGGTCATAAGCACTATACCAATGCCGAATCCGCCGATGTAATCGCCCAGTCCCGTGAAAGCTATCAGGAAGCCCTGTTCGGCAAGATCGAGCGCGGCGCGTTCCCGCGCTGGGACGTGCAGGTGCAGATCATGCCGGAAGAGGACGCCGATAAGACGTCCTACAATCCGTTTGACCTGACCAAGGTGTGGCCGCACGACGAATATCCGGTCATTCCGGTGGGTACGCTGGAGCTTAACCGCAACGCTGATAACTATTTCGCGGAAATCGAACAGGCCGCGTTCTCGCCGTCCAACATCGTGCCGGGAATCGGTTTCTCTCCGGATAAGGTCTTGCAGGGCCGCATCTTTGCCTATGCCGATGCCCACCGCCACCGTCTGGGTACGCATTATGAGGCGCTGCCGGTCAATGCGCCGAAATGCCCGGTCCATCACTACCACAAGGACGGGGCCATGCGCTTCTTCCAGAACGATACCGGTAACCCGGATGTCTATTATGAGCCCAACAGCTTTGGTGGGCCGGTTCAGACGGAGGCCTATGCTGAGCCACCGCTGAAAATCTCAGGCGATGCCGACCGCTATAACCACCGCGACGGCAATGATGATTATGTGCAGCCACGGGCGCTGTTCAACCTGTTCGATGCTGACCAGAAAGCGCGCCTGTTTAGCAATATCGCGGCGGCCATGGACGGGGTGCCAGAGTTTATTATCGAGCGGGCTCTTGGTCACTTTGACAAGATTCACCCCGATTACGGTAATGGCATCCGCGCCGCCCTGAAACGGCCGGTGAAGAATGATACGGTAACCTTTGGGTCGGATGCTATTCCAACGCCGGCGCAATAATGTGAAATCCCCGCAGAGTCTTACTCTGCGGGAATTTAAATATTAGCCGATCAGGCTTTCTTCACAAACTCGGTCCGCAGCACCAGACCGCGCACCTTTTCGTGGTTGCACTCGATCTCGTCCTCATCGGGGGTCAGGCGGATATTCTTGATCAGCGTGCCGCGCTTCAATGTCACGCCGCCGGAACCCTTGACCTTAAGATCCTTGACCAGGGTTACACTGTCGCCATCGGACAGTTTGGTGCCATTGGCATCTTTTACTACGATATCGTCATCATCAGCCATGGGCGGCTCCTTTATTCAGCAGATGCCGCCCTGCTAACCGATCCGGCTAGCCACGGCAATAGCCTTCGCCGGTCATGACGATCAGGCAGTTGGTTTTATCCGCCAGCCACTTCATGCCGGTATCAGAACCGTTGCCGGCGCGGATGATATATTCCGCCCCATCGCGCGTGAAGGCCAGACCGCCTTCTTTGACCGCCCCCGGAAAGGTGCGCACCCCGTCAAGGTTCTGGATCGCCACTTCGAACCCACCGTTTAGGGGTTTAACCTCCAGCCACGTTCCTTCAGGCCCTGTCCATTTTCCAGTCCAGTCGGGCACAGATGGCAGTGCCGCCGTCGCAGATGCGGGCATTTCCGCACTGACTGGCGGTAATTCCGGCGGGTTTTGCGGTGGCTCCGGCGCGCGTGAGCAGGCGCTCATCGCCAGACCAAGTCCGAACATGACCGCGGCCATATTCGCGCGTTTGAGGGGTAATAGAGTCATGAAAAATCTCGTCCTGTTTGCGCAGCCTTGCCGACCATTCCCGCTTCAGTTTAGCATAATGCCACCGCCGCGATATGTTTTTTGAGCCTTTTGACTGGCGGAATTTTTGCAGTGGCGAAGACCAGATAGGTGTGGGCGATTTAAAACGACACATCAGATAACGCCGGTCTTTGTGGCGCACACGTTACAGTATCAGTGTATAAGGTGCGGCTGCCAATTTAAGGTTGCTGCCCGACCGCTTTAAAACTAACTTGCCTATGGCGCAGTGCACAAATTTTTATCGATTATTTATGTGCAAGAGGGGTTATTTATGAAATTTGATGCGCTTAAAGATATTTCTGCCGTGGTTCAGGCCCCGCCTCTGGTGGTCGATCTGGACGGCACCCTGGTCAAATCCGACCTGTTGATCGAGTCCGCCTTCGCCGCCCTCGGTAATAACCCTGCGTCATTATTTGGCATGTTAGGCGCTTACCTGCGTGGAAAACCGGCGCTCAAATCTTACATCGCCGAACGCACCGATATTGATGTCGCCCACCTGCCCTATGACGCCGAAGTGCTGGCCCTGATACAGCAGGCACGCAATGACGGCCGCGAGGTTTATTTGGCCTCGGCCACCCATAAGAAATATGTCGAAGCCGTCGCCAACCATCTGGGCGTATTTACCGGCTGGTTCGCCTCAGATGAAACCATCAACCTGTCAGGTTCAAAAAAAGCCGCCCGTCTGGTCGCAGAGTTTGGCGAAAAGGGCTTTGACTACATCGGCAACGACGCCATCGACCTTAAGGTCTGGCCGCAAGCGCGCGAATGTATCGCCGTCAATGCGCCGGGGGCCGTGCGCTCAAAGCTTAAAAAACTCAGCCCCAATGCGGTCGTCCTCAAGACCCTGCCCAAGCAGGGTAAGGCGTGGATCAAACTGCTGCGCGTCCACCAGTGGGCCAAAAACGGTCTGGTCATGGTGCCGGTCCTGACCTCGCAAAGCTTTAGCGTCACCTCGATCACCCAGGCGGTCGCGGCCTTTTTTGCCTTCTCGCTGGCAGCCTCCTCGATCTATATTATCAATGACTTAGTTGACATTGATGCGGATCGTCAGCATCCGTCGAAAAAGCGTCGACCGCTCGCCGCCGGCACCGTGCCGATCCTGCCTGCCATGATTGCCGCCCCCATACTTTTGCTGGCGTCACTCATCGGCGCGTTTCTGGTCAACCCGTTGTTTCTGGCAGTTCTGACCGGATATCTGGTGCTGACCACGCTCTACACCTTTAGCCTTAAGCGTAAACTGCTGGTTGATGTCGTGGCGCTGGCCGGACTTTACACCATTCGCGTCGTCGGCGGGGCAGCGGCGATTTCGGTCGTCGTGTCGGAATGGCTGCTGGCCTTTTCGGTATTTGTCTTTACCGCGCTGGCGCTCATTAAGCGCTATACCGAACTGACCGTGCGCTTCGATCAGGATCTGCCCGACCCGACCAACCGTAACTACCGTAAGGCCGATCTGCCGATTGTCGCCGCACTGGCCGCCGCCGCAGGCTTTAATGCCGTCACCGTGTTTGCGCTCTATGTGTCCGATGACAAGATCAGCCAGCTTTATGCCAACCCTAAGCTGCTGTGGCTGATCTGCCCGTTGCTGCTGTATTGGCTGGGCCGCTGCCTGATGCTGGCCCACCGCCGCGATATGAACGATGACCCGATTGTATTTGCCTTAAAAGACCGCAACAGCCTGCTGACGGTAGCGGCCTGCGGCGTGGTCATGCTGGCCGCCATGATCAGACTATAGAGATTTCAGGCCATCATGTTTTCAACATTTTCAAATATTTATAGCAAATATTACGACAAATATGTCGAACCTCACCCGGTCAATGCGCTGTGGGACCGGCTTGATCGCAAGGTCGCGGACGACGCCACAACCTTAAGCCGCGCCGATATCATTTTATGCGCCGTCATGGGCGTCATCGGCATCGTGATTTCACTGTGGGCCTTTGCCCAGACGCAGCGCGTGCCGGGTATTAACACCTATATGAGTATCTTCCTGCAATCGGACGTCGGGCGGGTCGCGGAAAATCTGGTCACCCCTTCGGGCAACCATTCGCGCACGGCGGTGCACCCGATTTCGTCAATTCTGCTGACCCCGATCGGCTATGTGCTGACCGCCATAGGCTTATCGCCCATCGCCGCCGCCAAGGCCATGACCGTGGCCATCTGCGGGGCCAATGTCGCCCTGTTTGCCGCCACCGTGCGACTGCTGGGCCTGCCCCGCTATGCGGTGGCTTTGTTTACCGCCCTGTTTATGGCCAGTGCCTGTTTCGTGTTCTGGAGTTCAGTAATTGAGCTGTTCCCGTTTGCAGGCTTTACCATCATCCTTAGCCTGTTTCTGCTGGCCTATACCCGCCCGCTTAAGGCGGTTTGGTGGGTGGTGCTGAATGTCCTGACGCTGGGGATCACCACCACCAACTGGACGGCAGGCCTGATCGCCACCGCCGCACGCCACCGGCTGAAATCTTTCTTTGCCATCGCCACCATCGCGCTGGGGGCCGTGGGCGTGTTGGCGGTTGTGCAGCATCCTCTGTTTGAAAAATCCGCCTATTTCTTCAATCCCATCCCGCTGATGCGCGAAACCAACTTCACCCAGCCGTCGATGCAGGCCAAGGGCGACTATAAGGCCGGCTGGAACCCGCTCACCAATCTGCGCAGCCTGTATGTGACCACGGTGGTCGCCATGCCGTCTGAGGTCGAGCAGCAAAACACCATAGAACTGGTCACCACCAACCAGACGTCAGGCTTCCCCAAGGGCGAAATCTCACCGGTTATCGCCACCGCCGCCTGGGTCGTATTGTTCGGTCTGGGGGTTTGGGGCGCCATCAGTCATCGGCCTTTGCGCACAGTGGCCATCGGGGTCGGCGTCATGCTGGCCTTTCAGACCCTGCTGCATTCGGTCTACGGCGAAGTCACCTTCCTCTATAGCTGGCACTTTATGCCTATGATTGTGCTGGTCGCGGCGTTTTCGTGGTTCAGCCGCTACCGCTGGGTCGCCGTCGGGCTGGCGGTCACCGTCATCATCTTTGGCGGCATCAACAATGTCCACCGCCTGCAAGCGACCGTGACTACTGCCGGATGCCTGTCGCAGCTTAATTCCGTTAAGACCTACCAGTCCTGGGACCTGATCAAGACCGAACCGTCACGCGATACCGCCAAGACCTATCCGCCCTTGCCCACGGCTGACATCGAACGCTGCCGCGCCCTCTGATAATCTGCCCTCTGATACCGTGAAAGACCCGCTTTGAACCTGCAACTTGTCGCCCCCATCCTGCTGAGCGTGGCCCTGTCCTCCGGCTCCCAGATCATCCTGAAAAAAGGCATGGTCGATCCGGCCATGCAATCCAGCCTGCAAAGCGGCAATATGTTGACGATTGCGCTGGCGATCATCTCCTCGCCGCTGGTAATCGGGGGCCTGTTCTGCTTTGGCCTCAGCGCCATTGTATGGTTATTTGTGCTGTCCAAAGTGCCGCTGTCGTCGGCCTATCCGTTCGTGGCCCTCGGTATCGTCGTCACGGTGGCGGCAGGCATGACCATGTTTGGCGAAACCATCAGCGTCGCCAAAGCGATAGGTGTCGGCTTTATCGTGCTGGGGATACTATGCGTGGCGGCCCCCGCAACCGCTTAAGCGCGTTTCACCTCACGGGCGCGGTTATAGACCATGCCCGCGAATTGCCCGCCCGCGGCTTCGATATCGGCCTTGAGCGCCAGCCGCGCCGACAGGTCGCCATCAGGTTCCGACACCACCATCACCACCGCGTCCATTAATGGCGCCAGCTTAAGGGCTGCGTCGGATCGCTCAATCGACGGCACATCGACAACAATCGTCTGGGCGTGCTGGCGCAAAGCCTGCCAGTAGGTCGTCTGCGGGAACAGCTTGACGGTTTGGCCGCGTGTGAGGTTTTGCTCCCGAAAGCGCGTCACCCACAGCTTGCCGTCAAAGAACGGACGGGCCACCAAAAACTTCGCATCCGGCACCATATGGCCATCACGGTCGCGGGCGGGCGGGGTAATGGCGAAAAAGGCCGAACCATCCGGGGTAGCCGCACATAGCGGCCCTGCCGGACCAAAGCGTTTGGGCTCTGTCCCCATCGCCACCAACTGGCCCTGCGCCTTGAGGTCGGCATCGACCAGCCAGACCGGACGCTTGGCAAAGGCGGCTTCGGTGCGGGCAAATTCACGCGCCACGGTCGATACGCCTTCACCGTCATAGGCCGACACAAACAGGATCGCTCGTCCCATCGTGGCCGATGGCTTACCCATCGCCCGATTAAGGCCCTGCATCAGTTCCGCCATTTCACGCGTCAGATCGACCATAGGCCCCGTACGATACGAATCACATCTGAGCTATCTTAGGGACTTTTGAGGCGATACGGAACGCCAAGCGCATTCCAAAAAGTGGATACCGGTTTTTGGAATCAAATGCGCGCCAAAAAACGCCTTACGCTCTTTTGGCGCCCGCCGTGGTCAGCACCGGCAGGTCGAGCATCCGTGAGGCTGAGCGCGCACTGACAAATCCTTTGCGGCTATAGGCCATGGCCAGGCCCGCACACAGGGCGGTAAAGCCAGCAAACAGGAACGACCCGATTAGCACCAGTTTTTTCAGGCTCTTACCCGTCAACGGCAGCTCAGCCCGATCGACCACGCGCACGGTTTCTTCGGAGACCTTGGCGATCTCGGCGGCGGCTTCGGTATCCTGAATGCGGTTGGTGAAGGCGCGGATATTGGTTTGCAGGGCCTCGCGCTCAGCCGACAGGCTGTTATATTCGCCTTCCAGCCCCATCAGGCTCTGCATCTTGGTGTTGACGTGATCGACCTGGGCCTTCAGTTGCGCACGCCTGCCACCCAACGACGCCAGTTCCGCCTCCAGCCGCAGCTTTTCGGTCAGCAGGTCCTGATAGATCGGGTTGATCCCAAGCCGATGCTCGCGCTCACCGACCCCGCGGCCAGAGGCCATCATCTGCTCATACTGGGCGATCTGGGCCTCGATATCCCTGACCGGCGGTGCCGAGGGTTGATAGCGCGCCAGCAGGTCCTCGCGCTGGGCCTTGAGCGCCAGAAGCTTTGACGGAATGGACAAATCAAGATCACGCGACAAACTGATTTCCGGCGCCAGACGCTGCACCCGCGCATTCAGCGCCGACAATCTCGCATTCCCCTCAGCGATGCGCGACTCGGCGTCATAAAGCTGGCCCAGCACGGTTTCATGCAGCTTGGCATAGGTCGTCTTAGCCGCCTGAAAATCACCGACACCGTTTTGGGTCAGAAAGTTTTCAAACGCCACATCGGCACTGTGTAGCCTACGGTCAAAAGCGTTTTTCTGTTCGGCCAGTACGGGGGCGGTCACATCCGAAAACACCTGCTGGCGATAGCTGACATATTCGTCAATCATGGTGTTAAGGATCAGCGCCGCCGTATTCGGGTTTTCGTGTTTGAAGCTTAAGCGCACCACATTGATCTGCGGCGTCGTGCCGGTCTCGAAGCCACCGTACAGAATCTTCATCGCCTGTTTATCGGCCTCAAGCTTATCGGCCTCGTTACGCGGCACCCAAGCGGACGGCAGGTCAGGAATGATCGCGCCGTAGCCCAGCTTTTCTATCACCCGGCGTTTAAGGCCGTTGGAGTTAAGGATTTCGACCTCGGACTGCACCACTTCGTCAATGGTCGCAATGGTGCCGCGCGATGGATCGCCGGTGCGCGGGACATAGGCATAGTCTTCGCCAACCTTCATCAACAGCGACGCGCCTGCGGTATAGGTCTGAGTCATGCGCAGGGCCACAAACACCCCGGCCCCAAAAATAACCGCAAACACAATCAGCATCAGCCAGATTTCCCGCCGCAGCAGGGCGAAAATATCGCTGACATCATATTGCATAAAGGCGTGGGACTGGATTTTGGACACACGGCGGCTATCGACGGTTTTAGCCGTCTGCATGCGCCCTGCCCTGTTGCCGGTATCTGCCACCATTTGCCTGTTCTTAGTTGCCTCAACGACTCAAATCTTGGTCGCATTTTAGGCTTTGGGTGAAGTTTGGCGGCAAGCCATTAACCAAACCTTACCTATTTCTAAAGATTGTTAATGCTAGTGTCCTGAATCTGAAATTCGTCTCAGGGCTATATCAAGCTTTAGCGAATTTCAGATTCAACAGGACACTAGAAACTAATAAATCTAGTATCGTTTTGAACTCGAAGTTCGCTTTGCGACTGATATCGAAATGGGGCGAACTTCGAATTCACGATACTAGTGAACTTTCGATTCATTTTAGTTTATCCGGGCGCTTTTAATGCTTTTACGTCGGCACATCCTCAAAGGCGCGTTAACCCTGCTGGCTGCGACACCGGCCCTGAACGCTTGTGCTACCGGCCCAGCCAGTAACCGCAGCCAAACGCAACCGCTGGCCGAACCCATCGCCTTTGCGGACTGGCAGGACAGCGATGCTGGTTATGCGTTTTACCCGACCGATAAGCTGGATATTCAGGTGCCCTCCGCCCCTGAATTAAACCGCCAAGCCACGGTCGGTCAGGATGGCCGCATTTCACTCCCTATGGCCGGTCAGGTCATGGCCGCCCACAAATCCGTGCCGCAGCTAGAGGCCGATATCGCCAAAGCCTATGCGCCGTATCTGCGCAACACTACCGTCAATGTGCTGCCGACCGATACCCCGATGCGGGTGATTGTCGGCGGTGAAGTCAAGGGTGGCGGCTGGATTGATATGTCCGGCGATATGGATGCGCTTCAGGCGGTGATGGCCGCCGGTGGCTTCACGCCCGCGGCGCGCCGCAAAGAGGTCGTCATCATCCGTCGCGGCCCCAGCGGGCAAGCCATGCGCCGGATCATCAACCTGCAAAACGTCATCGATGGGCGTGGAGGTGAGTTATTTGCCATTCGCCGCAACGACATCATCTTTGTGCCGCGCTCCAACATTGCCGAAGCCGGTATATGGGTGCAGCAGCACGTCAATGACCTGATCCCGTCGGGGATCATGACCTATCTGCTGTATAATTCTAACTGATGACAAATGTCGCCCGCCTTTGGGAGACGTTTTCAGTGTCCCTGCGGCTGGGTTTGACCTCGTTCGGCGGGCCGATTGCCCATCTGGGTTATTTTGAAAATACCTATGTGCGCCGCCTGAACTGGCTGACGCCGCAGACTTATGGCGAGATTGTCGCCCTTTGTCAGTTACTCCCCGGCCCGGCCAGTTCTCAGGCCAACTTCCTGATCGGCTGGCAGCGGGCGGGTGCGTGGGGTGCGATCCTGTCGTGGATCGGTTTTACCCTGCCGTCGGCGCTGTTGATGTACGGGCTGGCCGTCGCCGCCCCACATATGAACGGCCCGCTGGCTGAGCCGATCTTTCACGCCCTCAAACTGGTGGCGGTATGCGTGGTCGCGCAAGCCGTGTTGAGCATGGGTCGTAAGCTGTGTCCCGATGTTCAACGCCTGCTGATCGCAATCGTGTGCGGGCTTGGCGTGGTTATGATCGGCGGTGTCTGGGCGCAGGTTGGCGCTATTGCTGTGGCGGCCATTGCGGGCCTTATCCTTTGCCGCGCAACTGAAATCACCGCCACGGGCCTTAGCCTGCCTATCAGCCGCAGAACCGGCCTGATAGCACTTGGCGCATTTGCCATCTTTATGGTGGGATTGCCGCTTGTGGCGGGCCATGACCGGCTGCTCGGCCTGATCGACATTCATTACCGCGCCGGAGCCTTGGTTTTCGGCGGCGGCCATGTGGTGCTGCCACTACTGCATGAGCCGATGGTGGCCAAGGGTATGATCAGCGATGCCGATTTTCTGGCCGGATATGGCGGGGCTCAGGCTGTGCCGGGGCCGCTGTTTACGCTGGCCGCCTATCTTGGGGCGATGTCTGCGCCTGCGGGCGCTGCCCCTCTATGGGCGTTGAGCGCGCTAATTGCCCTGTCCCTGCCCGGACTGCTGCTGGCCATAGCCGGTGCGCCGCTGTGGACATGGATCAGGTCTCATTCGGCCGCGCAAACCGCCCTGATGGGGATCAATGCGGGCGTGGTCGGCATACTGGCCGCCGCCCTCTATAGTCCCGTCGGAACCTCAGCCATCTTAAGCCCACGCGATGCGCTGATCGCGGTCGCGGGCGTCTTCGCCTTGGAACGGCTTAAGACTCCGCCCCTCATGGTCGTGGGCGCCATCATTGCTGTCTATATGGCGAGTGCGCTCTTGCCGTTTTAGGCCACCAGACCAATACGGCCCTGATCCAGCCACTGACGGGCGCAGCGCTGAGCTTCGGCCACATCTTCGCGTTCCATCTCTTTTGACAGTTCACGGCGATAGACGCTGGCCTCCAGGCTGCCGCGCATGGCCGCCAGATTAAACATCATGTGCGCCGACACCAGATCAACCGGCGCACCGCCGGAGCCGGTGGAATACATCATGCCCAGGCGCATCAGGTCGTCAGACCCCATATCCGGGGTCGGCAGAGGCAGTGGAGCCATTTCATTAGCTGCGATCGTCATTGAACTTAAACCCGCGCATTTTGCGCGTTCCCTTGCTGTTGATAAGTCGAGTTTTCCATCAGCAAGTGAAGTTAAGGTTAATAGCGCATTTTTGAGCAAATATTTTATGTAAAAACAAAGTTAATTTTAATACATTCGTTCACAATTTGATACATAATCATTAAAAATTACAGAATTTCAAAATATATAATTAGATATATTCGTAAATATACCAGAAATTATCGTTAATAATTCATATTAAGCTTATTAACCTATCCAAATACACATTGAATTTCCCAACACACCAAAGCAAACACCGACGGCATCCCAAAGGTTTCATCCGCGATTCAGCTTGCGCGCGCGAAAAATAATACTGACGAAACCGTTCAGGTTCCATTCAGCCACGCCCTGCCATAGTGGTCTCAATCCGGAAAAATATTTCCGCAGAATTGGTTTTAAAGGCCCGAACCCGCAATCGCGCTGACACGGCTCCCTTTTTAACTCCGTAGTGAGTGAGGACTTTTGTTATGAAGACCCGCAAAACCGCCGCTGCGTTTGCCTTCCTCATGGGGGTAGGCTTTGCCGCCGACGCGCTGGCTGGCTCCGCCATCGGCCCGTCCGAGCGCCAGCAGCAGGAAGTGCGCCGCAATCAGAACCGTCAGGCACCGGTCACCGTCGCCCAACGCAGCGATAATCGTGACGATGATCGCGATAACCGCCGCGAGGCGCGTCCGCAACAGCGTCAGGAAAACCGCGGCCAACGCGCTGAAAACCGCCAGTCAGAGCCGCGCCCACAGATCGAGCGCCCGCAGGGCCGCCCCGGCACCCAGCCTTTGCGTCCGCAGATTCCGCAGGCGCAGCGACAAGATAATCGTCAGGATTTCAGGCAAGAGCGCCGCGATGACCGGCAGGACTTTCGTCAGGAACGTCGCGACGACCGTCAGGATTATCGCCGCGACCCGACCCCAAGCCGTCCCGACTATCGTCACGATCGTCGTGATGATCGTCAGGACTACCGCGCTGACCGCCGCGACGACCGCCGTGATTATGCCCGCCAGCAGCAGTGGACCCGTAACCACAACTGGTCGAGCTATCGCCGTCCCACCTATCGCAACGATCGTGACTGGCGCGACTATCAGGGCGTAAGACGTGGTTATTATTACGCACCGGGCTATGGCTACTACCGCCCGCCCGCCCAGTATTACGGCCACCGCTGGAACCGGGGTCAGCGTCTGCCGAGCTATTACTACAGCTACAGGGTCTATGATCCGTACTATTACGATCTGCCCGCCGCCCCTTATGGCTATGAATATGTCTATAGCGGCAGCGACATCATCCTGGTGGCTTTGACGACCGGCATTATTCTGGATGTGTTTTTCGACATATTCTGATCACCTGACTCTGAAGTTTTGCTTTAACGCGCATTTGAGTCCGAAACGAATTTCGGCGTAGCCAAAACCGTTTCAAACTTTTCGGAATGCGCTCCAATGGGCAGGTCATGGCCCTAAACTTGAGGCTCCCGCACATTGCGGGGGCCTTTTTATTATATGACGTAATCATCATCACATTTCAAAAATGCGAGTATTCGCAATTCCGCCCGATGTCTGTGGCTCAAAACCGCAAATGACGCCGACGTATTGAGTGACGAGGCGCTCCGTGAATACACAACGCTTTCAAAGAAAAAACTCACGATGAAGATGCCTTTGAGAACTACATCCATAAGTACCGAGTACCCAATCTTACGGTTTTGGCTTAAGGTAACCGTGCATGGCCAGCCAGCGCACGTAAGCGTCGAACCATCCGGTGCTGGTGGTGTCTTTGGGGTACATGCCAAAGCCATGGCCACCCTGTTCATAAAGATGGAACTCGACCGGGCGCTTGGCGGTGCGCCAGCTATCGATCAGCCCATAGCCAGCATTGGCGAAAAAGGGATCATCCGCCGCCAGGGCGATAAAAAGCGGCGGTGCCTCTGCCGGAACCTCAACGGCTGCCAGCGGACCGTAGATATTGGCGATGTGGGCCGGTTTGGCGTCCTGGCCGTAAAGCGTCGTGGCCATGGTCAGCATAGCCCCCGCCGAGAAACCCACCATGCCAATGCGGTCAGAATCCACTTTCCACTCTTTCGCTCGCGACCGCACCAGCGCAAACGCCGCGCGCGCATCGGCAATCTGAGGGGCTAGGGTCACCGAAGCATCCTGCGGGGCTGGCGGACGGCGGGCGGTACCTGAGAACATTTCGGCCATTGAGCGTTCAAACGCCGGCATATCCTGCGGCGTCTGATTGAGGCGGTACTTCAGCACGAACGCCGCCACACCCCGGTCAGCCAAGGCCTGCGCCACGTCCCAACCTTCATTATTCATCGACAGGGTGCGAAACCCGCCACCGGGGGCCACAATGACCGCCGCACCGGTCGCCTTGGTAGGATCAGGCAGGAACGGCGTCAAGGTGGCTACGGTCACATTGCGCGCAAAGACGCTGCCGTACTGGCTGTGCCAGGCTTCGGGTGCGGTCGCTCCCGGCAGAGGACCCGTGCCCAGCTCAATGGCGTTGGGTTGCGCCGGGATCGCAATCGGCGTCATGGTGTGATCCAGTTGCGCCAATGCGGGTGACCCGGCCAAACAGGCCAGAGCGGCCACACCGGCAGCCAGACTGCTTCGGACCAAACGGGCCAGGCGGTGTTTAAGGGTATGAGTCATATCTGTTTCCTTCCTGATTATTGATTATCCGGCTTAAAAACATGCCGGTTTTACGTCTACTTCTCTAACGGGTAACTTGTGGTTATGGTGATCGCGGCTGAGGTTCCAGCCGCTTGGGTCAGCCCCTCACGGCCAACGGGTTGCCCGCCGCCGATCCACAGATCGACCTTGCCCGGACGCACCGCACGAAGGCCCTGATCATCAACGATCGATAAGGCCCGGCTGTCCAATTCAAAGCGCACCGCTTTAGTCTCTCCGGCCTTAAGGTGAATTCGCTCAAAGCGGGTCAGGGTGCGGATAGGGCCGCCCTTCTGATCCGGGTGGCTAAGATAAAGCTGCACAACCTCATCACTGTCCGTTTTGCCGCTATTGGTGACATTGACTGTGGCGGTCAGTGTCTGGTTGCCACGTATGCGTTTGGACGACAGCTTCACCGGCCCATAGCTGAAGGTCGTATAGCTCAGGCCATAGCCAAAGGGATAAAGCGCTTCACCCGTGAAATAACGATAGGTGCGGCCCTTCAGGCTGTAGTCAAGGAACGGTGGCAGATCGTCAACTGAGCGATAAAAGGTCAGCGGCAGGCGACCGGCGGGGCTGTAGTCCCCGGCGATCAGGCGCGCAATGGCCGTCCCACCCTGCCCGCCCGGATACCAGGCCTCGATAATGGCCGGCACATGTTTATCGGCCCAGTTCACACTCAACGCGCTGCCGTTCATCAGCACCAGCACGACCGGCTTTCCGGCGGCATGAACCTGCTCCAGTACCTTTTGCTGGGCTGGCGGCAGGTCAAGGCTGGTGCGGTCACCACCGGAAAAACCGGGCGTTTCAACGCGCATTTCCTCGCCCTCAACCTCATAGGTCAGGCCCCCGACGAAGATAACCAGATCGGCTGATTTTGCCGCCGTCACCGCTTCAGACGCTCCCGTATCCGATGGCAATGCCCAGACCAGCTTTTCATCGCCCGATGTCTGGCGTTGAAACGCCTCGACACGGACGGCATTTCGGCTTCCGGCCTCAAGCGTGATCGCGCCGGTCGCGATAGAGGGCCGCCAATCGACGCCCCAGGCATCGACGACCAGCTTATCATTGATAAAGACGCGGTAGCCGCCATTGGCCTCATAGCGCAAACGGTATGCGCCGGTCTCAGGGGCGGTGATAAAGCCTTCAAAGCGGATAGCCCCGGCACGGTTTTCGCCCTCCCATTTCAGGGCCGCACTTGGGGATGTGCTGCGACTAACCGGATCACCGGTCATGGCCGGTGTGGCGAATTGAGTGACCTTAAGACCCTTTTGCGTGCAATTGGCATCCTGACACAAGGCATTGTCGGGGATCGCCCTCAGCACCGGATCAATCAGGCCTGAGCCCTGGGCATAAACCACCTTGGCGTCCGGATAGCGGGCGCGGATGCCGTCCAGCACCGTCACCGGATGAGACGGTTCACCATTGTAATTGCCTATAAGCGCCGCTTTGGTCGCCGCATTCGGACCAATGACGGCAATGGTGCGTGGCGCGGATTTCAGCGGCAGTAAATTATCGTTCTTCAGCAGCACCATCGACTTTTCGGCCACCTCTTGCGCAAAATCACGATTGGCAGGGGTGTCATAGTCGCGGGCAGTGATGCCAGGGAAAACACGCGCGGCCGGATCGAACTGCCCCAGACGGATGCGGGCTTCAAACAGACGGTTTAGCGCCGTATCCAATGCGCTTTCGGGCATCACCCCCTTTTTGACGGCACGGGTCAGATGGTCGGCCTCAACCGCATTGCCGCAGATCAGATCGGTGCCGACCGCCAGAGCGACCGCCACACCTTCTTCGGGCGTTTTCTTATAGTGGTGAGAGGTTTTATAGTAGATGTCGCCGACCGCATCGCAATCAGAGACTACAAACCCGTTGAATTTCCAATCCTGACGCAGATGCCTGATCAGTAAATCTTCGTTGGCGCAGGCCGGCTGGCCATTGATGGCATTATAGGCGCACATGATCGATGCCGCCTTGCCCTCGGTTATCGTGGCCCGAAAGGCCGGCAGATAGGTCTCCTCAAGGTCGCGCGCGGAGGGGATATAGTTATCCCTGTGCCGACTGACTTCGGGGCCGCTGTGGACAGCATAGTGCTTGGGCGTGGCGATCGTGCGGTAATAGGTCGGATCAGTGCCCTGAAGCCCTTTGACATAGGCCACTCCCATGCGCGCCGAAAGGTACGGGTCTTCGCCGTAAGTTTCCTGCCCCCGGCCCCAGCGCGGATCTCGAAAGATATTGATATTGGGCGACCATACGGTCAGCCCGCGGAACCAGTCGGAACCGCCGAACCGGTGCTGGCTTTCCAGATATTTGGCCCGGAACTCAATACTGACCATATCGGCCGTTTTATGGATCAGCGGCTCGTCCCAGGTCGCCGCCATACCAATAGCTTGCGGGAAAACGGTGGCATAGCCTGCCGCGGCCACGCCGTGCAGCCCCTCGTTCCACCAGTTATATTCGCGCACTCCAAGCCGCGGGATCGCCGGCGCATCATTGACCAGTTGAGCGGCTTTTTCCTCCAGGGTCATGCGCGACACCAGATCAGCGGCACGCTGTTCAGGGGGACGCGAGGTGTCCTGATAGCCTTGAGTTTCCAGTGGGTTCTGGGCGGCAGCAGGCTGTAACGATCCGGCCAGCATCAGCAGCACCGACGTTACCGTCAAGACAGCGCTGTGACCCGCACGGCATCCCAGCAGGTTCTGCACCCGCAAAAATATTGGCGTCATGGTCTCTTCCCTGGGCACGGCATACGAGGCCGCGTCTGTTCGACATTTTTCTGTCGCTATGATAGCGCTATCACAAAAATATTTGCCGGGAAAGATTATTGTCGGACTATTCTACCGTTCAGGGGTCCGTGGCAACGTCCTTGACCTGACGTCAAAGGCCTAACGCGGGTTCGGTTTCCAGCCAGTATTGTCACCTGAACGGTGGTGTTGACGCCATTGAGACACCAACACCACTTTATGATTTCTGCCGCTCGCTTACTGCGATACCGGCAGAACTTCGCGGTTGAAGGTCACGGTGCTCAACTTGGTATCCAGGGCCGCCACGACGCTGGCGGTGATGTCATTGGTGAGGTTGCCACCCAGCACGCTATTGCGATCCACCAGAAGCCCACAGCCCTTGGCCTTATAAACCGAAGCGATAACCGGTTGGGCTTCGGTACTGATCTTATCAAGGACTTTCTGACGGGTGGCCTCTATCTCACGCCCGCGATGCTCCGCCTGGATTTGAACGGTCTGAAGTTTTTGACCCAAAGCCTTTTGCCGGGTGGCCAGTTGCTCGGCCGAAAGCTTTGCCTGCTCTTTGCGCAGGGCTTCGGCCTCAAGCTCAACCGGCTTCCGTAAGTTCACGATTTCAGTCTGCGCTTCGGTGGTCAATTGCTGCAAGCGGGCTGTGGCCGCAACCCCGGCCTTGGAATTGACCAGCACCGCTTCACGCGACATCAGGCAAACCCCGGCAATAACGGGGCCGCCAAGCCCTGTCTGTGGCGCGGCGGGCGTTTGGGCGTGAGCAGGCAAGCCAGCCAGAGCTGCCAGAAACGACACCGCGATCAGGCTATGGATACGAAAGGTCATTGTGTTTTCCTAAAAATTAAGCGGCTTTGTCTTGTGTATCAGGTGAATTCGGGCGTCGTGACTGACGCTTCAGAAGATTCTGAAAGCGCTCCAGCGAGGCCAGATGGAAGTGAATCAGACCCAGCCAGCCTTTACGATGCCATTCCATGACAAGCTTTTCGTCCAAGGCTGAGAAGCGTTCAGGATCAATAACCAGAAAGCCATTGACGCCCAGCTTTTCGCCATTGGGCAGCACAACATCGGCGCGGCGCTCAATCAGGAGATCCTGCGCTTTCAGGGCCGCACTAAAGGCCTCGGTCATCAGGGCATCGGCGTGAAATTGCTCACAAAAAGCCAGAACCTGTTTGGTGTAAGCCGACGGTTCATCACCTTCAAACAGGGCTATGCCTTCGTCGGCATTATCGCTAACCCGTGGGCTGGCGATGTCGATGACCATGGCAAAGCCCTTGTCCTCTTCAAGGCGAAGGGTGCTGAACGGATACCTGCGGGCATAGGCCGGAATATAGGCGTCTTCGTCCCAGGCCCCGTCGCTTACGAACAGGTTTTGGTTTTTCAGTCCCATCAGGGCGACCGGTGCCAGGGTCTGCACCGCAAACAGAACCGGATAATCGCGCGCGGCAAAGGCAAATTCGCTGAGCATCAAAGGAATACAGGCGGTATCGGCGGCAAAGCCATAGTCGCCGTCCTTGATGCGCAACGCCCCGTGTATGCCGGACGCCAGCGGTTGCGGCTTTTGGTAAAACAGAGGCAGACCCGACGGATTGGTGACAGTATCAGACATAAAAAATTCCTACATAAACTTGAGATATCACCGGGGCCGCAAGACTGCGGCCACCGGCTTATTTTTCTTTTCAACCCTGAACCCGCTCCAGACGGATGGAGCGCGGCCCGACACGAATGGCGGTGAGCCCTTCATTTTTGAGCAGACGCTCCAGCGCTTCACCAGCGGTCATCTTGCCCGTTAAGGCAGGCGCCATACGGTTTCGTAAAACTGCCGAGTCGTAGATGATCGTCATTCCGGAAAACTGGCCCACGCTGCGGATGGCATCGTCCAGCATCAGGGCTGGCAGTTTGAAGTCGATGCGTGGTTCGACATAACGCACGGCGACCTTGACCGGTGTAAAGGCAGGCGCCTCACTGGAAACCGACGCTTGTGGCTGAACGTTGTTTTCATCGGGACATGGGTTTTCGTCAGTACCGCAGGCGTCTTCGTCATAGCCGGTCACCTTCACTTCGATCAGCGATGGCGGCACGATCGATTTGTCCTTCTGAACGTTTGAGATCGCATCCTTCAGAGACTTGGCCACAAGATCGTTTGTCGACGACAAACCGATATCAAGCGAGGTCGGCGGTGCGGCCGGCGGCACCGGCAGACCTGATGTTACCCCACCGACATCGATGTTATCGGCACCCAGAACTTCAATCGCGAAGACGTTGAAGTTGCCCGCGACACGGATACCGGCATCACCGGCATCCACCACCCCGGCCGGTGCGATCAAATCGACGTCGGCGGGCGGTGTGCCGTCCTGAGTGGACAAGGTGCCGATACCGGCCCCGGTCGGCAGACCTGCGGGCTCACGCTTCATCCGCGCCAGAAGGTCCAGGCCATAGTCAAAGAAGGCCGGGCTGAGCGAGGTCTGTGCGCCCTTACCCGCCGCGATATCGCCCCATGACGACCAGATCATGACATTGCCACCCTTTGCCGTAAGCAGGCGCGACTGATTTAGGGTCACACTGGAATGAGACAGAACATTGATCTCACCGCCATCGGTCGTCAGAATCCCGGCCCGTTGGGCGTTGCCCCGGTCGTCTTCATATATTCCGGTGTTCGGATTATAGACCTGCACTGGCTTGCCCGTCGCCGGGTCAAGGGTCGGCTGACCAGTCTCACTTGGCTGGGCCGAGACATTAGCCAGAGTCATAGCACCGCCAGGAATGACGAACTCTATCTTGCCGCCGCCGCTGGAGATGACCCGGCTGGCATAGGTTTCAAAGTCACCTTTCCAGAGCGATTCACCTTCAACCAGAGTTTCAATGGTCTCTTTTTGAGCACCGGGGAACAGGGTCTCAATCGCCTTATAACCGCGGAAGGTAGTGTTATAGCGTTCATTGTCCGCGTCATTGGCTTCGCGCCCAGTGGTGCGCAGTTCCAGGAACAGGACGCTGCGGAAGTACGGCGTCTTGTAGTCGGTCGGCAGAGCCTTCCAGTAGGTCCAGGCGGTGTCGAGGTACGCGACCTCTTCAGCCCGTGTTTTCAGCGGCGCAAGCCCTTGTAAACGACGGACATAGTTGACCAGACCCTCACGCGGTTCCGGAACGGCAAACTCACCGGTGGCCCCCTTGGCGCGGTCATAGTCGCGGTCAAACAGGTAGAGCGACTTGCCGCTGTCATCCTTGAGGTAATCCGCCATCTCACCGGCTTTTTCCGGATTGAGGTAGGCGTCCTCAAACGCGGCATAGGACGGCGTCTGGTTGAACCCGGTCGAGATAGCGATGTCGGCCGCCTTCTCTTCCGGCTTCCAGAACTGCGCACCCGGCTCTAAGGTAATACGTCGGCTGCTGATCCCGTAGCTGTTGCTCGGCAGATAGATGTCCGTGCCGGCTTCGACCTCAAGACGGCCGGGGCCGGAAACGGTCAGATGCCCGTATGAGTCCACAATCCTGTCATTTGAGTTTCCAAACTGGCCGGAGATATCAAAGTAGATCCCCTTACCGGCTCGCACCAGACTAAGGTCATTCGGGTTATTGTGCTGGATGTCATAAGACGGGAAGTAGATATTTCCACCCGCCTGGAACCAGGCCTGCTTGGGCAGGTTCATAACGGTGCGTCCGGCAGTAACGATATCGCCCTTGGCAGCATATATCCGCACAGGCTCATGATCACCGGCATGCAGATCCGGCAGGGCATCAACCGAGAACGGCCGTACGCCTAAGTAGGTATTGCCAACCCCGGCGCTGCGCAGATGTACCCGGTCTATATTTCTGACGAACGATACCGAATTGGTCGGCGTTGGCAGATAGGTCATATCGGCCTGGCTCATGAAGATGCCTTCATAAATGGTCGCCCCGCGCTGGTTTTTCTCCACGTCTCTTTGGCTGGTGAAGTACGCCCCATCAAGGCCACGCTCAGCATTTCGTCCCTGCTCCGACTGAGTGCCATAGCCAATGATGACGTTATTACCCGCCAAAAGCTCAAGATTACCCTTGGCCGATGGCATCAGCATCATGCCGCCCACAATCCGCACATCGCCGGTAGCCGCGATCGCGCTGAAACTGGAGGGGCGCAGATCCCAGGCCATGGAATCCCGACCGTCATCAATCGCATCAATACGACCGTAGTACCACAGGGGGTCCGCGCCCGGATTAGGCACATTGCTGCCGGAACTATAGAAAGCAATCGAGGTGTTGAGGCCGTTGTTCCAGACATTGACGTCACCGCCCGCTGAGAACAGGCGCACACTGGCTTCGTCGGTGTAGCTGAGGAAGTTAAAACCACGGTATTCAGACACTGAGCCTGCCAGCAGTGGGTCCATGACCCCGTCGATATTCAGATCGCCACCGCTCTTGATGTCGAACTGACCCGATGAGGTGAAGAACATCGAATAAACGTCGTATTCAGGGCTTTTGCCGCGCGGATCATAGTGCAGGTAACAGGTCGGGCTGTTGGAGAACGTGCAGGACGGATCGTAATAGACCTTGGCCTTTGAGCCCGCCGTAAAGCTGCCGCCCGCGGTGAGGTCACCCTTGCCGTCGGCGACATAGAAAACGCCGCCCTTGATATTACCGCCGGCTCTCAGGCTGAGATTGCCGCCGCCGGTCAAGGTCAAGGCAATGGCATCACCTGATCCGGTGTTGCCGGTCACGCGGCCGCTGTTGGGGATGCTGACGCCGAGATTATCGATGTCACCGCCCGCGTCGATGGCGATATTACCGCCACCCAAAGCGCCGATACCGCCCTGGAACAGACTGTAATCCACCCACCATGACGTCTGATCATACGCACGGTCAGGGGCAGACGCGAACAATCCGGTCGTCTCATCTAGGCTTCGACGCTGGAACAGATAGCCGGACGGCAATTGCGGAGTCTGCGAACTGGCGAGGATATCGCCACTGACCCGCAAGGTAACATCGCCGCCGCCTTCGCCGTACTGGACGGTTCGCAGCGTCAGGATCGGCGTGTCATTGCTGGTGGAAATACGCAAGGAACCCGTTGGCACATAAAAGCCTGCCAGAGGTGCGGCGTTTTTACCCGCTGTGTAGATGACCGACGCCCGTTCCTGAAGCACCAGATCACGCGCCGAGGCGACATTGATCGCACCCGTACCGGTGCGAACCACATAGCCCGTCGAATTATCCCATTGCTGATATTCGCGTGGATCAAAGCCGCCGCGTGGATTGCCATTGCCATCCAGACCGCCATTGCCCGATGAACCGTCGGCCCGGTAAATACCGAACAGCCACGGCAGCGGACGGCGGGCATAAATGCCTGTGTCAGCATAGTCGCCGGTGACCGGATCTTTTTCGATCAGTTCGCCCGTGATGGGGTGAATATATTTGCCCGTCGCGGCGTCGCGCTGAAGTTCAAGGAATTGTTCGCGACCACCGGAAGGATCATTTACGAACCGGCCATCTTCACCGATCACATACAGCCGGTTTTCATTGCCATAGGCCGGGTCATAGAAGTATTCGAGCGTATCAGCGGTGCCGCCGATCTTCACTGAGCCCTTACCCGCCGCCAGTTGACCGGCGCTAAGCACGGCCAGGGTGTCCGGGCTTTGGGTATTGGCACCCGCCGTCAGGTTAAAGGCCCAGCTTTCGCCGTCCAGTAAGCGGTCGCCATTGAACCCGTCACTCAGGTTGGCATTGATCAGCAAATCACCCGCCGCCCGCAGGGTCAGAACCCCGGCCGCACCGCCAAAGCGCAGACCCGACAGATCCCAGGCGTCTTTAAGCTCCATATCGCTGTCGCTGCGCAGTTCAATACCGGCCACCAGCGTAACGCCTGCCCCCAGACGATTGCGAATGGCCGTGCCGTTCGCCGTCATAAAGGCCGTGGCGTCATTAGACACCTGAGTGATCACACCCTGATCGATGATAGAAACTCCATCATAGACCTTGAAGCCTTCGGCCAGAACCGAACGCGCCCCGGTGATCGTCCCGGCCAGTTGACCGATGGCGACATCGTTGCCGACTTGCGGGGCGCGGAAACGGACCAGACGCCCGCCCTCACCCGTGCCGCTGACATTGATGACCGAACCGGTCTGAGTGCTGATCTGCCCGCCGTTACGTCCTGTGGTTTCAACAATGACCGTGCCGCCTGCACCGCCGGTCGCATTGGCGCTGGCCAGCAATTTACCGGTGCCGGATACGGTCACGTTCTCCGCCGCGGATACCTGAATGCGGCCACCATTATCACCGGTCGTCTTAACTGTGCCGGTGACATTGACGGAGCCGTCATTGGCGATGACCGCAAAGTCCTGCACATTGACGGTGCCATCAACCGTCACATCGCCTGAGTTGATCTCAAAGCGGCGCGACTGGCGGAAGCCACCCGTATCAAGCACCGTATTAAAGGTGCCGAAATTGGTCAGGGACTGCGTCAGCAGGTTGAACGAACCGCCGCGTGAACCCGCAGCCGATGTGCCTTTCAGCGTACCATTCAGGATCGCCTCGCCAACGCCGGTTTTGATTGTCAGCGTACCGGCATCACCGCCTGCGGCAGAGCCCGAAACGTCGATCAATGAGCCTGTGCCCAGATTGACATCGCCCAGATCAGCCACAAGATTGACCGAACCTGCACCCACACCCACCGTCTTATCGAAGAACTGGCTGGCATTAGAGGTGACATCCAATATCGCGCCCTGGGCCAGCACTACATCGCCGGTACGGGCCTGAAGGTTTATGGTGCCGCCCGTCAGGCGTGACTGACCGGCATAGGTGACCGAAGCCCCGGTCAGACCCAGTGTGCCGCCGAAGGACTGGAACGCCGGAAGGGTAGCATTGGCAGTTGACGTGACATTGATCGCCCCCGTGGCATCAAAGAACAGACGCGCGCCACTCTCGGTCGTCAGCCCCGCGGCCGTAACGGACAGTGCGCCGGGGATATAAAGCGTACCGTCGTCACGACCGATCACCCGCTCGCGCGCCGTGATGCTCAGATTATTAATACCCGACAGCCACTTATCATTGCCTTCGAAGTAGACATTGGTGGCATCAAGTATCAGTGACGCAGAGCCCGTCGTCGCAACTGACTTAGCGCTGCCGGTATGGGTCAGGGTCAGGGTTTGCGCCTTAAGGGTCGTCGGCTGATTGTTAGCGTCAATCACCCGCACCTCACCGGTATCAAGACGTAAAGCGCCCGTTGCCGCCAACGTAACACCGCCGTAAAGATCAAGTGTCGAATACGACTTGAGCGTCAGATCAGCGGCCTTAGCCAGAGCGCCCAGTGAGCCATCGGCAAAGATCAGCCCATCGACACCCGCCGGCACCGCCCCAATGCTGACCCGTGAGGCCGAGGCACTCAGTTGCTGGGTCTCAAGCGTCACCAGATTGCCCAGACGGGTATTGTTCGTCGCATCGAGGGCCACCGAGCGACTGCTCTTGAGTGACGCGCCATCGGCAATGGTCAATAGGCCCTGCCTGAGGTCGAGGGGTGCCAGCCCCTTGGCAACGCGTTGGCTGTTAACGATCGCAAGCGCTGCCGGATCATTACGAAGCGCATTGGCGGCATTAACCGCGTCGGTATCGCGCAGTATATCAACCTGATCGCCGGATGATAACCGCAGGACGGTGCCCTGATCCAGCACACCATGAATGGTTATGTCGTCATTGAGGTCCGTGGGTGTGCCGTTGTTATCGATGAGGGCCGCGATATTGGCCAGCACCCGCAGATCGCCGGACACACCACTGATCTTGCCGCGCGTTTCAAGCTTTGCGCCATCCTTGACGTCGATATTACCGGTAGAGGCAAACAACAGTTCCGGGCCAAACAGCACCGAGCCGGTATTATCGACAACGATGTCTGTCCCCGATACCGAAAGCTCCATATTGACGGCGCCCTGCTGGCGCGTGCCGCCGATCAAAAGGCTGTCCGCCCCGAAGGCCGACAACTGATCGCTTTTGAGCACCAGGTAGCCGTCATATTGCGACAGATCGGTATTTGTGCCCGCCACGACCACTTTGGATGAGGCGATGTCGGCGAAACCACCGCGACCACCACTGGCCGCACCCGAAATCAGTTTACCATCGAGGTTGAGGGTTTCGGCCACTTTGAAGACCACCGAGCCACCATCAAGCGGGATGCGCGGCACTTCGCCAACCGGACGGTTGGTGCGCAGAGCTTTCTTGAGGAACGCATCCGACACAAAGAAGGTATTGGCGCTGGTCTCGCGATAGAATGATCGTGTGCGCAGGGTCTGGCCTGACATCACATGAAAGCCCTGGGTGCGCTGATCACGCGCCCCGGAGGCCCCGGCGACCACATAGCCTACCTGCACCGATGAGCCATCCGTCAGTTGGCGGCTGGTGCCCAGGCTGGCATCGACGAAGCTGTTGCTGTAGCGGTGCTGGGCGGTGACCCGGTAAGCGCCCGGCATGAGCGCATACTCCGCCGGCAGAAGCGTATAGTAGCCCGCCTTAAGGCCGGAGCCACCAGACAGATAGACCTTGTCGCCTATGCCGATCTGCGATGAGCCAAAGCCCAGCGGCGCTATATTGCCCTCAAAATCAGGGATAACCGCATAGATACTGCCGGGGTCCGAAACCCAGTTGTAATCGACGTCGCGATAGCCGGTCAGCCAGTCAAGCGTACCGTTTACCCCGGGAACAAATTCGCGGGCAAACAGATCACCGCCACCGGAGACGTCGATTTCGGATCCGGCTTGCAGATCGACCTTATCTGCGGTCAGGTTTAGTGCCTTGGTCGGCAGGTTGGTCAGTTCAAGACCGGTAAACGGATCGGTCCAGCTATCGCCGTTAGCGGTATAACCATAAGGGATCGACTTGCCGTCACCCGACACCGAGGTCAGGCTGCCAGCCTTAAAGATCAGATCACCTGATCCTTGCGTGCCGTTATCATAGGCTTCCAGGGTCAGGGTGCCCAAAGGCGAGCGCAATGTGCCGCCCTGAATGATGGTGGGGGCCTTCAACGTCAGTTTGGCCGCCGCTTCGTAAGGGCTGTCATTGATCGGCCCGCCATCATCCTGAGCCAGAATTTCAATGGCGGTATCCGAGGTCACCGAAAAAATACGCCCCGTACCGGCATAGACCTGATCGGCTTTGAGCGTCAGTTTACCGGCTGAATAGAGCGACCCTGCCGGCGCCTGATTTGTCGCCAGTCTGAGACCCGCAAAGCGGATATCGCCACCGGAGTTCAGACGGGTATCTTCAAAGCCATGGAAGCTGGCATTGCCGACCTGAAGCAGAGTGCCTGCTGAGACGGTGATCGTCGTGCCCTGACCGGCCGGGTCTATGCCCAGCAGCGATCCATAGCTCGCCATGGGCAGGATGTTTTCGTTTTGACCCAGGCCCACGACGCCCGCTTCAAGCCGCACAGTTGAGCCAGTATTACCGACAATCTGGCTGGCGTTGATATTCAGCGTATCAAAGATATAGGAGCCGTCAGCTTTTTTACCGCCCAGATTGACATCGCCATTAAACACAACACCCGGAGAGGCGTTAATGGTCAGGGCCGAGAAGCCGCCCGCCGCAATCTTATCCGGTGACAGGGTGGTGATGATAGGCGCTTCGGTTGACGGCGTCGGTGGTTGATAACCGACCATTGTGAACAGTTCTAGCAAGGCACTCGGCATGTCCGGCGCACCGCCGCCGCCACCGGAGAATGTCTCGCCAATGATAAGCATCGGCGCGGGCCCGGCCGCCGCCGCACCATAGGCGTCAAACAGCGCCACGGCCTCTGCCCGGCTATTCAGCACATAGCCCGGCGGGAAATCGAGCGGCCCGACAAAATATTCCCAGCCTATGGTGCTCAGATCGATGCCATAAAGACTGGTGATTGGGTTAAAGTCTTTGTCGGTGACATAGCCCCACTCAACATACTGCTCCAGTTGCTCAAGCACCGATGTCGGTGTGGTGCCGCCCGTGTTACCTCCGCCGCCAAGTTGCACCGTCCAGTTCAGCGTCAGGCTGCCGCCGCGGGCACCGGCACCGCCCGCATTAGCCTTATAGGTCGTGTCATTGATCGCCAGGCGCTGACCATTGATTTCGATAGCGCCACCATTGGAGGCCAGCGTTACCGGGGTATACAGACCTCTGCGATTGCTGTCCTGCAGATCGAAGGTGGCCGCCGTGCCCGACACATCAAGCTTTGAGCCCTGGTCGAGCTTGATTTCATTGGCGGTCAGCGTGATTTTGCCGCCATCATAGATCTCACCATTAATCAGTTCACGTCCCGCGACCACATTGCGCGAGGTGATCATCGCCACGCCCGGCACCAAAAGGCTACCCGTCGGCGTCACATGAACAAAATTTCCTGTGGTTGCATTTGATGACAGGCTAATCGCGCCTGCCGGGGCCAGAATAGTCCCGGCGACCGTTGTATTGCCGCGCAGGGAAATCTTGCCGCCCACTTCAGTGGCCAACAGGCTGCCTTCACCGATACGGACGTCGCCCAGTTCTGCACCTGCAGTCACGCCCTGCGCACTAAGATTGATCGCCATGCCGCTACGCAGAGACGGGCTGCGCAATTCAGGCGCCAGATAACGGGCTTCGGCCACGTCATAGATATCAGTGCCCGACGGGGCCCAGAACGCGGGTGGCTTGCCGCTAAGCGGTGCCGGTTCTTTCAGTTGAAGCGACGCACTGGTGGCGTGAACCTGCACACCGTCCAGCACTTCAACCGACTTGCCGATCAGGTTGATCGCCGAGAACCCGCTGTTTTCAAAGAAATCCGGTGTAAACAAAAGTGGTGGCCGCCCGGTGGCCTCCTCATCAGCAACTGGCAGCGCTGCGCCAATAATGATGGCGTCACCAAAGGTCAGGCTGAACGCGCCGTTCCCACCCAGACCGTAAGCCCGTGCACTTGGCAAGCCGCTAAGATCCAGTTCATCCTTCTCAGCCAACAGAGCATTGATAGTGAGATTACCCCCCTTGCCGCCATTGAGTTTGCCGCTGCGCTCCACCCAGGCGCCGCCGCTCAAGTCCAGCACAACCGTGTCCGGCAGCACCAGTCCGACATTGTCGGCATTATTCAAAAGATCGCCGTTGGCCGATAGCGTGATATCCCCGCCATGAATACGTGGCAGGGTATCGAGGGCTATGTACTGATCGATTTCGTAATCACTGTACCATGATCCGCGTGTGTCGATCTTGGTGCTGCCGCCCAATGTCAGCGACATACCGCTTAAGGAAACGTCACCGCCTTCGGTGCGGATGGAGCCTAAAAACTCTATGCGCTGGTCTGCCGCCAGGCTAAACGAGGCCCCGTTTTTCAGGTTCAGGTTCACACCCTCTTCAACCTGAACCGCAACATGATCCCCTGAGACCCCGACCTGATTAAGGGCATAGCTGCCCATAGTGGAACGGTTGAAAAAGTCTGCCGACACCAGAGTGGTGTTGTCGCTACGTATCTTATCGCTGCTGATCGGATCCGTGGCCGCGTCAAACTCCACCCCGAACAGTTCGCCGTAGGTGTCGCTCAGCTTGTCTTTAAAGCCAAAATTGGCATTAAGGGCCGTTTCGCGTGCGGTGATCAGGATATTGTTGCTGACATACTCGCCCTCGGATTCCCCGGCATTATTAAGGATAAACGCCCCGCCAGTCGGTATGGTGCCCGCCTGACGCTGATACCGGCCCGTAACGGTTTCGCCTTTCAGCGTACCCTGCAGCACGCTGTCAGGAGCCATAATGTCAACCTTACCGCCTGTGCCACCGTGCTGATAGCTGGTCTCGAACTTGCCTTGGGTCGCCGTCATCAACGGAATATTGTAGGTGGTTTGCTTGCCCCACTTGGTGTCATAAACCGTCCATTGATTGGCCAGCCCCATATAGAGCTCATCCGGGTCAGCTTCGCGGATATCGATGATCGAGCCATCCAGACGACGCAGCAAGGTCGTGTAGACATAGCCGTCCTTATAGGTCGTCACCCCGCCCGACACGTCGATCACCGAGCCTGACTTCATGATGAAGTCATCGCCGATATCCATGTTGAGCGTACCGCCATTGGTCAGGAACTGACCCAGCGTGCCTTGTGACAAATTATCAAGACCCTGCCAGTTGGCCAGATTGGTCCCATAGCGGCGATCGACGGAGATTTCCTGACGATACAGCGCGCCGTCACGTTGCAGCGGCGAGTCAGCCAGTTGCGCGGCATAGAGCTTACCCGTTACCTGATGGTAACCCATCTCAAGCGTGGTTTCCCAACCAGACAGATCGATGGTCGCCCCGCGCTCCATCAAAAAGCGCGTGCCGTCTTCGTTGCCCTGATTGGCACCCGCGCCGAGATTGTTGTCAAAGATATGAGCCCCGGCATCGAGCAGGACATTCATATTGCCGCTTGGCATGTGAATGATCGAATCTTCCTGCATGTGGACGCTGCGGGCGTTGATCTTGACCTGGCCAACGCTTTGAGCCCCGGAAGAAACCGGGATCTTGTCTGTAGAGTCGAGGTCAGGCGTGATCTGGGTCAGGCTGCCCTCACCGAACACGACCGTACCGTGCCCCGGCACAGCATCGGCGCGGCCATCGGATTCGGTCCCCGGCCCGCCGCGCCAGTCCCAGACCGACGCGAACAGACTGATGTCACTGCGGAACAGAGCGGTGGAGGTCATGTCGATGGCCCCCATCTGCTCCAGATTCAGGCCGCGCATCACCACGCTGCCGCCACGTTTTGAAGTAATTATGCCTTCGTTGCGCGCGGTATAGGTTTGCGCACGCTGCGCCTGATTGTTGCGGACATAGGTCTCAATCAGGCTAGGCTGATAGACATATTGGCCATTTACGAAAACATAACCGGCGGCGTAAAGCTTGTTAAAGTCGGCCGTGCTCAGGTTTTGATTCAGCGCGATATTCCGGCCCAGAAGCAGCGAATAAAAGGCGCGCCACTCTTCTGTATTGGCCCGCTGCGGGCCACGATAATAGGGAATATTCCCCAAGGATACGCCCAGCGGATAAAAAGCCCCGACATAGGCATCCAGCCGGCCATTTCCGGCGGCCAACATCCCGGAACCCGCGGGTTGCAACCAGACGTTTTCACCGGCGGCCATAATGACCTGGCCCTCATCCTGTATGTTGATCTGGCCGAGATTGGTGACCTTCGGGCCGAACAGCATCACCTTACCGAACTTGCCCGTGGTGACCGAGCCGGTCTTGCCGATGGTGACATTGTACTTCAGCGGATCATTGGCATCGACAATTTCTGGTCCGGGCTTGGTTACGTTGTAGTAGGGACCGGCACCATACTGAGTCCCGTTGAAGCTTATAATCGTGTCTTTCCAACCCAGCGGATTATAGCCCTCGCCGTTTGGATTGAGGTCAAAACCGGCCAAATCAGTATTACTGAAGGTCGGGTTCATGTTTGAGCCCTGCTCCTGACGCCGGGTATAGGAAATCAACCCGCCGGTGGCCGACGCCTGATCAGGGTCACCAAGGAACTGATCGTTACGCATAAACAGCGACGAGAGAACGACTTGCTGAGCATTGATCTTGCCGTCAACCACAAGACCGCGGGGCGCGACCAGATAGATGTGGCCATCGGCTTTGACATCCCCGGCCAGAACGGTTTTGTCGGCATTATAAGACCTGTTGAGGGCGACCCAGTCTGATTTTTGCTGCTGGAACTTGAGGACTTCACCGGCCTGCAAGGACATGTCGGACCAGTCGAGGATGGCTTTTTCCCTGGACTGGACGAGGGTTGTGGTTTTGCCGTCGATCAGGACGTCAGAGACGCCCTGACCGGTGACGAGGGTGCGGGTGTTGATCTTGGCGTCTTTGCCGATGAGGACGCCGTTGTCGTTGAGGACAAAGACCTTACCGATGGCCCTGATTTCGCCATTGATTTCGGCCGCCTGATTGCCGTGGACGCGGTTGACGGCGATCCAGTCGGCCGACTGCTGCTGGAACTCCAGCACTTCATTGGTTTGCAGGCGGAAGTCTTCCCAGTCGAGCAGGGCCTTGGCCTGGGTCTGCTGGATGGTCATGAGCGCGCGGCCATCCACGTCCGTGCCGATGACCGGGGCGTTGGCGCCGGTCCACTGAGCGACCTGCGCATTAGGCCCGGTGCCGATGATCCGTCCGGCCTGGATGCCCACCATGTTGGCAAAGGGTTCCGCGGCAAGGGCGGGCGAGACACTGGCGGACGAGACGCTGGCAGCCAGAGCCAGAACCATCAGGCTGGCGCTGGCTTTAAGCCGGCGTGAACCGGTCAGACCGGTACGGGCGGAGGCGGCGATGCGGGACATGGAAGACTTCCTGTAATCAAAAATTATATGGCGAACATATCAGGGGTAGCGGCGCGGTTACTCAGAACCCGCGCCATCAGTTTTGGGTTTGGCCAGATCCTGTTCCATGCGGGCCTGAACGCTGGGTGGCAGGGTGGTGTCGTAGACACGCGCGGCCCGCAGACGATCCTCATAGGACTGCTTGAGGTTTTCCATCTTGACGCGTTGGGCCTGCACGAAGGGCTCTAACGAGTGCTTGCTCAGACCCTTGTCGGCGATCTCGGAGGCAATCGCATAGAGTTCAGCATTACGCTGAACCCCAAGGGCGATCAGTTCGTCCTTGAGAGCCAGTTCCGCCCGCAGGCGCTCGACTTCCTGACGGGCGTTACTGGCCACCGTGGTCTGCTGGCGCAGATCGGCCTCAAGCTGGGCCACGGTTTTGGGGGCCGGCGATGTCTGAGCGTAGGCGGGCGCGCCTGAGATCACCACAAGGGCCGACGATACCATGAGAAGTTTGGAGAGAAAGGTCATGATCATCCCTCCTTAAAAGCGGGTGTTGAAGTTGAGTTGCAGGACATCGACCGAGAACGGCAGGCCGTCGATCGAGTCCGACGACAGCCAGGTCGCGCTCACGCTTGAGTTTTTATAGACGCCGTATTCCCCCTCAAGGATGTAGCCTTCGCTGTCGGTGCCGCCGAGGCCGAAGTCGGAGTCGGTAAACACGTCCAGAACCGCATCGGCTTCGACATGCTTGAAGGCTGCCGCTACCCGCCACTGGTTACGCTCAGAGACAACCGGATAACCGGCATCAAAGCGGATCTGATAACCGGTATCGCCGGAGTCCTGCAGGCCCAGGGCCAGCAGTTCCGCCGTGTCGTGACCCTGGTTTTTGACCACTTCGCCGGAGAGGCGGTACTGACGCGGCCCTGTGCCGTAAGTAAGCTGACCGGTAAACGCCATCAGTTCATATTTGGAGGCCAGACCCGCGAGGAAGGTCGTGCCATCGGTGCGCAGATTGACCAGTGAGTTGCCCTTGGACAGGTACTTCGGCGCTGACCAGTCGGTCAGGCGCGAGTTCGGCGCATTGACCGTGCTCTGAACATTGCTGAAGTCGTAATAGCTGACGGCGGCCTTGTAGCCGAACTGGCTGGCAAACTGGCCGCCGACACCGGCCTGCGCGGCATAGAGGTAGCTGTCGTCGTAGATTTCGCGCTCCTGCAACGGCAGAACCGCCGCCGTGCCAAAGATCTTCAGGCTGTCATTAAAGCCATAGTCACCAGACACAGCCAGACCTTCAAGATTGATGTCCGCATCCCAGACCAGATCGGTCGCGTAGAACGGATTGGGCATCCGGCCCGCCGTCAGGGTCAGGCCCTTGATCGGCTTGACATTGACATAGGCCTGATCGATCCAGATTTCATCCTTGGAGAAGTAGTCGCCAAAGCTGGTGTTGGTCGTTACCGGATTGTTGTCATTGCCCGACGCCAGACGTAAGCCCACCGACACCTTGTCATTAATGTCCGCCTCGAACTTGAGACGGGCGCGGTAGTTGGAACGGCGACGGTCGATGGTTGAGTTCAACAAAGGAAAGCCGTCAGCGATATTAACGCCACCGGCGCGGTTGATAGCGGCGGCATTCGGGAATACCGGCGGGTTGCCTTCGACCACGATCCCGTTGGTGATGACCGAGGTCGGGAAGTCTTCATTCTGGAAGCGGGCGCGGAAGTCGCCGCTGATCTTGATGCGGTCCACCCAATCCGGCAGAGTGTTGGGTGCCACCCAACCTTCGGACTTGGCCTGAGCGACCACTTCCTGCTTGACCTCAGCCTTGATCTGCGCGCGCACGGTTTCCGGCACATAGGCGACGTCAATGGTCGTGGAGGCGGTCTTGGCGGCCTCAGTTTCGCGCTTGGCGGCATCAGCCTGGCGGGCCTTGGTCAGGATCTCCTGAGCCTTGGCATGAGGAATAACCCCCTCATCGACCAGCAACTGCAGGATTTCAATGCCGACATCGCTGGACTGAGCCAGGGCCGGTGTGGTGACCGCCAGCGACAGGAGCAAGGCGCTGCCGGCAAAAAGGGAGGTACGAAGAGACATGGTCAGGTTTCCTTTAAGTCGCGCGGCTTAACCGGCGGATCGTTTCAGATTGATAGTGAGATTGGTCGAACCGCTAATGCCGGGCGGACGCCCACGGCTCATGGGAGCGATCTCGGACAGGACCGCGCGGATGTGCGCATCAAGCTCCGGATCGCCTGTACTGGATAACAAACGCGCTGAGGTGAACTGGCCTTTCGCATCGATATTGACCGCCACCCTGACACTGCCTTTGGCGCTTCGGGTGCGCGGATCGCGTTGCAGGGCGCGGGTGATGTGGAGGGCCACCGCCGCATCCCAGTCACCGCCGCCCCCGCCGCCGCCGCGACCAAACAGGCCCCCGCCCTTGCCGGAGCTCAGGCGAAAGCTGTCAGATCCCGCATCCGCCAGCCGGTCGAGACCGGCGGCTTCTGTGGAGGGTGACGGTGGTGCGTCTGAAGGCTGCTCAGACGGCGTGGGCGACGGCGGTTGCGGCGAAGGCTGCTCAACCGGCGCAACTTCTTCGGGTTCCTCAATCACCTTTTCTTCCGGCTTGGGCGGCTCCGGCGGCGGTGGCGGGGTGGCCAGGGCAATTTCCTGGATCACCCGCTCCGTGCGCACCGCGTCGCCCTTGGGCCATAAGTACATGACGGCCAGAACCAGGGCGGCCAGAACAATCACGCCCAGCAGGATCACCGGCACGTTGTCCCGCAGCCTGAACTTGGGAGGTTCAATCATGACCTACGAACTCCGTACGCGTTCGCTGACCAGACCGATCTGGGTGATACCGACACGACCGCACACATCCAGAACTTCCATGATGCGGCCATATTGAGAGACACGGTCCCCCTTGATGACCACGGGAAACTCCGGCGTGGTGGACTTCAGGGTCGCAACTCGGATTCCAGCTCATCCAGCGTCACCGGAAAGGTGTCGAGATAGATCTGGCCGGCACTATCGACCGTGATCGCCTTGGTCGTCGGCTGGGCCAGACTAAACGAGCTTGACGCCTTGGGCAGGTTGACCTTGACGCCCTGGATGGCGGCCGTCGTCATCAGGATGAAGATCACCAGCAGCACGAAGGTCAGATCGACCATCGGCGTAATGTTGATGTCGTCGTAGGGTTTACGCTTGGATTGAAGTTTCATAAACGCGCCCCTTACCGGTCACTGTTGCGGTAGGTTTCGGCGATGCGCTTTTCCAGTTCGTCGACAAACACCTGATTGTCGGCGGAGATATTATCAAGCTGACTGGTCAGATAGTTGTAGCCAAACAGGGCCGGGATCGCGACCGCAAGACCGGCCACGGTCGCAAGCAAAGCGGCCGCAATACCCGGGGCGATGGCGGTGATATTGACTTCACCGGCCGCCGCCACACCCGCAAAGGTGATCATAACCCCCAAGACCGTCCCCAAAAGGCCCAGGAACGGACCGCCGGAGATCGCAATGGTCAACAGCACCATCCACTTGGCCAGGCGCTGTTCTTCGCGCACATGGCCGGCATCAAGGGCGGAGCGGATCGCCGCCACCGATTGCGGGGCAATGGCATATTTTGAGCCCAGATCTTTGGCCTCTGCCATCCGCTGGCGCAGTTCGTCCTGACCGATCGAGAACAGACGCGCCACAGAGGCGTTAGGGTGCTGCGACGACAGATCCTTATTGGTCAGGCCCGTATGAGCCCCCTGGCCGCGCGTCGCCGTCTGATAGATCTCAAGGAACTTGCGGTTGGCCCGGTTGGTGCGGCCAAACAATTGCCCCTTCATGACCATGATGATCCAGGAGAGCACCGACATGATCGTCAGCAGAATGATCACCACCCAGGCATCCGGGGTCAGGGCGCTGATCAGGATGCGCATGTAGTCGTGATTAGCCGCACCGGCATCCTCAGCCTCGGTCGCCACAGTGGCAAACCCGGACGAGCGTCCCTGAGACTGGGCCTGAAGGGCGATATAGGCCGCCGAGCGGGCGGCATTGGCACGATTAACTTCGTCGATATCGCCGCTAAAGCCCGTGACACCTGAGACTGTACCAATAACCTCTTCGCCGCCCAGTTCAGGTAAGGCCGCGGCAAACGATCCGGCGGGTGCGCCATTGACGTAAAGTGTCACCGTCTCGCCATCGGCCGTGGCCGCCACATGGGCCCAGGTGCCTTCCGGCAAAGGGGTTGCCGCGACCGCCTCATTGGCGCCCAGACGCACGAAAGGCGCACCGTCGCGAAGCCCGACGGTCAGGCGCGATGGTGCCCCTTCCCCACCCGCGCTCAGCTTGGTGTAGAGCACGGTATCTCCGGCCACGGCCACACCGGCCGCCGGTTTAACCCAGGCCGAGACCGTCATCTTGCCGCCCGCGGGCACATTGAGCGACGCACTGGGGGCCACTCGCACCTGGCTTTGGGCGTTAAGGCTCAACCCCCCGGCAATCAGGCCTTCCAGCGTTGGCTTGGTATTGGCCGCACTCAGGCGATTGGCATTGGCCGTCTGATCAACCGGCACCGCCGCATTCTCGTTCAGGTTCAGAACCAGGCTATATTCACCGTCATAGGTCTTGCCCGCATCCGACACCGGCTTGGCCGTTTCGTTACCGTAGTAAAGCCAGATCGTCTGGTTGGCACCGGGCGCCACTGTGGGCACGTCCACCCAGATCAGCGCCAGCTCTGCCAGAGGATCAAAGCGTTCGATGTGGTAGTTCAGCGGCGCCTTATCGTCGCCCGCCACAAAGCGCAAATCGCTGCCATCGGGCTTGGTTTGCGTAAAATCAAGCACCCCGCTGTGCAACCGCACCAGTACCGGCGCGCGCTTAACCTCAGAGGTCAGCCCCTTGATCGCACCGGCGTTCAGCGTGACCGAACGACGCTCAGCATAGCCCTCATCCCACCACGCCATCGCCGAGGTCGGCAATACCGCCGCCGCCACCGCCGCCACTAAAAACTTCTTGAAAGCCATATCAGCCGTCCTCATCACTCACTAAAAATTAGAATTCGCGTTGCTCAGAAAATTAGAATTAGAATTCGCTCCAGATGCGCGCCTGCACACGCAGGTTGTTTTCGATGTCTTCGATTACGGATTTACGGTTGGTCAGGGGTGCGCCAAAAGCACCGAGGCGTTAAGCCGCTCCAGCGCCCGCACGGTAATACCCGCCCCAATGCTCGACAGATCCGTGGTCTCAGCCTGACCGGCCAGCGGCTTATAAATGCGCAGCGCCGCATCGTCGGCAAACGCAAACGCCCGCGCCTCGTTCAGCCATGTCCCCGCTTTTTTATGGAAGGATGGTGTATCGACCTGAAACTGCACCGAGATGCCGTCGTCGCCTAAGTCCTGGCTTTCATAAAAGGCACGGACACTATCAAGACCGCCCGCCGAGAACTGCTCGTTCGAGATCACCGGACGACCCGCAAACTGCATCGCCACCTTGGCACCCGCGCGCCAGTCATTGTCAAACTTGTGCCGGTAGCCCACGTCAGAGCGCAAAACGACCCAGTTGGCCTTGGCACCATAACGCTTAAGCGCAAACTCATTGTTAGTAGCGTCAAGTCCGCGCAGACCCAGATTGACCCCGACGCTGAAGTCAAAATCAAAATCCTCAGTCCGCTGCGACTGCGTGTACTGTACAGTCAGCGGAATATAGTCGATCGGCGTTTTGCCTGTGCTGTCTCCAAGAACCAGATCTTCCTTGAAGCTCTTGTAGTCGATACCCATCGTAATCTGATGCACCCGCGCCGTCTCGGCCTCGCCGGTGATCTTGGTGTAGATACCCCGCAGACCAAAAATATCGCCCGACCCCAGAACATTGATCCCGCCCAGAGCGGCCACGTCGCTGTCTGAGTGAACGCCGTAGCCGACAATCGTCCACGGGGTGTCGCGGATAGGCGCCACATAGGAGGCCGATACCACCCACGATTCTTCCGGCTTCTCCGGTGTCACCTGGGCCTGCAGGTTCAGGCTATGGCCCATCTGGAACAGGTTGCCATAACTGATGCCGGCCGAAAGGCGCGCCCGCTTGGTGCGGCTTGACGCCCGGTCGTTGATCTCAATTGAGCCATGCAGCGGCAGCTTATCTTCGACATTGATATCGACATCGACCGTGCCGGGCGTATCACCCGCCCGCAGTGTCGGCGTAACCATACGATCCGCCGACTTGTTGGCCCCGGCGATCTCGCTGGCCACATTCTTGTAGTTCGGCACGCCGCCCTCAGCCAATGACGGCAGTTGCGCCTTGATATCTTCCGGCGAGAAGTAACGGCTGTCATTAACCCGCAGACGCCCGACCTTCAGTTCAACCACCTCAAACCGGATAATCCCGCCCCGCACGTCCTGCTCAGGGATGCGCACATCAACCGTCTCAAAGCCCTTGGCGTGATAGGCCTTCATCAGCGCCAGACGCGCGGCCTCAACATCAGATACCTTCCGCTGCGGGCCCAGATACGGCAAAACCGCACCCTCAATATCCATCCGCGTCAGAACCGTATTGCCTTCAATCCGGTAGTTCATAACGTCAAGACGACGATCATCATCTTCTGCAGAGGCCTCAGCTTCACCCACCGGCTCTGAAACCGCCTCCTGCGCCTGTACAGACACAGCCAAGCCACAGCCAAGCGCTATCGCACTGGCAAAAAGCCACTTATTCGAAAGCATTCAAGAACCCTCGGAGTAGAATTAAATAAAAAAGATGAGCGTCCTAAATGAAACCCCAACAGGACAACCCCAAACTCCGCTCAATTACAATATTACCTTGAAGTATTTATGACAACTCAAAAATATATTAAATAAATCAATAGTTTAAAATTAAACACGACAGATAAAATCCATGAA